>NZ_JALJDX010000179.1 GCF_022952855.1 Pseudomonas sp. RGM2987 | reverse complement strand
GCATTGATGCTGCCTGACACACCGTTTCGCGAGCAAGCCCGCTCCCACATGTTCTGTGGCTTGATTGACTAGCGGGTCCCTTTTTTGATTGAAACAGGGCGGGCTCCTGAGGGAAGCCGCCCTTTTTTGTGCAAGAGCATCATGCAAAGCAGCAGCAACCTATTTCCTGTCGCCCTGATCAGCGCCGAGCGGCGCGGCGATCTGAGCGAAGACGTCTATCGTTTGAAACCCGGCAACAGCCCGGACTACAGCGTCGAGCTGGCCGTGACCCGACTGGGCATGGCCGATGCCGGCCAAACCCGTGGCGTTCCCGTAATCCTGTTGCACGGCAGTTTTTCCAACCGGCGCTTCTGGTATTCGCCCAAGGGCCTTGGCCTGGGGGCATACCTGACGCGCCAGGGGTTCGATGTGTGGATCCCCGAGATGCGCGGCCACGGGTTGTCCCAACGCAACCAGAACTATCGCCACAACCGGGTGGCCGACTACGCCCGCTACGATTTGCCGGCCATCGGCGCTTTCGTGCGCGAACAAAGCAGGCAGGTGCCGCACTGGATCGGCCATTCCCTGGGCGGTATCACCCTGGCTGCAGCCTTGGGCGGGCAGTATCTGGGCGAGCCCGCCGTGGCGTCGGCTGCGTTTTTTGGTACCCAGGTCAGCCGCACCTACTGGCCGCTGAAAATTCCACCGGTGGAGTGGAGCGGGCGCTTCATCCTCAAGCGTTTTGCCCAATTGTCCGGCTCACGGCTCAAGCGTGGACCCGAGGACGAGCCCATTGGCCTGGCACTGGAAAGCATGCGCTGGTACGGCCTGTTCGGGCGCTTCGGCGATGCCGAGAAAAACTGGTGGGCCGGGTTGGCCGACGTCCAGGTGCCGGTGCTGGCGGTGAGTGCCGCGGGCGATCACCAGGATCCGACCTGGGCGTGCCGCAAGCTCTTCGAGCAGATCGGTTCCGAACACAAGCAGTTTGTCTGCCTGGGCCGGGCGCAGGGGTTCACGGATGACTTTGGCCATGTCGAGATGCTGGTCAGCAAAGCCGCACAGGCTGAAGTCTGGCCACTGGTGGCGCGCTGGCTGGAAGACCCTTGCTCACCACTGCTGGCAGAACAGCCCGGCCTGGCCGAAGCGGTTTGAGACGAGGGCTCTGACAAGGGCATTTCGCTCTGGTCGGCTTGCGGCTAAGATATGACGCGTTAAGCGGTTCCGGTCACAAACGGTTGCCCATTCAGTCTGACGTTCCAGCCTTCCAGGAGTTGTTCGATGAACCATTACCTTACGCCCGACCTGTGCGACGCCTACCCGGACCTGGTGCAGGTGCTGGAGCCGATGTTCAGCAATTTCGGCGGCCGCGACTCCTTCGGCGGCGAAATCGTGACCATCAAGTGCTTCGAGGACAATTCGCGGGTCAAGGAGCAGGTTGAACTTGCGGGCAACGGCAAGGTACTGGTGGTTGACGGCGGTGGCTCGCTGCGGCGGGCGCTGCTGGGCGACATGCTGGCGGAAAAAGCCGCGAACAATGGCTGGGAAGGGCTGGTGATCTACGGTTGCATCCGCGACGTCGACATCATCGCCCAGACCGACCTCGGCGTTCAGGCCCTGGCCAGCCACCCGATGAAAACCGACCGGCGCGGCGTCGGTGAGCTCAATGTCCCGGTGACCTTTGCCGGCGTGACGTTCCGTCCGGGCGAGTATGTCTATGCGGACAACAACGGCGTGATCGTCTCGCCAAGCCCGCTGAAAATGCCTGAATGACACGTCACAGCCATAAGGGATGAGGATGTTCGAGGAAGAAAACGCCCAGTGGGGGCTGGTGCATGCCCTGGTGCTGGACGGTAAAGGCGGCGCACGCTCCATCGCCAGGACCGAACTCGACGATTTGCAGTTGCAGGACCACGAAAGCCTTTGGTTGCACTGGGATCGCAGTCATCCGCAGACCCATACCTGGCTGCGCAAGTCCAGCGGCCTGAGTGAATTCAACTGCGACCTGCTGCTCGAAGAGAACACCCGCCCGCGGCTGTTGCCGTTGCCCAACGCCGAGTTGCTGCTGTTTCTGCGGGGAATCAACCTCAACCCGGGGGCCGAACCGGAAGACATGGTGTCGGTACGCATCTTTGCGTCTGCCCAGCGGGTGATTTCCCTGCGCCTGCGACCGTTGCGCGCCACCGATGAGCTGCTGGTGCAACTGACCGAGGGCAAGGGGCCCAAGACCGCCTCGGAGCTCATCCTTTATATGGCGCAGTACCTCACCAACAAAGTGCAGGATCTGGTGACCTGCCTGTCGGAAATCGTCGACACCGAGGAAGAAAAACTCGATACCGACGAACGGTATACTCCCGAGCACGATGCGATTTTGCACATCCGTCGCAGGGCGGCCGGGCTGAAGCGATTCCTGGCGCCGCAGCGGGACATCTTCGGGCAAATGAGTCGGCTCAAGCTGGCGTGGTTCGTCGACGATGACGGCGACTACTGGAACGAATTGAACAACAGCCTGACCCGCTATCTCGAGGAGCTGGAACTGACCCGCGAGCGCGTGGGGCTGGTGCTGGAGGCCGAGGACCGGCGTCTGTCGGTGCGCATGAACCGCACCATGTACCGCTTCGGCATCATTACCGGGATCTTCCTGCCGATGAGTTTCCTCACCGGCCTTCTGGGCATCAACGTCGGCGGCATTCCACTGTCCGGCAGCCCCTACGGTTTCATGGTCGCCTGCCTGCTGATGGTCTGCGTGGCCCTGGGGCAATGGTGGTTGTTCCGCCGTTTGCGCTGGGTGTGATGAGGCTTCATGTGACCCGACCAAATTTGATCGCGTCTTCCACAGACATCACGAGAGGTGCGTATGCACGATCCGTTTGAACAGTCTTTGCGCGACATGCTCAAGGCTTCGCCGTCCAGCCGGGACGACGATGCATGCCTGGGACGTGTACTGAAAACCGCTAACCGCCAGGTCGGCGCCGGCGATCTGTTCAGCCTGCTGGGCCGTTGGTTGCCCGCGCTGATGATCGCCGTGAATAACGGGTCGGCCCACGTCTCGCCGGTTTCCCGTCGTAAACCTGTTACCCGCACCGCTGATAAGGCTGATTGAATATGGAACTTGATCTCTGGACCCAGAGCCTCGTCACGGCAATGACCGCGTTGTGGACCAAGGTGGCTAACTTCATCCCGAACCTCTTCGGCGCGCTGGTGGTGCTGTTGCTCGGCTTCGTGGTAGCCAAGCTGTTGGATACACTGCTCTCCAAGCTGCTCGCCAAGCTCGGTCTCGATCGCCTGATGGGCGGCACCGGCCTGACCAAACTGCTGTCGCGTGGCGGCATCCAGGTGCCGATCTCGACCTTGGTCGGCAAGATCGTCTATTGGTTCGTATTGCTGATTTTCCTGGTTTCTGCCGCTGAATCCCTTGGCCTTGAGCGAGTTTCAGCTACGCTGGATATGCTCGCGTTGTATTTGCCCAAGGTTTTTGGCGCCGCGCTGGTGCTGCTGGTCGGTGTCTTGCTGGCGCAACTGGCCAACGGGCTGGTGCGTGGTGCCGCTGAGGGCGTGGGGCTGGATTACGCCGCAGGCGTCGGGCGAATCGCCCAGGGCCTGGTGATTATCATCAGTATTTCGGTCGCGATCAGTCAGTTGGAGGTCAAGACTGACCTGCTCAACCACGTGATCGTGATCGTTCTGATTACCGTTGGTCTGGCCGTTGCGCTGGCCATGGGCTTGGGAAGCCGGGAAATTGCCGGTCAGATTCTTGCGGGAATCTATGTGCGTGAGTTGTATGAGGTTGGGCAACAAGTGCGTGTTGGCGAGGTCGAAGGCCAGATCGAAGAGATCGGCACGGTGAAGACCACATTGCTGACCGATGAGGGCGAATTGGTGTCGCTCTCCAATCGGATCCTGCTGGAACAGCATGTGAGTAGCCGCTAACCCGGCAAACCCTGCTAATGTATGCCGCCGTAAAATGCCGGGTAGCCCCAGGCTGCGGCGCACATTGACCTAGACTGTCGGCCCGACTTGTTTTGAACAAAGCCCAATCGCCATCCACGCGCTACGACCCCCGTGATCTCTCCGATGAGGAGTTGGTCGCGCGCGCGCATACGGAGCTGTTCCACGTAACCCGTGCTTACGAAGAGTTGATGCGCCGTTACCAGAGGACATTATTTAACGTTTGTGCGCGATATCTCGGGAACGATCGTGATGCTGACGATGTCTGTCAGGAGGTGATGTTGAAGGTGCTGTATGGCCTGAAGAACTTCGAGGGGAAATCGAAGTTCAAGACATGGCTCTATAGCATCACCTACAACGAATGCATCACGCAGTACCGCAAGGAACGGCGAAAGCGTCGCTTGATGGACGCGCTGAGCCTTGACCCTCTTGAAGAAGCGTCTGAAGAAAAGGCGCCTAAACCTGAGGAGAAGGGCGGGCTTGATCGCTGGTTGGTTTATGTAAACCCGATCGATCGGGAAATTCTGGTGCTACGATTTGTCGCAGAACTGGAGTTCCAGGAGATCGCAGATATCATGCACATGGGTTTGAGCGCGACAAAAATGCGTTACAAGCGCGCTCTTGACAAATTGCGTGAGAAATTTGCAGGCATTGCTGAAACTTAGTTCGGCGCAAATATCTCTTACGTGTAGGCAAGTTCTGATAGACTTGCCGCCGAGTTGTCCCCCGGTTTGCGGGACTGCTTCACAATCACCAGATGGGGATTTAACGGATGAAACTGAAAAACACCTTGGGCTTTGCCATTGGTTCTTTGATTGCTGCCACTTCGTTCGGCGCTCTGGCACAAGGCCAAGGCGCAGTTGAAATCGAAGGCTTCGCCAAGAAAGAACAATTCGACAGCGCTCGTAACTTCAAGAACAACGGCAACCTGTTCGGCGGTTCGGTTGGTTACTTCCTGACCGACGACGTTGAACTGCGTCTGGCCTACGACGAAGTGCACAACGTACGTGCCGACGACGGCAAGAACGTTAAGGGTGCGAACACCGCTCTGGACGCTCTGTACCACTTCAACAACCCAGGTGACATGCTGCGTCCTTACGTCTCGGCCGGTTTCTCCGACCAGAGCATCGACCAGAACGGCAGCAACGGTCGTAACCGTTCTACCTTCGCCAACGTGGGTGGCGGCGCCAAGCTGTACTTCACCGAGAACTTCTACGCCCGTGCCGGCGTTGAAGCTCAGTACAACATCGACCAGGGCGACACCGAGTGGGCGCCTAGCGTTGGTATCGGTGTGAACTTCGGTGGCGGTTCCAAGCCTGCCGCTGCTCCAGTTCCAGCTCCGGCTGAAGTCTGCTCCGACAGCGACAACGATGGCGTATGCGACAACGTCGACAAGTGCCCTGACACCCCAGCCAACGTAACTGTTGACGCTGATGGCTGCCCAGCTGTTGCTGAAGTCGTACGTGTTGAGCTGGACGTGAAGTTCGACTTCGACAAGTCGGTCGTCAAGCCAAACAGCTACGGCGACATCAAGAACCTGGCTGACTTCATGAAGCAGTACCCATCCACCACCACTACTGTTGAAGGTCACACTGACTCCGTCGGTCCTGACGCTTACAACCAGAAACTGTCCGAGCGTCGTGCAAACGCCGTTAAGCAAGTTCTGACCAACCAGTACGGTGTTGAATCGTCCCGCGTTCAGTCTGTTGGCTACGGCGAATCCCGCCCAGTGGCTGACAACAAGACCGAAGCTGGTCGTGCAGTTAACCGTCGCGTAGAAGCGCAGGTTGAAGCCCAAGCTAAGTAATTAGCCCAAAGCTCTGGAAAAGCCCGGCCTAGGCCGGGCTTTTCTTTGCCTGGGATTTATGAAAATGAGCGACAAATACCTGTGGGAGCCGAGCTTGCTCCCACAGGGTTGGTGTTGTTTGCCAGAGGTTACAGCGCTGCCGCCTGGACCCAGGCCTGCGGTGCCTGGGCCAGTTCCGCACCCGCGGCCACGGCGCCGATCACCAGGATCGCCGGGCTCTTGAGCTCAAAGGCACTCGCATCGGCTTCCATCGAGGCCAGGTCGCTTCGGCAGTCACGCTGATGGGGCAGGGAAGCGTTTTCGATCATGGCGACCGGGGTGTTCGCTGCCAAGCCACCGGCCAGCAATTGCTCACGGATCTCGCTCAGTTTCGCCACGCCCATGTACACCACCAGGGTGGTCCCGCCCTGGGCCAGGGCCTGCCAGTTCAGGCTGCTGCCGTCCTGGGTGTGCGCCGTGACCAGCGTCACGCCCCGGGCAACTCCGCGCAGGGTCAGCGGGATGTCACACTGGGTCGCGCCCGCCAGGCCGGCGGTGATGCCATTGACCAACTCCACCTCGACGCCATGCTCGCGCAGCCATTGTGCCTCTTCACCGCCACGGCCAAAGATGCACGGATCGCCGCCCTTGAGGCGCACCACGCATTTGCCCTGGCGGGCATAGCGCAGCATCAACCGATGAATGAACGCCTGTGGTGTGGAGCGGCATCCGCCGCGCTTGCCCACGGCAATGATGCGCGCGCCAGGGCAATGCTCCAGCACCGCGTCATTGACCAGGTCGTCGATCAGCACCACGTCCGCCTCGCCCAAGGCGCGTACGGCTTTTAGGGTCAGTAATTCAGGGTCACCGGGACCTGCGCCCACCAGCCAGACTTTTGCGTTCATAGTGTTTTCCTCACGAGACAGCGGCCACCGGTTGCGCGGTGGCAACCAGCAGGCGTTTGATTTCCGGTACACAGGAGCCACATTGCGTGCCGCAGCCCAGTTCCTGTTTCAGCCCTTGCAAGTCCAGGCCACGCTCGATGCCGGCGCAGACCGCACGCTGACTGACGTTCATGCAGTTGCACAGGGTCTTGCCGGCGCCCATCGGGGCGCCGACATTGCCCGGCGGCGCGCTCAGCGGCGCCAGTAGCCAGCGGCGCAGTTGCTCATCGGCACGACCTTCCGACCACAGGTTCTGCAGCCAGTGTCGGGCCAGGGTTTCACCGGCCAGGCGAATCGCGGTGATGCGGCCGTTTTCGATCCGTACCCGTTTGCCGATGGCACGGCGCGGATCGTCATAGGCCAGCACTGGTCCTTCCACCAGCCCCAGTTGTTCATCGATGGCCTGAAGCACCTGCGGTTCGGGCGCACCGGCGCTGGCGGCGCGAATCAGTAACGCCGGACGTTCGCGCCCGGTGAGGCTCAGGCTGACGTAGGCAAATGCCTCACACAGGGGGCGTAATGTCTCCAAATGCTGCTGGACATCGCCCTCGATCAAGGCGAAAAGCTGCCAGGGCAGGTTTACCGCTTCCAGGTGTACGCCGCTGTGCTTTAGCTCCGGTTGTTTCGACAGAGGATCGAACGCCGGTTGGGTCAGGGTATTCACGCCACCCTTGAGGAACCGGTCGCCCCAGTGCATGGGCAGGAATGCCTGGCCGGGGCGTACGCTCTCGTCACTGTCCACTGCCACGATCACCGCGCCACGGCGGCTTTTGAGGCTGACCAGGTCGCCGGCTCGCAGACGGTGGCGCACCAGTTCATCGGGATGCAGGCTCAGTACGGCTTCGTTCACATGACCGAACAACTGCGCGGCGGTCCCGGTGCGGCTCATGCCGTGCCATTGGTCGCGCAGGCGGCCGGTGTTCAGGGTCAGCGGGTAACGGGCGTCACGCAGCTCCTTGGCGGCGCGGTACGGTTCGGCGACAAATCGTGCGCGGCCGGTGTCGGTGGGAAAGATCCCATCCATGTACAGGCGGGCGGTGCCGACCGTGGCGCCGGCCGGGAAGGGCCATTGTTGTGGGCCGAGCTGGTCGATCAAGGCGTGGCTGATGCCGGACAAATCCAGGTCACGGCCGCAGGTCAGCTGTTTGTACTCATCGAACAGCTGGGCCGGGGTTTCGAAGGCGAACAGGCTAGGCTGGGCGGGGCGCAGACGTTTCTCCAGGCGTTGTGCGAAATCCACCGTGATCGCCCAGTCCGGGCGCGCCTCTCCAGGTGCGCCGATAGCCCGGCGCACGTGGGAAATCCGCCGTTCGGAGTTGGTCACCGAGCCTTCTTTCTCGCCCCAACTGGCCGCCGGCAACAACAGGTCGGCATAGGCGGCGGTCTCGGTGGTGCGGAAGGCTTCCTGTAACACCACGAACGGGCAGGCTTGCAGGGCTTCGCGCACTGCAGTCTGGTCCGGCATCGATTGGGCCGGGTTGGTGCAGGCAATCCACAAGGCCTTGATCTTGCCGTTGCGAACCTGCTCGAACAGCTCGATGGCGCTCAGGCCCGTATTGGCAGGCAATTGCTCGACGCCCCAGTAGCGGGCGACTTCAGCGCGATGCTCGGGGTTCGCGGCTTCGCGATGGCCCGGCAGCAGGTTCGACAGGCTGCCGGTCTCCCGTCCGCCCATGGCATTGGGTTGACCGGTCAGCGAGAACGGACCCGCGCCTGGACGGCCGATCTGCCCGGTGGCCAGGTGCAGGTTGATCAACGCGCTGTTCTTCGCGCTGCCGGCAGTGGACTGGTTCAGGCCCATGCACCACAGCGACAGGAAACTCGGCGAGGTGCCGACCCATTGCGCGCACTGGTGCAGTTGCTCGACGCTGATGCCGCAGAGTTGGGCGACCATGGCCGGCGTGTAATCGCGCACCAGGTTCTTCAGGTCCGCCAGGCCTTCGGTATGAGCCTTGATGAACTTGCGGTCGACCCAGTCTTCCCACAGCAGCAGGTGCAAAATCCCATGGAACAGGGCGACATCGGTGCCCGGCAGGATCGCCAGGTGCAGGTCCGCCAGATCACAGGTGTCCGTGCGCCGGGGGTCGATGACGATGATTTTCATCTGTGGCCGGCGGGATTTGGCTTCTTCGAGGCGGCGAAACAGGATCGGATGGGCGTAGGCCATGTTGCTGCCGACGATCATCACGCAGTCGCTCAGTTCCAGGTCTTCATAGCTGCAAGGCGGGGCATCGGCGCCGAGGCTGCGTTTGTAGCCCACCACCGCCGAGGACATGCACAGCCGCGAATTGCTGTCGATGTTGTTGGTGCCCACCAGCGCCCGGGCGAGTTTGTTGAAGGCGTAGTAGTCCTCGGTCAGCAACTGCCCGGAGATGTAGAACGCCACGCTGTCCGGGCCGTGTTCGGCGATGGTCTCGGCGAAGATATTGGCGGCATGGTCCAGGGCGCTGTCCCAGTCGGTACGGGCCCGGGCCAGGCCTTTGCCAAGGCGCAGCTCCGGATACAGGGCGCGGGCGGCGAGGTCGCCGGTCAGGTGCAGGGTCGAGCCCTTGCTGCACAATTTGCCGAAGTTGGCCGGGTGGGTGGGATCGCCGCTGACGCCGAGGATGCGCTCGTCGTCATGCTCGATCAGCACGCCACACCCGACCCCGCAGTAGCAGCAGGTCGAGGCAGTGGTCTGGCGGCTCATCAGCTTGCTTCCCGCAGGGCCAGCAGCACCCGGCCATTCTCGACCCGCGCCGAATGGTGATGGGCGCAGCCCACATCCGGAGCCTGGGCCTGGCCGGTTTCCAGGTCGATCTGCCAGTTGTGCAGCGGGCAGGCCACGCGCTTGCCGTAGATCAGACCCTGGGACAACGGGCCGCCCTTATGGGGGCAGCGGTCATCGAGTGCGAAAACCTCATCGTCGCTGGTGCGAAAAATCGCAATGTCGCCTTTCGGGCCATTGATGATGCGCGAGCCCAGGGCGTTGATTTCGTCCAGCGCGCAGATATCCAGCCAGTTCATGCCGGCACCTCCAGGTTTTTCACGGGGATGACTTCAAACTCTTTCTTCAGCTGGGGTTGTTCCAGGCGCTGTTTCCACGGGTCCTGTTCCAGCGACAGGGAAAATTTCAGGCGTTCATGCAGGGCTTTGCGCCGCGCCGGGTCTTCGAGCACGGCCTTCTTGATGTGCTCCATGCCGACCCGCTGCATGTAATGCACGGTGCGTTCGAGGTAGAAAGCTTCCTCGCGGTACAACTGCAGGAAGGCGCCGTTGTATTCGCGGACTTCCTCGGCGGTCTTGAGCTTGACGAAGAATTCGGCGACCTCGGTCTTGATCCCGCCGTTGCCGCCGATGTACATCTCCCAGCCGGAATCCACGCCGATGATGCCGACGTCCTTGATGCCGGCTTCGGAGCAGTTGCGCGGGCAGCCGGACACGGCCAGCTTGACCTTGTGGGGCGACCACATGTTGAACAGGTCGTGCTCCAGCTCGATGCCCAGCTGGGTGGAGTTTTGCGTGCCGAAGCGGCAGAACTCGCTGCCTACGCAGGTCTTCACGGTGCGGATGGACTTGCCGTAGGCGTGGCCGGAGGGCATGTCGAGGTCTTTCCAGACACCCGGCAGGTCCTGTTTCCTGATGCCCAGCAAGTCGATGCGCTGGCCGCCGGTGACCTTGACCATCGGCACGCTGTACTTGTCGGCCACGTCGGCGATGCGTCGCAGCTCCGAAGGCGTGGTGACCCCGCCCCACATCCGCGGGACCACCGAGTAGGTGCCGTCTTTCTGGATGTTGGCGTGGGCGCGCTCGTTGATCAGGCGCGATTGCGGATCGTCATGGGCTTCGCCGGGCCAAGTGGAAATCAGGTAGTAGTTCAAGGCCGGGCGGCAGGTGGCGCAGCCGTTCGGGGTGCGCCAGTTCAGATAGCTCATGGTCCCGGCGATGGTCAGCAGGTGCTGGTCGCGAATCGCCTGGCGGATCTGCCCGTGGTTGAGGTCGCTGCAACCGCAGATGGCCTTTTCGCTTTTCGGCTTGACGTCCGCCGCGCCACCCACGGTGTTGATCAGGATCTGCTCCACCAGGCCAGCGCAGGAACCGCAGGAACTGGCGGCCTTGGTGTGTTTTTTCACGTCATCGACGCTGAACAGCCCATGCTCCTGGATGGCCTTGACGATAGTGCCCTTGCACACGCCGTTGCAGCCGCAGACTTCAGCGCTGTCAGCCATGCTCATGGCTTTGTCCTGGCCCTGGTGTCCGACATCGCCCAAGGCGTTTTCGCCGAACATCAGGTGATCGCGGATCTCGCTGATGCCGGCATTCTCACGGATCTGGCGGAAATACCAGCCACCGTCCGCGGTATCGCCGTACAGGCAGGCGCCGACCAGCACGTCGTCCTTGATCACCAGTTTCTTGTAGACGCCGCCAATCGGGTCGGAAAGGGTGATGGTCTCGGTGCCTTCGCCGCCCATGAAGTCGCCGGCGGAGAACAGGTCGATGCCGGTGACTTTCAGCTTGGTCGAGGTCACCGAACCCTTGTAGGTCGCAAAACCCAGTTGGGCAAGGTGGTTGGCGCAGACCTTGGCCTGTTCGAACAGCGGGGCCACCAGGCCATAAGCGGTGCCACGGTGGCTGGCGCATTCACCGATGGCGTAGATGCGCGGATCGTAGGTTTGCATCGTGTCGTTGACCAGGATCCCGCGGCTGCACGGGATGCCGGATTTCTCCGCCAGCTCGGTATTGGGCCGGATGCCGGCGGCCATCACCACCAGGTCGGCGGGAATGATGTCGCCGTTCTTGAACTGCACCGAGCCGACCCGGCCGTTGCCGGCGTCGTGCAGGGCCTGGGTCTGCTCGCACAGACGGAATTTCAGTCCACGGCTTTCCAGGGCGGTTTGCAGCAGTTGGCCGCTGGTTTTGTCCAGTTGCCGCTCCAGCAGCCATTCGCCCAAGTGCACCACGGTCACGTCCATGCCCCGCAGCTTCAGGCCGTTGGCCGCTTCCAGGCCCAGCAGGCCGCCGCCGATGACCACGGCGTGTTTGTGGGTCTTGGCGGTGTCGATCATCATCTGGGTGTCGGCAATGTCGCGGTAGCCGATCACGCCTTCCAGGGTGTGGCCGGGAATCGGCAGGATGAACGGCGTGGAACCGGTGGCGATCAGCAGCCGGTCGTATTCGGCTTCGGTGCCGTCTTCGGCGATGACCCGGCGCTTGACCCGGTCAATCTCTACCACCTTGCGGTTGAGCAGCAGCTTGATGTTGTTGTCCTGATACCAGCTCAGGTCATTGAGCACGATCTCTTCGAACGTCTGTTCGCCGGCCAGCACAGGGGAGAGCAGGATGCGGTTGTAGTTGGCATGGGGTTCGGCACCGAACACCGTGATGTCGTACAGCTCGTTACTCAGCTTGAGCAACTCTTCGAGGGTGCGTACGCCGGCCATGCCGTTGCCGATCATCACCAATTTGAGTTTTTTCATCAGGCTTCTCCGTGAGCTCAGGTCCGTTTCATCACGGCGATCGGACTGGCTCGGTAATTTCTACGAAAACAAAAAAAGGCGTCCCGCTAGTGTGCTAGCGAGGACGCCTTTGTCCTGGTCCCGTTCTCTCGGGAAGCACCGCCTTCATCGTTGGAGGCGTTGCTTTATGTATGGTGAGAGAGGTTATGCAGTGGTTGTGCCAAGTGGCTTTGGGGTGCGGTTTTATTGGGGATGACGGCGGCTGAATGCGCTGGAGGAGAATTTATTGCACTGAATCAAAGCGTGTTGCCCGGTAATGGAGCGTGGCCGGGCCGGTAAAAAAGCTTTTGTGGCGAGGGAGCTTGCTCCCGCTCGAGCGCGAAGCGGTCGCAGGTTTTTGGGTCTGCTGCGCAGTCCAGCGGGAGCAAGCTCCCTCGCCACGGTTGGTCAGGATGAATGAAACACCAGAAACAGCAGCACCAGATTCACCAGCAATGACACCAGCGCCAACGTCCGCCAGACCTTCAGCGGCTCGCGCTCCAACAGCGGCCGAGGCCGTACGCTCAAGCTGCGGCGTTCGCCCTGTTCCAGCAACAACAGCCATTCCTCGGCCGTTTCAAAGCGTTGCGTCGGATCCGCTGCGACCGCGCGCTCCAGGCTTTGCCCGAGCCATTCGGCCAGGTCCGGGCGATAGCGGTTGGCACTGACCGGCACGCCAAAGCGCGGACGTTGGAAGGCTTCGACCTCGCCGTAGGGATAATGCCCGGTCAGCAGGAAATACAAGGTCACGCCAACGGCATACAGGTCCTGTTGCGCCGTCGGTGCGCTGCCGCCGAAGGCTTCCGGGGCGATATAGCTTGGGGTGCCCGGCAACAGGTTCGCCTGGTCCTCGGATAACCCCGGGCAGTACGCCAGCCCGAAATCCAGCAGGCGCAACTCGCCGTCGTCGCCCAGGTGCAGGTTGTCCGGCTTGATGTCACGGTGGTAGATCTGCCTTCGATGCAACAGGCCCACCGCCCGCACCAGCCGTTGCGCCAGGTCCTGCCACTGCGCCAGCGGCAATGCACCCGCCTGTTCGAACAGTTCAGCCAGGGTCTGGCCAGGGTACTCGCGCATCACGTAGTACAGATGCTGGCGCTGCGGTACACCGTGGACCTCGGGAAACTGCCGGCCCGCGACCCGCTTGAGAAACCATTCTTCCGACAGCAACGCCTGCCCGGCCTGTGTGTCGTCCCGCAGATGCCCCGGCAGGGTTTTCAGCAACCAGGGCTGGCCCTGGCCGTCATGCACCCGATAGAGCAGCGATTGCTGGCTCTGGCCAAGCAGGCCTTCGATCTGCCAGCCTTCGAACACCTGCCCAGGCTTCAGCGTCGGGGGCAGGGGCCATTGCTGCAGTTGGATCAGCGCATCACCAATGCTCGCTTCACCCACGGCGTCGACCCGCACGAGCAACGCGCTGGCGTTGTCCTGGCTGCCGGCCAGGTGCGCGGCGTTAACCAGGGTCTGGGCTGCCACGTTGAGGTCCGGTTGGTCGCGCAGGATGCCGGCGATGGCCGTGTCCCCCAGCACCGCCCAGACGCCATCGCTGAGCAGGACGAAGGTTTCGTCGGCGCGCAGCTCACCGTCGAGGAAATCCAGGATCAGGTGTTGATCCAGGCCCAAGGCCCGCTTGAGCACATGCTGCATGCCCGGTTGTTCCCAGACGTGGTCCTCGCTGACCCGTTGCAGCTGATCGGCGTGCCAGCGGTAGACCCGGCAATCGCCGACGTGGGCCAGGGTGAAGCGTCGTCCCCGCAGCACCAGGGCGCTGACGGTGGTGAGCAGCGGTTGCCCGCCGCCGTTGGCCTGGAGCCAGCGGTTCTGCGCCAGCAACAACCGGTCCAGGGCCTGGGCCACGCCCCAGGTCTGCGGCGTGGAGTAGTAGTCCAGGGCCAGGGCCTGCAAGGTCGAACGGGCGGCCAGGCCGCCATCGGCGCACTGGCTCACGCCGTCGGCGATGGCGAACAGGTAACCCTTGCTGGCCGCCAGGGCCGGGGCCGGGGTGACCAGGCGCAGGGCGTCCTGGTTTTCCTCCCGCGGGCCGATGGCGCTGGCTTCGGCAAAACTCAATTGCAGGCTCATGGTCGCTCTTTATACCCGGGCGGCGGTGACGGCAGCCGAACCCCAGGTGGTTCTCCAGCGACGCTTGACGCCGTACAGGCCGAACCAGGCCAGGACACCTAGGCTGGCGAACAACCACAGCGCCAGTTGATAGCTGCCGGTGC
Organism: Pseudomonas sp. RGM2987; assembly: GCF_022952855.1. Lineage (GTDB taxonomy): Bacteria > Pseudomonadota > Gammaproteobacteria > Pseudomonadales > Pseudomonadaceae > Aquipseudomonas. The sequence goes on along the minus strand of NZ_JALJDX010000179.1, from coordinate 29,562 downwards.
TTTGCTTGATCGCGCCCATGCCTGCTGCCAGGGCGAAACCGCCGATGCCGCCGGCCATGCCGATCAACCCGGTCATGACGCCGATCTCGCGACGGAAGCGTTGTGGCACCAACTGGAACACCGCGCCGTTGCCCGCACCCAGACCGAGCATGGTGCAGACGAACAAGGCCAGGGCCGCATAGGAACTCGGCAGGTTGAAGCCCACGGCGGCGATGCAGACTGCCGCGACGGTGTACATGCCCAACAAGGTACGAATGCCGCCGAAACGATCCGCCAGGGCGCCGCCCAATGGGCGCATCAGGCTGCCACCGAAGACGCAGGCGGCGGTGTAGTAGCCGGCGGTCACCGGGCTCAGGCCGTACTGGTCGTTGAAGTAGCCGGGCAGGGCGCTGGCCAGGCCGATGAAACCGCCGAAGGTCACGCTGTAGAAAAACATGAACCACCAGCTGTCACGATCGCCCAGGGCCTTGAGGTAGTCGGCCATGGATTTGGCTTTCGGCCGCTCCGGAGCGTTCTTCGCCAGCCAGGCAAAGACCACCAGGGTCAGGATCAGCGGGATCAGTGCGAAGCCGAACACGTTGCTCCAGCCAAAGGTCGCCGCCATCACAGGTGCGATCAGCGCGGCCAGCACGGTGCCCGAGTTACCGGCACCGGCGATGCCCATGGCCTTGCCCTGGTGCTGCGGCGGATACCATTGGGAAGCCAGCGGCAGGGCCACGGCGAACGAGGCGCCGGCCATGCCCAGGAACAGGCCCAGCAGCAGTGCTTGTTCATAGCTGTGGATTCCCAGTTTCCAAGCGCAGAACAGCGCGCTGATCACAATCACCTGGCCCACCATGCCGGCGGCTTTCGGCGAAATCCGATCGGCCAGCAGGCCCATGAACAAGCGCAGCACCGCGCCGGCGAGGATCGGCGTGGCGACCATCAGGCCGCGTTGCTGGGTGGTCAGGTGCAGGTCGGCGGAGATCTGCACCGCCAGTGGACCGAGCAGGTACCAGACCATGAAACTCAGGTCGAAATACAGGAAGGCCGCGAACAGGGTCGGGGTATGGCCGGATTTCCAGAAGCTTGAATTCATCGCGCACCTCAGTAAAAGTCTCGAGAAATGAGTCAGTGCTTCGAAGTGGTGCGCCGCTCGGGGCGACCCCACCGACCCCGGACGTTGGGGCCAAAGCAAAAAAACGCCGCAACCCGGTTCGCCAGCGGGGCGAGCAGGGTGTGCGACGTCTTTGTCGTAGGTGGGGCAACCGCCGTTGGTTACCTGTGGTGTTGGTTAAGCGAGATCTGTGCCAACAGGGGAGTCGGTGTGATGCCCATCGCGAGCAGGCTCGCTCCCACAGTGGATTTTGTGGTGTGCACAAGAGCTGCGGTCACCTTGGGACCCTGTGGGAGCGAGCCTGCTCGCGATAGCGGTGGGTCAGTCGATGATGTTGGATGTGAAGCCGCCTTCGCGAGCAAGCCCGCTCCCACAGTGGATGTGTGGTGTACACGAGGGCTGCGGCTACCCCGGACCCCGTGGGAGCAGGCTTGCTCGCGATAGCGGTGGGTCAGTCGATGATGATGTTGGATGTGAAGCCGCCTTCGCGAGCAAGCCCGCTCCCACAGTGGATTTTGTGGTGTACACGAGGGCTGCGGTCACCCCTCGCCCCTGTGGGAGCGAGCCTGCTCGCGATGGCGCCAGTCCAGGCGCTGCGGGGTCTTCAGCCCAGCAACTCATTCATGGCAATGATCTGCTCCGCCACCTGGATCAGTTTCTGCTGGCGGCTCATGGCCTGGCGGCGCATCAGGGTGTAGGCCTGTTCCTCGTTGCATTCCTTCATTTTCATCAGCATGCCCTTGGCCAGTTCGATGCGTTTGCGTTCGGCCAGTTGCTGGTCGCGGGCCAGGAGTTGGGCGCGCAGGGCCTGGTCGCTTTCGAAGCGGGCCATGGCCACATCGAGGATCGGTTGCAGGCGCGCGGCGTGGATGCCTTCGACGATGTAGGCGCTGACGCCGGACTTGATCGCCTGACGCATGACATCCGGGTCGTGCTCGTCGGTAAACATGACGATCGGTCGTGGCTGGTCGCGGCTGACCAGCACAACCTGTTCCATCACATCGCGTCCGGGTGACTCGGTATCGATCAGGATCACGTCCGGACGCACCGTTTCGACGCGCGCCGGCAGGTCGATGGTCAGGCCGGATTCGTCGATCACTTCGAACCCGGCTTCAATCAGGGCGGCCTTGAGGCGACCGACTTTTTTCGCAGTGTCGTTGATCAGCAGGATACGCAGCATGGTCGGGCTCCTGTCAGCGGCTGGCGAAGAGGGCAGGCGCATCGCTCAAGGCGTGCAGTTTGAAGCTCTTGGCGTAACCGGCCGGGTCCGAGCCGTCCCAGGTGGTGCCATCGATCAACTGGCTGCTGCGCATGTCCTGGGGTGGCGAGGCGATGTCCAGCGCCGCGCAGGCTTGGCGATAAAGCTCGAGCTGCTGGACGTCCCGCGCCACGGCCAGATAATCCGGATCTTCACGCAGCAGGCCCCAGCGGCGGAATTGGGTCATGAACCACATGCCGTCGGACAGGTACGGCAGGTTCACCTCGCCGTTGCCATGAAAGCGCATGGCATGGGGATCCTGCCAACTGTTGCCCAGGCCATCGGCATAAACCCCCAGCAGCCGCGGTTCGATGCAATCGAGCGGCGCGTCGAGGTATTCGGGCGCGCTCAACAGTTGCGCGGTGCTTCGGCGGTTCTCGGTGCTCTGCTCGATGAAGCGACTGGCTTCTAGGATTGCCATCACCAGCGCCCGGGCGGTATTGGGGTATTGCTCGACAAAGGCGCGGGTGCAGCCCAGGACTTTCTCCGGGTGATCGGGCCAGATGGTCTGGGTGGTCGCCAGGGTGAAACCGAGGTTCTGCTTGACCGCACTGGCGCACCAGGGCTCGCCGACGCAGAAACCGTCGATCCGACCCGCCTGCAAGTGCGCGATCATCTGCGGCGGCGGCACCACCACACTGTCCACATCCGACAACGGATGGATGCCCTGGGCCGCCAGCCAGTAATAAAGCCACATGGCGTGGGTGCCGGTGGGGAAGGTCTGGGCGAAGGTCAGTTTCGGGCGAGTTTGGTGCACGTGCCGTTCCAGTGCCTCAGGACTGGTCACGCCCTGGGCCTGCAAGCCATGGGACAGGTTGATGCTCTGACCGTTCTGGTTCAGTCCCATCAGCACGGCCATGTCGGTCGGTGCCACGCCACCAATGCCCAGGTGCACGGCGTAGATCAGGCCGTACAGGCTGTGGGCGGCATCGATCTCACCGCTGACCAGCTTGTCCCGCAGGTTGGCCCAGGAACTCTGGCGCTTGAGGTTCAGGGTCAGGCCGTAGGGCTGGGCGAAGCCCTGGGTGGCGGCCACGACCAGCGGGGCGCAGTCACTCAGGGCCATGAAGCCAAGGTTGACCGCGCTCTTTTCCGGGGCATCGCTGCCGTGGACCCAGGCCAGGGGGTTGGCTGGAACTTCATTCATCGCGCATCACCTTCCACATAAAAAAGCGCCGCACCCGGTCGGTTGCCCGAGCAAGGCCGGATGACGACGCCGTTGTCCTTTGAACAGTCTGGCACTCAATTGCGATGGGCGCCGATGACCCTTAGTGGTGCAAGGCATATGCCAGCCCCCGGACTGATCAGCTTTCCATCAGGATTCAAGGCGCTGGGTCTTCCATCCTGTGGCGCTTCCCATCGCCACGCAGCAGAGGAGACGGCTGTGCAGGAACCTTCATTTCGTGCCACGGCATTGCCTGAGTTGCACGCACCCGTGATGCATCTGCATGTCGGCGCCCGCCCGGTTCAACTGGGCGCTGCACGGTCTGGCCTGAGCGACTGCCTGCCGGCCGGTTGGCAAGGGCTGCTGGTGCTCAGGGATGGGCTGCACGCCAACGGTGCAGTGCTGAGCGCGCGATCAGTGTGCGAAGCACCACTGGTGAAGTTGCAGGCGTTTCTCGACATGAGCGATGCCTTCGTCGACCAGCGGGCGGCTGTCGAGCCCTGGGCAATGCTGCCGGTGGCGGATGAGGTCGTCCGGTCCCCGGAGCGATTCGAACGCTGGTACATCGAACAAGCGATGGGCGCCGGAGCGGACTACCACCGGTTCGCCAACCTGTTGCGGCATCACGAAAGCTACGGGCTGGTGCGGTTTTTGTTGGAACAGGGCACCCGCAGCGAAAAACTCAACGCCCTGGCCCGGCGCTATGGCGTATCGGTCTCGCATTTTCGCAGGCTCTGCCGACAAGCCCTGGGCTGTGCCGCCAAGCCAGCCTTGCGCGGCTGGCGCACGGCCCAGGCGCTGTTGAACATGAGTCTTGAGGACGGCTCGCTGACCGACGTGGCGCTGGAGTTCGGCTTTGCCTCTTCGTCGCACTTCTCCAAGGAAGTCCGTGAACTGGTGGGCTTTGCGCCCAGCAGCCTGGCGGACATCACCTACTTGCCGGGCAAGTGACTCGATGGGCCGTCGATGGATTTTCCTGCTCATTTCATGGCTGCTCGTCCCCGTCGTCGCGCAGGCTGATGTGTATACCTTCGAAGCCCGCGAGCAGAGCGCACGAACCTTTTTCAGCGAGCTGTCCGCCTCCCTCGGCAAGCCGGTGATCGTCAGCAAGGGCGCAGCGGTCAAGCGGATCGGCGGCACGTTCGACCTGCGCTCGCCGCAACAGACCTTCGAACGGGTCAGCGCCCGGATGGGGCTGATCTGGTACAGCGACGGCCAGGCGATCTACCTGTATGACGCCGCGGAAATCAAAAGCTCGATGGCGTCCTTGCAGACCCTGACCGTGGCCAGGCTGCTGGCTTTCCTGCAACAGTCGGGGCTGCACGACACGCGCTATCCGCTGCGCAACGACGGCTTGCGCACCTTTCACGTGTCCGGGCCGCCGATCTATGTCGACATCGTGCTGCAAGCTGCGCAGTTGATGGATAACCAGCGTTCGGAACTGCTGCTGGGCAGGCAGCAGATCGGCGTGATCCAGGTGCGCAACACCTTTGTCAGTGATCGCCGATACGAACTGCGCGATGACAAGGTGACCATTCCCGGCTTGGCAACGGTGATTGAGGAGCTGTTGCGCGGCGAGAAACAATCGGTCGAACCGTTGGTGGCGCAAGCTCCTGCTCCGCGATCTCGGGGGTCGATGCCGGTTTTTCCCCTGGAAGGCCTGACGAGCAGCGCTTCGGAACAGGACCCGACCGCGCCCCGGGTGATTGCCCGAGAAGTCGCCGCCGGCAACATCCGGGTGGTGGCCTACCCGGACACCAACAGCCTGTTGGTCAAGGGGTTGCCGGAGCAGGTGCGCTTCATCGAGAACCTGGTGAGCGCGCTGGACACCTCGAAACGACACGTCGAGCTGTCGCTGTGGATCATCGATCTGCACAAGGATGAACTCAACCAGTTGGGCATCAACTGGCAAGGCGCAGTGAAATCCGGCGGCAGCTTCAGCGCTTCGCTCAACGCCGGTTCGACCACCACCCTCGATGGTGCTTCGTTCGTCACCCGGGTCCTGGCGCTGGAGCGCACCCAGCGCGCCAACGTGGTCTCGCGACCAGTCATCCTGACCCAAGAGAACGTGCCGGCGATCTTCGACAACAACCGCACGTTCTACGCGCCGTTGGTGGGCGAGCGCAGCGTCGACCTGCAACACGTGACCTACGGCACGCTGGTGAGCGTGCTGCCACGGTTCGCCCAGGCGGATGAGATCGAGATGTCGCTCAATATCGAGGACGGCAACGAGGTCGAGAACCCGGGGCAGGGCGAGCGCCAGGGTGCGTTGCCGACGGTAGGGCGCACGCGTATCAGCACCGTGGCCAGGGTGCCCCAGGGCAAGAGTCTGTTGGTGGGCGGTTTCACCCGCGACGACCACGGCGAGCAGATTGGCCGCGTACCGGTGTTGGGTTCGATTCCCTGGCTCGGGCGCTTGTTCAGCTACCGCCAGGATCGCTCGGCCAACACGGTGCGGGTGTTCCTGATCCAGCCCAAGGAAATTCTCGAAGCCCTGGAGCCGAACTTGCCTGGAAACGGCGGGTCGTTGCTGACCCCCGAGCAACACGAGCGCTTGCGCCGTTCTTATTTCCGGATGTCAGCCCCATGATCCTGCCACCGATTTCCAGCGGCGGCCGGGCCGCCCAGGCGCGGCTGAATGCCGAGAAGGCCGCCGAGCATCCACAACCGCAAGCGGCTGCCGACACCGTGCTGGACGACAGCACGACCGCCGCCGTGGCCCAGCGCATCGTGCAGATCAGTGACGAGCTGTCGGCGGCCCTGACCCAATTTCGTGGCCGACGGCTGTTCGAGCAGAAGACCGACGCGCTGACCGAGACCTTCGAAAGAGTGCTGGAAGACGACACCCTGCCCAAGGCACGGCAGGTGCTGAGCCTGGCTCGACTGGCGGACAGACCCATTGCCTGGCTGCTGCAGATGGCCCGCCAGCTGTTCCCCGATGACAGCGACCTGGCGCTGGTGCTGCGAGAATTGCTGCGCCGTCGCCAACTGGAAACCGCCACCCGCCAGCGCCTTGAAACGCTGTTGCAGACCGTGGTCGCCCAAGCTTCGCCCAAGCGCCTGAACGCCGGGATCAACGCGGCGCTCAAGGCCAGGATGTTCGGTGCGAGCATGGCGGTGCGGGCCGGCCTGCTGCGTGAGACCTACCGGGATTTCCTCGAGTCCGACGAGGGGCCGCTCAGTTGTTATCAGGACTGGATCGCCCTGTACGGCCCGCCCCAACGCATGAACGTACTGGCCTTCGTCGAAGCCGCGCTGCTCACCGATATTTGCGCCCAGGATCCCAGTTGCTCACGGGCCGAATTCGGTCAGCTGTTGAGCCGGGTGACCGACCTCAAGCGCCTGCGCTCCGCCGACGAACTGTTTATCGGCGCGCTGCTCGGCGATGCGCTCATTTGTCAGCACAACCCCTTTGAACCCGACTGGCTGGTGTTCCTGTGCGGCGTACTGACCTACCCGGATGAACTCGACCAACTGCTGCTCGGTGCGCTGGGGGAACGGATGCTGCTCAGTTCCCATCGTCAGCGCTCGATGTTGTTGCAGACCCTGCGCCGCCTCTGCCTGCAATTGCCGCCGTCGTTGTTTGTCGATGAACAGGCACCGTTGCGCCTGGCCGAGCAGTTCACGCGCCTGGCGGACGTGGCTTATGCCCACGAAAGCATCGACCGGCGTCGCGCCGGCGCTGGTTCATGATGTTGTCGCGCAGGGCTGTCTGAATGCTCAACGTGTTTTTGCGCAGCGTCGGCGCGCGCCCGGAGCTGCTGATCCTGAGCTTGATGGTGATGATCATCGCCATGCTGATCATCCCTCTGCCAACGGTGCTGGTGGATTTTCTCATCGGCCTCAACATCGTCATTTCGCTGCTGGTGTTCATGGGTTCGTTCTACATCGAGCGGATCCTCAGCTACTCGACCTTCCCGGCCTTGCTGTTGCTGACCACGCTGTTTCGCCTGGCGCTGTCGATCAGCACCAGTCGCTTGATCCTCAGCCAGGCCGATGCCGGCGAGATCATCGCCTCGTTCGGTGACTTCGTGATCGGCGAAAGCCTGGTGGTCGGCTTCGTGATTTTTTCCATCGTCACCATCGTCCAGTTCATCGTCATCACCAAAGGCTCGGAACGGGTCGCCGAAGTCGCGGCGCGTTTCTCCCTGGACGGCATGCCGGGCAAGCAGATGAGCATCGACGGCGACCTCAAGGCCGGCGCCATCGATGCGGCCCAGGCCCGGGAAAAGCGCAGCGTGCTGGAGCGCGAAAGCCAGCTGTACGGCTCGTTCGACGGCGCGATGAAATTCATCAAGGGCGATGCCATCGCCGGCATCATCATCATCTTCGTCAATTTCATCGGCGGCATGGCCATCGGTGTCGGGCAGTTGGGCATGGACCTGTCCACGGCCTTGTCGACCTACACGCTGTTGACCATCGGCGATGGGCTGGTGGCGCAGATTCCGGCGCTGCTGATCGCCATCGGTGCCGGTTTCATCGTCACCCGGGTCAATGGCGACGACAGCAACCTGGGGCGCAACATGCTCACGCAGATGCTCGGCAACCCGTTCGTCCTTGGCGTCACTGCGTTGCTGGCGGTGGGCGTCGGCCTGCTGCCGGGGTTTCCGTTGTTGACCTTTCTGTCGATTGCCAGCGTGCTGGGGCTGGTGGTGTTTGTGCGCCAGCGCAGGGGCTTGCGCCAGGGTACGGGCGAAAGCCGTGCCGAACCGGCCGGACAGGACACGGCGCAGAACGAGTCGGGCTTGCTCGAGGACGTCGACAACATTGCCACGGAAACCATCGCGTTAATGCTGCTGGTTCCCAGCGCGCGATTGCCGGCGCTGGAAACGCAGCGCTGGGCCGCGCGCTTTCGCAGCCAGTTCTTCGTCGATTACGGCCTGCGCATTCCCGAGCCGCGACTGCGGGCCAGCGAGGCGCTGCCGGCTCATCAGGTGGCGGTGTTGATCAATGAGGTGCGCGCCGAGCAGTTCGATATCCACTTCGAGCACTGGCGGCTGCTGGATTATTCCCCTGAGCTTGAGCCACTGGGTTTTGCCCTGGTGCGCGGCAGCGACAGCAATCGCCAAAGTGGCGTCTGGGTCAGCGCGGCCGACCGCGAGCGGGTGCAGCAACTGGGCTATCACCTGCGCCCGGCCGATGAGGAATGCTATCGCTGCCTGGTCACGTTGCTGGCGCGCAATATCCGCGAGTTTTTCGGCGTGCAGGAAACCAAGCAACTGCTCGATGAAATGGAAACGCGCTACCCGGACCTGCTCAAGGAAGTGTATCGCCACGTCACGGTGCAGAAGATCGCCGAAGTACTGCAACGGCTGATCAGCGAGCGCATTTCCGTGCGCAACATGAAACTGATCCTCGAGTCGCTGGCCCACTGGGCCTCCCGGGAAAAGGACGTGCTGGCGCTGGTCGAGCATGTGCGCGGCGCCATGGCCCGCTACATCAGCAACAAGTTTGCCCAGGGCAACGACCTGCGGGTCCTGCTGCTGTCGCCGGAATTCGAAGAGGTGGTGCGCCGGGGTATTCGCCAGACCTCCGGCGGCAGTTTCCTCAACCTGGAGCCGGCCGAATCGGAAGAGTTGATGGACCGCCTCAGTGTCGGCCTCGACAGCGTGCACATCGCCCACAAGGACCTGGTGCTGCTGTGTTCGGTGGATGTGCGGCGCTACATCAAGAAGCTGGTCGAGGGACGTTTCCGCGAGCTGGACGTGATGTCGTTCGGCGAGATCAGCGAGACGGTTTCGGTCAATGTCATCAAGACGCTCTAGGGAGTATGTGCCGATGACGCCTCCGGATATCCCACTCGTATTGGAACGATACGGCGCCCATCCCTTGCGCCTGAGTGGCCCATTGATCGAAGCGGCATTGACGAACGTGGTGGTCGGTGAGGTCTGTGAAGTGCGTCGCCACTGGCATTTGCCCGAGGTGACGGCCAGGGCCCAGGTGATCGGTTTCAAGCCTGGGTCAGTCCTGCTCAGTCTGCTCGGCGATGCCAAGGGTTTGTCCCGGGAATCGATGATCGTGCCCACCGGCGCAACCCTGCAACTGACTTGCAGCGACGCCTTGCTCGGCAGCGTGGTTGATCCCCAGGGCACGGTGGTCGAGCGCTTGGCGCCGTCGACGGCGGTCGCGCAACGGGACTGTCCGGTGGACGCCGACCCGCCGTCTTACCAGCAGCGGCGGCCGGTGGCCGAGGCCTTGCACACCGGCATACGGGTCATCGACGGCTTGCTGACCTGCGGCGTTGGCCAGCGCATCGGCATTTTCGCCGCTGCCGGTTCCGGCAAGACCACCTTGATCGACATGCTGATCGAGCACACCGACGCCGAGGTGTTCGTGATCGGCCTGATTGGCGAGCGCGGGCGTGAGGTGACCGAGTTCATCGCGCGCCTGCGTCAGTCGCCTAAGCGTGGGCGCTGCGTGGTGGTGTACGCGACATCGGATTTTTCCTCGGTGGATCGCTGCAATGCGGCGCTGCAAGCCACCACCATCGCCGAATATTTTCGCGATCAGGGGCGGCGCGTGGTGTTGTTGCTCGACTCCTTGACCCGCTACGCCCGCGCCCGCCGCGACCTGGCCCTGGCGGCCGGCGAGGCGCCGGCGCGGCGCGGCTATCCGGCCTCGGTGTTCGATGCCTTGCCGCGCTTGCTGGAGCGACCTGGAGTGACGGCTTCGGGGAGTATCACGGCCTGGTACACCATCCTGTTGGAAAGTGACGATGAGCCGGACCCGATTGCCGAGGAAATCCGCTCGATTCTCGACGGCCACGTCTACCTCAGCCGCGCCCTGGCGGCCAAAGGGCATTACCCGGCTATTGACGTGTTGCGCAGCGTCAGCCGCGTGGCAACGCAGGTCACCACGCCACAGGTCCAGCAACTGGCGGCGTCGACCCGAGCGCTGCTGGCGCGTCTGGAACAGCTGCAGGTTTTCCTCGACATGGGTGAGTACAGCCCGGGCGTCGACGCCGCCAACGACCAGGCAATGCAGCGTCGCGAAGCCCTCGATCAATGGCTGCGCCAGCCAACCAGCGAACGTTGTGAGCTGGACGAAACCTTGCGCAGGCTGCATGAACTCGCTGGCTGAGCGGCGGCGCCTGTTGGCGTTCAGTCACTTGCGTTGCCAGCGCGGCGAACAGGCTGTATTGCGTGCCCGGCAGCAGTTGCAGCCGCTGCTGCTGGAACGCTCTGGCTTCGACGAACAGGAGGCGGCGTTGCAACGCTTGTTGGCAAGTCACCGGGCCACCGATTGCGTGCTGGACCACGGACAACTGCTGGCGCTATTGCGGACCCAGGCAGTCATTCGCCGACGGATCGACCTGTTGCGCGTCGAGCGTGACCGGGTGGATCAGCGATATCGGGCCGTTGAACAGCACGTGCTGCAGTTGCGTGAACAACTGCATGAGGTGCAGCGAAAACACGACAAGTACGAACACGCGGTCCGACAGGCGTTGCGCCTGCAACGACTCGAGGCGGTTCGCCGGGAAGAACGGGAGTTGGAAGAGATGATGAGGGTGCGGCGATGAAAGAGTTGTCTCCGCTGACGGCTCGACCGGTCCAGGCCCTGGACCCGGTCGATGATGACCCGATGGATGAGTTGCACGACAAGCTGGTCCCGGCGCAGGAGGATCAATTGCCACAAGGCGTGTTGGACCTGGTGGTTGCGCTGATTCGACCGCATCGGGCCGCGCTGCAAGCCGCTGCTGCACTAGCCTGGCCTTCGACGAGCAGTGCTCAGGGGACAGAGAACGCCGAGCCCGATGGGGCGCGACCGAGTGCCTCGGGCGTGAAGCCTGTCCCTGTTCCGTCAGCAGGCTTGCCGGTCGATCAGTGGATGCAGCCGCCGGTGCCGCAACGCTTGGACCTTGCCTTTTCCATCGGCGAAAAAACAACGCCATCTTCGGTGCTGTCTGAACCAATGCCGTTGGATTTGTCGAGCGATACACAGGTGCGGTTATCGCCCGGCGTCGATGAGCCTTTGCCCCAAGCGCCGGCGAGTTTCCCGGGGGGGCGCCATGCGCGGTCGGTTGTATCCGCCGTCGTCACGTCTCCCGCGATGTCTCTGGCGCAACCGCTCGAACCCATGGCCGAGACGTTGCCCACGCCAGGGCGCGGATGGCTGCAAGTACCGTTCGACAATGGGCTCGCCAGCGGTCAGGTGACAATCAGTCGGGCCGTCGAGGAGCCCCCCCGGAACCTGACCCTCAGCCCCAGCAATGCCCAGGTCCTGGAACAACTCAGGGAACCTTTCGCGCAAGCTCGCGAGCCCGCCTGGCGCCTGGCAGAGCGTGATGGCGAGCAGTCGCGCCACGGCGCCCGCCAGCCACCGGATGAGGACCCGGATGAACAGGCCGGGTCCTTCCCATGAGTGAATTGAAGCTGCGCCGGGTCGATCCTTTGGCTCACGCGCATGCCCAGGCCATCCAACGCTGGCGGCATGCCGGCAATGACGCCGGTTTGGGCACGCTGCCGGTGCGACCCGGTTACTTGCGGTTCTGCGCCGAGGGCGATAGCGGGTGCTGGCATGGGTTGGTCATGGCGCGGGATTGGCTGCATCAATCGTTGCCGGCGCTGCATTCGTTGCTACTGCGCGAATGCCCATTGCCAAGCATCGTCGAGTTGTTTCGCACGGTGGCAAGACCATTGCCGTTGGCGGTGGACGAGTTGCGTTACAGCAGGCTGTCGGACATCGAACCGGTGGCCCCGACGCAACTGCCGACTCACGAAGTGCCCTGGCTCCAAACGTCCCGGGGCAGGCTCTGGCTGACGCGGTTACCAATCCCGGTCGCGACGCCCGCGCCCCTGAAGCTCGATCCGTGGTTGAACAGCGTGCCGATGCGCCTGGTGCTGATCCTGGGCGCCAGTCAGCTGAGCGTTGCGGATCGAATACGCCTGGCCGAGGGCGATGTCCTGCGCATCCAGCAGCAAACCCGCCACTGTCTGTTGGCCGAGCGATGCCTCGGCGTCTTCACCTTTACTCAAGAGGGTCTACACATGCAATCGAGCGATGCCAGTCCTGAAGGGGCGCCGCCGCCGACGGTCGATATCGACTTGGGCAGCCTGCCGGTGCGTCTGGAGTTCGTGCTGGCGACCCACGAAGTCGATCTCGCCAGCCTGGCGCAAATCATCGCCGGGCAGTTGATCCCGTTGCCGGAGGATGCCGCGCAACACATCGAAGTCCGCGCCAACGGCAAGTCTGTCGCCCAGGGCGAACTGGTGCAGCTGGACGGGCAACTGGGCGTCGAGCTGCTGAAGGTCTATCGGAGCAGCGCCGGTGAATGACGTCTCGTTGATCGCGCTGCTGGCGTTCGCCTCGCTGTTGCCGTTCCTGGTGGCGGCGGGCACCTGCTACCTCAAGTTTTCCATTGTGTTCGTCATCGTGCGCAATGCGTTGGGCTTGCAACAGGTGCCTTCGAACATGGCGCTCAATGCGATTGCCCTGATGCTCGCAGTGTTCGTCATGACGCCGGTGGTCAAGCAGGGCCATGACTACTACAAGACCGAGGCGGTGAACTTTACCGACATCGAGTCGGTGGTGGATTTCGCCGAGAACGGCCTGGGCAGCTACAAGGATTATCTGCGCAAGTACACCGACCCGGAGCTGGCGCTGTTTTTCGAGCGGGCCCAGGCGTTTCAAGGCGAAGAAGACCTCGGCTTGCCCGAGGATGAACAGCTGTCGCCGTCCCTGTTTGCGCTGCTGCCGGCTTATGCGCTGAGTGAGATCAAGAGCGCCTTCAAGATCGGTTTCTACCTGTACCTGCCTTTTGTGATTGTCGATCTGGTGATCTCCAGCATTCTGCTGGCGCTGGGCATGATGATGATGAGTCCGGTGATCATCTCGGTGCCGATCAAACTGGTGCTGTTTGTCGCGCTGGATGGTTGGGCGCTGTTGTCCACCGGTCTGGTCAAGCAATACCTGACCCTGGTGTAGGCGCACGCGATGAACGAACTGGTGTATGCCGGCAACAAGACGCTGTACCTGATCCTGCTGATGGTGGCGTGGCCGATCATTGTCGCCACGGTGGTCGGCCTGGTGGTCGGGTTGATCCAGACCGTGACCCAGTTGCAGGAGCAGACACTGCCGTTTGGTTTCAAGCTGGTGGCGGTGGCCGCGTGCCTGTTTTTGCTCTCGGGCTGGTACGGCGAGACCCTGCTGGATTTCAGCCGTGAAGTCATCCGCCTGGCGCTGGGCTAGACGATGTCGGTGACGTTGTTTTTCGATCTCTATGCCTGGTTTGCTGCGGCCATGCTGGGCGTGGCGCGGCTGGCGCCGATCTTTTTCATGTTGCCGTTTCTCAACAGCAGCGTGCTGACCGGAGTCGTACGACAGGCGGTGATGGTGCTGGTCGCGCTGGGGTTCTGGCGGTACGTCGACCTGCCGTTGCCGGCCCTCGACCCCATGGCGTTCCTCGGTCTGGTGCTGCGCGAGGCGAGTATCGGCGTGCTGCTTGGAACCCTGTTGTGCTGGCCGTTCTGGGTGTTGCATGGCATGGGCAACCTGATCGACAACCAGCGCGGGGCCATGCTCAGCAGCACGGTGGATCCGGCCAACGGCGTCGACACTTCAGAGCTGGCGAATTTTCTCCAGTTGTTCGCGGCGGCGGTGTATCTCGAAGGCGGCGGCATGCTGTTGATGCTCGAGACCGTCGCCCGCAGCTACCAGATCTGTTCGCCGGCGCAGGGCTGCGAGCTGCACCTGGCCGCCTTGCAGGGCTTGCTCGACGGGCTGGTGGGCAAGACGCTGGTGATCAGCGCGCCGGTGGTGGCGGCGTTGCTGATCAGCGAGGCATTGCTCGGCTTGCTGTCGCGCTATGCGCCACAGATGAACGCCTTCTCCGTATCGCTGACCGTCAAGAGCCTGGTGGCGCTGCTGGTGCTGATGCTGTATTTCGGCGTGCACCTGCCGGATGAAGTCCTGCGCATGGGCGCCACCTCCGGTGCGTTGGCCGATTATCTGGGCAGTGGGGAGGACGGGCATGTCGTCCAGCGCCTCGAAGACTGAAAAACCCACCGCCAAGCGACTCAGGGATGCCGCACGCAAAGGCCAGACGTTCAAGGCCAAGGACCTGGTCATCACCTGCCTGACCCTGTGCGGCATCAGCTACATGGTGTTCAACAGTTCATTGGGTGACGTCATGCAGGTCTACCGGCGGATCATCGCCAGCGACTTTGACGCTGACCTGCAAGCCTACTCGGTGATGCTGGTGCTGGTCGGGCTCAAGGCGCTGCTGCCGTTGCTGCTGGTGTGCGCCTTGACCAGTGCGCTGCCGGCGCTGCTGCAAAGCGGTTTTGCGTTAGCCAGTGAAGCGCTGAAACTGAATTTCGGCGCATTGAACCCGATCAATGGCTTCAAGAAGCTGTTCAGCCTGCGCACGGTCAAGGACACGCTCAAGGCCCTGTTGTACCTGGGCAGTTTTGCCCTGGCGCTGTGGATCGTCTGGGTCACCCAGCGGCAATTGCTGTTCGCCCAACTGTTCGCCCAGCCAGCGGCGCTGTTCGAGATCTGGGGGCATTTGCTGCTGGTACTGGTGCTGGCCTTCCTCGGGTGCGTCCTGCTGATCGTCGTGCTCGATGCGCTCAGCGAGTACTGGTTGTTCATGAAAGACCAGATGATGGACAAGGACTCGGTCAAGCGTGAACACAAGGAGCAGGACGGCAACCCGGAGATCAAGGGACGCCGCCGCGACCTGCACAGGGAGCTGTTGTCGGAGCAGGTCAAATCCGACGTGCGCAACTCACGCATGATCATCGCCAACCCGACCCACATCGCCATCGGCGTGTACTTCCGCCCGGAAATCAGCGTACTGCCGTTCATCTCCCTGATGGAAACCAACCAGCGCGCCCTGGCTGTGCGGGCGTATGCCAGGGAAGTCGGCGTACCGGTGATCCACGACATTGCGCTGGCCCGCCGCATCTTCAAAACCCACCAGCGCTACAGCTTTCTCCAGGTGCAGGAAGTCGAAGAGGTGCTGCGCCTGCTGATCTGGCTGGAGCAGGTCGAACAGGCGTGATCAAAAGAAGGGACGACGGGGACTGGAACTTGCACCACCCCCGTGGCGAGGGAGCTTGCTCCCGCTGGGCCGTGCAGCGGCCCTTATAACTGGCGGCGCGGTGGGTCAGATTGATTGAGTGAGTCACAACGAGGGCTGCTGTGCAGCCCAGCGGGAGCAAGCTCCCTCGCCACAAAAACAGTGTTCGACAGTGGTGGTGCCAAGGTGGATGAGCGCTATTTGGCAGCGTGGCTGGCTGCGTTTTTGGCTCAATGCACGGGTCAGCGAAGCTGGCATTTTTTCAGGAGTGTGGCCGATGAGTCGCAACAACAAACAAGACGAGCAGGTGGCGCTGGAGGTCGTGGACGCGGTGCTGGGTGGCGCGGCGTTGAAGGATGTGCAGGGTCTCAGTGACGACCATATGGACGGCCTGTATGCCTTCGCCTTCCAGTTCTACGAACAGGGCCGGCTGGACGATGCGGAGAAGTTCTTCCACTTCCTGTGCATCTACGACTTTTACAACAGCCATTACTGGATGGGACTGGCCGCGGTGCACCAGCTCAAGCAGAACCACCAGAAGGCCATCGACCTGTATGCGATTGCGTTTGCCCAGGGCAAGAACGACTACCGGCCAATGCTCTACACCGGCCAGTGCCATCTGGCCCTGGGCAAGATCGGCAAGGCCCGGCTGTGTTTCGAATACGTGCTCGAACAGGCCGCCGAAGACGATCTGCGCGAGCAGGCCAGGGTGTATCTCGACACGTTGGCCAATATGGAACCGCATTGTTCGGAGGACTGAACATGACCGACATAGGCATTACCCGTAGCCCCCTGTTCCCGGGTGGAATGAGCCGCACCGAAGCTTTTGAAAAATACGGCCCGGCTGCCAGCAGGGCCGCCAGGACCACGGATTATCAGGAGGCCGGTCGCAAAGCCCTGGCGGACTTGATGTCAGTGAAATACGAAGGCCGCGCCAACTCGTCCGTCCCCGGCATTGGTCGGCCGGTGCTGCACGCGCCGCCGCCACGGGCCGACGGCGATAAACAGCAAACCAATGGCGACCTGTTCACGCTGTTGATGGCAATGATCAGCGAGCTGATCGGTGAGGTCGACGTCAACAAATTGAAAAACCGCCTGGCGATGCTGCAGAGCATGGCCAGTGCCAGGCAGCAGGGCCAGGCCAACCTGTCGGCGGAGTACGCCGCGGCTGTCCAGGCGCTGGCCGATGCCGAGGGCCAGCTCGGGAGCAGTCAGGAACAGCTCGACCAGTTGCACGAGCGCGTCCTGCATTTTCAGGGGCTGCTCGCCGAGAGCGAGGCGCGACTGGCGCAGCTCGATCCCGAATCGCCTGAGTACGCCCAGGAGCTGGCCCGTCGCGAGCAACTCAAAGGCGAAGTGGCGAGTCATACCCAGGCTTTCGACACGGCCGTGGATGCGCACGTGAAGCTGATCGAGGTCGCCAATGCCTTCGCCAGGACGTTGAGCGGGGTCGTCGCCAGAGTGGTGGTGTCCAGCGTCAGTGGCTCGGCCAATAAGGAAACCGACGAAAAAGCTCTCAGCAGCAGCGCCCTGGCGTTGCTCAATCGCCTGAAGATCATCGAGTTGCTCGGTGAGGCGGCGCAGAACAAAGAGGAACTCAGCCAGGAGCTGTTCCAGGAGTTGCAAGCCAAGCTTCAGGAGCACATGAAGCGCGAGTCGGACAAGTACCTGGAAGAAGTGCGCAAGGCCGAGGCTTTGCAGAAAACCATGGGCTGCATCGGCAAGATCGTCGGGGCGATAGTGGCCGCTGTCACCATCGTTGCCGGGGTCATGACCGCCAACCCGGTGCTGATCGCAGTGGGCGTGATCGGTGCGGCGGTGATGATTGCAGACGCGGTGGTCCAGGAAAAAACCGGGGTGTCCTTCATGGCCGAGGCGATGAAGCCGCTGACCGTCGTCATGCAGGAAGCCATTAAGCGGTTCTCCGAGATCTACACCCAGTTGTTGATAGAGATGGGCGTCGATCCGGAAAAGGCCAAGGAGATCGGGCACATCGCCGGCATGATCCAGGGCGTTATCTCGACGCTGGCCGCTGTTGCCCTGGTGGCGGTCGTCGGGGCGCAGGTGATCGGGCCAATGGTCGGCGCGGTCGCCTCGAAACTGGCCTCTGTTGCCTCCCAGGCCGCCCCCGCCGCGATGCAAGCCATGAGGCAGGTGGCGACATCGGTCGGCAACACCCTGACCCAAATGCTCACGCAACTGCGCGGGTTCATCACCAACGGCGCCGATGCAGCCAAGCTGGCCGGTTACGCCGTGAAGCTGGAAATCGCCCAGGCTGTCACCGAATTCGGTCATGTCGCCGCGCAAGGCGCAATGCAAATCAAAAGCGCCCACCACCAAGCCCAGGCGGCCGTGCATCTGGCGGATGTGCGCGTGCGCATGGCGATCAGCGAGGAAATCAGCGCCTATCTCACTCAGGTGGTCGAGAACTACGGCCAGGCGATGCAGGAACGAACCCGCCACATCGAACAGGTATTCGCCGACCTGCAACGCAGCCATTCCGTCAGCCTGCAAATGGTCCGGCATGTTTGAAATCACCAATGATAGGTACCTACGATGAGCGCTATCGACACTACGAACAGGCATGTTTTCGCCCTCGATGCAGGGATGAGCGAGTTAGTCGCCCAGGAGCAGTATTCGAAACATCTCAAGCCGTTTTCAGGCTTGTCGGTGTCTGCCGAGGCCGTCGCCAGACAGGTCCTCGATCATTCCGGTGCTACGGTGCCTTCGGCAGCGGAACTGGAAAGTGCAATCAGCGCTTACCAGCCCACCGAGTCGGACTGGCAGGACTTCCTGGCGGCATCAACGATGCTCAGCGACGAAGCGCGCAACGAGCTGATTTTCGACCCCGGCGCCTGGGAAAAACACGCGAATGTGTTGGTGGCCGCGATCATCGCGCTGAACATCGCACGCGTCGCCAACGCGCAACTGCGCGGTCATTTCACCGTCATGGCGTCCGATGCGGCCAAGGCCCAGGGCAGGGCCATCGTCGAGACCGGCCAGGCGGCGTTGCACAGCGCGATTACCGCAGCCGTGGTGTCCGGCGCCGTCGCGGGTTTCGCCATGGTCAAGACCCTGCATGGGCAGACCCTGAAGCACGCCGACATCGATTTGCACAGGCGCAACGCCCTGGACGCCGGCAACCTCGAACGCGACCTCAAGCTGCAACGCCACCGGGAGGACTGGGACCCCAAGACCACCTACAAGATCAACACCCTGGATGATTTCGCCCGTCCGACAACCGTCGATTTCAACCCCAAGGGCGCCACCCTGACGCCCCAGGAACAGGCCTGGTTCGACAGCGAAATGCTCAAGGCCCAGAAGGTCGCTCAAACCTCCGACTGGCTGAGCCAGATGGGCAGCAAGGGCATCGAAAAGAAGTTGGAAATCGGCCGCGCCCTCAGCGCCATGTCGATGAGCCTGAGCCAGGTGGTGGCGAACGTGGTGCGCCTCACCGAGCATGCCGCGCGGGAGAAAGAAGTGCTGCAGCAAAGCGCGCAGAACAGCCAGAAAAGCCTGGCCGATGAAGTCGCCCAGAAAGACGCGGCCGAAGCGGCGTTGTTGCAAAAGCTGATGGACATGGTGATGCAGCTTTTCCAATCGCGCAGTGACGTTATTCGCGCTGTGACGGCTTGAGCAGGAGAGAAACATGGAAATCACGAAATTCATACCGACGCCAGTCGTATTGCTGCCCAACGTAGACGCTATGGTCGATGCGCCGTTGCTGTCGGAGATACCCGCTGAGATTCAAACGGTCAGCTCCCTGACGCAACTTCTTGATCGGTCCATGAATGCAATGAATCGCAGTCTCGCCAATATGCTCAAGAGCCCATTCAACGCCAAGTCACTGGAAGGCATGACCACCGAGTCCGTGGCGCAACGGTTTATCCCGGAGCTTCTCGAGCAGATCCACGCCAAGCGCGATCGCGCGCAAATGTGGGCCCAGCGAGCCCACCAGTGTTGTGCGGTGATGAGCCACAGCATGAAGTCCACGCTTCTGGACGAAAGTCGAATGCGTCAGCTCAACGATGAACAAGGCGAAATACTGCGCAGCCTCAAGCAAGCCTTGGAGCGGGATAAACCTCTCGAAATAGCGGAGGCCCTGGATGTCGGGATCAATTCCTCCAATGACTTCTTCGAGAAACTGCTGGAGCTGATCGACCTGATCAAGAACGGCTACCTCGCCGGCTACGAACACATCATCGCCGCCTATTCGGACTTCTTCGCCGACTTCAACGCCGAAATCACCGCGCAGATGAAGGACTGGATCGAAGGCGCGAACGACGGCAAGGACGTCAAGCTCGATGCCGGTGCCTTGCGCGCCGCCCTGACCCGGCTGATCGACAAATACAGCCATCCCAACCCGGCCTCCGTGCTGTTCCCGAAACCCGGAGAAGGCGGTGCCAGCAAGGACGAAGCCGAGAAATGGCTCAAGGCCTTGGGGCTGCCCGGCAGGTGTCTCAAGCCAAACGCCGACGGCACCTGGTGCGTGGTCATCGACCTCGACCCGCTCACCCTCATGAAGGAAGGCCTGCCCGCCAGCGGCGGCATCGTGACCTGGGACACCGCCAAGTACAACCAGTGGCAGACCGGCTTCAACGCCCAGGAAGAACGTATGAAGAACCTGCTGCAGTCGTTGACCCAGAAGTATTCGAATGCCAACGCCTACCACGACAACTTCAACAAGACGCTGTCGGCTCATTTGAATCAGTTTGCGGATATGTTGCGGGCGATGTTGAATTTCTAGTCTATGAGGTGCCCTGATAAATGACCCCATTGGTTGATAAAACGCGCATCGAGACGAAGGTGATCGAACTGCTTTGCGCTCATTTTTCGACGCATCGAGGGGCCATGACCGCCCGTTCGCGTCTGGTCGAGGATTTGAATGCCGATTCCGTGGATCTGGTGGAAATCAGCATGCTGATCGGCGAGGCGTTTAACCTGGATCTGCCTTCGGATGAGGTGGCAGGGTGGCAAATCGTTGCTGACATCACTCGTTCGATTGCGGATGGGTATCGTCGAAGTCCTGTTGAATTTCCCAACTGAGTTTGGTGCCAGTTACAAATTCCTGCCTACAGTTCGTGTCGTGGTTTCCTACGGCAACGAGATAAAAGGCCCTACGGAATCCCCCCACACAACTTCCTATAGTCACGCAGCTCGCCATCCCGAGCCTGTCCACCCGGCAGGCTCGATCGCGCTTCAGTCACTTTCTATAGGGAAGTCTCAGAGTATGGACAGTACCACTGATCGAACGCCGGGCAGGTCATTCGTTTTTGACCACTGGCTACTGCAAAGCGATGGAACGCTGATGCGAGATGGACAAGGAGTTCATGTTCCACCTAAAGAATTGCAGGTCCTGCGTTTATTGCTGAGTTCGGCAGAGTCCGTCGTCAGCAAGGACTCTCTGCTGGACCATGCCTGGCCGCGGATGGATGCGGCGGAGGAGTCATTGACCCGCTGTA
The DNA here is from genome assembly GCF_022952855.1 of Pseudomonas sp. RGM2987. Lineage (GTDB taxonomy): Bacteria > Pseudomonadota > Gammaproteobacteria > Pseudomonadales > Pseudomonadaceae > Aquipseudomonas. The sequence continues at coordinate 8,559 of NZ_JALJDX010000179.1, read as the reverse complement.
TCTATGCGCTGCGCAAGTTGTTCAAGGACAACAAGGATTACATCGCAACGGTGTATGGCCAGGGGTATCGGTTCACTCGACCGGTGGTAGTACTCGATACGCCGGAGCCGGTGAAGGCAGTGGCGCCTTCACTGGCGGTTCTGCCATTTCGCAACCTGGATGAGACGGCGGCGCTGGATCTGCAGGACAGGGTAATCCGACAGTTGAGCACCGCGTTTGGCGAGACGTTGCATGTGATGCCTTCAGGGGTGATCGCGGCATGTGGCGCATCGGCAACTGCGCATTCGTTAGTCGGGCAATTGTCGGCGGATTATTGCTTGAGCGGACGCTTTATCGGCTCGGGCGGGCAGCGACATTGGTCGGTGGAGTTGATTCGTGGCAGCGATCAGGCGCTGCTCCATGGGCAGACGCTGGACGCTCATGATCCTGGCGAGGCCTTGGGCGCATTGACGTGCCTGGTGGCCCAGCGCGTGGCGGGCTTGCGCCCGATGGGTGACCGTTGCGGGTCTTATCCCGTGGCAGTGGCTTATCTCAGTGGCTTGTGCAGCGTGCAACAACACACGGCGCAGAGCCTGCGCGATGCCGCCGTGCTGTTCAGGCAATGTATAAAGCTCGATGCCGGCTACGCGCCGCCCTGGTGCGGTTTGGCGGATGTGTGGTTGGGGCAGGCGATGATGAATCCGGGTGACCAGGAGCGGGCCATCGAACAGGCACATTCGGCTATTTCCAAGGCATTGATGCTGGACCCCGGCAGCCTCCCGGCATTGACGCGCCTGGCCTTGCTCACCAGTTTGCGTGGCTGCGAGCAGGCGGCCGAGGTGTTGTTCCGGCGCTGCCTGTTATCCGCCGATCGGGCCGACGTGCTGTACTTTCAGGCCTGGCATCACTGGATCTGGGGGCGTAACCAACAGGCAGCGCGAATCATCGAACAGTGTCTGGAGCATGATCCCGATTGTGTCCGGGCGCAGGTCCTGCAGGTGCGCATCGACGCACAGCTGGCGTGGATCGGCGAGCGACGCCTGGCATGACGAGACGCACATCGAAGTGGCGGTTCCTGCCGATTTGTCTTGGCCTGGGCCTTGGCATGAGCCAGGCCCATGCCTGGTGCTGGAGCAGGGCGGGGCAGTTGCATGCCATCGAACCCGCGCTGCTCCAGGCCATTGCCGATGTGGAGTCAGGACTGAAACCGGACGCGATCAACCACAATCGCAATGGCACCCGCGATATTGGCCTGATGCAGATCAACAGCATCCATCTGCCCCGCTTGCGCGCTCGGGGCATCACCGAGCAGCGTCTGTTGGAAGAGCCGTGCCTGTCGGTGGAGGTCGGCGCGTCGGTGCTGGCCGAGTTCATCGCCCGCTACGGCTACAACTGGACGGCGGTCGGCGCCTACAACGCCGGCAACTCACCCCATCGCCAGGCCGCGCGACTGCGCTACGCGCGCAAGGTCTGGCAGCGTTATCAGGTGTTTATCCAGGGCCGGCCAGGGCGACCTGCAACCGATGCATGGGGTGGATAGCCCCCTGTGGCGAGGGAGCTTGCTCCCGCTGGGGCGCGAAGCGGCCCTAGAACCTGGCGATGCGGTTTGACAGCCTGTTGAGTGTTTTTTGGGGGCTGCCGTGCAGCCCGACGGGAGCAAGCTCCCTCGCCACGAGATGCCTGCCGCAAGGCCATGGAATGTCATGAAAAGGTCGGCTCGGGATTCTGATCGTTCGCTGTGCACCACCGGCAGATTTCGATCAGGAAGGCTGCCTTCGGACTTTCTACCATGGCGGCTCATTTGACTGCCCTGGAGTTTGGACGGTGACAGTCCCGACGGCCCTCACGCTACAGCCCTGCGTCTTGCGGATACTCAATGGCCCGTTGCAGGGCTGCGAGTTCGCGCTTGGCGAAGGCAGCACATTGTTCGTGGTCGGGGCGGTGGAGTTGTTGGGGGAGGGCGAGCTTTCAGCCAGTGTGCCTGCCGAGGCGATTTTTGTTCCGCTGGAGACCGGTGGCTGCAACTTTGAGGTGCTGGCCGATCAGGCCACGGCGGACGGCGTGCCGCTGCGGCTGCTCGGCGACTCGGTCGAGATTCGCCACGCTGCCTTTCAGGCCAGGGTCCAGGTCGGTGGCCTGCACATTGCCCTGCGTCCTGAGAACCAATCCTGGGTGCCTGATCTTTTCCAGCAACCACGCGGCGCGTCAGGCGAAGCCGCGCTGATCCCATGGCAAAGCCTGCGTAGCCGATGGTTCGCCTGCGCCTTGGCGCTGTCGGCGTTGCTCGTTGCGCTCAGCTACTGGTCGATGCCAGGGCCGGCGCCTGAAGCCGATATACGCGCGCTGATCGCCGGTGTCAGTGCCCAGGTACTGGGCGGACGCGACGGGGCGGTCTACGTCTTTGTTTCTTCCGAGCGCGCTGCCGGCTGGAGCCGACAGGTGCTGACGCGTCACCGCAACCTGGACGGCAAGGTGCTGTTGATGGACCAGGAGCGTCGTCGGCTGGAACAGGTGCTGGTCGACCATGACCCGCGACTGGTCTGGCATAACCTCGATCTCAAGGACCCATCGCTGCCACGGCTGGTGCTCAGCCGCCAACGCAATCTACTCACGCCCGTGAGGCAGGCAACGTTGCTCGATGCGCTGCTGGCGGCGGCGCCGTATGCCGGTGATATCGAGGTGCAGATGCAGGATGACGGTTTGCTGGCCGATCTGGCGCAGGCCGGTTTGCAGCGTCTTCCACTGGCTTTCCGCCGGCTCGAACATCGCGACAGTGTCACGTTTGCCATTGAGGGTGACCTGCAGGATTCCGAACTGGCCGCCGCCCGGCAATACGTCAGCCACTTTTACCGGCAGTGGGGTGATCGCTACGTGCATTTCGCTGTCGGGCTCAAGGACGACGCGCTCAAGGGCAAGTCGTTTCAAACCGGCCCTCAGGGCTACGTCAAGACGGGGTCCTCGTCCTGGCATTTTCTAGATCAGACAGAGTAGGTGACGCATGGCTGGTATCGGACTCCCCATCACTTTTCCCGATGATTTTCTCGGCGAGCAGGCCGCGGCATTCGAAGAAGGCGCGAAGAAGCTCAAGGAAGCCTTGGATGAAGCGCTGGACAAGCTGAAAAACGATGCGTCTGACCCTGGGCTGCTGGCGGCCTACCAGACGGCATTTTCCTCGTACACGGTCTTTCGCAACGCCCAGACCAACACGATCAAGGGCTTCAAGGATATCGACATGGCGATCATCCAGGCGGCGCGCTGACGTTTTCTCTTTCGGCTGGCCATCGCTCGTGACGATGGCCCTTTCAGGAGTGCACCGTATGCCTTTACAAAGTCTTTATCCATCGGCCATCGAGCGGTTGGCCGTCGTTGAATTGCATGGCCCCCAGGAGGGATCGATCGTTTCGCTGGAGTCGCGACTGATCGACAGCTATGCCCGGTCTGCCGTGGAGAGCGGGCAGGACGTCTCGGCGATTGGTGAGTTACTGCGCCGCCCCGACATCACCGACCCTGACGTGTTGGCCCGCTTGCAGGAACTGACCGGGCAGTACAACGTCGACATCAACTTGCTCAACGTGCTGGTGCGCAAGGCCGTGGGCACGGCTGAAACCCTGATGCGTGCGTCATGAAAACAGCTGTGTGGTGGTTGCTGTTGTGCCTGGTCCTGGTGGGGTGCCGCCAGCCAAACCTGCTCGAAGGGTTGGATCAGCAACAGGCCAACGAAGTGCTGTCGGTACTGCAACGCAACAACATCGCGGCGGTGAAGGTCGACGCCGGCAAAGCCGGTTATACGGTGAAAATCGATCAGGCGGATTTCTCTGCCGCCGTCGATCTGCTCAACCTCTATTCATTGCCTTCACGGCCACGGCTGGAAGTGGCGCAGATGTTTCCCGCCGACTCCCTGGTGGCTTCGCCTCGCGCTGAAAAAGCCCGGTTGTACTCGGCCCTGGAGCAGCGCATCGAGCAGTCGCTGGGAATCCTCGAAGGGGTGGTCTCGGCGCGGGTTCATGTCAGTTACGACCTGGAGGCGGGCGAAGGCGGGCGCAAGGCACCGCCGGTGCATCTGTCGGCGGTGGTGTTGCATGAGCGTGATGTCGAACCGCAGTTGCTGATCACCGACATCAAGCGTTTTCTCAAGAACAGCTTCGCTGCGGTGGAATACGAGAACGTTTCGGTGGTGCTGTCCAGGCGCTCACCCACCCAGCATGTTGCGCCGACGGCGGGGGCCAGGCAGGGACAGGCGTCCTGGCCGTGGATGCTGGCGGTGTTCAGCGGATTACTCGCGGCGGGCGGCGCAACCTGGGCCTATCGCCAGTCCAGCATGGGGCGGCGCGATGGCGGACGTTGAGCGCTTGCTGCAAATATACGCCGACCCATTGGCTTATCTGCACCCCCAGCGCTTGGTCATACCGGCCGGATTCGACGGACCCGCTGCGCGAGGCCTGCTCAATCGGATCGTGCTTGAGGGGCTGGGGCTGCAACGGCCGTGGCCTTCGGTGCCGCTGACAGGCGTAGCGAAGCAATGGGTACGACACTGGTGCCGGTTGCCCTATGTCGCCTTGCTGATGGGTGCCTGTCGCTTGCTGCCCGAGCTGGCGCGAGGTGCGGCACTGCTCAGCCTGCCCATGCCGGTGCGCCGGTTTGCCGGCCTGCCGCTGGGGGCTGGCGGCGGCCTGCCAATCGATTGCTCGCCGGTTTCAATCGAGCAGGTCGAAGCGGCGGGCCTCAATGCGCTGTGGAGTTGGCACGGGCAAATTCCCGCCCCATTGCTGGAGCGGCTGGTCTTGCAATTCCCCGAACCGGTGGTTCGCCTGCATCGGCAACGGCCGGTGACTTCTCCTGATCCAGCCCTGTTCTTTCTGGCGGTGCAGCATGCTCGACTCTATCCGCTCCCTGAGTGACTTGCCCGTCTGCGAGGACGTGCGCCTGGCTCGCGAAGACATCGCTGCCGCACGTCGCCGTCATGCCTTGCAAGTTGAGGCCCGGCGTCGGGCGTGTGAGTGCATAGAACAGGCCCAGCGCGATGCCGATGCGCTGCGTGCCCAGGCATTTCAACAGGGCTATGCCGAAGGCATCCTGCGTGCCACCGGGCACTTGGCCGAAGGCTTGCTGAGCGCGCACTCACTGGGGCTGCAATTACGCAACGCGCTGGCCCAGGCCGCCCGGGATCTGCTCGCCCAAGCCCTGGAGCAGCCCCAGTGGCTGGACGAAATGCTTGCGCGTTGGCTGGCCGCGCAACCGGGCGAGACTGGCGCGGTACTGCACCTGTTGTTGCCGCAGCATTGCCGAGCACGAGGCGCTGAGTGGCGCGAACGCCTGCGTACGTTTTGGGCCGGCGACCTGCTCGTGCACTACCACCCGCACAACCGCTACGTGTTGCGCCTTGGCGATCAGTTGCTGGAGTTCGACGTTAAAGCCACCCGGCAACGGCTGGAGCCCCGCTTGATGGCGTGCATTGCGCAGTTGCCGGAGACGGTTCGTGTCCTCGACCAAGGGGCGATGAGGGCGCTTCAGGACTTGTGCTCAAGCTTCACCGGACAGGCAGCCGACGCGATGCATGACCATGAAGATTGAATCGACTACAGCTCCAATCGCCTTTGAGCGCGGCGCGGACTTTTCAATGCAGAGCCTGGAGTCGCGCCTGTTGGCGGCCCATCAGGAGACGAGCCAGGGCAAGCGCCCGGATCCTGAGTTCGAGCATCTGTATCAGATGTTGCTGGCGATGGAAGGGCAGGGTGAGAAGGCCATCCATGAATTCCTCCGCGCCTTGCGGGGAGCCGATGGCGAAACCGCAGCCTATCCCACCGCCCAGGCGCTGATGGCGGTCACGCTGCAGGTGCTGGTTCGATTGAAGGAGCAGGGGTTGGAAAAGTCGCAGCTTTACCAGGAGGTCAGCGGTGCCAATGGGCTGGCGTTCGCGCTGGACCTGTTTGTTAAGGGGTTTATGCGGGATGTGTTTCAGCCCATCGGGGATGAGGCTTGGGAAAAGAGTGAGTGGTGAGGAAGTTTTGATGGTTTATACGACAATAAGGAGAAACAACCATGCAAATTGGACATGGGGCAGGCAGTCCTACGGGTGCTGCCCGAAACGACTTTGTTTCATCTTCAACCAGCTCGGTAGAAACATCAGCGACGCTTGACGCTGAACTGCTGGACACTACGGATTTTCAATTGGACCAACTGGGGTCACCTAAGCACGTCGCAATGGGTTTTGTGCATCTGGGTAATGCAATGGCGACTTCGCTGGAGGAACTCTCAGCAGACCTGGGACAGCACGATCGCGATATAACCGATCGGATTGCGCAATTTATCGAAACCGGTGAGAAGCTTCACGAGCCTGACAGCAATGCAATTTTTGATTTAGTAAATGAAAGAGCCAAAGGCTGCGAGAATCGTGAAGATCGCTTGAAGGCAGTGCTTGAGGCTGGCATGGAACTGCTCGAAGCCGCCAAAGGGCCGGGGCTCAATCTGCTGAATGTCGCCGGGAACACGGGGGTAATCATTGCGCTGGCCACCGGGTTGCGCGAATACGTTAGCTATCTCGTCGAACACGCTCTGCGCGAGGGTGATACACCTGAGGCCACGCGGGCATGGGCGGCTGTGGCGCTGGCAATGACGGGGCCAGCGTTGACGCTGATGGGGGCTATCCGCAGGGAGGTCGCAGGGGAGGCGAGCTGGAAGTCTCGGTTGGGAAGTTTGTGCATAGCGTCTGCTGCGCTGGGAGGCTGTGTCGCGGCCGTTCTCACGGGAGCGGCTTCAAAGCTTTTCCCTGCAATGGCCGGCGGAGTCGTCTACATCATGGCCCGAGCGCTGGCTCAATCCTTTTTCCCTTTGAAAGACAACGCAGGTCCGGCGAACGCAGCGTCAACCGCCGTCACAGCAGCGGCTTATGGCGCGTTTCAATTTGCGTTGGCAGAACTGGCTAAGGTCATGCCATTGAGTGGGCCTGCCAGGGCTGCGGAGGCGCTGGGTCACGATTTCGGGGCGGACGCTATCAAAGCCGGGCTCAATGCGCTCGGAATGGTAGCCGATGTAGCTACCTTGATTGTCTGCAAAAGTTGGCATGTGCTATCCCCCAAGCCGGGGCGGGATTCGGTCTTTTTTGATCCGGAGTCTTTACGACAAGTGGCCCTGGAGGTGCGCGCTGGTGTTCAGTGGCCTACCAGGACTCAATTGGCCGATGCATTCGTGAATGTGGCGGGGGTACGCCTATCGTTTGGTCACGCTGTCAGCCTGGTCGTAGGTGCGGCAGGGGCGTTGTTGAGTGAGTCCGAGATCGGTGAGGATACCCAGGGCCATCTTCTCAATGGCTGTTTCGTCGTGATGATGATGCTTCTTTACTTTCCACTCATCTTTGCCAACTTGAAGCAAACCAGCAACACTTACGCGCTGCAGGAAACGACCACGGCTTGATCCAGTCCCGAGAGCGGGCAGCCATCGGCTGCTCGCTCCCATCCCTTCACCCCGGCTATAATCCGCGCCTCATTTCTTCGAACGAGTCAAACCCGCCCATGTACACCCTGGCCCGTGAGCTGCTGTTCAAACTTTCCCCGGAAACCTCCCACGATCTGTCCTTGGACCTGATCGGCGCGGGTGGGCGGCTGGGGCTTAACGGCTTGCTGTGCAAGGCCCCGGCGAAGGTGCCGGTGACGGTCATGGGCCTGCAATTCCCGAACCCCGTGGGGTTGGCCGCGGGATTGGACAAGAATGGCGCGGCCATCGACGGGTTCGCCCAGTTGGGCTTCGGTTTCGTGGAAATCGGCACCGTCACCCCGCGCCCGCAGCCGGGCAATCCCAAGCCACGGCTGTTTCGCCTGCCGCAAGCCGAGGCGATCATCAACCGCATGGGGTTCAACAACCTGGGTGTGGACAACCTGCTGGTCCGCGTCGCAGCGGCCAAGTACCAGGGCGTGCTGGGGATCAACATTGGCAAGAACTTCGACACGCCGGTGGAGCGTGCCGTCGACGATTACCTGATCTGCCTGGAAAAGGTCTACGCCCACGCCAGCTACGTGACGGTCAACGTCAGCTCGCCGAACACACCGGGGCTGCGCAGCCTGCAATTCGGTGACTCCCTCAAGCAACTGCTGGCCGACCTGGCCCAGCGCCGCGCAGCGCTGGCGTTGACCCATGGCCGGCACGTGCCGCTGGCAATCAAGATTGCCCCCGACATGACCGATGAAGAAACCAGCCAGGTCGCCCAGGCCTTGATCGAGACCGGCATGGACGCGGTCATCGCCACCAATACCACTTTGGGTCGTGAAGGTGTCGAAGGGCTGGAGCATGGCGACGAGGCGGGCGGGTTGTCCGGCGCGCCGGTGCGCGACAAGAGCACCCACACCGTGAAGGTGCTGGCCGCCGAACTGGCGGGGCGCTTGCCGATCATCGCCGCCGGCGGCATCACCGAAGGGCGCCATGCCGCCGAGAAAATCACCGCCGGGGCGAGCCTGGTGCAGATTTATTCGGGCTTCATCTACAAAGGGCCGGCGTTGATTCGGGAGTCGGTGGATGCGATTGCGGCGTTGGGTTGATTCGACGCGCCTGTAAGGGTGAGCCGTACCCCTGTGGCGGGGGAGCTTGCTC
>NZ_JALJDX010000180.1 GCF_022952855.1 Pseudomonas sp. RGM2987 | reverse complement strand
GACGCGGGATGATTGATCGCTCCCATAATGTAACTGTGTGAACAAAAAATTCGCAAACAACCGATAACCTGTGGGAGCGGGCTTGCCCGCGATGGCGGTGTATCAGGCAACCTCGATGTTGAGTGTGACGCCGTCTTCGCGAGCAAGCCCGCTCCCACAATAAGGTTGCGCTCAGTTCTCTGACAGAACTTATCCCTCTTTCCTACAGCCCAAAGCGAACAAGCCCTCTTGCGCGATTGAAGCTGAACCTAACCTGTCACGCAAAAGCCCGAAACACTCTGCCGCTAGCCAGCAACAGTTCAGCTGTGCAACATGGCGCGCGTGCTATCCACAAATGGGAATGCCTTTATATGAAACGTTTTCTTAGCATCGCCATGGCGTTGTGCATCGGCCTGACGATGGCCATCGACGCCAATGCCGCCAAGCGTTTTGGCGGTGGTAAAAGCTCGGGCGCAGCCCCGACTCACCAGACCAGCCAGATGGCGCCGTCCTCTGCCGCCGGTTCCACGGCTGCCACCGCAGGCGCGGCGGGTGCCGCAGGCGCCGCTACCAAGGCCAGCGGTGCTTCGCGCTGGCTCGGCCCCCTGGCCGGCATCGCCGCCGGTGGCCTGCTCGCCTCCATGTTCATGGGCGACGGCTTCCAGGGCATGCAGATCTTCGACATCCTGATCATGGCGGTCATCGCCTTCCTGGTCTTCCGCTTCATCGCCGCTCGCCGCCGCAAGCAGCAGGAGCAGTTCGCTCCGGCCGGCCACGCGCCGATGCAACGTGAAGTGTTCAACCAGCAGCCAGCCAGTGGTTCGATTTTCGGCGGCTCTGCAGCCCCTGTTGCCGCCCGGCCAGTGATCAACGCTCCCGCCTGGTTCAACGAACAGCGCTTCATCGAAGCGGCCCGCAGCCACTTCATGGCCCTGCAGCAACATTGGGACGCGAACGAAATGGACAAGATCACCGAGTTCGTCACCCCACAACTGCTGGAGTTCCTCAAGCGCGAACGGGCCGACCTGGGTGACGGTTTCCAGTCCACCTACATCGACAACCTGCATGTGCAACTGGACGGCGTCGACGATCGTGCCGACAAGACCATCGCCACCCTGACCTTCAGCGGTGTGTCCAAAGACTCTCGCTTCGACAAGGGCGAGGCGTTCAGCGAAAGCTGGAACATGGAGCGCGCCCAAGGCGATGACCAGCCTTGGCTGGTAGCCGGTATCCGTCAGAACGGTTGAACCTTCGCCGGTTTTGCATGTTGAAATAAAAGAACCCCGGCCCAGGCCGGGGTTTTCTATTTCACGGTTGCATCTATAGCGAGCTACTGTATAAACCGCTCCATGTGAAACCGCGCCATCGAGAAAAAAGGATCCCCGGACGTGGAAGAAATCATCGAACAATTACGTGAAGCCAACGAGCCCGTACCGGTTCCGCTGGAATTGCCCGACGAAGACTTGCTGGTAGAGATCGAAGAGCAGCTGTTCATCGACATCCCGTTTGTCTTCAGGGAGTTTTTGCTGACCGTCAGTGATGTGGTCTATGGCAGCCTGGAACCTGTGACCGTCACTGATCCCCAGTCCCACACTTACCTGCCGGAAGTGGCCGCCAACGCCTGGGATGCCGGTGTCGACCGCAGCCTGATTCCAATCTGCCAGGACGGCGACGATTACTATTGCGTCGAAGAAGACGGCACCGTGGTGCTGTGGCAGGCCGAAGAGGAATTGATTGCCGAAGAAACCTGGGAGTCGGTCTGGCACTGGGCACGGGACGTCTGGCTGGAAAGCTGATCCGCCGGCGCCCGCCCCGGTCAATGCCCGGACGACTCCTTGTGGTTGTCCAGGGTTTCGAGCAAGGCCACTTGCATCCGCGTATGCAGGCGCACGAGCCAGCGCCAGAGCAGCGCCGCTACGCCAGCCGCTACCACGGCAATCAACACCAGCAACTTGTTGGTCGGCAAAATGCTGGCCGACAAGGCTGCCAGCAGCAGGAAAATCACCAACAGCGAGAGAATCGGGATCACTTCGGCGATGACCCGACGCACGCGTTCGGTGTGACGGCCCGCCATTTCCGGCGTCACGCCCATTTCCGCCAGTAGCATCGACAGCGCCTTGAGCTTGCGGTACGCGGCGATCAGGAACGGTAGGGACAGCAGCAGCGCCCCGCCCCAGATCAATGCTTTCTGCCAGCTCGGGTCGCTGATCCACCCGCTTAGATAGGCGGATATGCCCTCGGCAAAATAGCCGCCCGAGACAAAAATCGCGATCACCAGCGCCAGGTTGACCCCGACCTGCAACAGGATCCGCCTGATCATCGAGGCCAGCATCGCGCCCTCGCCTTGCGGCTGGATGCTGCGCAGCCATTCGCCATACATCCCCAGTACCCGCGCCAGGCGTTGCGGCATGACCGACGCCAACCGGACGGACAACGGATCGGCGGCCCGGATCAAGTAAGGCGTCAGCAAGGTGGTCAACACCGAGACGGCGACGGCGACGGGATAAAGAAAATCGCTGGTGACCTGCAGCGTCATCCCCAGCGACGCGATGATGAAGGAAAATTCGCCGATCTGTGACAGCCCCATCCCTACCCGGAGTGAGGTCCGTCCGTCATTACCGGCGATGAAGGCACCGAGGCCGCAGGACAACACTTTGCCGAGCACCACTGCGCCGGTGATCACCGCGATCGGCCAGGCGTATTGCAGCAAGATGGCCGGATCGAGCATCAGTCCGATGGCGACGAAGAATATCGCGCTGAACAGGTCACGGACCGGCTCCACCAATCGTTCGATCTTCAACAGTTGCCGGGACTCGGCCATGATCGCACCGATCAGGAACGCCCCGAGCACCATGCTGTATTCCAGCTTCACCACCAGCAGGCAGAAGCCGAAACACAGGCCCAGTACGGTAATCAGCAGCATTTCGTTGCTGTCGAACTTCGCCACGTAGGCCAGCAGCCTGGGCACCAGCAGAATGCCAATGACCAGCGCCACGATCATGAACAGCGACAGCTTGCCAACAGTGGAAAACACCTCGCCCGAGCTCACCGTGCCACTGACCGCGATGCTCGACAGCAAGGCGATGATGCCGATGCCCAGGATGTCCTCGACGATCAGTACGCCGAAAATCAGTTGGGCGAAGCGCTCGTTCTTCATCTTCAGGTCGTTGAGGGCCTTGACGATGATGGTGGTCGAGGAGATCGCCAGGATAGCGCCGAGGAACAGCGAGTCCATGGTGCTCCATCCAAACCAGCGACCAATTTCGTAGCCGATCCAGATCATCAGCACGATCTCCAGGAACGCCGCGATGAACGCCGTGGCCCCTACCCGGAACAGCTTGCGCAGGCTGAACTCCAGGCCCAGGCAGAACATCAGGAAAATCACCCCCAGCTCGGCCAGTGTCTTGATCGTGTCTTCGTCGTGGATGAAACCGAACGGTGGGGTGTGCGGGCCGATGATGAAGCCGGCGACGATATAGCCCAACACCACCGGTTGCTTGAAGCGATGAAACAGAACGGTCACCAGCCCCGCGGCCATCATGATGATTGCCAGGTCTTGAATGAAGCTGATGGCATGCATGTAGGAAGCTCCCTGTTCGATGGCGTAGCGCCGACTTGAAAAGTCCGTTTCCTTCGTAGGAAATGCCCTCAAGATGGGCTTTTGCAGGGTAACACCACGACTTCCGACAAAAAGTCGGTGCAATATATGGAAACAGATCCACCGAGGCGTGACGGCAACCACAAGCGCAGCGTCCCGATATCAGTGGTTTATAAAACCCAGCGCTCGCAGAGGCGCCCTTCCCGAAATTGCTGCCTTGAACCGTGAGAACGTTATGGAACCTGGAAACGCCCAGCTGTCGATGACGGTGTTGATGACCCCTGATATGGCCAACTTCTCTGGCAATGTCCATGGCGGCACCTTGCTCAAATACCTCGACGAAGTCGCCTACGCCTGCGCCAGCCGCTACGCCGGGCGCTACGTGGTGACCTTGTCGGTTGACCAGGTGATTTTCCGTGAGCCGATCCATGTCGGCGAGCTGGTGACCTTCCTGGCGTCGGTTAACTACACCGGCAACACATCGATGGAAGTGGGCATCAAAGTCGTCACCGAAAACATCCGCGAGCGCTCGGTACGCCATACCAACAGTTGCTTCTTCACCATGGTCGCGGTGGATGACCTGCGCAAACCTGCCCCCGTCCCGCCCTTGCAGCCGCAGAACAGCGAAGAGAAGCGCCGCTACAAACAGGCACAGCAGCGCCGGCAGATTCGCCAGGAACTGGAAAAGCGTTATCAGGAAATCAAGGACGATGGGGTTTAGCAGACATTCGAGTCGCGCCCTTCGCGAGCAAGCCCGCTCCCACAGTCGACCGAGTACTTTCTGAAGAAACCCGGTTAGTGGTGGGAGCGGGCTTGCTCGCGAAGGGGCAGCGCACTCACTGCTGATATAGGCTGTTACACCGTTATCGCGGGCAGGCTCGCTCCCACCGGGTGCGCTGCCGATCAGAGACTGATCGGCAGCGCCTCGAACCGGACCCGTGGATGAGCGATCCGGTCCTGGGCACGCACCAGCTCCAGCTCGTAACTGGCGCAAGCCTGGGTCTCGAGCAGCACTTCGTGCACCGCTGCGGCGGTGAATTCAAATGCCGCCACCAGGCTGTCTCCCAACAGTATCCGCGCCAGGAACAGCCCCGACGTCAGGTCACCCACGCCCACCGGCTGACGAGGGAAAGCCAGCAGCGGACGGCGCAGATGCCAGCTGCCATCAGCCGTCACCAGGAGCATTTCGAAACTGTCCTCGGGCTTGCCGGGATAAGCCAGATGCTTGACCAGCACCGCCTTCGGTCCGCGCTGCAACAGGGCCCGGGCCATCGCCAGGCAGTCCAGCAGCGACTGCGCCTTGCGTCCTGAGAAACTGTCCAGCTCCAGTTGGTTCGGGCACATGAGGTCCGCCACCGCTGCGGCTTCGTCCAATAGAAAGTCACTGACCTCAGGCGCCACGATGCAGCCCTTCTCCGGGTGTCCCATGACCGGATCACACAGGTACAGCGCCTTGGGATTGACCGCCTTGATCCGCGCAACGCCCGTCAGGATCGCCCGCCCTTGGGCGGCGCTCCCAAGGTAGCCGGACAACACCGCATCACAGTGACCCAGCTCGCCAATCGCGGCGATGCCCTCAATCAACGCAGGGATCTGCTCTGGGGCAAATACCTCACCGGCCCACTGGCCGTACTGCGTATGGTTGGAAAACTGCACGGTATTAAGCGGCCAGACGTTCACCCCGAGCCGCTGCATCGGAAACACGGCAGCGCTGTTGCCAGCGTGACCGAATACCACATGGGACTGGATGGCAAGCAGATGAGGTGTACGTTTCATGCGGGACATTTCCGTAAAACGATTGAAATTCAAGCCGCGCAGTATGCGACTAAACGCAGCCTGTACGACAGACCGGCGAGACAGTTAAGCTGACAGCAACTTGTTGGAGCACTTCGTTCATGCTGACCCTTGGAAATATTTTTGTGCTGATGCTGCTGGCTACCGGCGGCGCCTGGCTGTGGCACAACCATGGCTTGCGCGAACGGGCATTGGCGCGGGTCATGCAGCATTGCGCCAATCTCAAGATCGAATTGCTCGATGGCAACGTGGCGCTGAAGAAGATCGGCTTCGTAAAGGACGCCCATGGGCGACGACGCCTGGCACGGGTTTACAATTTCGAATTCACCGTCACCGGTGAAACCCGCCATACGGGCACCATCACCCAGTTCGGCGCCCACAGTGCACAAATTGAACTTGCCCCCTACCCCATGCCCTTCGAAGAGACCCCACCAACACCGATTGAACCGGTCCAGACCCGGCCCCGGGCTGAAGTCATCGAGTTGAGCCAGTGGCGTCAGGAACACAATAAGTGGAAACCCTGAGACTCAGGGACAGCGACAATCGACAAGACCGCCGTGCAGGGCAATAACGTCCTGGGGCTCGTCGAAAATCAATTCAATCCGTGAATCTTCCCGCCACTCGCTGAGTATCCATTGCAACGGCGCACTGTCCAGAGCGTTGGCCGAAACCCAACCGTCGGCACTGCAGATCACCAGCTTCGCGCGTTTGCAGTGCTTGCCTCCTAACCAATGAGTCAGCGCCGCGACGTCGAATCGTTGGCTCGAATGCCAGCGCCATCCGATGCTCCAACCTGCGTCCTGATGTCGATGCAGGCAAATCGGAGTGGTCGGGTCGTTCCAGATCGCCGGCAGCTCTCCCACGCCTTGGGGCAGGTTCAAGTTATCCGCAACGCCGTGCCCTTGCGCGGCATGGCCCGGCAATCGGTCGATGGGCAGCACGGCCTGTTGGGTCCAGTACAACGCAAGCTGTGGCAGTTCGGCGGTCAGCCGTTCGCGATCGGTTTGGGTCAGGGTCTCGGACTTGTTCAGCACCAGCAGTCCGGCATGGGGCAAGGCTTGGCGCTGTGCATCGGCCAGGGGCTTACCGTCCACCATCGCGCGGGCATCCAGTACCAGTACGCAAGGCTGGACCGCCAACACACCGAGCCAGGGCGCTTGGTTCAGTTGCCGCATCAACTGCGCCGGGTGACCCAGGCCAGAGGGCTCGATGAACAGCCGGTCCGGGCGGGCCTTGCGCAGCAAACGCCCCAGACCGATCTGAAACGGCGCGCCGTTGACGCAACACAAACACCCCCCGGCCACTTCGCCCAGTGCGATACCATCGGCGGACTGGGTCAATAGCGCAGCGTCCAGGCCAATCTGGCCGAATTCGTTGATCAACACGGCCCAGCGTTCGTTGGCCGGGCGCTGGGCCAACAGATGCCGGATCAGCGTGGTCTTGCCGGCACCCAAGGGCCCGGCGATGACATGGGTAGGAATGTGCTGCAACATAATCGACGGCTTTCGACGGAGGTGAAGATGCGGATGATCGGCTGGTTGTTGCTGGCCCTGACGTCAGACCAGGTGCTGGCCCAGGCGTGTGTGGTGCACAGCCAGGCGGAACGGCTCGACGTGCAAGTCTGCCAGCAGAACCGCAACATTCCACAGAAACTTTTCGCCGACGGCTTCTGCCAGCCAAGCCTTGCCGGCCAGAAGGTCGAGGTGCAATACGTCGACCAGTGCCCTGGCGGCGCGTTCGGTATCTGCAGCAACGCCCAGGTCGCCAATATGCCTTACCGCCAGGATATTCACTATTACGGGGTAGCAACCGACGCCGCCTATCTGCGGCCGTTTTGCGAAGGGCAGAGCCAGGGTAACTGGATCAAACCGTAGTGCAAGCAGCGTGGATTTCACGCCGCCGCTTCGTCATGCCACGGGCCGAACGGATCCGGCAACTGGCGCCAGCCGTCTACGCCGAGGGCCATCTCCGCGTCGGTGAGCAGACAAGCGTCCAACTCGGCGGCGAGCTGACTGAAGTCGATACCCTGGCCGATGAACACCAGCTCCTGGCGGCAATCTCCGGTGCCAGCGAGCCAGTTCTTCATGATGAAGGCGGTGCTTTCCTCATCCTGCGGCCATTGGCTCTTCGGCACGAACCGCCACCAGCGCCCGGCAAACCCATGGCGCATCAGTCCTCCGGCCTGAGACCAGCTGCCCGCTTCCTCGGGCTTGCTGGCGAGCCAGAAAAAACCCTTGGAACGCAGCAGCTTGCCGTTTTCCCATGGGCGATCAATGAAGTTGTAGAACCGCTGTGGATGAAACGGTGCCCGCGCCCGGTAGGCGGTCGAGGCGATGCCATATTCCTCGGTTTCGGGCAGGTGCTCGCCACGCAGCTCCCGCAGCCAACCGGGCGACTGGGCGGCGCGTTCAAAGTTGAACAGCCCCGTGTCGAGGATTCTTCCCAACGGCACCTGCCCCATGACCATGGGTAGGATCTGCGCCTGGGTGTTGAGACGCTTGAGGATCTCAATCAGCTCCTCGCGCTCCTGCCGGCTGATCAAGTCGATCTTGCTGATCAGGATCACGTCGGCAAATTCGATCTGTTCGATCAGCAGGTCGGTGATCGAGCGCTCATCCTCTTCCCCCAGGGTTTCACCGCGTGTCGCCAGGCTTTCGGCGGCTTGGTAGTCCAGCAGGAAATTCGCCCCATCGACCACTGTCACCATGGTGTCCAGTCGGGCGACATCGTCCAGGCTGCGGCCTTCTTCATCCCGGAAGGTGAAGGTTTCCGCCACGGGCAACGGTTCGGAAATGCCAGTGGATTCGATCAACAGATAATCGAAGCGCCCTTCCCGTGCGAGTTGGCTGACTTCCTCCAACAGGTCTTCACGCAACGTGCAGCAGATGCAGCCGTTGCTCATCTCCACCAACTTCTCTTCGGAACGACTCAGGGCGACATCGCGCTGCACTTCGCTGCCATCGATGTTGATCTCGCTCATATCGTTGACGATTACGGCGACTCGCAGATTGTCGCGATTACGCAGGACATGGTTGAGCAAGGTGCTTTTACCGGCACCGAGAAACCCGGAAAGTACGGTTACGGGGAGGCGATTGGGCATCGGGATATTCTCAGTTGGCCGCGCTGGTGTCACGGATAGCAATCAGCGCGTAAGTCAGGTTCGGTTCAGCCAGAGCTTAAATTCATTGTTATAGTATAACAACACAAATATTATGACTCCGGAACCGCCTAGAGGATTTCAATGCGTACTCCATCCAGACTGCTATTGGCGATACCGCTACTGCTGTTGGCCCAGGTTGCCTTGGCCCAAGACCCTCTGATGGCGAACTGCACGCGCAGCGCAAACCTCTTGGCTTGTAGCGATAGCCAGGGCAATTACTACAGTGTCGCCACGGCGGGAAATCTCGTCTATCTGCGAGGATTTGAAGCGACCAGTCGCCGCTTCTGGGCGCAAACCAACAACCGTTACGGCCAACTTACGTTCTTCACGGGCTTGGCTTCCGATGGTGAAAGTTGGGTCGGCTACAGCCGCCGGGTGGGCTGGACCACGATCAATCGCTTTTCAAGTTCAGGGGGAAGCGCAGCCAGGTTTACCTGCGCACGGATCGGTGGGTGCCAGGGCACATCCCGCTGATGTTTCACGTGGAACGATGGGGTCATGAAACTCTTTTCACGAAAAAAGCTCCACCGAATTATAGTTATACTATAACATCCAGACGAACCCACGATGGATGTTAACCATGAACGCAATAAGTCTGCAGGATGTTGCCGCGCAGGTGTCGGGCCAGGCGTTGCCTCTCGCCTGGGTCGGCATGCAGGGCATTGCCGTTCCCGTGCTTATCGACGGCCAGTGCCTGAGTGCCAGGGCGGACGCAGGGGTGAGCCTCGACGACGGAGCGGCTCGTGGCATCCATATGTCTCGCTTGTACCTGGCACTGGAGGCGTTGGAGAGCACACCACTTTCCATCGGCCTGTTGCGCGCAACCCTGGAGCAGTTTCTCTCGACTCATCGCAGGCTGTCCCGTTCTGCTTCCTTGAACCTTCACACTGAACTGCTGATTAAACGCTCAGCCCTCGTCAGCCCTTTATCCGGCTGGAAAGGTTATCCAGTCAGCATCAAGGCTCATCTGGAAAGCGACATGTTCCACGTGGAACTCAAGATTGAGATTCCCTACTCATCCACCTGCCCGTGCTCAGCGGCGCTCGCACGACAATTGATCCAACAGCAATTCGTTGATGACTTCGCCAATAAGACGCTTGAACATTCAGAGGTCCTGGCGTGGCTGGGTTCGTCGAAAGGCATTGTCGCTACGCCCCATAGCCAACGCAGCACCGCCATCCTGAATCTACGGTTAAACACTGGAGCAAGTGAATTGCCGTGGGTAACGCTCATCAACGAAGCCGAAGCAGCCTTGGGCACCGCCGTGCAAACCGCCGTCAAGCGTGCCGATGAGCAAGCATTCGCGCTCGCCAATGGACAGAACCTGATGTTCTGCGAAGACGCCGCCCGGCGTTTGAGCAAGGCCTTGAGGCAGTCTTCCCACGTGAGTGCTTTCGATGTGCGGGTAGTTCACGCCGAAAGCCTGCATGCCCACGACGCCGTCGCACAAAGCCGCTGGAACTGGGAGCGCCCATGATCGACTGCCAAGCGCTGCGCTGGGGGGCGCCCGGCCAACCCCTGACACCACCGTTGAATTTGCAACGACCCGCCGGAAGCCTCACCGCAATAATCGGCGCCAACGGGACGGGCAAGAGCAGTTTGTTGAAAGTGCTCGCGGGATTGCAAAAACCCCTCTCTGGAAAGGTCATGCTTGATGTTCCACGTCGCGGCGGGGTCTCGTTCGTACCGCAGCAACAACATCTGGACCGGCAGTTTCCCATCAACCTTCAAGAACTCGTCGCTGCGGGCTCATGGGGCACCCGGCACACGCCTGCCATGAGGCGTCTGAAGCTGAAAACCGTGCTGGACGACTGGGCGCTGGACGGCCTTGAGCAGCGACCGTTGATGGCGCTGTCGGGCGGCGAATTGCAACGCGCCCTGCTCGCCCGCCTGAGCCTTGCCGAAGCACCGTTGCTGTTGCTTGATGAACCTCATGCCGCGCTCGATGAACAAGGCCAAGCGTTGTTATGGAAGCACATCCACCGTTGGCATGCCGAGGGCCGCACTCTGGTCGTGGTGTGCCATGACCTGGCTGCGGTACGCCAGCATATTGCGCAAACACTGCGGATCGGCCCATCCGGCTGCGTCCTGGGTGCCAGTGCCGAGCTGATTGCCCAGCCCCCTCACACGCAGGTGGCCTGATGCTCGCGGCCACTCATTTCTGGCAGCCGTTCCAGGAATTCGTTTTCATGCGCAGGGCATTGATGGGCGGGCTGGTGTTGGCCTGCAGCACCGCGCCGCTAGGGGTTTTCCTGATTCTTCGACGCATGAGCCTGATCGGTGACGCCGTGGCTCACGGCATTCTGCCCGGTGCGGCCTTGGGTTTCTGGTTCGCCGGATTGAGTCTGCCGGCCCTGACACTGGGTGGCCTGGGCGCAGGTCTGGGTATGGCCGGACTCGCCGCCTGGATTACCCGCCGAACCGGCTTGCGCGAAGACGCCAGCCTCGCGGCGATCTATCCCATCTCCCTGGCGGGCGGCGTACTGATCCTCGGCATGGCCGGCAAACGCCTGGATTTGCTTCACCTGTTATTCGGCTCAGCCCTGGCGGTCGACGGCCCGACACTCACCGGCATGCTCTGGGTGTCGGCCGTCAGTCTGGTCGCCATGGCGCTGATCTATCGCCCGCTATTGCTCGACACCCTCGATCCATTGTTCCTGCAAACCGTGAGTCGCCTTGGCCCTTTGGCCCACGGCGTGTTCCTGACTTTGGTGGTCCTGAACCTGGTGATCGGCTTCCAGGCGATCGGCGCGCTCATGGTGGTCGGCTTGATGATGCTACCGGCAGCCGCATCGCGATTCTGGAGCCGCCGCCTGCCGATCCTGATGCTGGTCGCCGCCCTGCTGGGATCTCTCTCGGTGTGGTTTGGCTTGTTGCTGTCGTTCTTTTTCTCGCTGCCCAGCGGACCCTCCATCGTGTTGGTGGCGGGTGCGTTGTATTTGCTCTCCGTGGTATCCGGTCCGGTGCACGGCTTGCTGCGCCGCCCGCCTCTGCTCACATCCCAATGAGGTTTGCGTCCATGCGTGTTCTGCTCGTGCTGCTCAGTTTGTTGCTTTCCATGTCTTTGTCCGCCGCCGAAAAACTTCAGGTGGTGACCAGTTTCAGCATTCTCGCCGACATGACCCGACAGGTCGGCGGTGACCATATCCAGATCACCAACATGGTCGGCCCGGATGCCGATGCGCACACCTACGAACCCACGCCGGACGACGCCAAAGCGTTGCTCAGCGCAAAACTGATCATCAAGAATGGGCTGGGTTTCGAGCCATGGTTGGATCGCCTGGTCACCAGCACCGAAACGGCAGCACCGGTGATCAGCGCCAGCCGCGGGGTCATTCCACGCTCGCTGGATGAGGATGGCGAGACCGTTCCCGATCCGCACGCCTGGCACAATCTGGCGAATGCCGAGCTTTACGTGCGCAACATCACCAAGGCCCTGGAAGCAGCGGACCCGGCAAACAAGGCTGACTACGAACGCAACAGCCAGGCGTACTTCAAGAAGATCTATGGCCTGCTCGCCGAAGCGAAGGCCAAGCTTGGCGCACTGCCTGCGGGCAACCGCAAGATCGTGACCTCCCACGACGCCTTCGGCTATCTGGGCCAGGCCTATGGCATCGACTTCATGGCGCCGCAAGGCTTATCCACGGAGCGTGAGCCATCGGCGGCCGAGGTTGCGGCACTGATTACCCAGATCCGTCAGGCGAAAGTCAAAGCGGTGTTCATGGAAAACATCAAGGATGCCAGGCTGCTCAAGCAGATCGCCGACGAGAGCGGAGCGCGCATCGGCGGCACGCTGTATTCGGATGCCCTGGCAGCGAGTGGGCCGGCCAGTACGTTCACTGGCCTGTTTGAATACAACCTCGACACGTTGTATGAGGCTTTGAGCCGGCCTTGATTTAGCAACTGTGGGAGCAAGCTTTGCTCCCACAGACTGTCCCTACTCTCACTTCAAATGAAGTTCAGGCCCGCGGCTTGACCGTTCCGCAATCCTGCCCAAGCCACACGGCACGGGTATCGAGGCTGCCGTTCTGCTGGATGCCGGTGGCGTTGAACGTGCCGTTGACCTTGGTGGTGAATTCACGATCGCTCTGGAACATCGCGATCCCACTGCCCTGAGCTTTCGGGCAGCTGAAGCGAAACTTCCACTGGTTACCGGTGCGCTCGGTGATCTGCTGCTTGCACCCCGATTGTGGGTCTTGCAGCGGGATGTCATTGGTCTGCACCTGTGCCGGGGTCAGGCACACGCGGATGCCTTTACCGCCCATGGTGATGCCCTGCTTCTCCAGCATGGCCCGCTGTTCCGGGGTCATCTGGGTTTGCAACTGGCCGAGGATCAGTTGCAGGTCCGGCAGGTTCTGGTTGTCGACTTTCATATTGCTGGTCGTCAATTCCCACAGCCCCGGTTGAAGCATCTGCGCCTGAGCCGCCACAGGAACCGACAAACCCACCGCCAAGGCCAAACCCAGCAGACGAACATTCATTGCAAGAACTCCAGAGGACAAGTGGCCGTTAGACGCCGCCTGCGGGCTTCGGTTCAGGTGAAGCCACAGCGATTTAAATAGCGACATTCGCCGTGGAACATGGTCTGTTAAGCATTGAAACCTCAGGAGCAACGCTGCCCCATGGATTATTTCGGCCCGCATGTTTTCGGATACCTGATCGCGCTGCTGCATACCCTGGGTTCCATCGCCGCCGTGCATGCGGTACTGACGGTGCGCACCGCTCAAGGCTCGATCGCCTGGGCCTTGTCGTTGGTGTTCATCCCCTACCTGACGCTGATTCCTTACCTGGTCTTCGGCCGCAGTACCTTCGATGGCTACATCAAGGCCCGTCGCCAGGCCAACGAGCAGATGCGCCAAGCCATCTCGGAATTGAACTGGCGACCCTGGGTCGAGGAAGCCCTGGCAGCCCGAGCGTCCCAGGCCTACGCCTCACTACGGGCCATGCCGAAACTGGGGCGAGCACCGTGCCTGGCAAATAATCAGGTGCGCTTGCTGGTGGACGGCCAAGCGACCTTCGAGGCGATTTTCCAAGCCATCGACGCCGCGCGGGAGGCGGTGTTGATTCAGTTTTTCATCATCCATGACGACCGGCTCGGTCAGCGCCTGCAGGCGCTGCTCTTGAAGAAAGCTGCAGAAGGCGTGGCGGTGTATCTGCTTTATGACCGGATCGGCAGCCACGCGCTGCCCCACCACTATGTGCAGGCACTGCGTGATGGCGGCGTGCAGGTCAAAGCGTTCGCCACGCGCAGCGGCTGGCTCAACCGGTTCCAGGTCAATTTCCGCAACCACCGCAAGATCGTTGCAGTGGACGGCGTGCTGGGGTTCGTCGGCGGGCACAACGTGGGCGACGAATACCTTGGGGAAATGCCGCCATTGGCGCCATGGCGCGACACCCACGTCCAAGTCCGCGGGCCGGTGGTGGCGAGCATGCAAGAGTCGTTCGCCGAGGATTGGTTCTGGGCGGCCCGTTCGCTACCACCGCTGATCCTGCCGGACACTTATCCGGACGATGGTGTGCTATGCCAGTTGCTCACAAGCGGCCCGGCCGACCCCTATGAAACCTGCTCACTGTTCTTCGTCGAAGCGATTCACGCGGCCACCGAACGGGTCTGGATCACCACGCCGTATTTCATTCCTGACGAGGCGGTGTTCGCGGCGTTACGCCTGGCGGTATTGCGCGGGGTGGATGTGCGCATTCTGCTGCCTTCACGGCCCGACCATAAGGTGGTCTATGCGGCCTCGAGCCTCTACGCATTCGAAGCAGTGCGAGCCGGCGTACGGGTGTTCCGCTACGGGCCGGGTTTCCTGCACCAGAAAGTGGTGCTGATCGACCAGGAAATCAGCGCCATCGGTAGCGCCAACCTCGACAATCGGTCGTTCCGCTTGAATTTCGAAGTGATGCTACTCACCGTGGATATTCCGTTCGCCACCGAGGTCGAGCAGATGCTCGAAAAGGATTTCGCCCAGGCGCTGGAAATCGACAAGCAGGAAAGCCGGGAGACCCACCGCCTACAGAAAATCGGCATGCGGATCGCCCGGCTTATCTCACCGATCCTCTAAGGCGTATAGATGTCGTCACGGGTCCAGGGCAGTTCGTGGCTGCCATCGGCATGCGCCTTCACCGCCAGGATCTGATGCAAGTTGATCCAGCCCTTGGCAAACGCGTAGGCACAACCCGCCAGGTACAACCGCCAGATCCGCAGCGCCTGCTCCGGCACTTCTTTCGCTGCGGCCTCGAGGTTGTCTTCCAGGCGCTCGCTCCAATGATCGAGCGTGCGCGCGTAGTGCAGGCGCAGGCTTTCGACATCGACAATCTCCAGCCCGGCTTCACTGATGTGTGCGGAAATCATCGACAGGTGCGGCAATTCGCCGTTGGGGAACACATACTTTTCGATGAACTCACCCGCACCGCGTCCGACCGGACGGCCATCGGTGTGCTTGGCGGTGATGCCATGGTTCATGACCAGCCCACCCTCGCGCACGGCGCCGAACAATGTCTTGCAGTACTGCGCCAGATTGGCGTGCCCCACATGTTCAAACATGCCGACACTGACCACCTTGTCGAAGCGGCCATCTTGCGGCAGGTCTCGGTAGTCGAGCAATTGCAGTTCGACCTGGCCCTCCAGGCCTTCGGCCTTGACCCGCTCGCGGCCCAACGTCAGTTGCGCCTTGCTCAGGGTGATGCCAAAGACCCTCGCGCCGAACTCCCGCGCTGCATAACGCGCAAGACCACCCCAGCCACAGCCCACGTCCAGCAGATAGTCACCCGGCTGCAACCGCAGTTTGCGGCACAGGTGACGGAATTTCGCCTGTTGCGCCTGTTCGAGCGTTTCGCTGCCCGTCTCGAAATAGGCACAGGAATAGGCCATGTCGCTGTCGAGCCACAGCTGATAAAACGCGTTGGAAAGGTCGTAGTGGTAGGAGATGGCCTTGGCGTCGGTTTCCTTGTCATGGACCGACCGCACCGGGTAACTGTCGGTGTCGTCTTCCAGCAGGGCCTGGCTCCACTCATCGCAGACCCGGATGACCTCGTGGATCGAACCTTCAAGTTCAAGCTTGCCTTCGACAAACGCCGCCCCCAGCGCATCCAGGCTGGGATGGGTCAATTGCGCGACCATCTGTGGGTCCTTGACCACGATCGTAACGCTGGGATCGGCACCCAGGGCGAATTCATGGCCGTCCCAGAGCCGCAGCCGAAGCGGTAAATGCAGATTCTGTAAGGCCGGTGGAAGTTGCGCGAGCATGGGATATCCCCCCTGGTTCCAGACATCTGAAATGAGGGTAGTCCATGTTAGAAAAATAGCAGGCTATCGAATTTATAGCCTTTCTCTATCGCCGTCCGAATCTACTGGATGCCAGTAATTGCCTGATATGGCGAGCCCCCTCTCCGTTGCTGACTGCAAGTCTAGTCCACAGTTCGACCCGATGCCTCCAACGGCCTGTCCTGCTGGATTTTCGGCAACGGCTCGTGGAACCGTAGCAGACGCCCGGCATTGCCCAATACCAGCAACGTACTCAGGTTGTGCAGCAGCGCAGCGATCATCGCCCCCGCCGCTCCCAGCCAGCCAAACGCGGCAAACGCGACGATCGCGAGCGTCCAGCCCAGGCCGATGATCACGTTGACCTGCAGCGTGTGCCGACACTGGCGACTGAGCCGCACGCAGGTGCCGAGACGGCGCAGGTCACTGCCGATCAGCACGATATCTGCCGAGGCCAGCGCGATGTCCGCGCCGCCCGCGCCCATCGCGACGCCCACCACCCCGGCCTTGAGCGCCAGGGAATCGTTGATACCGTCCCCCACCACCATCGGGCGATAGCCATGGTCGATCTCGCCCATGACCCGTTTGAGTTTGTCCTCGGGCAAGGCCTGGGCTTGCACATCGCCAATGCCGACATCCTTTGCCAAGGTGTTGGCTACGCTCTGGCGGTCGCCGGTCAGCAGCAGTTGCCGCCCCAGGCCCAGCTCCCGCAGCTCTGCCATCGCGACCCGGGCCTCCGGTTTGACGCTGTCGGCCAACAGCAGCCAGGCGAGAAATTGCCCGCCCAGGGCCAGGCCGGCAATCGGACCGTCGTGATCCGGCACGGCTGGCGTCTCGATAGCCAGTTGGGCGAACAATTCTGGCCGGCCAAGCGCCGCTTCCCCTTGGGCGGTCATCGCGACCACGCCCAGCCCCTGGCGCTCATGAATCTGCGTCAGCGGCACGCCGCTCTCCTGTTCCACCAACCCGGCCAACGCACGGCTGACCGGGTGGCTGCTGGCCGAACCCAGGCTGGCGGCCAGCGGGAGCAGTAAAGACGTGTGTTCGTCGCGAGCACTTTCCACCGATTGCAGGCGCAAGGCGCCGTAGGTCAGGGTCCCGGTCTTGTCGACCACCAGTGAGGTGAGGTCCGCCAGTTCTTCGAGAAATGCCGAGCTGCGGATCAGGATTCCGTGGCGCGCCGCTACCGCGATACCGGCGATGGCTGTTGCAGGCGCCGACAACACCAACGCGCAGGGGCACGCAGCGACCAGCACGGCGAGCATCGCCTGGGCATCGTTTGTCACGAACCAGGTCACCGCTGCCAGCAGCAACACCAGCACCAGGTAGCTGCCGGCGTAGCGCTCCAATAACCGGGTGATCGGCGGCTTCGAGCGTTCGGCGTTTTGCATCAGGGCGATGACCTTACCGAGTGTCGATTCATCACCGGTACGGGTCACTTCCAGGCGCAACAGGCCATCCAGGTTAATTGCGCCGCCAAAAACCTCAGTGCCCACCACTGCTTCCAGTGGTACCGATTCGCCAGTGATTGGCGCAGTGTCGAGGCTGGCTTGGCCGAACAGCACCCGACCGTCCGCAGGCACCCGATCGCCGGCGCGCACTTCCACCACATCGCCGGGCCGTAGCGTGCCGTTGTCCACATCAATGATTGTGCCGTCGGCTTGCACCTTACGACCTTGGCTGCGCGTCAGCTGGCCAAGGGCGTGGATCGCCTCTTGGGAGCCGATGACGCTGCGCTCTTCCAGTACGTGGCCGAAGATCATGATGATTGGCAGCAGCGCCGCCGTCAGCAGGTCGCCCGTCGCCCAGGCACCCAGCATCGCCAAAGCGATCAATTGATCGGTGATCCCATGAAGGCTGGGGTAGCGCAAGCTGTACCAGGCCGAACGCATCACCGGAACCGCCACCAGCAACGAGGCAAAACCCAACAGCAGCTGGCTGACGCCGCTCTGCTCCGGCGACCAGCCGCGCCACACTAGCCCCAGCGCGAGCAACCCGAGGGCGAGCATCGCCAAGGTCAACTGCCGCGCGGCGACGCGTTGTTCGGCGGAGGACAGCATAGGCATGGCAGGGGTTTGAGTGGTCATTGTTCGGCTCCCTGAATGATCAGGCGGGAATCGTCTTTCGGATCAACCGTGGTCACTGAGCCGGCCTGGCGGAGAATGCCAGGCACGCGTTCCCGATACAGGCGCAGTAGCAGTTGCGGATCGCTGCCTTGGGTTTTCGCCAGACCCAATACTGTGGCGGTGTCGGCCGAAGCCTTGGCGAGCCGCTCGCTGGCCTGGGCATGGGCGACTTGCACGGCGCGGTCAGCATCCTGTCGAGCGGTCTGGGTCAGTTTCTCGGCTTCGGTCCGGGCATTGGCGACGGCCTTGTCCGCCTGTTGGCTGGCCGTCAGTACTGCGTTGAATGCGCCGACAGCCGGCCCCGGCAGACTCGATTGCACATCGACCCGCACCACTTCCAGACCCAACCCCTGCCCTGTCGCGGCCAACTCGGCCAGACGACGGTTGATGCCTTGCACCAGATCGCCGCGCAAGCGTTCACGGCGTTCGGCAGCCTGATTGTCACTGCCCATCAGCTCAGGGCGAGCCACCAGAATGGTGTCCAGGTCCCGTGCGGCGGTCAGTGCCAAGGCGCTGCGTGTGGCTACCCGATCCAGCGCGGGCAGCACATGCGCGCCCTGCAACACGAAAGCAAACGGGTCGATGACTTTGTAGAACAGCCGCACATCCAGTTGCACCACGCCGGCGTCACCGGTCAATAAATAACCAGACCCTGCCAACGCATCGCTCACCGGTGTCGCGAAACTGGCAACGCGATCAGCCTGCAACGCTTCATCCGAACGCAGCAAACTGTCCACGCGTCGTTCAAGCACCCGATCTGCTGCCGGCAGCAGCACCACTTGTTCCACAGGACGTGGCCAAGCCAACAATAGGCCCGCGTTCTGGATTCGATCCAAAGCGCCAAAGCGCAGCACCACGGCCCGGTCTTGCGGGTCGACCTGGCGGACATTGGAAAACGCCCAAGCCAACGCCGCGATGACCGTTACTGCATACAGGGCCAGAAATGCCAGGCGTCCAGCCTGGATCCACGGACTGGATAACTCATTTGTTCCACGTGGAACCAAATTCATGGTTGTGTTCCACCTTTGAGTTCCACGGAAGGTGGACCGTCTACCAGCACGCGGAACGGCGCGGCGTCCGTGCGCAGGATGAGTTTGGTTCCCGGGCTGACGATGGTGCCCAACGTGTCTAGCGAGCGCAGCAGGTTGTAGAGCTTGGGTGAACCGGCGTAAGCCTTGCCATAGATTGCCGCCGCTTCTACCCGTGATTGCGCCTCGATCTCGGCGGCTTTTACCGTGGCATCAGCCTGCACGATCCGCGCATCGCGCTCAGCAGCCGAACGGATCTGCGCCGCCTCGCGCTTGCCAATAGCGGTACGTTCGGTGGCGATGGTTTCACGCTCGGCACGCATGCGATCTACCGTTGCGGTCAGCGTGACCGAAGGCAGGGTCAGGCGCTCGACACCGACCTGCAACACTCGCACGCCATACGTGGTGAGCAACTGCTGGTCGATCTGCTGACGCAATTGCGCTTCGAAATCGGCGATGCGCACTTGGCTGGCATCGGTATTCACCAGATTCGCCAGGTCAAAGCTGGCCGCCGTGGTTTCCAGCGCCGAACCGACAAAGGTGCGGATCTGCCGCGCCGCTTCGTCCGGTTGATTCTGCACCGCGCGCATGAAGCGCCGCACATTATCCGGATCGCCCTGGACCTGCCACGCCACGTAGGCCTGGATGATGATCCGCAGCCCGTCGCGCGTCCCGACATCTTGCAAGCCACTGGAGGTGGTCCGCAGTCGCAGGTCCACCGGAATCGCCGCTTCGAACGGTGCCGGCCAGCGCCAACCCAGGCCCGGTTGCAGCAACACCCGGGCCGGATTGCCGAAACGGGTAATCACGGTGGCCTCCCCTGAGCGCACTTGCACCAGGCTGGCGGCCGCTATGGCAAATGCCACCAACAGCGCCGCCCAGCCCATCCGCCGCCAGGGGAACGGACCGGCCTGCTGCGGATCGCCATGATGGTGGTGATGATGCCCATGGTGATGACCGGCATGCGCGTGATCGTGACCGGCGTGGTCGTGATGATCGTGTGAAGAGGACTGGCTCAATGGGCAGCTCCTGGCTGGACAGGGTTGCGCGGCGACGCGGGGTCGGCCGGCAGCGTGAAAGTACGCAAGTCGATAGTCGGCGCGTTGCCGCTGGCGCCCAGGCGATGATCAAGAATCAACAGCTTGGCATTGCCGAGGCCCCGGCTCAGCTGGCTGAGGTATTGCTCCAGCACGAAGGCGTGACCAGCGCTCGCATAGGCTTTTTGGTCGGCGCGAAAGCGCAGGTCGGTGGCCTGGGCGGTCGCGTTGATTTCCTGGGCGCTGGCTTGGGCCTGGTCATGGGCAACGCTGGCTTGCAACTGCGCCTGGTTGGTCTGCTCCGCCGCCGCGCCGCGCTCTCGGGCAATCAATGCCTGTGCACCGATTTGCGCCGCTTGCACGCCGTGGTAGGCATTGGCCGCGCCTGCCGGTGGGTGAATCGCCTCCACCACGGTTGCGAGGATCTCCACGCCGCTGTCGAGCGATTGCAAATCTGCCTGCACCGCGCGGCCGATTTCATCGGCCAGGCTAAGACGGTCCGCACCGAGCAAACCGTCCAGCGTGCGCGACGCGAACTCGTGCACCAGTACACGGCTGGCGGTACTGCGAATCAGCGTCGGCACGTCGGCGCTGTTGTAGGTCGCGGCCAATGCCGCTGCGTCAGTCAGGCCGATGCGGTAGACGAAGCGCACATCCATGTTGACGATCTGGAAGCTCTGCTGGTCGGCACGACGGCTGGCAATCACCTGGGACTTGTCGTTCACATGGCTGGCGTCCCACAGTCGGTTGGCAATCACGGGCGCCGGCCCGTCCGCCGGTTCCGCTTGCGTGGGCATGGGTTTCTCGCTGGCACTGGTCGCCAGCTCATGGACCACCCCGTACTCAACGTTGAGCACCCTGCCCCACGGCCAAGGCAGTCCGGCATGCAGGCCCGGGCCGAAGACTTCTACCGGCTTGCCGAAACGCTCATAGATGCCACGTTCCTTCAGCGCTACTTCATGCACGCCCGTGAGTAACCAACCCAGCAATGACACCAGCGCCAGGACCGGCAGAAACGCTCGGCGCATGTAACCGAACGCCCAGATCTGGCGCAGGTCGATGCCGAAACGGTTATGCAGCTCATGCTGCAACGCCAGCAGCGGCTGCGGCGGCCAGCGCAACAGATCGGCAACGACACTGCGGCCCAGCAATGCCGGTTCCAAGGTATCCCGGCGCGCAACGAACAGCGAGAGCAGCGCGCGCACAAGCAGCTCCAACGCCACCAACCCAGGCAAAATCCCCATCAACACCGCCAGGCGCACAGGCCACACCGACGTTTGCGAGGCGAACAGCAAGCACAACGCGCCGAGCACCAGCACGACGATCGGCACCCGGACCAATTGCGCCAATTGCTGGGCTTCCGGCCATTCCAAAGGGGATTGTTGCGCTAATTGACGCTCGAACACCAAGAGCCCGAACGCCAACAGCAAGCCCAGCACCGCCCCCACGCTGGCCGACATGCCGAGCGCGGCTGCGGGCAATTTCAAGTCCCAGGTCTGTTCCAGGCTCAACAGCACCAGCGCTGCCCAACCGGCCAGCCATAAGGTGGGCGCACCGATCTGCTTGAGCAGTTGAACCGAGCGGGCACCGATTCGATCAAGCAATCGCTCATACCAACCGAGGTTATCCACAGCCTCGTTTTCTGCGACCGAGCCGTTTTCGGTGACTGGTAATAACGCGTTGCTGCGCCACCAGGTGATCCACCAAGCGGACTGCACGCCAGCCACCAGCACCAGCAACCCGGCACTTTGCCCGACCAGCAGAACCGGCCACAGCGATTGCGGCGAAAAGAGCCCGATGAAAAAAGCCAGGAGCAGGCCCAGGCCGGCGATGCTTGCCAGCGCGAAACCTATTCGTTTCAGGCGCCGCGCTTGAAACATCGCTCGCTGAAAGCGCGGCCATTCGGCCACGTGGGCCCCCTCGATATCCAGATCGACTTGCATACCACCCCAGCGCTTGTGGCGATCAAAATCCGGGCTCGTGGCCAGACGCCACCGCCGTTTCGTTATTGCGTTACCTTATAACGACTGCTGTGAAATTTCCGTTTTGAATTCTTCATGACGAAAGCCATGCCGGCCCCTTGACTTGAGCCTTGACCAAAATCTTCGAAAACGCTCATATTACAGACATAATTTTTTCCAGTCCGAGCGGGAGTACAGCGATGAGCAACTACGACGTGGTCATTCTGGGCGGCGGCCCCGGTGGATATAACGCGGCGATCCGTGCCGGGCAACTGGGGCTCAAGGCAGCCTGCGTCGAAGGCCGGGCGACCCTGGGCGGCACTTGTCTGAACGTCGGCTGCATGCCTTCCAAAGCGCTGCTCCATGCCTCGGAGCTGTACGAGGCGGCCACTGGCAAAGAGTTCGCCAACCTGGGCATCGACGTCACCCCGACGCTCAATCTCGCACGAATGATGAAACAGAAAGATGAAAGCGTGGCGGGCCTGACCAAAGGCATCGAGTTTCTGTTTCGCAAGAACAAGGTCGACTGGATCAAAGGCTGGGGCCATATCGACGGGCCGGGCAAGGTCACCGTCACCCACGCTGACGCCAGCAGGACCGAGCTCAGCGCCAAGGACATCGTCATCGCCACCGGCTCCGAGCCCACGCCACTGCCCGGCGTGACCATCGATAACCAGCGCATCCTCGACTCCACCGGCGCGCTATCCCTGAGCGAAGTGCCGGGCCATCTGGTGGTGATCGGCGCCGGGGTCATTGGCCTGGAATTGGGCTCGGTCTGGCGCCGGTTGGGAGCCCAGGTCACCGTGATCGAATACCTGGATCGCATCTGCCCGGGCGTGGACGGTGAAGCCGGCAAGACCCTGCAACGCGCCCTGGCCAAACAGGGCATTGCCTTCAAGCTGAGCACTAAAGTCACCGGCGCGGTGCCCTCGGCCAGCGGCGTGCAGCTGCAGATTGAACCGGCGGCAGGCGGCGAGGCCCAGGCCCTGGACGCCGATTACGTGCTGGTCGCCATTGGCCGCAGGCCTTATACCCAAGGGCTGGGGCTGGAGAATGTCGGGCTCGCCACTGACAAACGCGGCATGCTTGCCCACCAGCAGCACCGCACCGAAGCACCCGGCGTGTGGGTGATTGGCGACGTAACCTCCGGGCCGATGCTCGCCCACAAGGCCGAAGACGAAGCCATGGCCTGCATCGAGCGGATCGCCGGCAAGGCCGCCGAGGTCAACTATGAACTGATTCCCAGCGTCATCTACACCCGTCCGGAACTGGCGAGCGTCGGCAGGACCGAGGAACAGCTCAAGGCCGAAGGCCGCGCCTACAAGGTCGGGAAGTTTCCGTTCACGGCCAACAGCCGGGCCAAAATCAACCACGAGACTGAAGGCTTCGCCAAGGTGCTGGCCGATGAGCGCACCGACGAGATTCTAGGGGTGCACCTGATAGGCCCGAGCGTCAGTGAAATGATTGGCGAGTACTGCGTGGCGATGGAGTTCAGCGCCTCGGCCGAGGACATCGCCCTGACCTGTCACCCGCACCCTACCCGTTCAGAGGCATTGCGTCAGGCGGCGATGGATGTCGAGGGAATGGCCACGCAGATGTAGCACGTCGCCAAACTCCGGTGAACATTGTGGCGAGGGGATTTATCCCCGCTGGGGCGCGTAGCGGCCCCCCTCAGGTGACGTCGAAAATTGCAGGGGCTGCTTCGCTGCCCAACGGGGATAAATCCCCTCACCACAGGGACTAGCCCCCACTACATTTTCAGCCTGCCGACATCCGGGCTTTACGCCGGCGTCGGCTGATCAGCCCCAGCGCCACCGCGACCACCAGCACCACGCCAGCAAATTGCAGCCAGACCTTGTAGGGCCGCAGCGCTGAGCGAATCGGTTGCAGCGCCTGGGTGACGTAGCGTTTGTCGGCTTTCTGGAAGTCCGGCTCCTGGCATTGGTGACCGAAGTCCCCGGCCCAGGTCACGTAGGGACCTTCGTCGACATAGCGCTGATACAACGCGCTTTGCTCTTCAAGACTGGAGTTGTAGCCCACCGCTTTGCACAACACCGCTGCAAACGCCTGGCTGGTGTGGGGCAGATAGTCGGCCGCCTTGCCCGCCAGCGCGGTGGCGACAAACCGATAGTGGTAGCGCACGTCCGGTTGCGCGGCGCTGGCTTGCTGGCGTTGCACTTCGCCCTCGGCCACCAGCGGCCCGACCTGCAGTTCGACCGGTTCAAAGCTGTAGCTTCCGCCCAGGCTGGCGTAGTCCGGCGCCATCTCGTAGCCAAGCAGTTCCATGCCCCACTTGCGCGCCATCCACGACGCTTGGTAATAGGCCTCGGCCCGCCGGGTCGGCCACCATTTCGACTCGGCGTCCTGACGCAACTGCCCGTAGTACCGCGCCTTATTCTGCAGATCCGGATTATCGAAATAGGCCGGCGCCTCCTCGTAGCGCCCTTCCCTCAACAGCCGCCGTCCCAGCAGATTGCGCAGGCTCGCGGCCACCGGCAGCGGTACATAGTTGTCGCGGTCCTGTTGGCTCAACGCCGGCGGCGCCGGGACCTGGGCATCGACGTACTGTTTGAGTTCATCGACGGTCAGTACGCGCTCGGCGACTGCGGCGGCGTCGTACCAGTAATTGCTCTGGCCGCGATAGAGCTGATCGAAGGCTTGCAGGTAATCGCCGCGCTGCAAGGCAAGGATCGCGCTTTCCCCTTCGACCCGGCACTTGGGTTGCACCGACTCGAAATCCCAATCCGGTGTACGCCGACTGCCCCAGGACTCATCGTCCGGGAAGGCCTGGGCCGCCTTGGCATAGGCCGCTGCGGCGGCAACCTTGTCACCGTCGCGCAACGCCAGCTTGGCCCGCACCCACCAAGCCAATCCGCTGCCTTGGGCTTTATCGACGAAAGCCTTGGCGCTGGCGTAATCACCGTGTTGATAACTCACCGCCGCCAGGCGATCAGCATCGTCCAGGTTGCCTTGGACGCTGGCTTGCAGCAGTTTGAACAGCCTTTGCTCGCCCGAAGGCTCCTCACCGTCCCACCAGCCGACGCGACTGAGCAGGTAGGCGGTCGCCAGGCGCTGCACCGCCTTGGTCTTGAGCAACTCGCTCAGATGCTCGTCAGACTGCACGTTCAGGTCGCCGGCCAATTGCAACAGCGAGCTGTAGCCGACCGGTGAACCCTGCAGCAATTGGCTCGCATACAAACCGATGGCACTGTCCCAATCGTCAGCGGTGTAAGCCACCCGGGCCTCTTCGCCGAGACTGGCGACGCCCAGTTCCAAAGGATCGCTGAAACCGGCGGCGCTGAGCTCGCGGGCCTGGCGAAACGCTTCTCGCGCCTGCTGGTGCAAGGCCGCCGGCTCGCCGCTGCCGGCCTCGGAACTCATGTTGAACAAGGCCCGCCCAAGGGAATACGCGGCCCAGGTGCTGCGCAACGGACGCTGATCGGCCGGTAACGCCAGCAACTGCTGGAACGACGCCACGGCACGTTGATGCTCGCCAGCGCTGAAAGCCGCCGCGCCGATAGCATACAAACGCAGCTCGTCAGGCAGCTTCGCCGCCTCGGCAGCGATCTGCTCCACATCCGCCATCCCTCGCAGACGCTCCACCACCGCTTGCTGCGGTGGAGTCAGGCCGATCCGTTCGGCCTGATTGCGCTGTTCAACGTAGGAAGAGACATCGTCATAGTTGTAATCGGGGTTGCGTGTCGCCTCGGTGACCGGCTTGAGCCCACTGATCGCCTGGCCGAGACGGCTGACTTCGAAGCGAAAACTGCCTTCGGGCAATTCGGCCAGGGACTGGGCACGATTATCCAGCAGGCGCATCGGGAATTCCGGGCCGCACGCCAACGCGGAGCCCAGCGGCAGGCTGAGGCTCAGACACAGCAGGCGACGGGGCCACTTACGGGTAAACATTGAAAGCTCCTTGTTCAATTTTTGTACAGCGCGCCCAACCGATTGCCCGCTGCGCACCCGCAGCCAGGCGACCTTCCTGAATGCGAGTGAAGGTAAGCAGTCCGGGTGTTTGTTGCAACGTGTAACCCGCCAAGGCATCGACGCCGTCACACGCGCCGACCACCAGCGTCATGCGTTGCGGCCAAGGGCTGTCCAGATTGCCCTGGTTAACCAGGCGGATGTCGTAAAGGCCGTCCCGCTCTTGCAGATGCAGGGCCAAACGGCTGTCCAGGTTGTCGCCTCGGGCGACGGCGCCGAGTGTGGTCAGGCTCCAGGCCCTTCGGTCGCCGGCCAGTGGCAGGCGAAACCAGATCAGCCCGGCCAGGTGCTTCGGCGGGTCGGCTCGCAGGCCTGCCACCAAACCGGCGACTTGTTGCGGATCGGCCAGCAACTCCCGGCGTTCGCCGACCCGATCGATCGGCACTTCGCTTTCAACCACCGGCCCGCTGCCGTCCTGAGTCAGCAGCGCGACACCGTAGGCTGGCAGGGCCAGATAGAACGGCCGCGTAGTGACAGCACCCCACCGCTCAGCCCAGCGCCGGGCCTGTTTCGGATCGAACAATCCTTGCCGCGGGTCGCTCACCGCATGGACTTGCAATACGCTGCTGTCCACGGCCGCCAGCAACCCTGGCAGTGCCGGGCTGTCGAGCCAGGCCGGCAGCGCCGTGATGCTCAGCCGCAAACTGTCGGGCAGCACCTGGCGCAGCTGGCCGAGGAATTTTCCATAGGCCGGCAGCCGGGCGTTGCCGGCATCGTGGTCGATCTCGACCCCCACTGGCGCCAGGCCTTGGGCTTGCCAATCGCTCAAGACTTGCTGGATCTGCGCGATCACCTCGTCCTCATCCAGGGCTTTGAGCTGACCGTCCAGGCGAATCACCGCAATCACCGGGCGGCCGTCAGCCTTGAGTAAGGCTGCATCGACATGTGCGCGGCTCCACCCTGCTCCGGGGAACGCCTGCAATGCCAGCACTCGCAAACTGGAAAAATCGCCATGACTCTGACGCAGCGCCGGCTCGTGAGCCGGCGTCCACTGGCGTTGCCAGATATAGAGTTGTTGATCGAGCGCCGCCGGTGTCGACTGCCCGCAGCCGCCCAGCAGCAACGCGGCGAGCACCAGCGAAAGCCGCAAAAGAAAATTCATGAAAGCCTTACCACCCCAAAGAGGCCGGCAGATTACCGCTACATTGGCCGGCAGCAAACCCGTGGCGAGGGAGCTTGCTCCCGCCCAGGTTGCGAAGCGACCTCTTCAATGGGCGCTGCGCACCCAAGCGGGAGCAAGCTCCCTCGCCACAAGAAGTCGCTCGGTCAAGCAGGCTTACGCGCAATAATCACCTGACTCTTGGCCACCACCGCATCCAGAGCCTGCTTGATCTGCGCCCCGCGTGGCGAATTGAGCACCGCCTGCCAGGTATCGGCCCAATGGTTGAGCAACGGGTGGTCGGCGTTGCTGAAATCGACCTTGGCCTCCCAGAACAGCAGCATCCACATCGACCAATAGAAACCGTACTGGCTGTGACTCAACACCTCCAACCCGGCCTCGCTGACCATCGCCTTGAACTGCTCTTCGCTGATGATGCGAATGTGATTCGGCTTCTGGAAATACTCCGGTGCGGCGATATCTTTTTGCAGGTCTTCGGAGCTGGGGTGCGGCACGCTCAATAAATACAACGCACCGGGCTGGCCGACCCGCACCAGTTCGGCGAGAAACTGCGCCGGGTCATCGACGTGTTCGATGACCTCGGTAGAGACCACCCGAGTGGCCGTGGCATCGGCGATGGGCAGCGGGTTGCAGTCGGTCACGTGGCATTCGACGCCCCGCGCCGGCGTGTCGCTCAAGCGTTGGCGGGTGGCCTCGACCTTGGCCGCGTCGATGTCGGCGATGATGATCTTCGCCCCGCGCATCGCACAAAAATGCACATTGCCGCCATCGCCGCAGCCTACGTCCAGCAGCGTGTCGTCAGCCGTCACCGGAAAACCGCTGAACAGCTCTCCGGTCTGCTGGTTGAACCAGCCACTGAGCATCGCATCGTGCAGCCCGAGCATATACGGGTCGACCTTCTCAGCCGTAGGCGTAGCGGGCGCGGGCGTGCCCGTGGTGAGTTTCTTCAAAAGGCTCAGCATGAAGGGGCTCCGGTGACGGGAAGGGTTCGGGTGGCGGACAGGCGTCCGACCAGTTGGGCGCCGCGATTGCGCAGGGGCATTTCCACCAGCCGGAAATTGAGCTCGCTCAACAGGCCGATCAACAACAACGCGCACGACAGGGCCAGCCAGGGATGGCTCGCCGGGTCCTGCGAGCCCACCGGCGCGAAACGAAACCACAGCTCGCGCAACAGGAAAAACACCGGGACGTGGATCAGGTAGATCCCGTAGGACCGGCTGCCCATCCAGGTCAGCGCGGTTTTCAACCGGCTCCGAGGCAACAAGTAGTCCCGGTCATAGGAAGCCACCCAGACCAGCACGGCACTGAGCAGCGCGATGACGCCGAGGCGGTAGAAAGACAGGTTGAAGTGCTCGGTCGCGATCCAGGCCATCACGCCCCCCGCCGCCACGATCAACAACACCCCAAGCCCGGGCCAACGCAGCCATTTGGGCTCGAAGCGCCAATAATTCGGACGCAGGCTCCAGATCGAGAGCAACACGCCCAGTGCCAGGGCATCGGTGCGGATGACCGACAGCCACAGTGCCCGCCAGGTAAAGAACTGCACCACAACGACCGCCAGCAGCACCCAAACCAGATAGCGGCGCGAGACAAACACCAGCAGCGGCAAGATCAGGTAGAACTGCTCCTCCAGCGACAGCGTCCAGTAGACGAAACTCGCGCCGTATTCATAGCGCATGAAGGCGTCGGCGAAGCGCAGGTTGGCAAATTGCAGGAAACCGGCCAGGGTCGCTTGCAGATTGGCCTGCACGCTGCCGAACGCGCCGGAGCGATTGAAGAAGAACACCGCTAACAGCACCAGCAACAACCAGAGCCAGGCCGACGGCAACAGGCGAAACGCCCGGCGAATCCAGAACTCGCGGGTCACGGCCCAGAACTGCCGAGGGCCCTCGCAACGACGCAATTGGGGAATCAGGCTGCGTCCGATGACAAACCCCGAGATGGCAAAGAACAGATCCACCCCCCACCACAGCTGGAAAGTATCGGCCAGCGCCGTCAAGCGCGGCCAGCCGCCCGGGAACATGCCCTGTATGTGATGGAACAGCACCCCGGCCACCGCAACGGCGCGCAGCAACTCGATGTCCATGATCCGCTTGCTGCTCATGCGCCACTCCTGGTCGAAGGATCGGGTTTGCGCGCGATGATGACCTGGCTCTTGGGCATGAACCGGTCCAGCACCTGCTTGATCGCCAGGCCATCGGGTTGCGTCAGCAAGTCCTGCCAGACACTGGCCCAGCGCTCCATCAAAGGCGGGTACGGTGCCTGGATGCGGTCGCGCACGGCACCTTCGAGGCTGCGCCCGGCTGCCTGTTGGCTGGCCCAGAAAAAAATCATGCCCATGACCCAGAAGAAGCCGCTGGCCTGGCGATGTTCGATCACCAGCCCGGCGTCCTCCACCAACGCGGCAAAGCGTTCAGCGCTGAAAATCTGCACGTGGTTGGGCGACTGGAAATAGGCGGCCGGCGCGATGCCCTGCTGCAGGTGCTCGCCCACCGGTGCCGGTACGCTGAGCAGGTACTGCGCCCCTGGCCGGCCCATGCGCACCAGCTCGGCCATGAACGGTTCCGGCTGGTCGATATGCTCAAGCACTTCCATGCAGACGATTTTATTTGCACAGCCATCGGCCAGGGGCAGCGGCAAGCTGTTGCTCACCAGTCCCAGGAACGGCGCGCGCGTCTGCTCTTCGACCTGGCGCGCCAGGTCGCGCACCTTATCGTGCTCGCTGTCGGTGAAGATCACCGACGCGCCCTGGCGCACGCCGAACAAGGTCGCCACGCCCTCCCCGCAGCCCACGTCGAGCAAGGTGTCGCCTGCGCCAAGGGCGAAGCCTTTGAGCAATTCGCCTGTTTCATTGCTGAACCAGCCGTCGAGCATCGCATCGTAGAGCCCCGCATCACGGGGCGAAACGCGGCCGGCGGGTGGCGGCGCAGGTTCAACCGGCGGCCTGAGCCGTGCTAGCCATCGCTGGATCATGGCTGCGGCGCGCTCCGACGCCGCTCGGACACCTGCTGGAAAAACCCTTGCAACCGCTGCTCGGCGTTGGCCTGGCTGCAAAATGTCTCCAGGCTGCGCACGGCATGGGCGGACATCCGGCGATAGCGCTCGGGGTCGTTCTTGGCCACCTCATAGCTGGCGTGAAAGGCCGAGCACAGCGAGTCCCAATCGGTGACATAGCGCAGGGTGCGATAGGCCGCGCGCGGATCATGGGGCCAGGCGGTCAACTCCTCTGTGGAGTCCACCACGAAGGCGTTGTCGTGGTCGATGTAATCGGCCATCGCCGTGTTCAGCGGTGCAATGGCCGGACGGCCACAGGACATGAACTCCATCAGCGGCAGGCACTGCCCTTCGCCATAGGAACTGTTGACCACGTAACGGGTGGCTTCTACCAGGCGCTCATAGTCCGCATCCGCCAGGTAACCATGAATCAGCACGATACGGCACCGGTAAGACTGATTCTTGTAGACATGGTGCAGCATGTCGGTCAGCGCAGCGCTGACGTCATGGTGGGTCAGCTTGAGCACCAGCGTGGCGTCATCAACGTCGCGAAACGTGGTGCAAAAGGCGCTGATCATGTCCTTCCAGTTCTTGCGCCCGTCGTACGGGTTGAACACCGACGTATAGACCACACCGTCGAGCAGCAACTCGCAATCCTGGGCCGGGCCATCAAGCACCTGCGGTATACCGGCCTGATGAGCAGGCGGGCCATAGGGCCGCAGGTCGATGGTGCGGCTGTCGATCAACAAACCACGCAGTTGCAGGCGCAGGTGATCGACCGTTGGCCGCTGCGCCAGCAACGCGCCCCGGGCGGCGAAGCGGTCCCACACGGGCGCCGCAATGGCGACGATGGGAAAGTCCGCGCCCATCACTTCGCGCACGGCGTTGACGGTGAAGCTGGAATGGGTGATCGCCATGCCCGTTGCGCCCAATACCACACGCCAGTCATGCCGGGGTTCGCCTTGCCAGCTCTCGGTAGGGATGGTGCTGAACTCCCAGGCAAATACCGGGACCGTCGGGCAAGCATAGTGAGCGGCGGTGCGATGAGGTGGAGAGAAGGACAGGAATACGCAATCTTCGCCACGACTCCGGCAATCGGCGTACAGCCGATCGACTTCCTCATCCGGGCGGGTCACTTCGACGACCTGCCCCAGCCGCTCCAATACCGGGCGGAACTCCTTGAGCACAAAGTAATAGCTGTACTCAGGCTTGCCGAGGTTTTCCAGGATGTTGGTCTGGTTGGTTTCCGAATAAATGATGATCAGCATGAGGCGGCACCTGCGCTGGCCACCAGCGACAGCTGTTCGGCGCCCGCCTGGGCCGCCAGGAAACCGGTCAGGCGCTGCTGCACCGGCTCGAAACCACAATAGCGGCGCATACGCTGATTCGCCGCCTCGGCCATGGCCTGGTAGGCCTGCGGCTGGTGCCGGGCCATGGCATAGCTTTGCTCATAGGCGAGCTTCAACGAGCCCCAATCGGGCCGGTGGCGCAAGGTGCGATACAGGATGCGCGAGTCTTCCGGCCAGATGGTCGGCTCACGGCTGGACTTGACGATAAAGGCCACCTCGGGGTCGATGTAATCGCGCATCGCCGTGTGGTCCGGGGCGATGGCCGGTCGTGCACAGGACATGAACTCCATCAGCGGCAGGCACAAGCCTTCGCAGCGCGAAGCATTGACGTAGAAACTCGCTGCGCCATACAACCGGGCAAATTGTTCGTCCTCCAGGAAGCCGTGCATCACCACCACTCGACAACTGAATGGCGACAGTTGCGACAACAACGTGAGCAATTCGACGTAGTAGGTCGACAGGTCGTTCTGGGTCATTTTCAGCACCAGCGTGGCGTCCTCGACGTCCCGCAGGGCCCAGCAGAATGCGGTGATCAGGTGATGCCAGTTCTTGCGCCCGTCATCGGGGTTGAACACGCTGACATACACCACCCCGCTGACCTGGGTTTCCATGATCTGGCTGGTGTCCGGCAGGACCGCCTGGGGATGTTCCGGCGGCGGGGGCTCAGGCGGCGGCTCGATAAACACCGGCACCGGCAGTGCCGCTGGTCCTCTCAAAACCCGGCTGGTCATCACCCGGAGCGGCACCGACACCAGGTCGCGCACTGCTTCACGATACCAGCACAACAGGTTGTGCTTGATCTGCCACAAGCGGCCCTGCTCGGCCCTGCGCGTAAAGACCCGAATGACTTCGCGCAGGTAATGGCGAGAGACGAACGCACGTCGTCGCCAGGTCAGGTGAGCAGGCTCGATGTCCGGTTGCGGCTCGGGTACCGGCTCGGGTACCGGCTCAGGCACAGGCTCCTCTTCGACGAGCGGCGCGATCAGGCCATCGGCTGAAAGCCCAAGGGAGCGCGTATCGATGATGCAGCCCCGGATTTGCAGGACGGTGCCTGGGTTCACCGGCCGGCTCGGGTATCGCTCGCGAACGCCGGCAAAGCGTTCCCACAGCGGCGTCGGCAGGACCAATACCGGGAAACCCTCGCCCAAGGTACGCCGGATCGCCTCGGCCGTATGACTGGACAGCGTAATCACCCGGCCATGGCGGGCCAGCGTGCGGCTCCAGTCATGGCGCAGGTCGCCGTCCCAGTGCTCGGCCGGTATCGAATCGAATTCCCAGGCCACCACGCAGACCATCGGGCATTGCAGGTCCAACGGCGTCTTGTGCGGGGGTGAAAATGAAAGGAACAGGCAGTCCTGCCCGGATTGCTGCAATGTCAGATACAGCGGATCGACCTCGGCGACCGACGACACCACATGCACCTGGCCCAGGCTCTCCAGGACCGGGCGATAGGCCTTGAGCACGAAGTAATAGCTGTACTCCGGGCGGCCGAGGCTCTGGCTGATGGAGTGATCGTTCACGTCCGAGTAAAGAATGAAATTCATGGCACCCCATCATCGGGCCGCCATCCTGGCAGCCTTCTTCACGACGGTCGAATCACGCATCGAACCGGCCGGGGCCGCACTCGCCGATCATCTGGTTACCCGTCTCGTTCTTGTTTTTGTAGCCCTTTCCTACAGCATGATCCGAAGATCGAAATTCCGGAGGCGGGCAGTGTGACGAGGGGCATTCTAAACACATCCGCCAAGGGTTCGTGAACCGCCCGGTGTGAATAAACCGACTATAAATATGAGAACTGACCGGTCACGGTCTGCGCTGTTGAAATTGCCGTGAAATTGGCACAGATTGGCAGGCAAACAACTACAACAACGCTTCTCTACGCTCCTCGTTGAACGACTTTTCCCAGATCTTAAGGAAATTTCCCACACGCGCCGCGATAGACGAAGACCTTACGAAGGGGGCCGGTGCTTGAAAAAACGTCTGTTCATTACGGGCCTCAGCGGTTTCGTGGGACGTCAGATCAAATCCCATCTGGCCCATCACGACTCGACGTGGCAGGTAATGCCGGTTCCAGCCCGCTTTGACCTGACAGACGCCAAGACCCTGGAAGGTCTCTGGCCCGAATTACCTGACGCCGTGATCCACCTGGCTGGCCAGACGTTCGTTCCCGAATCCTTCCGTGACCCGGCGCGTACCCTGCAAATCAATCTGCTCGGCACCTTGAACCTGCTCCAGGCTCTCAAGACCCGAGGCTTTACCGGTACATTCCTGTATGTCAGCTCCGGTGATGTCTATGGCCAGGTCAGCGAAGACCAGCTGCCGATCACCGAATTGCACGCCCCTGCGCCGCGCAATCCCTACGCTGTGAGCAAGCTGTCGGCCGAACTGCTGAGCCTGCAATGGGGCATGAGCGAAGGCTGGCCGGTACTGGTTGCGCGCCCGTTCAATCACATCGGCCCCGGTCAGAAAGACAGCTTTGTCATCGCCAGTGCGGCCCGGCAGATCAGCCGTATCAAGCAGGGTCTGCAGCCGGCCCGGCTGCAAGTCGGCGACATCGACGTGACCCGCGATTTCCTGGATGTCAGCGACGTGATCGCAGCCTACCTGGCCCTGCTGGACAAGGGCGCACCGGGGCAGGTCTACAACATCTGCTCGGGCCACGAGCAGAGCATCCGCTACCTGATCGAACAACTGGCAGACATTGCCCAGGTCGATGTGCAACTGATCCAGGACCCTACACGGCTTCGCCGCGCAGAACAGCGTCGCGTCTGTGGTAGCCACGCCAAGCTACGACAGGCCACCGGATGGACGCCTGAAACAACAACACAACAATCCTTGCGGGCGATCCTGTCCGACTGGGAGATACGGGTAAAAGAAGAATGAAAAGTGCATTGATCACTGGGATCACCGGCCAGGACGGCGCGTATCTGGCCAAGTTACTGCTCGACAAGGGGTACAGGGTCCATGGCCTGGTGGCACGGCGCAGCAGCGATTCGCGCTGGCGATTGCGAGAGATGGGCATCGAACAGGACATCGTTTACCTGGACGGTGACATGGCTGATGCCTGCTCCGTGCAGCGGGCCGTGATCAAGTCGGCGGCGGATGAGGTGTATAACCTGGCCGCTCAAAGCTTCGTCGCCGCCTCCTGGGACCAACCGGTAACCACCGGCATCGTCGACGGTCTGGGGGTCACCCATCTGCTCGAAGCCATTCGCCAGTTCAGTCCCCAGACCCGTTTCTACCAAGCCTCCACCAGTGAAATGTTCGGGCTGATCCAGGCCGAGCGACAGGATGAACACACACCGTTCTACCCCCGCAGTCCCTACGGCGTGGCGAAGCTGTACGGCCACTGGATCACCGTCAACTACCGTGAAAGCTTTGGCCTGCACGCCAGCAGCGGCATCCTGTTCAACCACGAATCACCGCTGCGCGGCATCGAGTTCGTGACCCGCAAGGTCACCGACGCCGCGGCGCGCATCAAGCAGGGCAAGCAGACCGAACTGCGCCTGGGCAATATCGACGCCAAGCGCGACTGGGGTTTTGCCGGCGACTACGTCGAGGCCATGTGGCTGATGCTGCAGCAGGACAAGCCCGACGATTTCGTCGTGGCCACCGGGATCACCACCACCGTTCGCGAGATGTGCAGGATTGCCTTCGAGCACGTGGACCTGGATTACCGCGACTTCGTGAAGATCGACCCGGCGTTCTTGCGCCCGGCCGAAGTCGAAGTGCTGCTCGGCAACCCGGCCAAGGCCCAGAGGGTCCTGGGTTGGAAGCCCAGGACCGACCTCGACACCCTGATCCGCATGATGATGGATGCGGACATGAAACGCGTCGCCAAGGAGTAGGCCATGCTCATTCCCGTGATTCTCTCCGGCGGCGCCGGGACGAGGTTGTGGCCGGTGTCCCGCGAGGGCCATCCGAAACCCTTCATGATCCTGCCCGACGGCCAGTCGCTGCTGGGCAAAACCTATCACCGTGCCGCAAGGCTGTTCGATGGTCGCGGCGATATCGTCACCGTGACCAATCGCGAGTACTACTTCCAGAGCCGCGACCATTATCAAAGCGCCCAGCTGGAGCGTCATCGCGGGCATTTTCTGCTGGAACCGACCGGCCGCAACACCGCGCCGGCCATTGCCGCTGCCACCCTGGCGGTGCAAGCGCTGCACGGTGACGATGCAATCCTGGTCGTCATGCCCGCCGACCACCTGATCAAGGACGAGGCCGCGTTCAGATCCTCCGTGGAGCATGCAGTGGAACTGGCAAAGAGCGGTCACCTGGTGACCTTCGGCGTGCTGCCCACGGCCGCCGAAACCGGCTTCGGCTATATCGAACGGGGCGAGCCGCTGGACACCAAGGGCGCCGCCAAGGTGGTGCGTTTCGTCGAAAAACCGGATTTGCAGACCGCCACCCACTACCTGGAAAGCGGTCGGTTCCTGTGGAATTCCGGGATGTTCTGCTTTTGCGTCAAGACCCTGTTGGCGGAGCTGCAAACCCACGCACCCGAGCTTTTGGAGCAGGCGCGGGCCTGCGTCACGGCCAGCACAGCCGTGGAGACCTCAGGCTGCGTGCAACAGGAATTGTCCGCGAGCCATTTCAGCGAGATGCCGGACATCTCCATCGACTATGCCTTGATGGAGCGCTCCACCAACGTCGTGGTGATTCCAGCCTCATTCGACTGGAGCGACATCGGTTCCTGGAACGCTGTGGCTGGCCTGGTGCCCGCTGATGCCATGAACAACCGCGCCACAGGCGAAGCCTTGTTCATCGATAGCCAGAACAATTTTGTCCAGGGCGAGGGCCGGCTCGTGGCCGCTCTGGGCGTGGAAAACCTGATCATCATCGACACCGCGGACGCCGTGCTGGTGGCCCACGCCGACCGCGCCCAGGACGTGCGCCGTGTGGCACGGCAACTCAAGGACAAGGACCACGAAGCCTATCGCCTGCACCGTACGGTCAGCCGCCCCTGGGGCAGTTACACCGTGCTCGAGGAAGGCCGGCGCTTCAAGATCAAGCGCATCGT
The DNA here is from genome assembly GCF_022952855.1 of Pseudomonas sp. RGM2987. Taxonomy (GTDB): domain Bacteria; phylum Pseudomonadota; class Gammaproteobacteria; order Pseudomonadales; family Pseudomonadaceae; genus Aquipseudomonas. The sequence goes on along the minus strand of NZ_JALJDX010000180.1, from coordinate 7,995 downwards.
GGTCAAGCCCGGCGCGTCGCTGTCGCTGCAAATGCACCATCACCGCAACGAGCATTGGGTGGTGGTCGAAGGCATGGCCAAGGTCACCAACAACGGCTCGGGCTCGCACCTGGTGGCCAAGAACGAATCAACGTTTATCCCCGCCGGCCACAAGCATCGCCTGGAAAACCCCGGTGTCATCGACCTGGTGATCATTGAAGTCCAGAGCGGTGAATACCTGGGCGAAGACGACATCGTGCGCTTCGAGGATCACTACGGCAGGGTCGTATGATGTTGCTGACCTTGCAGCGCACATTGTGGAGCTATCGCGGCTTCGTCCTCGGCAGCGTCAAGCGCGAGTTCCAGTCGCGGTATCGCAACTCGTTGTTCGGCGCGTTGTGGACGGTGCTCAATCCGCTGTCGATGATTCTGGTCTACACGGTGATTTTTTCCCACATCATGCGCGCCCGCCTGCCGGGAGTTGAGGACGGCATGGCCTACAGCGTCTACCTGTGCGCCGGGCTGCTGACCTGGGGCCTGTTCGCGGAAATCACCACCCGCAGCCAGGGCATGTTCCTGGAAAACGCCAACCTGCTGAAGAAAATCAGCTTTCCCAGGATCTGCCTGCCGGTGATTGTCCTGCTCAATGCCGGGATCAACTTCGCGATCATCCTCGGGCTGTTTCTCGGCTTCCTGCTGATCACCGGTCGCCTGCCGGGTTTGAGCCTGCTGGCGCTGGCGCCGTTGCTGGCTTTGCAGGTGATGTTCGCCGCCGGGCTGGGCATGCTGCTGGGGATTCTCAATGTGTTTTTCCGCGACGTCGGCCAGTTGTTCGGGATTTTCCTGCAGTTCTGGTTCTGGCTGACGCCGATCGTTTACCCGATGTCGATCCTTCCGCCATCGATCCAGCAGTTGCTCGCCTTCAATCCCATGACCGCCCTGATGCAGAGCTACCAGAACCTGTTTCTGTATAACCAGTGGCCGGTCTGGAGTTCGCTGACGCCGCTGCTGGTGGTCGGCCTGTTGCTATGCGCCTTGGGGCTGCGAATGTTCCGTCAGCGTGGCGGTGAAATGGTGGACGAACTCTGATGGGACATTTGCTAGTCACGGGCCTGGGCAAGGCCTACAAACAGTATCCGAACCGCTGGAGCCGGCTGTTCGAATGGGCGATCCCGTTTTCCCGTCCACGTCATCAACTGCACTGGATCCTGCAAGGAGTGGACTTCGAGATCCAGCCCGGGGAAGCCGTCGGCATCGTCGGGGTCAATGGCGCCGGCAAAAGCACCTTGCTCAAGATGATCACCGGCACTACCCAACCCACCTGCGGCCACATCCAGCTGCGAGGCCGCGTCGCTGCGCTGCTGGAACTGGGCATGGGTTTTCACCCGGACTTCACGGGCCGCCAGAACGCGTACATGGCCGGTCAGTTGTTGGGCATGCAGGTGGAAGAAATCCAGGCACTGATGCCGGAGATCGAAGGGTTCGCCGAAATCGGCGAGGCCATCGACCAACCGGTGCGCACCTACTCCAGCGGCATGCAGATGCGTCTGGCCTTCAGCGTCGCCACCGCCCGGCGGCCGGATATCCTGATCGTCGACGAGGCGCTGTCGGTGGGCGACGCCTACTTCCAGCACAAGAGCTTCGAGCGCATCCGCAGCTTCCGCAAGGCCGGCACGACGTTGCTGATCGTGTCCCACGACCGTTCGGCGATCCAGTCGATCTGCGACACCGCCATCCTCCTCGAAAACGGGCGCATGGCCATGCATGGCAAGCCCGAAGAAGTGATGGACTACTACAACGCGATGCTGGCCCAGCGCGAGGGCCAGATCGTTCGCCAGGAAATGCTCGCCAATGGTCAGGTGCGGACCATCTCCGGCACCGGCGAGGCCGGCATTCTCGACGTGCAACTGCTCAACAGCCAGGGCCAGCCGGTGGAAGTGGCCGAGATCGGCCAGCCGATGGTATTGCAGGTGCGGGTCGAAATTCGTAAGGATATCGAGCGACTGGTGCTGGGTTTCCTGATCAAGGACCGCCTCGGCCAGCCCATGTACGGCATCAATACTCACCGCCAGGACCAGGCTGTCACTGACCTGGTGGCCGGCGAGCGCGTTACCTTCCGCTTCAGCTTCGACATGCGCCTGGGCAAGGGCAACTACTCCGTCGCCCTGAGTCTGTCGCGACTGGACTCGCACCTGGACCGTAATTTCGAGTGGCGCGACTACGGGCTGGTGTTTCACGTGATCAACAATCGCCAGGAAGATTTCGTTGGCTGTTCGTGGCTTGAGGCCCGCACCAGCATCCAGCGCTCAAGCCTGCCCGCCGTCGAAGCGCTTGCGCAAAAGGAGTTGCCATGACTCGCCTGTTGGTTGAGTGCACTTATGTCTATGAAAATCCGAAGGCAAACTCAGGGATTCAGAGGGTCGTGCGCAACGTCATACGCGAGCTACCGGCCAAGGATCGGGAGCGAGAATATATTCCGGTTGTGATGCTGCATGGCAAGCTCTACGAGGTTAAAAGCCTGGCACCGCCACCGACGAAAAAGTGGGATCTGGCCAGTTTGCGCGAGCGATTGCAACAAGCGGCCAACCTGTTCTGGCTCAGATACCGGACGCTGGAGTCGCGCCGCCCTTTCGGCCAGTCGGTTTGGGCCCGTCGCCTGTTGTATGTCGGTTTTCGATTGTTCGTCTTCGGCTGCCTGAGCATCCCGATTCGTCTGCTCAACCTGGCGCTCAGGGGCCGTCAGGTCCCGCCGCGCATCGTACCGCTGGCGCACCGGGCCGGTGATCAGCTGGTGTTACTGGATTCGTCCTGGCATGCCGACTTCTTTCCCCTGGCCGAACAACTCAAGCGCGATGGCGTCGGTATCATCTCGGTGGTCTATGACCTGATTCCCCTGACTCACCCGCAGTTTTGCGACGCGGGGCTGGTCAAGGTCTTCAACCGTTGGTTCGACTGGATTGCCCGCACCGCCGATGGCTACATCACCATTTCCACCACTATCCAGGAACAACTGCGCCAGGAGATGGTACGCCGCGTTGGTGAACAGCAAGTGCTCGGGCGCTGGTTCGATTATTTCTACCTGGGCAGCGACCTGGATCTGATTGATCAAACCCGTGCCGTCGACCTGGACTTGCAGCGCCTGTTCAAGCAACCCGAGCCGGTATTTCTCATGGTAAGCACCATCGAACCGCGCAAGAACCATGCGTATCTGCTCGATGCGTTCGAACAGGCCTGGGCTGTCGGCTCACGGGCGCGCCTGTGCATCGTCGGCAAGATCGGCTGGAAATGCGAAGCCCTGATTGAGCGGATCCGGCGCCATCCGCAACTGGGTCGCAATCTGTTCATGTTCAACAATCTCTACGACCAGAGCCTGGAATACGCCTACCAGCACGCCACCGCACTGGTGTTCCCATCCTACGTGGAAGGCTTCGGCCTGCCCCTGGTCGAAGCCATGCAGCGTGGTTTGCCGGCAATGGCCAGCGATATCGACGTGTTTCGGGAAATCGGCGGCGATTTCATGGCCTATTTCGACCTGGAGGATCCCCAGAGCCTGGCGAACCTGGTCACCGATATGGAGCGCACAGGAGCATTCCCGGCCAAGCGCACCCTCGATCAGTGGCAGTGGCTGAGCTGGCGCCAGGCCAGTGAGCAACTGGTGGAGCGCATCGAGCATCACGTGACGACTACTGCCTCCGACAGGGAAGCGGTATGCGGATAGCCTTCAACGCCCGGATTCTCCAGGCCCCGCGTACCGGAATCGGCCACTATGTGGCGGAACTGGCGACGGCCCTGACCCGGGAGCCGGATGTGCATCTGTCCTTGTTCCACGGCTGGGGCTGGAGCTCGCAGCTGCCGCAAGCCGCCATGCCGGGCTATTCACGCCTCGGCCCGCTGCTGCGCCAGGTTCCGGGCGCGTATCGAGCACGACGCTGGCTGGAACAGAAACGTTTCGATCAGCGCCGTTCCCCGACCATCGACCTGTACCACGAACCCAGCCTGTGGCCGTTGGCCTTCGACGGCCCGACCGTGATGACCCTGCATGACCTGACCCACGTGCGTTATCCCCAGACGCAACCGCCGGCCCGGCTCAGAGAAATTGACCGAAGGCTGGGGCGCGCCGTGGAACAGGCACGGATTATCCTGACGGATTCGCAGTTCATTGCCGATGAAGTCCAGCAGCACTTTGGCCTGCCAGCCGAACGCCTGCGAGTCGCCCCGTTGGGTGTCTCGACACGTTTTCATCCACGCGCCCCCGAAGCCATCGATGGAGTACTCAAGGCCCATGGCCTGGAGGCGTGTCGCTATTTCCTGTGCGTCGGCACCCTGGAACCGCGCAAGAACCTGTCGCTGGCCCTTCGGGCCCACGCAGGCTTGCCCGAGTCGGTGCGTCAGGCCTTTCCTTTGTTTATCGTGGGAATGAGCGGATGGCAGCAGGCGCAGCTCAATGATGAACTCAGAAGCGCCCTGGCCGGCGGTCATGTGTGCCTGGCCGGTTACTTGCCGGATGAACAGGTTGCCCAGTTGCTCGCGGGCGCCCGGGCACTGATCTTTGCGTCGCGCTACGAAGGCTTCGGCCTGCCGGTGCTTGAAGCCATGGCCAGCGGCACGCCGGTGATTACCACCCGCTGTTCGGCAATGCCCGAGGTGGCAGGAGCGGCCGGCAATTATTGCGCACCGGACGATCCCCAGGACATGCGTGAGGCTATGCTCCGGTTGATCGAAGATCGGCCGCACTGGCAAGCGTGTCGGGAGGCAGGGTTGCAACAAGCGGCACTTTTTTCTTGGGAACGTTGCGCGAAGTTGACCGCTGCAGCGTATCGCCAGGCCTTGGGAGGTTGAATGCGAGTCCTGCACTTTTACAAAACCTACCTGCCTGACTCAATGGGCGGCATCGAACAGGTGATTTTCCAGCTGTGCGACAGCACCGACCGGTTGGCTATCGATAACACCGTGTTGACCCTGAGCGAACGGTCAGGCCCCGAGCCGATCAAGATCCGGCAACATGTCGTGCATCAGGCTCGCATGGATTTCCAACTCGCCTCCACCGGTTTTTCCTACAGTGTTTTCAAGAAATTCCGTGAGCTGGCCGCCGAAGCCGACGTGATCAATTACCACTTTCCCTGGCCGTTCATGGACGTGGTGCACTTTTGCAGCGCCGTGAAAAAACCCTACGTGGTTACCTACCATTCGGACATCGTTCGTCAGCGTCACTTGTTGACGCTGTACCGGCCCTTGATGCGACGTTTCCTGGACGGCGCTGATCGCATCGTCGCCGCGTCGCCAAACTATGTGCATACCAGCGATGTGCTCAAGGATTACCCCGACAAAACCCGGGTCATCACCTACGGCCTCAATAAAGCAAGTTATCCACAGCCTGACAGCGAGCGCATGGCGAGGTGGAAAGCCGAACTGGGCGAGCGCTTCTTCCTGTTCGTCGGCGTGATGCGCTACTACAAAGGCCTGCACATACTGCTCGACGCACTTAAAGGCGTGGACTATCCAGTGGTCATTGTCGGCGCAGGCCCGCTGGAGAAGGAGCTGCATGCCCAGGCCAAGGCCTTGGGCCTGCGCAACCTGCATTTCCTGGGTCGCCTGGGGGACGAAGACAAGGTAGCGCTACTGGAACTGAGCTATGCCATCGTATTCCCGTCACACCTGCGCTCCGAAGCTTTTGGTATCTCGCTGCTCGAAGGCGCAATGTTCGGCAAACCGATGATTTCCAGCGAAATCGGCACCGGCACCAGCTATATCAACATCCACGGCGAAACCGGCCTGGTGGTGCCTCCAAGTAGTCCCGAGGCGTTCCGCGAGGCGATGCGTACCCTGTGGGAAAACCCTGCCCAGGCCCATGCCATGGGCCAGAAAGCCGAAGCCCGCTACCGCCAGCTGTTCACCTCCGAGGAGATGGGGCGCAAGTGGGTGCGCCTGTATGAAGAAATGCTGGAAGAACGGGCGCTTTCATACGCCTAGAAACAAAAAGCACCACCAATCCCCGTGGCGAGGGAGCTTGCTCCCGCTGGGCTGCGCAGCAGCCCCCGGACTTCATGCCACACCATGGACCCCTGCACCGAGTAGTCTTTATCGGGGCTGCTTCGCAGCCCAGCGGGAGCAAGCTCCCTCGCCACAGGAAATTTGCCTGTTGTTTCAGACGTGCCGTTGCAACCCCGCAACCGTACGCGGCATGCCTACAAAATTCGGCAGGGCTTCGATCCGCGCCAGCCATGCCTTTACATTTGCATAATCATCCAACGACACGTTGCCTTCCGGTGCATGGGCGATATAGGTGTAGGCCGAAATGTCGGCAATGGTAGGCGTATCACCGGCCAGATAGGGGCTGGCGCTCAGTTCCTGATCGACGAGCCTCAACACGCTGTGGGAACGAGCGATTACATCCTCGGCGTTGTAAGCCGCGCCAAACACCGTGATCAGCCGCGCCGTTGCCGGCCCCGCGTGGATAGGGCCAGCCGCTGCCGATAGCCAGCGCTGTACCCGGGCGGCGCCGATCGGGTCAGTCGGCAGCCAGCGGCCCTTGCCGTATTTATTGGCCAGGTACACCAGAATGGCGTTGGAATCGGCCAGCACCACGCCGTCATCATCGATGACCGGCACCTGGCCAAATGCATTGATGGCAAGAAACTCAGGCGCTTTGTGAGCGCCCTTGGCCAGGTCGACGAAAACCACCTCGACCGGTAGCTCAAGCAGCGAAAGCATCAGTTGGACACGGTGCGAATGGCCGGAAAGTGGGAAGTGGTAGTGCTTGACAGGTTTCATGGTCGACTCCGCTGAGAGTGACGCCATCAGCACAACGGCGTCGATGGGGTCATCTTCCTCTGCGGTTAAAAACCAGAGAATCACCCGCAAACGCAATCCATTGTTTCAGCCCGTGAAACAATTGCCCCAGCCGCTCAAGACCGTGTGTTCGCGCAAGGCATTGACGATGAAATCGACGAAACTGCGCACCCGTGCCGGCGCATTACGCCCGCCCTGATAGACAACGTGGATCGGCAGCGGCGGCAGTTCGAACTCAGCCAGGACGATTTCCAGCTCACCGGCAACCACATTGCCCGCCACCTGGTACGACAGGACGCGGGTCATGCCCAGTCCTCGGCAGGCGGCCGCGATCGCCGCCTGGTTAGCCGTCACCACCAGGCGTGGCACCGGACGAACAGCCAATGCCTGGCCTGCGTCGAGGAAGGCCCAGCTCTTGATCTGACCAATGGCCGAAGACGCTACCACCGGCATGCGCTCCAGGTCCTGGGGGTGCTCGGGTCGCCCGTGGCGCGCAAAAAAATCCGGAGAACCGCACACCACTCGCCGCACCTCACCCACACGGATGGCGTGCAGGTTGCTGTCCGGGAGCTCACCGATGCGCACCGCCACATCGATGCCCTCCTCGACCATGCTGACCGTGCGATCGAGCAGCAGGGCGTTGATGCTGACTTCCGGGAACCGTTGCAGGTAATCGACCAGCGCCGGCGTGACAAACGACTGGCCGAACAGTACCGGCGCGGTGATCGTCAGTTGCCCACGAGGCTGCACGTGGCTGCCGGCCGCCGAATCCTCGGCTTCCTGCAAGTCCGCCAGGATCCGCCGAGTGTCCTCGAGAAAGCGCTGGCCCGCTTCGCTCAGGTAAACATTACGTGTGGTACGCACCAACAGCGGCGTACCGATGCGTTGTTCAAGCCCCGCTACCGCCCGCGTCACGCTGGCCGCCGACAGCCCCAGGCGGCGCGCCGCGGCCGAAAACCCCGCGTCCTGAGCCACGGCGACAAACACCTGCATTTCCTGGAACCTGTCCATCCATCCCCCCGATGAGAAATCCTGATACAAGTTTTCTAAACGTCTCAAGGCAGCGCCACGCGCCCAGTGTAGAGGCCCGGGCCAGTGAACCACAGCGTAGCGCAGCCGGACACCGGGAGATTGGCCCGGCCTTGGGCGGCGGTGCTTGGTACCATCCTGTTTATCGTCATGACATTTTGATGACTGAATAACGACCTGGACCATGTGGGAGCGGGG
>NZ_JALJDX010000181.1 GCF_022952855.1 Pseudomonas sp. RGM2987 | reverse complement strand
GTGTATCAGTCAGCCTATTTGTAGCTGACACACCGTCTTCGCGAGCAAGCCCGCTCCCACAGTTTGTTTTGCGTTGTCAGGTTCAGCCTTTCAGCGCTTTCCAGATCTTGCCCACCGCCAACACACCTGCCAGCACCACCGCCCCCGCGACAATCCCCGCCAGCGCATTGAGCAACATCGGCACGATAAACCCAGCGCCGCCCGCGCTGGCCGCCATGCCTTCGATCCAGTGATGAACCACCGGCACGCCATGGGTGAGGATCCCGCCGCCCACCAGGAACATCGCCGCCGTGCCGATCACCGACAGGCTCTTCATCATGTAGGGCGCGGCGCTCAGGATGGCGCCACCGATGCTCTTGGCGGCTTGACCTGGCTTGCGGGTCAGCCAGAGGCCCAGGTCATCGAGCTTGACGATCCCCGCGACCAGGCCGTACACGCCGATGGTCATGACAATGGCGATGCCGGACAGCACGATCACCTGCTGAGTCAGCGCCGCATCGGCGACCGTGCCGAGGGTGATGGCGATGATTTCCGCCGACAGGATGAAATCGGTGCGCACCGCGCCCTTGATCTTGTCCTTTTCGAAGGCCACCAGATCGACCGCCGGATCCGCCACGGCCTCGACCAGTTGGGCGTGTTCGGCCTGGTCTTCGGCGGGGCTGTGAAGGAATTTGTGCGCCAGTTTCTCGAAGCCTTCGAAACACAGGTAGGCACCACCGACCATCAACAGCGGCGTGACCAGCCATGGGACGAAGGCACTGATCGCCAGCGCCGACGGCACCAGGATCAGTTTGTTGATAAACGAGCCCTTGGCCACGGCCCAGACGACCGGCAGCTCCCGCTCCGCACGCACGCCCGAGACCTGCTGGGCATTGAGCGCCAGGTCATCGCCCAGTACGCCGGCGGTTTTCTTGGCGGCCATTTTGGTCATCAATGCAACATCGTCGAGCACGGTGGCGATGTCGTCGATCAATACCAGCAAACTGCTTCCAGCCATGGAGGGGCTCCTTGAATAATAATGCCGCGCAGCATACCGCGAGGCGCACCGCCGTGGGCATTCTTGAGCGCCGCGCGAGGCCGGTGCTACCATGCGCCACCGCCAGAACAGGCAAGGAACCCCTGGGTTTATGAGCACTATCCGCGAGCGCAACAAAGAACTGATCCTGCGTGCCGCCAGCGAGGAATTTGCCGACAAGGGCTTCGCCGCGACCAAGACCAGCGACATCGCGGCCAAGGCCGGCCTGCCCAAACCCAACGTCTATTACTACTTCAAATCCAAGGAAAACCTCTACCGCGAGGTCCTGGAAAGCATCATCGAGCCGATCCTCCAGGCCTCGACCCCCTTCAACGCCGACGGCGTACCGGGTGAAGTGCTGAGCCACTACATCCGCTCCAAGATCCGCATCTCCCGCGACCTGCCTTTCGCCTCCAAAGTCTTCGCCAGCGAAATCATGCACGGCGCCCCGCACCTGAGCGCCGACCTGGTGGAGCAACTCAACGCCCAGGCCCGCCACAACATCGACTGCATCCAGACCTGGATCGACCGCGGCCAGATCGCCCCCATCGACCCCAACCACCTGATGTTCAGCATCTGGGCCGCGACCCAGACCTATGCCGATTTCGACTGGCAGATCAGCGCCGTGACTGGCAAGGCGAAGCTCGATGAAGCCGACTATGAAGCGGCGGCGCAGACGATTATCCGGTTGGTTTTGAAGGGGTGTGAGTTAGGCTGAGGAACTGCGGGCCTCATTCGCGAGCAAGCCCGCTCCCACAGGGGATCTGCGATGTTCAGACATTTTGTGTCCACACCGACCCTGTGGGAGCGGGCTCGCTCGCGAATAGCGGCAACTCGACTTCATGTCATACCCAAATGGCATCCCACAACGGATAGTCGCCAAGCCGCTCCACCAATCCTGCCCGCAATGGATTGGCAACCACATATCGAGCCAGTTTTACCAGATCATCGTCCCGCCGCAACGCCCGGTCATGATATCCCTGCTGCCAGAGGTTACCCGTCCAGCCAACAGCCTCATTCACACCCTTGGCACTCAAGGATTTCATCCGACACATCAACTCCCCCAACGACCCGCAATGCAGCTGGATCAACCAATGAAAATGATCAGGCATGACGACAAAAGCGAGGGAGTCGGCGATGCCCTGTCCTTGCACATCCTTGAATTGACGTATGACTATCCTGCCCAACCCATAGTCGTGGAAGACAGGCTCACGCTTGCGTGTATTAGCTGTCAGTAAATAAATGCGGTTTTGTTCTGTATACCGACCGATGCGCAGGCGATGTGAAGCTGAGCGTCCAGGCATTGTATTGCCTTCCTTTCAATGAGTTTCTGAAAGGCTAGCGTTGTCAACGCATGATCATGGCCGGACTTTTGGGCTGGATGTGTCTGGTCGATTGCTTTCGCGAGCAAGCCCGCTCCCACAGGGATCTGCAGCGTTCAGACATTTTGTGTCCGCCACCGAAACCTGTGGGAGCGGGCTTGCTCGCGAAGGCGCCAGTCAACTCACCACGGCATCAAGCTCCACCCCCCGCATCCGCCCTCAACCCCACCCCCTCCACCGCCCGGATCGCCACCTGCTCGTCAACATCCGAAGTGTCGCCGCTGATACCCACCGCACCCAGCACCTTCCCTTCCCCATTGCGAATCAACACCCCACCCGGAACCGGTACGACGCTGCCCTGCCCCAGGCTGTTCAACGCGGCGATGAAGGCCGGGCGTTGTTGGGCGTCAAGGGCGAGCAGGCGCGAGCCTTTGCCCAGGGCGATGGCGCCCCAGGCCTTGCCGATGGCGATGTGTGGGCGCAGCAGGCTGGCGCCGTCTTCGCGTTGCAGGGCAATCAGGTGGCCGCCGCTGTCGAGCACCGCGACGGTCAGTGGCGCGCAGTGGGCTTCACGGCCTGCGGCAAGGGCTTGGCCCGCCAGGTCGACGGCGATTTTCAGGGTTAGAACGCTCATGGGTGCTGTCCTTCTTTTGTTATGGGAGAGCCTTTCGGTTTTCGACTTCAGGAAAACCAAGCACCACAAATAGAGCACAATAAATATATTTTTTGTATACATTAATTCCAGCAAAAACGCCATTATCGACGAAAATACGCAGCCTGTCAGACTCCCAGGTGAATGAAACAGACGCTTGAGGAAATGGATTGACCTGCGCCGCTCGCCATGAATACACTCTGCGCAAAGCCACTTGTATACAATTACAAAACGTAAGAGGCACAAACCATGAGCAAAATGAGAGCAATCGAAGCCGCCGTCCTGGTGATGCGCCGTGAAGGCGTGGACACCGCCTTCGGCATCCCGGGTGCCGCGATCAACCCGCTGTACTCGGCCCTGCAAAAAGTAGGCGGCATCGATCACGTCCTCGCGCGCCACGTTGAAGGTGCCTCGCACATGGCCGAGGGCTACACCCGCACCAAAGCCGGCAACATCGGCGTGTGCATCGGCACCTCGGGACCTGCCGGCACCGACATGGTCACCGGGCTCTACAGCGCATCGGCCGACTCGATCCCGATCCTGTGCATCACCGGGCAAGCCCCTCGCGCTCGCCTGCACAAAGAGGATTTCCAGGCAGTCGACATCACCAGCATCGTCAAGCCAGTGACCAAGTGGGCGACCACCGTCCTGGAGCCGGGCCAGGTGCCTTACGCGTTTCAGAAAGCCTTCTTCGAGATGCGCTCCGGCCGTCCGGGCCCGGTGTTGATCGACCTGCCGTTCGACGTGCAGATGACCGAGATCGAATTCGACATCGATGCCTACCAACCGCTGCCCCTGGCCAAACCCGCGGCCAACCGCGTGCAGATCGAAAAAGCCCTGGCACTGCTCAATCAAGCTGAACGCCCACTGCTGGTGGCGGGCGGCGGCATCATTAACGCCGATGCAAGTGACCTGCTGGTGGAGTTCGCCGAGCTGACCGGCATTCCAGTGATCCCGACGTTGATGGGCTGGGGCGCGATCCCCGACGATCATCCGCAGATGGTCGGCATGGTCGGCCTGCAAACCTCACACCGCTACGGCAATGCCACGCTGCTCAAGTCCGACCTGGTGCTGGGGGTCGGCAACCGTTGGGCCAACCGCCACACCGGTTCGGTGGATATCTACACCGAAGGCCGCACGTTCATTCACGTGGACATCGAGCCAACCCAGATCGGCCGCGTGTTCACGCCTGACCTGGGCATTGTTTCCGACGCTGCCTCGGCGCTGACCGTGTTCATCGAAGTCGCCCGCGAATGGCAAGCCGCCGGCAAGCTGAAGAACCGTAGCGCCTGGCTGCAAGACTGCCAGCAACGCAAGGCCAGCCTGCAACGCAAGACCCACTTCGACAACGTGCCGGTCAAGCCACAACGCGTCTACGAAGAAATGAACCAGGTGTTCGGCAAGGACACCTGCTACGTCAGCACCATCGGCCTTTCACAGATCGCCGGTGCACAATTCCTGCATGTCTACAAACCTCGGCACTGGATCAACTGCGGCCAGGCCGGTCCCTTGGGCTGGACCATTCCGGCGGCGCTGGGGGTGGTCAAGGCCGATCCGAGCCGCAAGGTCGTGGCGCTGTCGGGCGACTACGACTTCCAGTTCATGATCGAAGAACTGGCGGTGGGTGCGCAGTTCAAGCTGCCGTACATCCACATCGTGGTGAACAACTCCTACCTGGGCCTGATCCGCCAGGCCCAGCGCGGGTTCGATATGGACTACTGCGTGCAATTATCTTTCGACAACCTCAACGCGCCGGAGCTCAACGGTTATGGCGTCGACCACGTCGCCGTGGCCGAGGGCCTGGGCTGCAAGGCGCTGCGGGTGTTCGAACCGTCCGGCATCCAGCCGGCGTTGCGCAAGGCTCAGGAGCTGATCGAGGAATTCCGGGTGCCGGTGATCGTCGAGGTGATCCTGGAACGAGTGACTAACATCTCCATGGGCACCGAGATCAACGCCGTCAACGAATTTGAAGACTTGGCGCTGGTGGGTAACGATGCGCCGACGGCTATTTCGTTGCTTGACTAATACTGGCGCCCCCACGGGCAATACTGTTCATTAAGGACATCACCGGACCTGTGGCGAGGGAGCTTGCTCCCGCTGGCTGCGCAGCAGCCCATCTTGTGAGTGCTTCGCACTCAAGCGGGAGCAAGCTCCCTCGCCACAGAAGCCCCCACACATCTGCAGGAGACCACCATGCCGCGTTTCGCAGCCAACCTGTCCATGCTGTTCACCGAGCAGGACTTCCTAGCCCGTTTCGAAGCGGCCGCCAAGGCCGGTTTCACGGGTGTGGAATACCTGTTCCCTTACGACTACAGCTCCGCCGAAATCAAGGCCCTGCTCGACGCCAATGGCCTGACCCAGGTGCTGTTCAACCTGCCGGCCGGGGACTGGGCCAAGGGCGAACGTGGCATCGCCTGCTTGCCAGACCGGGTCGAGGAGTTCCGCGCCGGGGTCGACCTGGCGATTGCCTACGCCAAGGTGCTGGGCAATACCCAGGTCAACTGCCTGTCCGGAATTCGTCCGCAGAACTGCAACGAGACGCTGGTGGAAAAAACCTTCGTCGCCAACCTCAAGTACGCCGCCGAGAAGCTGCAAGCGGCAGGCATCAAGTTGGTGATGGAAGCCATCAACACCCGCGACATCCCCGGTTTCTACCTGAACAACACGGCCCAGGCCCTGTCGATCCGCGAGCAGGTCGCCAGCGTCAACCTGTTCCTGCAATACGACATCTACCACATGCAAATCATGGAAGGCGACCTGGCCCGCACCCTGCAATCGCACCTGGGCGAGATCAACCATGTGCAACTGGCGGACAACCCGGGACGCCATGAACCGGGCACCGGTGAGATCAACTACCGGTTCCTGTTCGAACACCTGGATCGCATCGGTTACCAGGGTTGGGTTGGCTGCGAATACAAGCCACTGACCACCACCGAAGCGGGCCTGGGCTGGCTGAAAACCCATAACGCGATCTGACACGACGCGCGCTTTCGTGGCGAGGGAGCTTGCTCCCGCTCGGCTGCGAAGCAGACGCAATCTTTCCACCTGATGTGACTGTTCTGGGGCCGCTGCGCGGCCCAGCGGGAGCAAGCTCCCTCGCCACAGGTAGATCAGGCATTTACAAAAACAAGAGGATTTTCCAATGGCTAAAATCGGATTCATCGGCACCGGCATCATGGGCCACCCAATGGCGTTGAACCTGCAGAAAGCCGGTCACAGCCTGTTCCTGTCCCAGCATCACGATCAGGCCCCGGCTGAGCTGGTGGCCGGCGGCGCGGTGGCCCTGGCGAACCCGAAGGAAGTTGCCCAGGAAGCCGAATTCATCATCGTCATGGTGCCCGATACCCCGCAGGTCGATGACGTGCTGTTTCGCGCCGATGGCGTGGCAGCGGGCGTGGGAGCGGGCAAGGTGGTGATCGACATGAGTTCGATCTCCCCCACCGCCACCAAGGCGTTCGCGGCGAAGATCAACGAGAAAGGCGCGCAGTACCTCGACGCCCCGGTGTCCGGCGGTGAAGTCGGCGCCAAGGCCGCGACCCTGAGCATCATGGTCGGCGGCGACAGCGCTGCGTTCGAACGCGCCCTGCCGCTGTTCCAGGCCATGGGCAAGAACATCACCCTGGTCGGTGGTAACGGTGACGGGCAGACCGCGAAGGTGGCGAACCAGATCATCGTCGCCCTGAATATCCAGGCCGTGGCCGAAGCCCTGCTGTTCGCCTCGAAGAACGGCGCCGATCCAGCCAAGGTCCGCGAAGCGCTGATGGGTGGCTTTGCTTCGTCGAAGATCCTGGAAGTGCATGGCGAGCGCATGATCAAAGGCACCTTCGACCCGGGCTTCCGCATCAGCCTGCACCAGAAGGACCTGAACCTGGCCCTGCAAGGTGCCAGGGAACTGAACATCAACCTGCCCAACACCGCCAATGCCCAGCAAGTGTTCAGCACCTGCGCGGCCATCGGGGGGAGCAACTGGGATCACTCGGCGCTGATCAAGGGGTTGGAGCATATGGCGAATTTTTCGATTCGCGATAACTGACCCACCACAAAACCCTGTGGGAGCGGGCTTTGCTCGCGAAAGCGATCTACCTGTCACTGAAGTATTGACTGACACACCGCTTTCGCGAGCAAGCCCGCTCCCACAAGGGATCTGCACTGACTTCAAATAATAAGAATCGGGAGCCCGCCATGTCGGTCGATCCGCAACAACTGCTGCGCGAGCTGTTTGCCACAGCCATCGACGCGGCCCATCCGCAGCATGTCCTTGAGCAATACTTGCCAGCTGATCGCAGTGGCCGGGTGATCGTCATCGGTGCCGGCAAGGCGGCCGCTGCCATGGCCCAGGTGGTCGAGCGTTGCTGGCAGGGCGAAGTCACCGGGCTGGTGGTGACCCGTTACGGCCATGGTGCGCCGTGCCAGAAAATCGAGGTGGTGGAAGCCGCCCACCCGGTGCCCGACGCCGCTGGCCTGGCGGTGGCTGGACGGGTGCTGGAACTGGTCAGCAATCTGAACGAAGACGACCGGGTGATTTTCCTGCTGTCCGGCGGCGGCTCGGCGTTGCTGGCATTGCCGGCGGCCGGCATCACCCTGGCCGACAAGCAGTCGATCAACAAAGCCCTGCTCAAGTCCGGCGCCAGCATTGGGGAGATGAATTGCGTGCGCAAGCATCTCTCGGCGATCAAGGGCGGGCGCCTGGGCAAAGCCTGCTGGCCGGCGACGGTCCATACCTACGCGATTTCCGATGTGCCGGGCGACCTCGCCACGGTCATCGCCTCCGGTCCCACGGTGGCCGACCCCAGCACCTCGGCCGACGCCCTGGCGATCCTCAAGCGCTACCAGATTGATGTCCCGGCGGCGGTGCGCAGTTGGCTACTCAGCCCGGAATCGGAAACCGTCAAGCCCGGCGATCCGCACCTGGCGCGCTGTCATTTCCAATTGATCGCCCGGCCCCAGCAGTCGCTGGAAGCCGCCGCGGTGAAAGCGCGCCAGGCCGGTTTCAGCCCGTTGATTCTTGGCGACCTGGAAGGCGAATCCCGGGAAGTGGCGAAAGTCCACGCCGGCATCGCCCGGCAAATCGCCCTGCACGGCCAGCCATTGCCAGCACCGTGCGTGATCCTCTCCGGGGGCGAAACCACCGTCACCGTACGCGGTGACGGCCGCGGCGGACGCAACGCCGAATTTCTATTGAGCCTGACCGAAAGCCTCAAGGGCCACCCCGGGATCTACGCGCTGGCCGGCGACACGGATGGCATCGACGGTTCCGAAGACAACGCCGGCGCCATCATGACCCCGGACAGCTATCGCCGCGCCGGCGAACTGGGCCTGAGCGCCAGCGATGAATTGGATAACAACAATGGCTACGGCTACTTCGCGGCGTTGGATGCGCTGATCGTCACCGAGCCGACCCGCACCAACGTCAACGACTTTCGCGCCATCCTGATCCTTGAGAACCCCAAACATGACGCCTGATAAAAAGGTCAAGATCCTCGCCACACTTGGTCCCGCCACCCGCGGCATCGATGACATCCATGAGCTGGTACAGGCCGGGGTGAATATCTTCCGCCTGAACTTCAGCCACGGCGAACACGCCGACCATGCCCAGCGCTACCAGTGGATTCGGGAAGTGGAGCAGCAGCTCAACTACCCGCTGGGCATCCTGATGGATTTGCAGGGTCCGAAGCTGCGGGTCGGCCCGTTCGCTGACGGCAAGGTGCTGCTGCAACGCGGCCAGGCCCTGCGCCTGGACCTCGACCCGACGCCCGGCGATCAACGCCGGGTCAACCTGCCCCACCCGGAAATCATCGCGGCCTTGGAGCCGGGGATGGACTTGCTATTGGACGACGGCAAGCTGCGCCTGCGGGTGACCGGCAAACGCAGCGACGCCATCGACACCGAAGTGCTCAACGGCGGCGAATTGTCGGACCGTAAAGGCGTGAACGTGCCGCAAGCCGTGCTCGACCTGAGCCCGCTGACGGCCAAGGACCGCCGCGACTTGAGCTTCGGCCTGGAGCTGGGCGTGGACTGGGTGGCCCTGTCGTTCGTGCAACGTCCCGAGGACATCCGCGAAGCCCGGGCGTTGATCGGTGACAAAGCCTTCCTGATGGCCAAGATCGAGAAGCCGTCGGCGGTCACCCAACTGCGGGAAATCGCCGAACTGTGCGACGCGATCATGGTGGCTCGCGGTGATCTGGGCGTCGAGGTCCCGGCCGAGAGCGTGCCGCAGATCCAGAAGAACATCATCGGCACCTGCCGCGCCCTCGGCAAACCGGTAGTGGTCGCCACGCAGATGCTCGAATCGATGCGCTTCTCCCCGGCACCGACCCGCGCCGAAGTCACCGACGTCGCCAACGCCGTGGCCGAAGGTGCCGACGCGGTGATGTTGTCGGCAGAAACCGCTTCCGGCGATTACCCCCTCGAAGCCGTGCAGATGATGAGCAAGATCATCCGCCAGGTGGAAAACGGTCCCGATTACCAGACGCAACTGGACGTCAGCCGGCCGAAAGCCGAGGCCACGGTGTCGGACGCCATCAGCTGTGCAATCCGCCGGATCAGCGCGGTGCTGCCGGTGGCGGTGCTGGTGAACTACAGCGAATCCGGCAGCTCCAGCCTGCGGGCGGCGCGGGAGCGACCGACGGTGCCGATCCTCAACCTCACGCCGAACCTGGCGACGGCCCGCCGCTTGACGGTGGCCTGGGGCGTGCACTCGGTGGTCAACGATCGGCTGCGGCAGGTGGACGAGGTCTGCTCCACCGCCCTGGAAATCGCCCAGGCCCAAGGCATGGCCCAGCGTGGCGACACGCTGCTGATTACGGCGGGCGTGCCGTTTGGTAAGCCGGGGTCGACCAATTCGTTGCGTATCGAGACGTTGATCTAGCGCCTGTACCGGCCCTTTCGCGAGCAAGCCCGCTCCCACATTGGACTTGCGACGTTCATAAAGCCCCTGTGGGAGCGGGCTTGCTCGCGAAGGGATCAACCCGGTTTATCAGACCCACAAACATGCAAAACACCCCCTGCCCCGACTGGGCCACCGCCCTGCTCAACGGCTTCAGCCAGATCTTCCTCCAGCGCCACCCGCTGTGCGGCCTGCTGTGCCTGCTGGCCATCCTGCTCACCGCGCCCGGGCTGTTTGGCGGTGCGCTGCTGGGCGGCGTAGCCGGATTGCTCACGGCCCAGCGGCGCGGTTACGCCAAGGCTGATCGGCAGGCCGGATTATTCAGCTACAACGGTATCCTGTTGGGGTTGCTGGTGAGCCTGACGTTGCCCTGGTCCGCCTTGTTGCCACCGCTGGTCATTGCCGGCGGTGGGCTCAGTGCGATGCTGACCGAGCAATGGCTCAAGCGCAGCCAAGTCCCGCGCTGCCTGCCCGCCTATACCACCCCTTTCGTGGGGCTGGGCTGGCTGCTGCTGGGTTTCGCTGCGCCGCCGCCTGAGCTGATGTCGGTTGAGCTGACGCCGGCCAACCTGCTGGCCGGTTGTTTGAAGGGATTAGGCCAAGTCATGTTTCTCGGCCATCCGCTGGCCGGAACACTGATTGCAGGGGGCCTGCTGGTTGCCAACCGGCGTGCCGCCGGCTGGGCGTTGTTCGGTTCGGCCATTGGCGTCGCGTTCGCCATGCTGCATCAGGAACCCGCAACGGCGCTGTCCGGACTGGGCAGTTATAACCCGGCGCTGGTGGCGCTGGCACTCAGTCAACAGCGCCACCCACCCTGGCTGCCGCTGGCCGGGATCCTGCTGGCCGTCCTGCTCACACCGGGGTTTGTCGCCCTCGGCCTGGCGCCGCTCACCGCGCCGTTCATCCTCGCCTGCTGGCTGGTGCAGGCCACGGCGCGAACGTGGCAACAGATCGTGAGCGAAAGCGCGCCTTGCACTCTGCCCGGCAATCGCCCTAGGCTTCGCTGATTCCTGGTTCAGGCGAAGGTTATGGACAGCAGCAACAACTGGCGTGAACGTCTCTACGTCATGATTTTTCAGACCGACACCGTGGCCGGCCGGCGCTTCGACAGCACCCTGCTGTTGATCATCCTCGCCAGCCTGGTGATCGTGATGCTCGACAGCATCGACAGCGTGCACAAGCACTATGCGGGCCTTCTGGCCGGCATCGAGTGGGGCTTCACCTTCATCTTCATCGTCGAGTACGGCCTGCGCCTGTACTGCTCGCCCAAGCCGCTGCGCTATGCGTTCAGTTTCTATGGCCTGGTGGACTTGCTGGCAATCGTGCCGGGGATCCTCGCGCTGTATTACAGCGATGCCCAGTACCTGTTGATCATCCGGATCATCCGTATGCTGCGGATCTTCCGGGTGCTCAAGCTCAGCCCGTATCTGAAGCAGGCCAACTACCTGATGTCGGCGCTGCGGGGCAGCAAGCAGAAAATCATTGTGTTCCTGGTCAGCGTCTCGACCCTGGTCACCGTATTCGGCACTTTGATGTACGTCATCGAAGGCCCCGAGCATGGGTTCACCAGCATTCCCAAGGGCATCTACTGGGCGATCGTGACCCTGACCACCGTGGGCTTCGGCGACATCGTGCCCAAGACTCCGTTGGGCCAGGTCGTGTCCTCGTTGGTGATGATCACCGGTTACTCGATCATCGCCGTGCCGACCGGGATCTTCACCGCCGAACTGGCCTCTGCCATGCGCGGTGACCAGCTCCAGCATGACTGCCCGGTGTGCAACAAAAAAAGCCATGAACCGGCAGCCGCTTTCTGCTCTCGTTGTGGCAGTGCGTTGTTCAAAAAAGTGGAATAAGCAAAGCACTTTTTAGTGCTTGAAGTGATATCAGCTTGCCGCTAGTGTGCCGGCTGATGACTCGGAACCCCTGTTCAAATAAAAGGAATTCGCAGTGAAGAACTTCTTTGGCGCCTCCCTTCTCGCCGCAGGCCTGACCTTCGGTAGCCTCGCCCATGCCGCACCGACATTGCTCAACGTTTCCTACGACGTGATGCGCGATTTCTACAAGGACTACAACGCCGCCTTCCAAAAGCATTGGCAGGCCGAGCACAACGAAAACATCACCGTGCAGATGTCCTTCGGTGGCTCCAGCAAGCAGGCGCGTTCAGTGATCGACGGGCTGCCGGCGGATGTCATCACCATGAACATGGCCACCGACATCAACGCCCTGGCGGACAACGGCAAGCTGGTGCCCGAGAACTGGGTCACCCGCCTGCCGAACAACAGTGCGCCCTTCACCTCGGCCACGGTGTTCATCGTGCGCAAAGGCAACCCCAAGGCGCTGAAAGACTGGCCCGACCTGCTCAAGGACGGCGTGCAGGTGATCGTGCCCAACCCGAAAACTTCCGGTAACGGCCGCTACACCTACCTGTCGGCGTGGGGCTACGTGCTGAAGAATGGCGGTGACGAGAACAAGGCCAAGGACTTCGTCGGCAAGCTGTTCAAGCAGGCGCCGGTGCTGGACACCGGTGGTCGCGCCGCGACCACCACCTTCATGACCAACCAGATCGGCGACGTGCTGGTGACCTTTGAAAACGAAGCCGAGATGATCGCCCGCGAATTTGGCCGCGACCAGTTCGAAGTGATCTACCCGAGCGTCTCTGCCGAAGCCGAGCCGCCGGTGAGTGTGGTGGACAAAGTGGTCGAGAAGAAAGGCTCCCGCGAGGCCGCCGAAGCGTACCTCAAATACCTGTGGTCACCGCAAGGCCAGGAAATCGCCGCTGCCAACTACCTGCGTCCGCGGGACCCGGCGGTACTGGCCAAATACACCGACCGCTTCCCGAAAGTGGATTTCCTGTCGGTGGAAAAGACCTTCGGTGACTGGCGCACGGTGCAGAAGACTCACTTCAATGATGGTGGGATTTTCGATCAGATCTACAGCGGCAAGTAACGGCTGAGCACAGATGCATTGTGGCGAGGGAGCTTGCTCCCGCCCGGTTGCGCAGCAACCGCAAAAGCTTGGGGGCCGCTGCGCCCGAGGCGTCGGACCGTCCCAGCGGGAGCAAGCTCCCTCGCCACAACGGCCCTAAATCCAGAACATTTCTCAGCATCCTCAAAATTCAGAAAATTCCCTACATCAACACCAGGCATGTCTGCTATCACCCCAAAAGCCTGTTCCAGAGCTGCATAACGCTTTAGCCTTGCGCCCTTTCTTCCCGTTCACTGACGAGATAGCCATGCGCGCGCCTCTTTCCACCGCATCCACCGGCACGAGCCTGACCCGGGCCATGGTCCTGCTGTTCGCCTTCTGCTGCGGCGCCATCGTTGCCAACATCTACTACGCCCAACCGATCATCGACTTGATCGCTCCCGACGTCGGCCTGAGCAGCACCCTGGCGAGCCTGATCGTTTCGCTGACCCAGATCGGGTATGCCCTGGGCCTGTTTTTCCTGGTGCCGCTGGGTGACTTGCTGGAGAACCGGCGGCTGATGATTGTCACCACCCTGGTGGCGATTGCCAGTTTGCTGGGGGCGGCGTTCACCGATCAGCCGAATGTGTTCCTGCTGGTCTCGCTGTTGGTGGGTTTCAGTTCGGTGTCGGTGCAGGTATTGATTCCCCTGGCGGCGCACCTGGCGCCGGAAGAGTCCCGAGGTCGGGTCGTGGGCGGGATCATGGGCGGCCTGCTGCTCGGGATCCTGCTGGCGCGGCCGGTTTCCAGCGTGGTGGCCGATCACTTCGGCTGGCGGGCGATGTTCATGATCGCGGCCGGCCTGATGGCGGCGATCAGCGTGGTCCTGGCCGTGACCGTGCCCAAGCGCCAGCCCGACCACAGCGCCTCGTATGGGCAACTGTTGGGTTCGCTCGGCACCTTGCTGCGCCAGCAACCGCTGTTGCGCCAGCGGGCGTTTTACCAGGCGTGCCTGTTCGCCACGTTCAGCCTGTTCTGGACCGCAGTGCCGCTTGAGCTGTCCCGCAATCATGGCTTGTCCCAGACGGAAATCGCCCTGTTCGCCCTGGTCGGGGCGATTGGCGCCATCGCCGCGCCCATCGCCGGTCGCCTGGCGGATGCCGGCCATACCCACAGGGCGTCGCTGTTGGCGATGTTGTTCGCCAGCCTGAGCTTCCTGCCGGCGTTCATTCATCCAATCTACAGTGTTATTGGCCTGGCCGTGACCGGGGTGGTCCTGGATTTCTGCGTGCAGATGAACATGGTGCTGGGCCAGCGCACCATCTACGCCCTCGATGGAAAGAGCCGCAGCCGACTGAATGCGTTGTACATGACCAGCATCTTCATCGGCGGTGCCTTTGGCTCGTCAATTGCCAGCGCGGTGTATGAGCACGGCGGCTGGCTATGGGTGGTGATCGTTGGCAGTGTGTTCCCGTTGCTGGCCTTGCTGCGCTTTTTGAGCGCGGCGCAGAAGCGGGCCATGGCGACGGCTTGAAAGACTCGATCGTGGCGAGGGAGCTTGCTCCCGCTCGGCTGCGAAGCAGTCGTAAAACCGGCTGGCGCGGTCTATCTGGACAGTCGCGTAGCCTGGATTGGGGCTGCTGCACAGCCCAGCGGGAGCAAGCTCCCTCGCCACAATGTAGTTCGCCAACCTGAAGTGGACAGTGTTGGCGACCGGGCTTTTAAATCTCAAGATCAGACCCGCACGTTGCCCCGCGGTCCGGCAATCGCCCAGATGATCAGGCCCAAGACCGGCAGTAGCAGGATCAGCAGCACCCACAGGACTTTCGCCCCGACTTCAGAGCCACTCTTGAGCACGTTGATGATCGCCCAGATATCGAGCGCCAGGATGATCAGGCCAATCAGGCCGTTGAAGGTGGAACCCATGGTCTCGCTCCCAAATGATGACAGGCAACCTTAGGATAGCCGCAGCCCGGCGAGGGTTCCGTTTATTGCATCAAACGTGCACCGCGACCTTGAGGGCTTCCAGGGCTGGCGCGGCGGCGATACCGATTTCGGCACACAGCTCCAACACCCGTGGCACTTCGTCGCCGTACACCAGCACCGTCTGCAACTCGTCATCCAGCAGTTGGCTGAAATTCACCAGCGTGTAGCCGCCGTTTTCCTTGTTCAGGCTGCTCATCTGGATCTGGATGCGGTTGAGCGCGGTCAGGGCTTCGGTTTTCGCCAGTTGCTTGGGCTTGAGATTGAACGCCACGCCGGGGCCGAACGAGGCAACGATCTGTTCGAACAGCTCCACGTAGCTGTCGGCCTGGAACAACACGGTGTCCGGCAGGCTGCCCACCACCACCCACTCACCCAATGGGATCGGGAACGTGTCGTCGTAGTTGATATCCGGGTTCGCTGTCAGGAAAGCCGCTGGATCGGCGTAGGCCTGGGCCGCTTCGTCAGCGATCCGTGCAATGTCAGCCTCGCCGAGGCAGCCGGAGCTGATTTTGCTGATGAGTTCGGCGAGTGCGGCTTTCATGGGGTGGATCCTGTGGATAGGGGATTTCGAGGGCGCGCAGCATACTCCATCACACCCCTGGCGTCATGAACCCGTGGCGAGGGAGCTTGCTGTGGGAGCAAGGCTTGCCCGCGATGAAAACAATTCGGTCGCTCTTTTGTGGCGAGGGGATTTATCCCCGCTGGGGCGCGAAGCGGCCCTCCAAGCTGACAACTCGATGTATCAGATTGATTTTGGGGCTGCTTCGCAGCCCAGCGGGGATAAATCCCCTCGCCACAAGGTAGCATCAGACCTGGCAAATGAGATTAGCCCAACAACTTCTGCAACTGCGCCGTGGTATCCACCGCACCCATGGTTTTCGCTGCATCCAGCGCCGTGACACCATTGGCATCCTTGGCTTTCGGATCGGCGCCTTTGCCGACCAGGTAGTCGACGATTTCCACCCGATTGAACATCGCCGCCATCATCAGCGCCGTGCGGCCATCGAAGGAAGCGCCTTCCACTTGCGCGCCGCCGTCCACCAGGGCCGAGACCACGGCCAAGTCGCCTTTGAACGCCGCGCCGGCAATCGGGCTCTGGCCATTATCGTTGCGGATTTCCGGATCGGCCTTGTGTTCCAGCAGCACCTTCACCGTCTCCACATGCCCGTGGTAGGCGGCCAGCATCAGCAGGGTGTCGCCCTTGTGGTTACGCAGGTTGGGCGGCAGGCCTTTGCTCAGCAACGCGGCCATCATGGCGGCGTCGCCCTGGCGGGCGACATTGAACACCTGCTCGGCAAACTCCGCAGCCTCTTCCGGGGTCATCTGGCGGCTTGTATCGGACATGGGAAACTCCAT
The DNA here is from genome assembly GCF_022952855.1 of Pseudomonas sp. RGM2987. Classification (GTDB taxonomy): domain Bacteria; phylum Pseudomonadota; class Gammaproteobacteria; order Pseudomonadales; family Pseudomonadaceae; genus Aquipseudomonas. Next base: position 28,320 of record NZ_JALJDX010000181.1, on the reverse strand, counting down.
TCGGGTCGTCGCAAAGCGGCTAGTTTCCCCACCGCCCAAGAGCCTGTCATTCCTTTTTTATCAGTACCCGGTATAGCCAAAATCAATAGCGCAGTTGCCCGGCCTGGATCTGCATCGCCAACTGCCGATCCAGCGGCACGTAGGTCGCGGTGCCGGGCAGCCAGGCATAGATCGGCTCCCCGCCCGAGATGCATGGGTCGAAGGCTTCGGTCTTGAGACGGATCTTCTGGTATTTGAAGGTGCCGGTGGTGTCCATTTTCACTTTGATCCGCAGGAACAGCGGCACCGCATAGGCCGGCAACTTGCCTTGCAGGAACTGCAAAAGCTCGCTGAAATCCAGGGTCGCCAGGGATTCTGATGGCGTGATCGCAGCCATGCCGGCCCGGCCATTGGTGCCGTTGATTTCCACGCCGTAGGCCACCGCCTCAGCCACTTGTGGATGTTGTAGCAGCACGTTTTCCACTTCGGTGGTGGAGACGTTTTCACCTTTCCAGCGATAGGTGTCACCGAGGCGGTCGACGAACTGCCCATGGCCGAAGCCGATATTGCGCAACAGGTCGCCGGTGTTGAAGTAGCGATCACCCGGCGTGAAGACATCGCGATAGATGGTCTTTTCGGTCTTGACCGGATCGGTGTAGCCGTCCAGCGGCGCCTTTTCGTCGATCCGCGCCAACAGCAGGCCCGGTTGTCCCTTCGGGACTTTTTGCATGCGTCCTTGCAGGTTGCGCAACGGTGCGCCGCTGTCATGGTCGTACTGCACCAGTTCCCAGCCCATCAGGGAAAAGCCGACGGTGTTGTCGAAGTTCAGGATGTTGGTGAAGCCGATATTGCCGTCGCTGGCCGCGTACAGTTCACAGATATGCTCGATGCCAAAGCGCGTCTTGAACGCTGACCAGGCCCCTGGCCGCAAGCCGTTGCCGATCATTTTCTTCACACCGTGCTGGCGATCCTCGACAGCGGCGGGTTGGTCGATCAGATAGCGGCACAGCTCGCCGACGTAACCCAGCGTCGTGGCCCGGTAGCGGCGCACATCACTCCAGAACTGGCTGGCGCTGAACTTGCGCCGGATCGCAAACCCCGATGCACCACAGATCGCCGCGCCCCAGCAGACGCACAGGCCCGTGGCGTGATAGAGCGGCAAGGTGCAATAGAGGATGTCGTCGGGCTGCATGTCCAGGGCGATCAGGCCGAAACTGGTGGAGGTGCGCATCCAGCGGCCATGGCGAAACACCCCAGCCTTGGGCAGCCCGGTGGTACCCGAGGTGTAGAGATAAAAACACGGGTCGTTGAAGAAAACCTGCTGGCTGGACGCCGGATTATCCGTGGGGAACGGATCGCTGTGGCTGATCAGGTCGACGAAATCCGACGGTACATCGATGCCGTCCTGGTCGGCTATCCACCAGGTCCTGGTGTTCGATAGCGCGGTCCGGCCTCGCACGTCGTTGAAAGCGGCGACCCGTTCGTCCCCGACCACCACCGCCACTGGCGCGACCAGAGCCAGGCTGTGCACCAGCGCATCGCCGGTTTGCGAAGTATTGACCATCGCACTGACCGCGCCGACCTTCGCCACCGCCAGTACCGTCACCAGCAGCTGGGGACGGTTCTCGATGAACACCGCCACGCAGTCGCCCTTGCCGATGCCCTGCGCCATCAGGTAATGGGCGATGCGATTGGCCCGCTCGTTGACCTGTGCATAACTCCATACTGTTTCGTCGCAGAGCAGCGCCGGGCCTTGAGGATTGCGGCGGACGGCCTGTTCGAAACACCAGCCCAGGCCGCAAGGCTGGGACGGATCCTGGACGTTGGCCAGTTTCATGCCCTTGACGATGCGGGGTACGGCTCGGGCGATGGCGGGCAGCTTGCGCAACATCATGCCCCAGGTAATGGCGTCGCTGGGTGTACGACTCATGTGGATCCCCGTTCGACCTCGTGGGCCTCGGTTTTTCTTGTTGTCGGGCTGAAGCCCTGATGTGCTCGAAAAGTACGTCAGGGGTTGCGCGGCTGTACACGCGGTTTTTGCAATGTTTTGTATCCATCGCCGGAGGCAGGCGAAGCGGGAGCGCCGCAGGGCTGATTGGTTCCAAATAAAATCGCCGGACCACGCAAAATGCAGGATGCACGATGGCCATTCATGCAAGATGCACGAAAGCAAAAATCAGGTGATTTTATAACTATTTGTTTTTAAAGGATTTTTTCTATACACCAAGGCTGGCACAGACGCTGCAACTACCCCTCCACGGTTTGCCAACAAGACCATGGAGCTCAACGATGAACATGATTCAAGAGAAGTTTGCATCCCTGTTTTCCAACTACGAAGTGACCACCCAGGCCCGCCCGGATGGCGGCATCCTGCTGACCCTGCGCAACAGCGAAGGCAAACTGTTCAAACGCACGATTTCCTACGCCCAGTTGCACGCCGGGGACCAATTGTCCTGGGCGATCAGTGCCATTCGCCGTGACCTGGCCGAACAAGCCAGCGAACTGCCACAGATCACCATGCTGCAAAGCCAGCATCGCTTCGCCCTGCCGACCTACCACAGCGCCTGAAGATACTGAATGGTGGGAGCGGGCTTGCTCGCGAAGGCAGAGTGTCAGTTGACGCAATTGTCGCCTGACACCCCGCCTTCGCGAGCAAGCTCGCTCCCACATTGGTTTGCGAGTTGCCATCTAATCCAGCCACGACTCAAATCCCTGTGGGAGCGGGCTTGCTCGCGAAAGCGGTGGGTCAGTTGACGCATTTATCGCCTGACACTCTGCCTTCGCGAGCAAGCTCGCTCCCACAGTTGGTTCAGTCGTCCAGCCCTTGGAAACGGCTGGCGATTTCATCGCCAGTGAACTGCTCTTCCCAGCCCTTTGACTCGTCGCGCAAGCGAATCGCCACGAAGTGCGGCTGTTCACCCGCATCGAACCAGTGCGGCGTGCCGGCCGGCAGGGTGATCAGGTCGTTCTTTTCACACAGCACCGCATAGACGTAGTCATCCAGGTGCAGGCTGAACAAGCCACGGCCGGTGACGAAAAATCGCGTCTCGTCCCCGGCATGGCTGTGCTCCTTCAGAAACCTGGCGCGCAATTCGGCTTTTTGTGGGTATTCACTGTCGAGGCTGATGACATCCACCGAGACATCGCCGCGTTCGGCCTTATATGTGCCGATCTGCACCTGATAGGCCGCGATGATCTCAGCCTGGCTGGCACCTGCCTGGAGTTTCGCCGTCGGTTGCCAGCGATCGAAGCGAATACCTTTTTCGCCCAGAGTCGCGGCGATGTCCTCGAAATGCGTCAACACCTTGTTCGGAATGTCAGGGCTTAAGACGTGATAGACGGACAGGCTGCTCATGACGATGGCTCCAGCAAATTAACGGTTCGAAGGCTCATGACCGGTCCTCTTGCATACGGGTCGCGATGATAATGGCTGCCGCAAAGGCAGCGAGACTGGCGAGACTGAAGGTCCAACCGGCGCCCAGCGCATTCCAGCTGTACCCGGAATACAACGCGCCCAAGGCCCCGCCCGTGCCGGCCAGTGCCGCGTATAGCGCCTGGCCCTGGCCTTGCTGGCGTGGGCCGAAGCTGCGTTGCACGAAATGAATGGCGGCGGCGTGGAAACTGCCGAAGGTCGCCGCGTGCAGCACCTGGGCAAACAGCAAGACCCAGAGAAATTCGGCCAGCGAGCCCAGCAGCAACCAGCGCAACGCCGCCAGCAGGAAACTCGCCAGCAGCACCCGACGCACCGAGAAGCGCGCCAGGATCCGGCTCATCAGCAAAAACACCAGCACTTCGGCCACCACCCCGACGGCCCAGAGCATGCCGATCAGTCCACGGCTGTAGCCCAGGCGTTCAAGGTGCAGGGTCAGGAAGGTGTAATACGGGCCGTGGCTGACCTGCATCAAGCCGACACATACGTAGAACGCCAATACGCCGGGGCTGCGCAATTGCCGCAGGAAACCGTCCCCCGCCACGCGCGGCGGTTGGGTCGGCTGGGCATTGGGCACCCAGAAACTGGCAAGGACGATGCCGGCCATGATCAACACCAGCGCCAGCGGGTAGATGTCCAGGCTCAGCCATTCGAACAACCGGCCCAGCAACACCACGGTGATGATGAAGCCAATGGAGCCCCAGAGGCGGACTTGGCTGTAGCGCGCGGCCTGCCCGCTCAGGTGGGCCAGGGTGATGACTTCGAACTGGGGCAGCACCGCATGCCAGAAGAACGCATGCAGCGCCATGACCATCGCCAGCCAGGCATAGCTTTTATCAATGAAGATCAGCGAAAAGGTCAGCAAGGTGCAGATCGCACCGAAGCGCACGATCGCCAGGCGCCGGCCGGTGTAGTCCCCCAGCCAGCCCCAGATGTTCGGCGCCACACAGCGCATCAGCATGGGAATCGCCACCAACTCGCCGATGCGCGCCGCGTTGAACCCCAGGTGATCGAAATACAGCGCCAGGAACGGCGCCGTCGAACCGAGCAGCGCGAAATAAAACAGGTAGAAACTGGAAAGCCGCCAGTACGGCAATGCCGCCATGCCCGTCAGGCCACGGCGCTCGGCCAGTCAACCATCAAAGCTGACCCAGCACCGGCGTGGCGACCCGCACATCGGCGTTCTGGCCACGATGACGCAACAGGTGATCCATCAGCACGATCGCCATCATTGCCTCGGCAATCGGCGTGGCACGAATACCGACGCACGGGTCGTGACGGCCCTTGGTGATGACCTCCACCGGGTTGCCATGGATGTCGATGGAACGTCCCGGCGTGGTGATGCTGGAGGTCGGCTTCAAGGCCAGGTGCGCGACAATCGGCTGGCCTGAGGAAATACCACCGAGAATGCCACCGGCGTTGTTGCTCAGGAAACCTTGCGGCGTCAATTCGTCACGGTGCTCGGTGCCACGCTGGGCGACGCAGGCGAAACCGGCGCCGATCTCCACGCCCTTCACCGCGTTGATGCTCATCAGGGCGTGGGCCAATTCGGCGTCGAGGCGGTCGAAGATCGGCTCGCCGAGGCCTGGCATCACGCCTTCGGCCACCACGGTGATCTTCGCGCCGACCGAATCCTGGTCCCGACGCAGCTGGTCCATGTAGGCCTCCAGCTCAGGTACCTTGTCTGGATCGGGGCAGAAAAACGCGTTCTGCTCCACCGAGTCCCAGGTCTTGAACGGGATTTCGACAGGGCCCAACTGGCTCATGTAGCCACGAATCACGATGCCCTGGCTCGCCAGGTATTTCTTGGCAATCGCCCCGGCCGCCACGCGCATGGCGGTTTCCCGGGCCGAGCTGCGACCGCCGCCGCGGTAGTCGCGCTCGCCGTACTTGTGGTGGTAGGTGTAGTCGGCGTGGGCCGGGCGGAACAGATCCTTGATCGCCGAGTAGTCCTTGGACTTCTGGTCGGTGTTGCGGATCAGCAGGCCGATGGCGCAACCGGTGGTGCGCCCTTCGAACACGCCGGAGAGGATCTCGACTTCATCGGCTTCCTGGCGCTGGGTGGTGTGGCGGCTGGTGCCGGGCTTGCGGCGGTCCAGGTCGCGCTGCAGGTCGTCCAGGGAAATCTCCAGGCCCGGCGGGCAGCCGTCGACAATGGCGACCAACGCCGGGCCATGGCTCTCGCCCGCGGTGGTGACAGTGAACAGCTTGCCGTAGGTATTGCCGGACATGCAGGGTGCTCCGTGAATTCGCCGATTCGTAATGGCCGCCAGTATACGCAGGCTCCCCGCGTAGTTCATCCTCGAACCTTATCGATGCCCGCCAGTCCAACCGGCACCTTCGCAACTCATGGCCTGATGATGTTAAAGCTGCTTGTCCTGTGCCTTACCCTCTTTACCGGCCTGGCCCAGGCCACGGTCCTGCAACGTCCCATCAGCCTCGACACCGGCAGCGGCGAGCTGTTCGGCTCGCTATTGCTGCCCAAGTCCGACACGCCGGTGCCGGTTGTCCTGATCATTTCCGGGTCGGGTCCTACGGATCGTGACGGAAACAACCCCGAGGGCGGGCGCAATGACAGCCTCAAGCGCCTGGCCTGGGTCCTGGCCCGGCACAACATCGCCAGCGTGCGCTACGACAAGCGTGGCGTGGCGGCCAGCCTGGCGGCGACACCGGACGAACGCAACCTGAGCGTCGAGGCCTACGTCAACGATGCCGTTGCCTGGAGCCGCAAGCTCGCTGCCGACCCGCGACTCGGCCGGTTGATCCTGCTGGGCCACAGCGAGGGCGCGTTGATCGCCAGCCTTGCCGCACCCCAGGCCAACGCGGCGGCGGTCATTTCGCTGTCCGGCAGCGCTCGGCCGATTGACCAGGTATTGCGCCAACAGTTGAGCAGCCGCCTGCCACCGCCGCTGATGCTGCGCAGCAATGAGCTGCTCGACAGCCTCAAGGCCGGCCGGCCCGACCCGAATGTGCCGCCGCAACTGCAGGTGATTTTCCGCCCGAGCGTGCAGCCGTACCTGATCTCGCTGTTTCGCCAGGACCCGGCCCAGGCGTTCGCCGCCCTGAAGATCCCGGCACTGATCGTCCAGGGCAGCAGCGACATCCAGGTCAGCGTCGACGACGCCCGGCTGTTGCAAACGGCCAAGCCCGACGCCGAGCTGGCGTTGATCGAGGGCATGAACCATGTGCTGCGCATCGTACCCAACGACGTGAAGCGGCAACTGGCCTCCTACAAGGACCCCAACCTGCCCCTGGCCGCCGAACTCGGCGCGCGGATCGTGGGTTTTATTGACGCGATAGCGGCTCGTTAAACTCTTTTAACCCTCCAGTCCTGGCAAAGACGGCCGATAAACCGGTGTCGGATAGCGCAATGGCTGCCGACCCGCCGGCCTGGACAGGATTTTGCCGTTATGACTGACACTCAAGCTTCACCCGACACCACTGCCGAAACGCCGGCTCCGCCCGCTGTGGAGTTGCCTTGGGCGGATGTGCAGGCCGAGCATCATCGGATGCTGCGGTTGGCGCCGCTCAAGACTGACCGCGCCACCGGCGTGCGGCCGCTGCGGTTCGTCGAGTTCAGCTATGCCGAGCGCCACAGCAAGGAACGCAGTTTGCTGCGCATGAGCATCCAACTGCCGGGCCAGCGGGTGCGCAAGGAACAGAATCACCTGGATGTCTGGGCCGACCACGTCGAGAAATGCCTGTCTTTTTCCCCGGACAACCTGCAAGTCGAGCCGCTGAACCGGGGGATCGGCCGCTTCCTGGCCGCCCAGGGCATCACCTGGGCCAAGAAACGCTGGTCGGGCTATCGGGTCGATGGCCTGGATCTGAATAACAAGGACGCGCTGAACGAAGACACCCGCCTGCGCCGTGATCGCTTTCTCAAGGCCCAGGGTTTCGAGGTGGCGTACGCCGACGCCCAGCATCTCAAAGGCAGCGTCAAGCCAGCCCAGGTTGGCGATCTGGTGGGGGACTGGAACACCGAGAAGCTGCAGTTCGTGGAAATCCTCGAAGCTGCGCAGATGCTGCAACAAGCCGAGCAGAACCTGGCGGAACAGGAAGTCAAACTCAAGCAGCAGGAAGAAAAGGTCAACAAGTTCAAGCGCGAAGACACCGGCCTGCGCTTCACCATCACCTGCCTGGTGGCTTTTGCCATGTTCCAGGCGGGGCTGTTGATCTGGATTGCGACGCGGCACTAAGGGCCGGGCTCACCGCAGCCCTGTTTGGTCCGGGGACATGGTTGACACCTGTGGCGAGGGAGCTTGCTCCCGCTCGGCTGCGCAGCAGTCGTGAACTCCAGCGATGCGATTTTCCTGGAACGGTGCGGTGACGCTTTTAGGGCTGCTTCGCAGCCCAGCGGGAGCAAGCTCCCTCGCCACAAGAGCGAAGCAGTCGCACCGTCCCAGGGAAATTAAACCCGCGAAGCAAACAACGCCTGGTGCTGGCGGCATTGTTCGGCGCTGAGCATGAACACGCCATGGCCGCCGCGTTCGAACTCCAGCCAGGCGAAATCCACTTCCGGGTAAAGCGCCTCGACGTGAACCTGGCTATTGCCGACCTCGACGATCAACAGGCCTTTCTCGGTCAGGTGATCAGCCGCTTCGGCCAGCATCCGGCGCACCAGGTTCAGACCGTCATCGCCACAGGCCAGGCCCAGTTCCGGTTCGTGCTGGTATTCCTGGGGCATGTCGGCGAAATCTTCGGCATCGACGTAGGGCGGGTTTGACACGATCAGGTCGAAGCGTTGTCCCGGCAAGCCTTCGAATCCATCGCCCTGGACTGTGAACACGCGCTCGTCAACGCCATGGCGCTCTATGTTCTGGTTTGCCACTTCCAGCGCTTCGAACGACAGGTCGGCCAGCACCACTTCGGCCTCGGGAAACTCGTAGGCGCAGGCAATGCCGATGCAGCCGGAACCGGTGCACAGGTCGAGGATCCGTGCTGGATCCTGGCCCAGCCAGGGTTCAAAACGCTTTTCGATCAGCTCACCGATGGGCGAACGTGGGATCAGCACACGCTCATCGACAATGAACGACATCCCGCAGAACCAGGCCTCACCCAGCAAGTAGGCGGTCGGGACCCGCTCGGCGATACGCCGGCGCAACAGGCGCTGGACATGCACCAGCTCCTCGTCTTCGAGACGGCAGTCCAGGTAGCTGTCGGCAATTTCCCATGGCAGGTGCAGCGCGCCCAACACCAGTTGCCGGGCTTCGTCCCAGGCGTTGTCGGTGCCGTGGCCGAAAAACAGATCCTCCCCATGGAAACGGCTGACAGCCCAACGGATATGGTCACGCAGGGTGCGAAGGCGGGAAGTGATCACGGCGGCAAACTCCAGAAAAATCGACGGGCGAGTCTAGCAGCCAAACACGACAGCACCCAAACCGGGCTCAGGGACGAAAGATAAACACCGACCCAACCGTAGGAAATCTCCGTTTTTTGCCCGACCTATTGAACAGGACGAGTATCTTGACAAGGCTGTAGGCCAGCAACGACGGCCCCTGCGATGGAAGCGATTCACAGAACCGCTCAGCCAGAGGAGAATGTCGCAAAAGCCCCACCCGAAGGAGCCCCAGAATGTCCGTTCCAAAAACGATGTTTCAACTCAGCGGCCGTGGTTACGCAGCAGCCAACCTGAGTCAAGCGACCCTGATCATCATCGATGCCCAAAAAGAATACCTGGCCGGTCCCCTGGCCCTGAGTGGCATGGATGCAGCCGTCGCGAACATCAAGCAATTGCTCGGTGCGGCCCGTGCGGCCGGCCGGCCGGTGGTGCATGTGCGCCACCTGGGCACCCATGGCGGGTTGTTCGATCCACAAGGCGAACGCGGGGAGTTCATCCCGGGCCTCGAACCCCAGGGCGACGAAACCATTATCGGCAAGTTGTTGCCCAGTGCGTTCCACGGCACCGAATTGAAAAAGCGCCTGGAAGAGTTTGGCCCGCTGGACCTGATCGTCTGCGGTTTCATGAGCCATTCCAGCGTCAGCACCACCGTGCGCGCGGCCAAGAACCTGGGCTTTCGCTGCACCCTGGTGGAAGATGCCTGCGCCACCCGCGACCTGCCGCACAAGGGCGGCGTGCTCAGCGCCGAACATGTGCACCAGACTGAAATGGCAATCATGGCGGACAACTTCGCCACCCTGGCCCTGACGCACGATTTGATCTGATCTCGAGGGATTATCCCTCGGTGAGCGGCCGCAGGAGCCGCTCATCCGCAAAAGCCTTTCATTCGCCGCAATTGCCCTAGCCTCAGGAACAACCCGAACATCTTCCGGTCGAAGGGCCGATACCCATTGAGGAAGGTCGGAATGAAGTTATCCGATGGTTTTGACGCACGTCGGTTGCGGCCCAAAGGCCAGAGCAACTGGCGGTTTCGTATCGGCGCGGCGATCGCTGCGCTGCTGGCAACGCTCGGTGTGCTGCTGGCCATGGCCGGTGCCGCCAGCCTGTTGGGCCGCCCACCCGCGCTGGGCGAGTTGAATGCCACCCCGGTCGGTTCGGCGATTATCCTGGTCGTCGGCCTGCTGGTCCTGTGGCTGGGCGTCTGGCTCTGGCGCCGCTGCCGCCGTCGCGCCCGCCAATCCCTGGAGCTGGCCATGGCTCCCCACCTGATGAAAAAGCACGACTGAGCCGCCACCCGACGTTTTGTCGCGCCTGATCCCGCCGGAGTTGGGTAAACTGGCCGGCCTTCGCGGAGGCTGACATGCAAGACGACGATTTTTCTCTGTTCAAAAGTGCGATCCAGGGCGTTAAACCGATCAAACACGATCGCGCCGAGACCGGCAAACCCAAGGCTGATCGCGCCCAGATCGCCAAGCTGCGCCAAGCGGCCACCGTGCGCACCGACGCCACCACTGTGGACGGCTTGTCCGATCAGTTCGTGATCGACGTCGGCCCCGAAGATGAGTTGATGTGGGCCCGCGACGGCGTCCAGGAAGGCCAGATGCGCAAGCTCAAGGTTGGCCAGATCCCCTTCGAAGGCAGCCTCGACCTGCATGGCATGAACGTCGAAAAAGCCCGGGAAACCCTCTGGGCCTTCCTGGCCGAAGCCACCAAATTCGAAATCCGCTGCGTGCGCGTCACCCACGGCAAGGCCGTGCGACTGGACGGCAAACGGCCGATGATCAAGAGCCACGTCAACACCTGGCTGCGCCAGCACCCACAAGTGCTGGGCTTCACCTCCTGCCAGGCCAAACACGGCGGCGCCGGGGCGGTGTACGTGATGCTCAAGCGCACCATGATGGAAGGTCGCGACGAGTAGCCCGCGATTGCCGAGCTTGCAGCGCCGTGTCCGCCACCGTACCCTTGCCCTTTGCGAAAAACCCCACAGGTAGTTTCATGTCTCTGGAACAGAATTACACCGCGATTCTCGGCCAACTGGGCGAGGACGTTACCCGCGAGGGCCTGCTCGACACGCCCAAGCGCGCTGCCAAGGCCATGCAGTACCTCTGCCGTGGTTATGAACAGACCCTGGAAGAAGTCACCAACGGTGCCTTGTTCAGTTCCGACAACAGCGAAATGGTGCTGGTCAAGGACATCGAGTTGTACTCGCTGTGCGAACACCATCTGTTGCCTTTCATCGGCAAGGCCCACGTGGCCTACATCCCGAGCGGCAAGGTGCTGGGGCTGTCGAAAGTGGCGCGGATCGTCGACATGTATGCCCGGCGCCTGCAGATCCAGGAAAACCTCAGCCGCCAGATCGCCGACGCGGTCCAGCAGGTGACCGGCGCCCTGGGCGTGGCGGTGGTGATCGAGGCCAAGCACATGTGCATGATGATGCGCGGTGTGGAAAAGCAGAATTCCTCGATGATCACCTCGGTAATGCTCGGTGAGTTCCGGGAAAACGCAGCCACCCGCAGCGAGTTCCTCAGCCTCATCAAGTAACCTGTCACTCGAAAAAAACCGGCATCCATCGCCGGTTTTTTTTCGCCCGTGAAAATCAGGTAAGCTGCGCGCCCTCTTCTTCCCTGCCGCGAGGCTTGTTCCGTGATCGTCAAAGCACTTCGGGTTGGCCTGGGCCAGCTGATCATCTTCATCGATTTCATTACCCGTCCGGCCAAGAAACAACGCCCGGCTTCAGCCCAGGCGCAGGTCGACCAAGCGGCCCAGGGCCTGACGCTGTATCAATTCCATGCTTGCCCGTTCTGCGTGAAAACCCGCCGTACCCTGCGCCGCCTCAACGTACCGGTGGCGCTGCGCGATGCGAAGAATAACGAGCAGGACCGCCAGACGCTGCTGGAGCAAGGCGGCAAGATCAAGGTGCCGTGCCTGCGTATCGAAGAAGATGGCAAGACCACCTGGATGTATGAATCCAAGGTGATCATTGATTACCTGGATAAGCGGTTCGCGGCAGTCTGACAATTTTCTGGTGTGCTTAGGACCTCTTCGCAAGCAAGCCCGCTCCCACAGTGGATATGGCGAACACAAAATTTGTATTCAGCACCGATCCCTGTGGGAGCGGGCTTGCTCGCGAAGGGGCCAGCAAACCACTGCAAAAACGTCCTGATGTCAGGCTGCTTTCACAGCCAACCCCTCCCGCACCACCCCCGCCAGCCGCCTGAGCCCTTCATCCAGCCGCGCCGGATCGATGTGGCTGAAATTCAAGCGCAGATGCCCCGGATGCTTGTCCGGCTCGGGAAAGAACGGCTCGCCCGGCATGAACGCCACATCGGCCGCCAATGCGGCGTCGAGCAAGGTGCGGGTATCCAGCGGTTGCTTGAGGGTCAGCCAGAAAAACAGCCCGCCCTGGGGTACGTTCCAGTCCGCGATGTCATGAAAATGCTTGTGCAGCGCGGCCTGGAAGCGGTCGCGCCGGTCGCGGTAGAAAGCCCTCAACTCGCACAAATGGCTTCGGTACTGTTCGGTCCCGATCCATTGCAACGCCTGCCACTGGCCGATGCGATTGGTGTGCAAGTCCGCCGATTGCTTGAGCCGCAGCAGGTGCGGGAACAAGTCCGGGCTGGCAATCAGATAGCCCACCCTTAGCCCCGGCAACAAGGTCTTCGACACGGTTCCGGTGTAGATCCAACTGGCCTTCTTCAAGCGGCTGGTGATTGGCGTGGCGCTGGCGCCATCAAACGTCAGCTCGCGGTAGGGTTCGTCTTCGATCAGCGTCACACCGAACTCATCCAGCAAGGCGGCCACTGCGTCGCGCTTGGCCTCGCTGTAGCGCACGGCCGAGGGATTCTGGAACGTCGGAATCAGGTAGATGAATGCCGGGCGATGACGCTCCAGTCGAGCCCGCAGCTGTTGCAGGTCCGGACCGTCGGCTTCCAGGGGCACCGTGATGCAGTCAGCGCCGAACAGTTGGAAAATCTGCAACGCCGCCAGGTACGTGGGCGCTTCCAACATCACCGGGGTGCCGACGTCGATGTGCAGCTTCGCCGCCAGATCGAGGGTTTGCTGCGAACCGCTGACCACCAGCACCTGGCTCGCTTCACAGGCCAGTCCCAGCGAGCGCGCCTGCGCCGCCAGGGCTTCGCGCAGCGCCGGCTCGCCTTCGCTCATGCCGTATTGGCCCATGGACACCGGCATGTCTGCCCACTCCACCTTCGGCAGCATGGCCTCGGCCGGCAAGCCGCCGGCGAACGACATCACTTCAGGGCGCTGCGCCGCCGCGAGGATTTCTCGTATCAAAGAACTCTTGAGGCGCGAGACACGTTCGGAGAAAGCCATGGGTCACCTGTAGCCGGTCGTTGGAATAATGAGTCAAACTGGTTGACCGAAATTACTCTGACCTCTGTGGAAACGTCAACATGCTTGACCTTAAAAATCCAATCTCCCAACAGTTGGCCATGGAAGCGTTCTTCTTCGGCTACCAGGCATTCACCGCCAAGGCCGATGAAATGCTCGAGCGTCGCGGGTTGAGCCGGGTTCACCAGCGCATCGTGTTCTTCATTGCCCGCTATCCGTCGTTGAGTGTGAAAGAACTGCTGGCGCTGCTGGGCGTGAGCAAACAGGCGCTGAATATGCCGCTGCGCCAGTTGATGGAAATGCACCTGGTGGACAGCGTCGCCTCCGAAACCGACAAGCGTAAACGCCTGCTGGCGCTGACTGCCGAGGGCCAGCGGTTCGAGCAGGCGTTGCGTCGCGAACAGGTGAAATTGCTGGAGCGGGTGTTTGCCGAGGCGGGGGAGGAAGCGGTGAATGGCTGGTTGGCGGTGAATCAGGGGTTGGGGAAGGCTTAACCTCAATCTGATGTTGTCTGAACGGGCGCCATCGCGAGCAAGCTCGCTCCCACAGGGATAGCGTCGTCGAACACAAGTCCTTCAGTCACCACGGTCCACTGTGGGAGCGGGCTTGCTCGCGAAGACGGCGGCACATTCAACACAGATGCCGCCCGACCTACCGCTTTCGCGAGCAAGCCCGCTCCCACAGGGGCGATATATCCCTATCGCCCAACATTTCGTCGACAACATGAAAAACATTATTTGCTTTATTTGTATACAAAAGCATAATTCGCTTCGTGCGAGTTCCTGACCATACGGTCAACACTTCGCCAGCCTTACCTGCCTCAAAGCCTCGCAACCAGCCCCTAGGCGTGCGGCGCTGGAAATAACAATAAAACTCTTGAGGAGTACTCGCTGTGGAAAGCCGCAAACCCGAAGCCCAGACGCTGGACCTTTCGCCGCCCCTTCGCAGTGGCTGGCTGGAACGCCTCTTCAAACTCAGCTTGCACGGCACCACGGTGAAGACCGAGCTGATTGCCGGCCTGACGACCTTCATCACCATGGCCTACATCATCTTCGTCAACCCCAACATCATGGCCGACGCCGGTATCGACCACGGCGCGGCATTCGTCGCCACCTGCATCGCCGCCGCTCTGGGCTGCCTGTTGATGGGCCTGTACGCCAACTGGCCGGTAGGCCTGGCGCCGGGCATGGGCCTGAATGCCTTCTTTACCTACACCGTGGTCGGCACCATGGGCTACCACTGGGAAACGGCCTTGGGCGCGGTGTTCATTTCCGGCGTGCTGTTCATGGTCCTGACCCTGTCGCGAGTTCGGGAGTGGCTGCTCAACAGCATTCCGGTGAGCCTGCGGTTCGCCATGGGCGCCGGGGTCGGGTTGTTCCTCGGGCTGATTGGTCTGAAGACCGCTGGGATCATCGTCGACAGCCCCGCCACGCTGATCAAGCTCGGCTCGTTGCGTGAACCCGGTCCGCTCCTGGCCGCCGTGTGTTTCCTGATGATCGCCGTGCTCAGCTATCACCGGGTGTTCGGCGCGATCCTGATCAGCATCATCGCCGTGACCCTGGCCGGCTGGGGCCTAGGCCTGGTGCAGTACAACGGCGTCATGTCGACGCCACCGAGCCTGGCGCCGACCTGGATGGCGATGGACGTGGCCGGCGTGTTCAACGTCAGCATGATCAGCGTGGTGCTGGCGTTCCTGTTCGTGCACATGTTCGACACCGCCGGCACCTTGATGGGCGTGGCCCAGCGCGCCGGCCTGGTCAAGCCTGACGGCAAGATCGAAAACCTGTCCCGCGCCCTGAAGGCCGACAGCGCCTCCAGCGTCTTTGGCGCCATGGTCGGCGTGCCGCCGGTGACCAGCTATGTGGAAAGCGCCGCCGGTGTGGCGGCGGGTGGTCGTACAGGGCTTACCGCCGTGACGGTCGGTGTGCTATTTATTGCCGCGATGTTCTTCGCGCCGCTGGCCGGGATGATCCCCGCCTACGCTACCGCCGGTGCGCTGATTTACGTCGCCATGCTGATGATGGGCGGCATGGCCCACATCGAATGGGACGAAGCGACCGACAGCATCCCGGCCATTGTCACGGCCATCATGATGCCCCTGACGTTCTCGGTGGCCGACGGTATCGCCCTGGGTTTCATCACCTACGTGGTGCTCAAGGCGTGCACCGGCAAGCGCAAGGAAATTTCCGTCAGCCTGTGGGTGCTCTGCGCGATTTTCATCGCCAAGTTCATCTTCTTGTAAGCGGCACACGGTGCCATCCGCCTCACCCCGTCGGGTGAGGCTTTTGTCTATCAGGAGCAAAGCAATGAATCTGGAAACCTGGCTGTTGTTCAGCGGTGCAGCCCTGGTGGTGATCCTCATCCCCGGCCCACTGTCGCTGTTGATGATCGGCAACAGCCTGAACTACGGCCTGCGCCGCTCCTACCCGGCGTTTCTCGGTGGCGTGTTCGCCTCGATCTGTCTGCTGAGTGCCTCGGCGCTGGGGCTCGGTGCGTTGCTGCTGGCCTCGGAAAAATTGTTCAGCGCGCTGAAGATCGTCGGTGCGCTGTACCTGTTCTACCTGGCCTGGCAGAGCTGGCAGCAATCGCGCCAACCCGCCCAGGGCGCCGAAGTGCCCCAGGCCGCCGCCGTGCCACGTTTTCGCGCACTGTTCGGCCGGGCATTCGTATTGGGTGCCAGCAACCCGAAAGACATCCTGTTCTTCGCCGCATTCTTGCCGCAGTTCTTGAGCGCCCAGCAGCCGTTCCTGCCACAACTGCTGATCATGATCGCCACCTGGACCGTACTCGACCTGCTCTGCAAGCTGGCCTACGGCCTCGGCGCCCACGGCGCGGCGCGCTATCTGCGCACAGGCAAGGGCCAGAGCTGGTTCAACCGGATCAGCGCAGGCCTGTTTGGCGGCGCGGGTGCAGCGTCGTTGTTGTCCGCCCACTGAGCCTTCGGTGTCGCCTGACGACCTCATTTGCGTGACTTGAGCTAATGGCAAAACGTGGCAACAACCCATCGATATACAGCACTTGGGAAAACACCTTACATAGAGGGCCATTCAAACATCGTTGAACAAGGAAGTTCACAATGGCCCAACTTATAGCGCCCTCTTCCGCTGCTGATGACCGGGCTGTCGTCATTAGCGATATCGTCTTTCAGGCCAATGAGCATACGATCGAGACGCTCGACTTCAAAGTCGCCGATCAGCCGCAGCTCAGTCCGGAACATAAGCACCGGCAAGCCCAACTTGAGGTCGTCGACAAACTTTACGGCCCGCTCCATATCGGCTCCATAGCCGTTACCCGCTCCGCCTTGGATGCCCTGGGGGCTACGACCGATGGCCAGGTACTGAACGGTGAAAACAGTTTCTTTCGTACCCCCAGTCGTTTTTTCCTGGACTCACTGCAGTTCAATGCAACGGATGTCGAAACCCGCATAAAACTGACCACCGACGCAAACGACTACCGCCTGCCGACGTTGCTTTTTGAAATAGCCAGTCAACGGTCACGCTCTGCGCGTGCATTATTAAGAGCAAACCCTGAAGTACGGGCTGAAGCGGGCAGTTACCACAATATCCTGGAAAAACTCCTGAAGTCTGCGCAGGGCCTCGATCCTCATCAGTTTGCCCAAACTTCACTGAACTGGGTAAACAAGACCAAGAGCCAGATCCTCATTCCCACCGGCCTGGGGCTCCAGGCCTTTGGCATCTACAGTGGCCTGCGCGGCCTGCAGGACGCCATCGGCAACAAGGACGATTACCAGACCCTGTTCAACGGCGCCAGCGTGGCCGCCGAAGTGGCTTCCTTGGGTGTCGAAGCGCTGGTGACCCGACAAGCCACGCAAATGATCCAGGCCGGTCAGCGCTCCCTGGGGGATTTCGCGAAAACCACGTTCGCGACTCGTTTGGCCCGTGGGAGTGGGCTGATCGCCAGTGTGTTGACCCTGCCTTTCGACATCGTCTCTGCGGTTGACGCTTTCAAGGCCGCCGCCAACGCGAACGGCAAAGCGGCCACCGATCATTACGTCAGCGCAGCCTTGAGCGTCACCAGCGCCGCCATGACCCTGACCATCGGCATGGCAGCGCTGGCGGGGTTCACTTCAGCAGGTCCTGTGGGTCTCGCCGCCGGGCTTATCCTGGTGGTCGGGTCGCAGGTCTGGGGGGCGATTCGTCAGGTCGATGAAATCGACGACTACATAACGCTCAGCGCCCACGAGCGTCTGCGAACGGGGTGGTTCGCCTTCTGGACAATCGACCCCGACGACGATATCCAGCAGCGCTACACCCTCGCCAAGGCGACCGCCGAACACACCAGGCAGCTGCGGACCAACGCCTTGAACTTGCTCAAGGGCCCGTTGAAAGACAGCACCGAAGCGATCGTGAACGGTCAGTTCACCGTGGAACTCGAGCAGGTGACCTATAACACCTGGAACTGGTGGACCGGCGAAAAATACCAAGCAACCACCGTACGCCCGAAAATCAAGGACAGCGATGACTGGATCGATGCCCGCCAAGGCGTCACGGACGAAACGCCCGGCGCGGTCATCGAGGCGGCAGCGGAACACAAAGGCGTCCATTGGTACATCGGCGGCGGCAACGACACGATTGTCGGGGCTGAAAACAAGCCGAACGTTTTCCACTACGGATCAGGGGTCAAACGGCTGATGGGCGGCGCGAAAGATGACGTGTTCGTCTTCGAGGGCTCGACAGAGCTCGCCGCTGGAGATGACGCGCCTGCGCCGAACAGACTGGTGGGTGGCCTGGGTAACGACGCGTTGATACTGGCTGGGGGCCCTGCTCATGGTCAGACACCACGACTGGGTTATCACATCGACCTGGAGGCAGGGCAGGCGTCCATCCTCACTCAGGAATGTCCCAGGAATGGAAGCAAACAGTATCGTCACGCGCTCCTTGAAAGCATCGAACATGTGGAAATCCTTGAGGGCGGAACCCATGTCATCAAGGGCAGCGCCGGTGCAAACATCATCAAGTCCCGCGGCAACGATGTCATCGAGGCCGGCGCGGGTGATGACCGGATCTTCATTCTCGGCGGCAACAACCGCAACGCCGACGGTGGGCCTGGGGATGATGCGTACGTCATTGCCCATAAACCCGGCCACGTATCGGTCACCGAAGACGGCGTGGGCAGCAGCCTCATCACACTGGACTGGCGCGCCGACCTGATTGAAAGCTGGGTGATCGAACAAGGCAACCTGGTCATCACGGCGTGCTTCGATGGCAATGACTGGGAGTCACGCAAAGTCACCATCCACCACGTTTATGCCGACACGGACTACCCAAGATCCCTGCAGAACAACCGGTTGACCTTCATCACGAAGGACGGCTTCCACCTGGTGCCGGACCTGCCGGAGACCCTCGAACACGACAGCCCCCTGGTCATTGAAGCCATCCTGGTGCAGCTCGGCATACCGCGAAACCCAGCCATCCTCAATGACCGAAGCGAGCGCCGGGTGGCTCACGATAAAGACACGAGCTGCTACGTTTCCCGGTTGATTGAATTCACCACGCTCAAGGTGAGACAAAAAAGCCAATATTCCACCACGCTTCACCTGGACTATGTCCATAGCGAACTGACTCGGGTCGAAGCTCACTACAACGCCTACGTCATCCAGGAAGACGAAGGGGACACGGTGAAATATGGCGAGTGCGGTCTCACCCTGGATTTTGGCAGTCGCCGTGTCATCCTGAACAACCTGGCCCGTTCCGATGAGCGCTACAGCGCGCGAACAAAGGCCAACGGGCGACGTGCGTTTTCCGCGCTGGATTCACAGCACACTTTCATCCTGATCATGCGCGACGGCGCCTCCTACCGCCTGGCCATCCCCACCCCCGACCCTGCGCGGTTGCTGGACAAAGGATTCATCGACAAAGATCCGGTGGCATGGAAAACACTAGCCCCCCTTTCACTCACGCCGACCAGAAAACACTACGCGTTTCTCCAGCCCCTGGATAAGAAACCCCACCCCATGGGCAGCCAGGCGACTTGCGCGATGCTCACGCCAGCCGTTGAACAGAGCGGTATCGAGGTGCTGACAGGCCAAGGGGCCACGTACCTTGTCCACCTGAGCCCGGGCATGACGCTACGCCTGTCCACGCCAGGCGCACTGGCCGGCGCCAATCCCCGCCTCCCCCACGCGTCCACCTGGGAACTCGACGCCACCCGCCTCGGAGAGGTCGAAATCAAACTGGCCAATAACCTGCTGCAAGTGGGCACGACGGTCCTTCATCTACCCACCTACGCAGAGGACGACCTTGTCGACCAGATACATGTCATCACGGCCCAGGGCGTCGTCCATACAGTCGACAGCCTGTTCGAGCGCATTTATGTAACGGCGTTGGATGGCCGGTATTTTTCTCCCCCGGTCGATCCCGAAGCCGACCTGCCCCACCCATTGTCACGGTTAGCATCGGCACAACTGAAGGTGGCCAATATGGCGCTCAAGGATGGCTCGCCCGGCACCTTGAGTTATCACCTCAAGGCGCGCAAGTGGACCCTCGATACCGATCAATCCCGTGTGATCGCCCCAACAAGCCTGAGAAAAACCAACTTGTGCGATCACCATCTCAGCCTCTATCAGGACCTGGCTCGCGAAGGGCTCAGCCAGAATCCCCCCCTGGACGACGGGACACTGCGCTCGTTGCGCGAACAGTGCGTGAAATGGGCGCAGGTCTCTACGTTGAACAGGTCACTGATGCTTGCACAGGCAATAGCCCTGGGTCCGACCTTTGGCCTGGAGCTTCCTCATTGGCGGTGGATGCTCTCCCCAGGCGAGATCGTCTCCGAACATACCTAGCCCTGAGCAGCGACGGCGAACGCCTCTTGCAAACGCAATACATATGTAGTGCACCCGCCTGTTGATTTTCCAAGAACATCTTTTAGCGCGTTGCCCGTCAATCCACACGACGGGCGACGGCGCATCCGTTGTTCATATTTTTCAAATTCAAGAGCGCAAACGTCAATGAGCCCAAGAAAAAACACCCGCCCCAACGTTCCAACGTCTCCTCCCGACACACCCCACGGCAGTCGCGACACCACCCCCGAAAGCTTGCCCAGGAGCCCCATCCGGGTCGATGACAGCGACCCATCGTCCGGCTCGTCGCCTGGACGACAAACCGAAGCCGCCGACGCCCAGCCCGCAGCGGTCCAGGTAACGGAACTCACCGCCCAAGCCTCCACCGCCGGTGGTCCCGCCTCGCTATCGCTGGACAATTATTACCTTTCCCCCGAGCTGATCCCCATGCTGTCGGACCCGGACCCGATCTCCGGGATCCAGACATTCAGGACCCGGACTTACGTCAAACTTGCCGAAGGTGGGACGGTGCTACTGGGACGCGATGCCGACCAACACTACCGGGCGCGGTCAAGCGCTGAGCTCGTTGCCTCCGGACCACGCCTGGAACAAGTCGAAGGCAGCCTGCTATGGCGGCAGATTTCCCACGACAGCGACTCCACGCTCACCATTACCCGCTACAGCGTGCCGGACGATGATCCGTTGGAAGGGCCCGCACCCAAGCGCCAGCGCACGGTTGCACCATCCGGCGAAGGCGCCGTGCAAAGCGCCCCGGTTTTTCGCAAGGAATGGGGGGTCGAGCCAAAGCTCACTCTGCCGGCCTTCATCACCATCGGCAGCACCCACTATAAGCGGGTGACACGTATCGACGCGCGGGACTACCCCATTGCCTACATCCAGCATCCTGGCCATCCCGCCTATGATTTTGACCTGCTGGAAGCCATCCTCAGGCATACCCCGGACGAGCAGCCCCGAAGCGTAATCCGGGTCCCGCCGGACGACCATTGGGAGATCGACGCCAGGCTTCCCTTCGATAAACCGCTGACGGCTTACGTCAGGGACATGTTTCCGGAGGTCACCACAGTCACCCTGGAAAATATCGCCAGACGGCAATTCGAACTCGCCAACAGCTCATCTCTCGCCGACGCAGCGGGCCTGACCGCACTGAGGCAGATTTTCAGTGGCTGGAAGAACGCGACCCCCTCGATCCATCCGCAATGGACCGATCCCTTGCTGATGCTGCCGGTTCTCCCGACCGCTTCTGGGATCACAAGTGCTTCGCGTTCGATAGACCTGCCCATTTCCACTTCGACAGGAAGGCTGGATCGGCTGGATTTCGACCCCCTGCGGTTCCAGCGAGAGTGGAATTTCTTCATATCGACCTACTCGCCGATGGACCTCAAGCGCTTCATGGCCGGCATCCTGACGCGCAATGGCTACACGGTCATGCAGCCCAACAGCTTCAATAGCTTTCCGGCGCTGGTGTTTCGGCGCACCGGGCATGACTACGTATTTTTCATGAGCCTGCATCGCACCCGCATGCCGAAACTCTCCCTGCCCACCCACATGAATCCCAATACCACCGGCATCAACCTGCAAACCCAGGTCGGCGACGCTGCCGCACAAGCGGTCAAGGATGCCCACCAGGCCGGCAAGATCATCTGGCTCAAGGGCGGTGCGCAGATCCGGCCTGGCTACGCGGACACCGTTTTCATCATCAGGGATGACAACGCCAGGCTGTAGACAGGCCGCAAAAAAAAGCCCGCAGTGTGGGCGGGCAAAAACCAGAGAAGCTCTATGCGCAGTCGCTTCCAGGACCAGGCAACTGCTTGGGGTCAGCTGCCTCGATAGGTTGAATAGGCGTAGGGCGAAATCAGCAGGGGCACGTGATAGTGCTCCTGCTCGGCCGAGATGCCGAAGCGCAGCACCACCACATCCAGGAACGCCGGCTCGGGCAACTGGACGCCACGGGCGCGGTAATAGTCGCCGGCATGAAACTGCAGTTGATAGACCCCTGAGCGGTAGTCCTCGCCTTGCAGCAGCGGTGCATCGCAACGGCCATCGCTGTTGGTCTGCGCACTGGCGACCCATTGCAGCTGCGAGCCTTCCACACGGTACAGCTCGATTGTGATTGCACTGCCCGGACAGCCATGTGCAGCATCCAAAACGTGAGTAGTCAAACGTCCCATTGATTGTGCGCGCCTGGCTGCAAGGCAGCCCGGCCCGACGCCTCCTGAATCAGTTGAAAGAAAGGCCGCACCGTTTCGGAGCACGAAACGCCACGGCGATGAGCGAATTAAGACACTTCAGACAAAAATTGTACACAATAAAAAACAGAAATTTATTCCCCGGCTACCGCAGCGCAGCGCCACGGGCAATTGACAGCCAGACCAACGGATACGCTACGCTTCTACTCAATAATTGATCAAGTGGGCAGATTTCTTGCAGTGTAGCCAGATCAGAGGCTGGCGCGAAAAATGCGAAAATTCAGGCTTACAAATCGCACATAAAGTTGTATACAATCACTCCATCGTCGTGACGCCAGCCCAAGATCCATCACCCGGGCGCCACCCACATGGTTCGAACAAGAAGGAAGACTGCAGTGAGCGCTGACTACCCACGCGACCTGATCGGTTACGGCAGTAACCCTCCCCACCCCCAGTGGCCGGGCAATGCCCGCATCGCCCTGTCCTTCGTGCTCAATTATGAGGAGGGCGGCGAGCGCAACATCCTGCACGGTGACAAGGAGTCCGAAGCGTTCCTTTCCGAGATGGTCGCGGCGCAACCGCTGCAAGGCGAGCGCAACATGAGCATGGAGTCGTTGTACGAGTATGGCAGCCGCGCCGGGGTCTGGCGGATCCTCCAGCTGTTCAAGCAATTCGACATCCCGCTGACCATCTTCGCCGTGGCCATGGCCGCCCAGCGTCACCCGGACGTGATCCGTGCGATGGTCGCCGCCGGCCATGAAATCTGCAGCCATGGCTATCGCTGGATCGACTATCAATACATGGACGAGGCCCAGGAACGCGAGCACATGCTCGAGGCGATCCGCATCCTCACCGAGATCACTGGCGAACGCCCGCTGGGCTGGTACACCGGCCGCACCGGTCCCAACACTCGCCGGCTGGTGATGGAAGAAGGCGGCTTTCTCTACGACAGCGACACCTACGACGACGACCTGCCCTACTGGGAACCGAACACCCCCAACGGCAAGCCGCACCTGGTGATTCCCTACACCCTGGACACCAACGACATGCGTTTCACCCAGGTCCAGGGCTTCAACAACGGCGACGACTTCTTCCAGTACCTCAAGGACGCCTTCGACGTGTTGTATGCCGAAGGCAGCGAAGCGCCGAAGATGCTTTCCATCGGCCTGCACTGCCGGCTGATCGGCCGCCCGGCCCGCCTCGCCTCCCTCAAGCGTTTCCTTGAGTATGTAAAGGGCCATGAGCAGGTCTGGTTCAGCCGTCGCGTCGACATTGCGCGGCATTGGCAGCAGGTCCATCCGCATCCGGGTGCTTCTGAAGCGGGGAGTTCGAAATGACTGCATTCCAGACCCTCAAGCCTTCCACCATGAGCCGCGAGGCGTTCGTCAAAGCCTTTGGCGATATCTACGAACACTCGCCATGGGTGGCCGAGAAAGCCTTCGACCTGGGCCAGGACCCGTCGATCGATGAGATTGAAACCCTGCACCAGCGCATGAGCGACATCCTGCTGAGCGCCGATCATGCCAGCCAACTGGCACTGATCAACGCCCACCCGGACCTGGCCGGCAAAGCCGCCGTCCAGGGCCAACTGACCGAAGCCAGCACGCACGAGCAGGCCGGCGCCGGTATTCACCAATGCACCAGTGACGAGTTCCAACGCTTCACCGAGCTGAACGACGCCTACAAGGCCAAGTTCAGGTTTCCCTTCATCATGGCGGTAAAAGGCAGCAACCGGCACCAGATCCTCGCGGCGTTCGAAACGCGCATCCACCATTCGGTCGACACCGAATTCAAATGCGCGCTGGCAGAGATCAACAAAATCGCGTTGTTCCGACTACTGACCCTCTAGCAAGCAGCCTGTCAAACAGCACTGCAAGCATCCCCAGCCAAACTTATCAAAGGCAGACAAGAAGAATGAAAGCTTACGCCGTACCGTTCGAGAAGTTCGTCAACCTGGCCGACGCCCGCCTCGGCACCAAAATCATCTCGGTCACCGACGACTGGTTCGCCGACGCCAACCGCCTGTTCCAGCCGACCCCGGCGGTGTGGAAAGAAGGCGTGTTCGACGACAACGGCAAATGGATGGACGGCTGGGAATCACGCCGCAAGCGCTTCGAAGGCTACGACAGTGCAGTGATCCGCCTGGGCGTGGCGGGCTCGATCAAAGGCGTGGACATCGACACCTCGTTCTTCACCGGCAACTACCCGCCATCGGCGTCCCTGGAAGCCTGCTTCCTGGCCCAAGGCGAGCCGGACGAAAACACCCAGTGGACCGAAGTGCTTTCGGCCGTCGAGTTGCAGGGCAACAGCCACCACTACCATGAAATCAGCAATGACCAGGCGTTCAGCCACTTACGCTTCAACATCTATCCCGATGGCGGCGTGGCCCGCCTGCGGGTCTACGGCATTCCGTATCGCGACTGGTCGGCCGTAGGTGACAACGAACAGATCGACCTGGCCGCCGCCCTCAATGGTGGCCGCGCCTTGGCCTGCTCCGACGAACACTTCGGACGCATGAGCAACATCCTCAACCCGGGCCGTGGCGTGAACATGGGTGACGGCTGGGAAACCGCCCGTCGCCGTACCCCAGGCAATGACTGGGTGATCGTCGCCCTGGGCCATGCCGGTGAGGTCGAGAAAATCATCGTCGACACCCTGCATTTCAAGGGCAACTACCCGGACAGCTGCTCGATCCAGGGCGCGTTCGTCAAGGGTGGCACCGACAGCCAGATTGAAACCCAATCGCTGTTCTGGCGCGAGCTGCTGCCCAGCCAGAAGCTGCAAATGCACGCCGAACACACCTTCGACGAGCAGATCAAGGCACTGGGCCCGATCACCCACATCCGCCTGAATGTGTTCCCGGATGGTGGCGTGAGTCGCCTGCGGGTATTGGGCAAGGTCGCGAAGTAAGCGGCGCCCCCGTGGCGAGGGAGCTTGCTCCCGCTGGGCTGCGAAGCGGCCCCCTTCTGGCAAAAAGCAAGGGACTGCTGCGCAGTCCAGCGGGAGCAAGCTCCCTCGCCACAAAGCTGAACCAACAACACAGAATTTTTGGATAAGAAGACCAGCATGCGCACACTCAAGATCGAACCCTTGACCAAAGAAGCCTTCGCCCCGTTCGGTGACGTGATCGAAACCGACGGCAGCGATCACTTCATGATCAACAACGGTTCGACCATGCGCTTCCATCGCCTGGCGACGGTCGAGACCGCCACGCCGGACGACCAGGCGATCATCAGCATCTTCCGCGCCGACGCGCTGGAGATGCCGCTGACCGTGCGCATGCTGGAGCGCCATCCGCTGGGCAGCCAGGCGTTCATTCCGCTGCTCGGCAACCCCTTTCTGATCGTGGTCGCGCCACTTGGCGATGCACCTGTATCAGGCTTGGTCCGCGCCTTCGTCACCAACGGCAGGCAGGGCATCAATTACCATCGCGGCGTCTGGCACCACCCGGTGCTGACGATCGAAAAGCGGGATGACTTCCTGGTGGTTGATCGCAGTGGCACAGGCAATAACTGCGATGAGCATTTCTTCATAGAGGATGAGTTGTTGATCCTCGATCCCCACCAATAAGAGAAGCGTCCGATCACGCGAAGACAAGCGTGACGGGCGAGAGGTAACGACTGTGGAAGCACATATGCTGGAATGGCTGAACCTGAGCATTCGCTGGGTTCATATGATCACTGGCGTGGCCTGGATCGGCGCGTCGTTCTACTTTGTCTGGCTGGAAAACAACCTCAACCGCGTCAACCCCAGGAGCGGCCTGGCCGGTGACCTCTGGGCCATCCACGGTGGCGGCATCTACCACCTGGAAAAATACAAGCTCGCGCCACCGTCCATGCCGGACAACCTGCACTGGTTCAAGTGGGAAGCCTACTTCACCTGGATGTCAGGCATCGCGCTGCTGTGCGTGGTGTTCTACTGGAACCCCACGGTCTACCTGCTGGCGCCCGGCAGTGGCCTGAGCGGCCCCGAAGGCGTGGCCCTGGGCATTGGCTCGTTGTTCGTCGGCTGGTTCGTCTATTCGTTTCTCTGCGACTCGGCCTTGGGCAAGCGCCCCGCCCTGCTCGGCCTGATCCTGTTCGTGCTGCTGATCGCCGCTGCCTACGGGTTCAGCAAGGTGTTCAGTGGTCGCGGTGCCTACCTGCATGTCGGGGCGGTCATCGGCACGATCATGGTCGGCAACGTGTTCCGCATCATCATGCCGGCGCAACGCGCACTGGTGGCAGCCATTGCCGAGAACCGCACGCCCGATCCGGCGTTGCCGGCCAAGGGGCTGTTGCGTTCACGGCATAACAACTACTTCACCCTGCCGGTGCTGTTCATCATGATCAGCAACCATTTCCCGAGCACCTACGGCAGCCAGTACAACTGGTTGATCCTGGCCGGGATTGCGGTGGCGGCGGTACTGGTGCGGCATTACTTCAACACCCGCCACGACAGCAACCGGTTTGCCTGGACGCTGCCGGTCGGTGCCTTGGCGATGATCTGCCTGGCGTATGTCACCGGGCCCAAGCCTGTCTCCAGCGCACCGGACGTGGCCAAAGCGCCGGCGGCCATCGAGTACCAGCCGCTGCCGGAAACCGCCGTGGGCGGGGGCGCCAAGCCGGCGGCCACGCCAGCCGCGCCGACGGCACCACCCGCCCAGGCGTCCAGCGCCCAGGGCCCGTCGTTCGAGAAAGTCCACGGCGTGATCCAGGAACGCTGCGCGGTCTGCCACTCGGCCAAGCCCACCAGCCCGCTGTTCAGCGCAGCGCCCGGCGGGGTGATGTTCGATACGCCGCAGCAGATCCAGCAACAGGCCGCGCGGATCCAGGCCCAGGCCGTGACGACCCAGATCATGCCCCTGGGCAACATCACCCAGATGACCCAGCAGGAACGCGACCTGATCGGCGCATGGATCACTCAGGGCGCACGAACCAACTGAGTCAAACGCTGCACCAGCGTTATACCGCTGACAGGCAGGCCGGCACACGACCGGTCGCCTGCCGGCGGCAGGCTGCGCCTCGACCATGACAACAAGAGCGAAGCACTCGATGATCCAGCCCCGCCATAGCGCTGCAAAGCCAGCGCTGACGCGCCGTCGCCGGCCACTTGAGCCCATCGAAGCAAGCCCGTATCCTGCGCGGCCGTTCGAGTCCGGCCGACACCAATACTGCCTATAAACGCCTGACCCACTGCCAGTCTTTTCCGGTCATGGCCCAGATCCTGTCAGCCTTTGTCACGAGCAAAAAGCTGACCGAACGGATGTTTCATCCGCCGAAATAAGGCGCCACATCAGAGCGCTGATTCACAAAAAGCGGTACCACTTACCTTTGGGAGCAAACCGAATGAAACGTACCTGCACCAGCCTGATACTCGCAGGATCCTTGTTGGCCGGCAGCCAGGCCATGGCCGACGATCTGTTCCAATGGCAGAACAACAGCCTGACCTACCTGTACGGCAAGGACTTCCAGGTCAACCCGCGCATCCAGCAAACCGTGACCTTCGAACACGCCGATGCCTGGAAATACGGCGACAACTTCTTCTTCCTCGACCGGATCTTCTACAACGGCAAGGAAGACGGCCAGTCGGGCCCTAACACCTACTACGGCGAGTTCAGCCCGCGCCTGTCGTTCGGCAAGATCTTCGACCAGAAGCTGGAACTCGGCCCGATCAAGGATGTGTTGCTGGCGATGACCTACGAGTTCGGCGAAGGTGACAACGAGTCCTACCTGATCGGCCCGGGCTTCGACCTGGCGATTCCCGGCTTCGACTACTTCCAGCTGAACTTCTACAACCGCCAGACCGAAGGCCCACGCGCCGGCGACAACGTCTGGCAGATCACCCCGACCTGGGCCTACACCATTGCGGTGGGCTCATCCGACATCCTGATCGACGGTTTCATCGATTGGGTGGTGGACAATGACAGCAATGCCAAAGGCACCTACCACGCCAACCTGCACATCAACCCGCAGATCAAATATGACCTGGGCAAGGCCCTGAACCTGGGCGCCAAGCAGCTGTATGTGGGGGTGGAATATGACTACTGGAAGAACAAGTACGGGATCGAAGACAGCGAAGGCTTCAAGACCAACCAGAGCAATACAAGCTTTTTGCTGAAGTATCATTTCTGATCTGAGGCCTGATATACGCCACATGCCCTTTGTGGGAGCGGGCTTGCTCGCGAAAGCGGTGGGCGCCGTGCATTGATGTTGAATGGGCCGCTCTCTTCGCG
>NZ_JALJDX010000182.1 GCF_022952855.1 Pseudomonas sp. RGM2987 | reverse complement strand
ACGGTGTGCCTGCCGTCGTACGGGTGAATGGCACACCGCTATCGCGAGCAGGCTCGCTCCCACAAAGAGGTATGCGGTGAATGGGAAACCATCCACCGCAATCGTTGTAAACCGCGTTAGAAAAAATAAAAACAGTTCATAACAATAAAGACGAGGATGTAGGGATGAAGAAGAAAAACAATGCCCAGCTCATCTGCCAGTTGTCAGCCGTTGCGGCGATGATGCTGGTGGGTAGCGCACAGGCTGCCGACGCGTTCAGCGCCGATTCGCAGTGGATGACGGGTGACTGGGGTGGCGAGCGGACCCGGCTGATCGAGCAGGGTATCGACATCAAGGCTGACTATGTCGGTGAAGTGGGTGGCAACCTGCACGGTGGCTACAACGACGACAAGACCGCGCGTTATGCCGACCAGTTCGGTTTGGGCGTGGCGCTGGACCTGCAAAAACTCTGGGGTTGGGATAACACCCAGGCCAAGATCCAACTGACCAATCGTAACGGCCAGAACATCTCCAACGACCGCGTGGGCGATCCGCGTGCCGGCACCTTGAGCTCCTCCCAGGAAGTCTACGGCCGTGGTCACATGGTCCGTCTGACCCAACTGTGGATCAAGCACCAGTTCCTCGACGGCAAACTGGACGTCAAGGCCGGTTACTTCGGCGAAGGCGAAGACTTCAACACCTTCCCGTGCGAATTCCAGAACCTGGCGTTCTGCGGCTCCCAGGTGGGTAACTGGGCGACCGGCATCTGGTACAACTGGCCAGTCAGCCAGGCCGCGATCCGCGTCAAGTACAACCTCACGCCTGAGTTCTATGCGCAGATCGGCGCGTACAACCAGAACCCATCGCAACTGGAACACGGTAACGGCTTCAAACTCAGCGGCAGCGGTACCAAGGGCACCGTGATCCCGGTCGAGCTGGTCTGGTCGCCGAAGGTCAACAGCCTGCCGGGCGAATACCGCGTCGGTTACTACAAGAGCACGGCCGATGCCAATGACGTACGCGAAGACGACAATGGCGACGACGCCGCCACCACCGGTAACGCCTACCGCAGCCACAACAGCAAGCACGGCTACTGGTTCGTGGCGCAACAACAGCTGACCACCCACAACGGTGATGCGTCCCGCGGCCTGAACATCGCCGCCAACGCGACCTTCCACGACAAGGACACCAACGTCGTCGACAACTACCAGTCGTTGATGTTCGTGTACAAGGGGCCGTTCGACGCGCGTCCTAAAGATGACGTCGGCATCGGTTTCTCCCGCATCCATGTCAACGAAGACGTGAAGAAAAACGCTGAGCTGACCAACGCGGCCAACGGTGTCACCGACTACAACGACCCGCTGTTCGCACCGCTGCGCAGCACCGAGTACAACTACGAGATCAACTACGGGGTCCACGTGACCAACTGGCTGACCGTACGCCCGAACCTGCAATACATCACCCACCCAGGTGGCGTGGATGAAGTCGACAACGCCCTGGTGGCCGGCCTGAAAATTCAGTCGGTGTTCTAACGTTGTTGCGATAAGCTCCTCTCTATGTGCGCATATTTGCGGACAGCCAAGGCTGTCCGCTTTTTTTTGGGCGTGCCTGGCGGGTGCAGACCTTTGACAAGCAGCTTTTGTGGCGAGGGAGCTTGCTCCCGCTCGATTGCGCAGCAATCGCAAAAGAAAGGGCTGCTTTGCAGCCCAGCGGGAGCAAGCTCCCTCGCCACAATTAGCCAGTTGAGTATCGAATGATTTCCAGGACCGCGGCCCATGCATGAGCATCCGCTACAACGCTTCTTCAGATCCTTGCGCGAGCGCCCGGTGTTTGCGTGGGAGCGCTATCGGCAGCGCGATGTGCTGGTGATCGATCATCCGCTGTGCCAAGCGGTGTTCAGTCGCCAGGGCGCGCAGTTGCTGCACTTTCAGCCACGCGGGCAGAAGCCCTGGTTGTGGTGCGCCGCCAAATGGCCGCAGGTCGGTGCGATCCGCGGTGGGGTGCCGGTGTGCTGGCCGTGGTATGGGCGTCATCCCAGCGAGAATGCCTGGCCGTCCCATGGCTGGGCGCGCTTGATCGACTGGAAGCTGCTCGACAGTCGCAGTGACGACGACGGTGTGCATCTGCACTGGCAGTTGCAACTGTGCGACTGGCAAGTGGACTTGCATGCAGACCTGGGCGAACGCATGGAACTGCGCCTGAGCACCGAGCATCAGGACAGCCTGCCTTGCCAGTTGAGCCAGGCGTTGCATGCCTATTGGCGTATTGGTGACGTTGGTGAGGTAGCGCTGTCTGGGCTTGAAGGCGCCCAGGGTTATGACCATCTGAACCGTGCGGTTTGCCAGCAGGAAGGGGAGTTGCGGGTCGATGGCGGTTGTCAGCGGGTGTTCCAGCACGAAGGCGAGTTGCAGCTCAAGGACCACGCCTGGCAGCGTCAATTGTGCATCGACACTGGCGACAGCGCCGACACGGTGGTCTGGCATCCCGGCGCTCGGCCGTTGTTGGGGGTCAGTTGGGATGAGGTCAACGAGTTCGTATGCGTCGAAGCGGCCAGTGGCGGCACCGACAGCCTGTGCCTGGCGCCGGGGGAGCGGGCGCATTTGAGTTTGCAGGCGTGGGCGGGGGCTTGATTCAGGATTTGTAGTGGTGCTGCCGGCCTCTTCGCGAGCAAGCCCGCTCCCACAAGGGAATGCATTTCAGATGTGGGAGCGGGCTTGCTCGCGAAGACGGACTATCAGGCGCCAAAGTACCTGAGCCGAATCAGTTGAACTCATCCCCCACCGGATACCGGCTGGCGTTCAGGCTTTCCTTGATCTTGCGCAGGTGCGGCTGGAAGTCCACGCCCCGGCGCAGGGTCATGCCAGTGGCGAGCACATCGAGCACGGTGAGCTGGATGATCCGCGAGGTCATCGGCATGTAGATATCGGTGTCCTCGGGCAATGGGATGTTCAGGCTCAGGGTGCTGGCCTTGGCCAATGGTGAGTTTTCGGCGGTCAGGCCCAGCACCGAAGCGCCGTTTTCCCGGGCGATGCGCGCCACCTCCACCAGTTCACGGGTGCGCCCGGTGTAGGAAATGATTACGAACAGTTCGCCGGTGTGGGCCACCGACGCAATCATCCGTTGCATCAGCACATCGGCGTGGGCGGTCACCGCCAGGTTGAAGCGGAAAAACTTGTGCTGGGCGTCCAGCGCCACCGGAGCCGAGGCCCCGAGCCCGAAGAAGTGGATCTGCCGGGCCTGGATCAGCAGATCCACGGCACGGCTGATCAAATTTGGATCAAGGGCCTGGCAGGCGCTGTCCAACGAAGCAATGGCACTGCCAAAGATTTTCTGGGTGTAGGCCTGCGGGTTGTCGTCGGCTTCTACCGCACGGCTTACATAAGCGGCGCCACTGGCCAGGCTCTGGGCCAGTTGCAATTTGAGTTCCGGATAACCGCTGACGCCGAATGAGCGGCAGAAACGGTTGACCGTGGGTTCGCTGACCGACGCGGCCTGGGCGAGGGCGGCGATGCTGAAACGGGTGGCCTGCTGTGGGTTGAGCAGGATCACCTCGGCCACCTTGCGTTCGGCCTTGTTCAGGTCTTCAAGGCGACTCTGGATCTGCTCCAGTAAATTTCGCACGCGGTCCATACAAGATTCCTAGAAAGACGGGTCTTTGATACGACCCTTTGCGGTGGCCTATCCTACTGTTGGCTCCGGCGGACCACCACTCGGAATCGGTATTTTCGGAAAATGTTGTGGTTATTACTACATTTTTCCTTGAGTGATACCTTGAAAAAAGGTATTTGTAGCTTAACTTGATAAAAGAACAAACATCATGCATTCGATTACGGTTGAACCGTGCACCTTTGCCTTGTTCGGCGCGTTGGGCGACCTGGCCTTGCGCAAGCTGTTTCCCGCCCTTTATCAACTCGACGGCGCGCAACTGCTGCACGAGGACACGCGAATCATCGCGCTGGCCCGTGAACCCGGCAGCGAGCAGCAGCATCTGGCGTTCATTGCCACCGAACTGCGCCGCTACGTGGGCGACAAGGACCTGGACGAGGCCGTGGTCGAACGCTTCCTGGCCCGACTGACCTACCTGCATGTGGACTTTCTCAAGGCCGACGATTATCTCGCCTTGGCCGAACTGGCCGGCTCGTCCCAGCAGGTCATCGCCTATTTCGCCACCCCGGCTGCGGTCTACGGGGCGATCTGCGAGAACCTGGCGAAGGTGGGCTTGAGCGAAAACACCCGGGTGGTGCTGGAAAAACCCATCGGCTCGGACCTGGAATCGTCGCGCAAGGTCAACGACGCGGTGGCGCAGTTCTTCCCGGAGAACCGCACTTATCGCATCGACCATTACCTGGGCAAGGAAACCGTCCAGAACCTGATCGCGCTGCGCTTCGCCAACAGCCTGTTCGAAACCCAGTGGAACCAGAATTACATTTCCCACGTGGAAATCACCGTGGCCGAGAAGGTCGGCATCGAAGGCCGCTGGGGCTACTTCGACAAGGCCGGCCAGCTGCGGGACATGATCCAGAACCACCTGTTGCAGCTGCTTTGCCTGATCGCCATGGACCCGCCGGCCGACCTGTCCGCCGACAGCATCCGCGACGAGAAGGTCAAGGTGCTCAAGGCCCTGGCGCCGATCAGTCCGGAAGGTCTCACCACCCAGGTGGTGCGCGGCCAATACATTGCTGGCCACAGCGAAGGCAAGGCCGTACCGGGCTATCTGGAAGAGCCCAACTCCAATACCCAGAGTGACACCGAAACCTTCGTCGCCCTGCGCGCCGACATCCGTAACTGGCGCTGGGCCGGGGTGCCGTTTTACCTGCGTACCGGCAAGCGCATGCCGCAGAAGCTGTCGCAGATTGTCATTCACTTCAAGGAACCGTCCCACTACATCTTCGCGCCGGAACAACGCTTGCAGATCAGCAACAAACTGATCATCCGCCTGCAACCGGACGAAGGGATTTCCCTGCGGGTGATGACCAAGGAGCAAGGCCTGGACAAGGGCATGCAATTGCGCAGCGGTCCGTTGCAACTGAACTTTTCCGACACCTGGCGCAGCGCACGGATTCCCGATGCGTATGAGCGGCTGTTGCTGGAAGTCATGAACGGCAATCAGAACCTGTTTGTCCGTAAAGATGAAATCGAAGCCGCGTGGACATGGTGTGACCAGTTGATCGCCGGATGGAAGAAATCCGGTGATGCGCCCAAGCCGTACGCGGCCGGGTCCTGGGGGCCGATGAGCTCCATTGCACTGATCACGCGGGATGGGAGGTCATGGTATGGCGATATCTGAAGTCAAACTGCCCCAGGGCGTTAGCGCCCAGGCGTTCAAGAGCCCGGTGCTGTTGGCCGAAGGGCTGGCGTTGAAGGTAGCCGAGCAACTGCGCGAGGCAATCGATGCGCGTGGCGCGGCGGTGCTGGTGGTGTCCGGCGGCCGTAGCCCGGTGGCATTTTTCCAGAGCCTGGCCAAACAGGCCCTGGACTGGTCGAAGGTGGTGGTGAGCCTGGCAGACGAGCGCTGGGTACCGGTTGAACACGCCGACAGCAACGCCGGCCTGCTCAAGCGTTACTTGCTGCAAGGCGCTGCGGCCAAGGCCCAGTTCCTCAGCCTCTACAGCGCCAGCGCCAACCTGGAAGCGGCGGCCGAGCAGGCGGATCGTCTGCTGGGCGAGTTGCCGTCCATCGATGTACTGGTATTGGGCATGGGCGATGACGGACACACCGCGTCGCTGTTTCCCGACAGCCCTAACCTGGCTGAAGCCTTGGATACCAACGGCACTCGTCGTTGCTGGCCGATGCTTGCGCCAACCGTGCCACACCAGCGCCTGACCATGAGTCGCGCCTTGCTGGCCTCTGCAAAACACAAAGTGCTGTCGATTTCCGGTCAGTCGAAACTGACCACCCTGAACGCTGCGGTGGCCGGTGACAACGTCGCCGAAATGCCGATCCGCGCGTTTTTGCAACCTACGTTAGAGATTTACTGGTGCCCATGAACCAAGGATCAGCCGCTATGACAAACCCATCCCCGACCGTTTCCATGGCGGACAAAGTTGCCCTGATCGACAGCCTCTGCGCCAAGGCGCGGATCCTGCCGGTGATCACCATCGCCCGTGAACAGGACATCCTGCCGCTGGCCGATGCCCTGGCCGCCGGTGGCCTGACAGCGCTGGAAGTGACCTTGCGTTCCGAGTTCGGTCTCAAGGCGATCCAGGTGCTGCGCGAGCAGCGCCCTGAACTGGTGACCGGTGCCGGTACGGTGCTCGACCGCCACATGCTGGCAGCCGCCGAAGCGGCCGGTTCGCAGTTTATCGTCACGCCGGGCATCACTCGTGACCTGCTTGAGGCCAGTGTCTACAGCTCGATCCCGCTGCTGCCTGGCATCAGCAACGCCTCGGGCATCATGGAGGGCTACGGCCTGGGCTATCGCCGCTTCAAACTGTTTCCGGCGGAAGTCAGTGGTGGCGTCGCGGCTATCAAGGCCTTGGGCGGCCCGTTCGGCGAAGTGAAATTCTGCCCGACCGGCGGCGTCGGCCCGGCCAACATCAAGAGCTACATGGCGTTGAAGAACGTGATGTGCGTGGGCGGCAGCTGGATGCTTGATCCGCAGTGGATCAAGAACGGCGATTGGGCCCGCATTCAGGAATGCACCGCCGAGGCTTTGGCACTGCTGGACTGATCGACCGGACTTCGTTGGGTGTTCTACGGCTTTACGGTGCGCTTGGTCGGCGCACCGTTTTTTTTTGCCTGGAATAAATGCCTATAGGATCACCCCCCCATCGTGGCGAGGGAGCTTGCTCCCGTTGGGCTGCGCAACAGCCCTTGGTAAGTTGACTCAGATAGGTCTGAAACACTGCGGTGTTTGGGTTTGGGGTTGCTTCGCAACCCAGCGGGAGCAAGCTCCCTCGCCACAGGGGGGCTATGTTCGGCTCAAATCAATAAGCGCCTGGGTCAATCGCTTGATATCGCTCGCCAAAGTAATCAACCCCGGCGTGATCCGAATGCACGGCCCGACGCTGGTCTGGCGCACCACGGTGAAGATCCCGTATTCGTTGAGCAATCGGTCGGCCATCGCCTGTTGGTCCGCGTGGTTGGTGAAACGCATGGCGGTGATGCCGCAGTAGAGGCGCGGATCGTCCGGCGTCATGACTTCGATGCCCGGTACATCGCGCACCGCGCTGACCCACATGTCCCGCAGATAATTGAGCCGTGGTCCCTTGGCCAGTGCACCGCCCAGGGCGCGGTGTTCTTCGAACACCAGCGGCAGGGTCAGCAGGGCGGGGATGTTGGGTGTGCTGTGGGGCGTGCGCGAGCGAATGTCGGTGGCCGGATAATGCCCTTCGTCCATGTCCGGGTCGATGTCGGCCAGCCGATGCGGGGCGATGTACATGAAGCCCAGGGCGAGCGGGCCACCGATCCACTTCTGCAGGTTGAACCCGGCGAACTCGATGCCCAGCTTCTTCAGGTCAAAGTGAATCTGGCCCAGGGCATGGGCGCCGTCGAGGATGATGTCGACATCAAACTCCCGTGCGGTCTCGGCGATGGCCCGTACCGGCATCACCAGCCCGGTGAGATGGTTGACATAGGTCAACGCCATCAGCTTGAGGCGTGGGTAGCGAATGAACGCTTCGCGATAGGTGCTGACCAGGTTGTCGAAGCTGGCGGGGTGCTGGTGGACCAGTTCGATCACCTCCACGCCACGCCGGCGTGCCAGCCAGCGCATCGCGCTCTTGACCGACTCGTACTCCAGGTCGCAGATCAGCACCTGGTCGCCCGGCTTGAGGCCGTTGTAGTTGCGGATCAATGCTTGTAGGGCGTCCACTGCACTGGTCGCCATCGCCACGCTGTCGGGTGAGGCGTGGATCAGTTGCGCCACCTGCCGGCGAATCGCCTCCCCATGTTCGCGGTCGAACTGCTGGCGCACGTACACCGAGTTGCCACGGTTGATGAATTCGATATTGCGCTGGTATTCCTCCACCACGGTCCGCGACATGCGACCGAAGTAGCCGTTCTCCAAATTCAATGGTCCCTTGGGATCGACATCGTAGCGACCGACGAAGGTCTGCCAGAAAGCTTCATCGTGGGCGCGTAGCGTGTTCTCGGGCATGGGAAGACTCGGTCAGTGGCGTGGCTTGGGCTTGCCGTGCTTGGCGCGCAAGGGGTCGAGCAGGTCGGACAGGCCGTTGTGGTCGATTTCCTGCATCAACGCCAGCAAACCGCCCAGTTCTCCGTGGGGAAAGCCTTCACGGGCGAACCAATTCAAGTATGGACCAGGCAGGTCGGCAAGGATTCGCCCCTTGTATTTACCGAAGGGCATCTGGCGCGTGACCAGCAGTTCAAGTTTTTCCGGATTCATGATGAGTGTCTTGATTCAAACAGCCCTGAAAATACAGGCATTCTGCATGCAGGCCAATTGACAGATCATGCAAATAGCGCGGATACAGATTTCCTGTTCGTGGTTAATCTATTGATTTTTAATGGTTTTTGTTTTTGGCTGCGGCTGGCATGGCCGATGCAATATTCCTTGCAGGTTTTTTATTCACCAGCAAAGGAACTGAAAAATGACCGACATCAACAAAGAATCCATCTCTGTCTTGAACGACCTGATCGAGACCAGCAAGGATGGCCAGGAAGGGTTCAAGACCTGCGCTGAAGACATCAAGCATCCAGAACTCAAAGCGTTGTTTGTACAACGTGCTGCCGACTGCGCCACCGCTGCCGCCGAACTGCAAGCGGCTGTTCGTTCCCTGGGTGGCGATCCAGAGACCTCCACCAGTGTCGCCGGTGACTTGCATCGCCGCTGGGTAGACGTGAAATCGATGTTCACCGGCAAGGACGAAGAAGCCGTGCTCAACGAAGCCGAGCGCGGTGAAGACCACGCCCTCAAGGCTTATCGCGAGGCGATCGAGAAGATCAACAAACATAATCTGGTAGGCATCCGTGATCTGGTGGAGCGTCAGTACCATGGCGTGCAGCGCAACCATGACCAGGTCAAGGCCCTGCGTAACCAGGCGCGCGCTAATTCGTAAATGCGCGGTGGTACAAAAAAACGCCAGCTTGCCTGGCGTTTTTTGTGGCTGCCATTCACCTGGATGAACACAGTTGTGGCGAGGGAGCTTGCTCCCGCTGGGTTGCGTAGCGACCCTCGATTTTTTGGGGCTGCTGCGCAGCCAGCGGGAGCAAGCTCCCTCGCCACAAAAGCGCCGTTGAAGCTGGATAAACGCCATTGGGCAAAAGTGTGTTGTCAAATCCACTCCAAATCCCCTCTGGACTGAAATAGATAGCCAGCTAATAATTACACCCGTCGATCGCCTCCAATCCATCTATCGTTACTGCATCCCCAGAAGAGTTTTTCGCGTGCCCATTACCCTGCAGGCCTTGTTTGCCCCCGACCGCCTCGCTTTGCAGTTCGCCATCAAGACCGTGCTCGGCGGTGGGCTGGCGCTGTGGCTGGCCTTGCGCTGGGGGCTGGAGCAGCCATCGTGGGCATTGATGACGGCGATCATCGTGGCGCAACCGCTGTCCGGGATGGTGATGCAGAAAGGGCTGGCGCGATTGCTCGGCACCTTGGTGGGCACGGTCATGTCCGTGGTGTTCATGGCGCTGTTCGCCCAGGCGCCGTGGTTGTTCCTGTTGGCGCTGGCGCTATGGCTGGGCCTGTGCACGGCCTGTTCGACGCTGCTGCGCAGCGCCTGGTCCTACTCATTCGTGCTCGCCGGATACACAGTGGCAATCATCGCCTTGCCGGCGATTTCCCATCCGCTGGGGGTGTTCGAGCAGGCGGTCGCACGCTGCACCGAGATCAGCCTGGGGATCGTCTGCGCCACGGTGACCAGTGCCTTGCTCTGGCCGTTACGGGTCGAGCGGCAATTGGCCGGCCAGGCCCGTGCGGCCTGGGACAGTGGCATGCAGGCGGCGCGCGCCACACTGGCCGGCGATGCCCAGGCGCGCAAGGGCCTGCTGGAAATCCTCGGCAAGATCGTTGCGGTAGATGCCCAGCGCGAGCACGCCTGGTTCGAAGGTCGCCTGGGCCGCCAGCGCTCCCGGGCCATCAGCGGCTTGAGCCAGAAACTGTTGATGCTGCTGCGCATCGCCCGCTCGGTGCGCCGGCAATGGAAACAACTCGAACCGCAAGAGGCCCAGGCCCTGCAACCGTGGATGAGCGAAGTGCAGCAAGCCCTCGACGCCGACAGCGCGACGCTGCAAGCCTTGCGGCCACGGGTGCTGGACGCCTCCCACGACCCTAATATCAGCCCGGCGCAAAGCTATTGCCTGGCGCGGTTTGCCTTGTTGCTCGACACCGCCCTGGCCGCTTGCGCTGCGCTGACGGCGGTGCAGGAGGGCAGGGAAGCGGCGGATCCCCCGCGGACGCTGACGCCCCACCGGGACTTGTCGCTGGCCATGGTGTTCGGCGCCCGCAGTGCCCTGGCATTCCTGGCGGTCGCCTGTTTCTGGCTGGCCACCGCTTGGCCTGCGGCATCGGGCGCGTTGGTGCTTACCTGCGTGGTGTGCAGCCTGTTCGCCAGTCGCGAGAACGGTGCGCAGATCGGCATGAGTTTCATGCGTGGCATTCTGTTGGCGGTGCCGACGGCGTTTGTGATCGGCGAGATCGTGCTGCCGCAATGGAGCAGTTTTGCGATGCTCTGCCTGGCCATGGGCGTGCCGTTGTTCTTTGGCGCATTGGGCATGGCCAAGCCGCCGATTTTCGCCACGGCCACCTCGTTCTGCCTGCACTTCATGGTCCTGGTGTCGCCGCTCAACCTCATGAAGTACGACGTCGCGGCGTTCTTCAACAATGCCCAGGCGATGGTGATCGGCGTCGGCGCGGCGGTGCTGGCGTTCAATCTACTGATTCTGCGCAATCCGGCCTGGCACAGCCGTCGGTTGCTGGCGGCGACCCTCGACGATCTGGTGCGCCTGACCCACCGCAGCCTGCGAGGCGCCGAGAGCTGGTTTGGCGGGCGCATGGCCGATCGCTTGCTGCAACTGGCGCGGCATTACCCCGAACTGCCGGTCCCGGCGCGCAGCCGGTGGGACGATGGTTTGCTCGGCCTGGACATCGGCGATGAACTGTTGCATTTGCGCTTGAGCCTGGCCGTCGCCCAGGTGGCCGGTAACCGTGCGCAGCGCCGTTACTTCGAAGCGCTGGAGCAGGTGCTCGAACGCGGTCCGGCAGGCGACCAGGCCGATGCATTGAGTTCGGCGAGTGACCAATTCCTGGAGGTGCTGTCGGCCCAGCCTGCCAGCGATGCCTTGAAGCTGGCCCAGGGCGCGGTGGTCCAATTGCAAAACAGCTGGCGCGCCTGGTGCCGCCAGCACGAACCTGAACGACAGGAGCACAGCCATGGGCTTGCGTGAATGGTCGATTGGCGGCGTGTTGCTCAGCCCGTTCCTGATTTATGTGGTGCTGGCCTTGCTGGTGACCGGCGCGCTGCGCCTGCTGCTCAGCCTGGTGCCGGCCGGGCGCTGGATCTGGCACGAGGCCTTGTTCGACTGCGCCCTGTATGTCTGCGTCTTGACTGTCATTACCGTGGTCCTCGGACCGCTATAGGAGTTGAACATGCGTACCTCTGTACGTGTCGCCGTCACGCTGTGTGTGGTGGCCGTGGCGATCTTCGCCGGGTTTCATCTGTGGCAGTACTACATGCTCACGCCCTGGACCCGCGATGCGCGAATCCGTGCCGACGTGGTGGTGATTGCACCCGATGTGTCGGGTTGGGTGCGTGAGCTCAAGGCGGTGGATAACCAGCAGGTGAAAGCCGGGGATCTGTTGTTGAGCATCGATCGCGAGCGCTTTGAAGCGGCGGTGGAAAAGGCACGGGCGGTGGTCCAGACCCGTCAGCAACAACTGAGCCTGCGCGAACACGAAGCCAGCCGTCGCGCCGCCCTGGGGCCCCAGGCCATCAGCGCCGAGTTGCGGGAAAATGCTCAGATCAACGCCGGTATCGCCCGGGGCGAACTGCGCGAAGCCCAGGCCGAGGCCAAGGTCGCCGAGCTCAACCTGGCCCGCAGCCAGGTCCTGGCGCCACGCAGCGGTCATATCACCAACCTGCGCCTGGCCGAAGGCAACTACGTGAACGCCGGGCAACCGGTCATGGCGCTGATCGACGATTCGACGTTCTACGTGCAAGCCTATTTCGAAGAAACCAAGCTGCCGAGGATCCACGTGGGCGATCCGGTCAAGGTCTGGCTGATGAGCGCCGATCATGCGTTGCAGGGGCACATCGAAAGCGTCAGTCGCGGTATCACCGACCGCAACACCAATCCGGACGCGCAATTGCTGGCCGAAGTCGAGCCGACCTTCAGCTGGGTGCGCCTGGCCCAGCGGATCCCCGTGCGGATCAAGCTGGACAAGGTGCCGGACGGGGTCAACCTGAGCGCCGGGATGACGGCGAGTGTGCAGGTGCGGGACGGCCATCAATAACCGAGGAAACACTGAACAACCTGTGGCGAGGGAGCTTGCTCCCGCTGGGCGCGCAGCGCCCCCGGATAGGCCTGGCATTCCTGTCTGATCAGACGCGATGAATCTGGCGACTGCTTCGCAGCCGAGCGGGAGCAAGCTCCCTCGCCACAGGGTGTGTTTCCGTTCAATCAGCCAATGCTGATCGCCGGCAATGTCGGCAGGGTCACGGTCTGCTGTTTGCGCGGTGCGAGGATCTCGGCTTCGCCGTCCACCACCAATTCGTCGCGCTGGTTGAACACGCGAGTGGCAATGCGCACGCGGAATTTCGGCAGTTTCTCGAGGATTTCCAGGCGCACGGTGAGGGTATCGCCAATTTTCACCGGCTTCTGGAAGCTCATCTGCTGGCCGATGTAGATGGTGCCCGGCCCAGGCAGCTCGCAAGCCACTGCTGCGCTGATCAGCGCACCGCTGAACATGCCGTGGGCGATACGCTCCTTGAACATGCTGGCGGCGGCGAACTCGGCGTCCAGGTGCACCGGGTTGTGATCGCCCGACATCGCAGCAAACAGCTGGATGTCGCGCTCTTCGACGGTCTTGCTGTAGCTGGCGGTCTGGCCGACTTCGAGGGCTTCGTAAGGAATGTTGGTAACCTGGGTCATCTGTCTCAAATCCTGTGACGGGTAAAAAAACGCGGCCAACCTACTCGCTTCGTGGCGGCCGCTTGTGGTTCAGGGCCTGGGCAATCCAGGCCAGCAAGTCGGCGGTCACTTCATCGCGGTTGGTTTCATTGAACAGTTCGTGGCGGGCCTGCGGGTAAATAGTCAATTGCAGGTGCCGGCTGCCGGCGGCGCGCAAGGCGTCGGCCAGATCCTTCAGACGCTTGCCTTCGCTCACCGGATCACATTCACCGCCCATCACCAGCAACGGCAGGCCCGGATCGATCTGGGCGAGATTGGACGCTTTGCTGATTTGCTGCAACCCGCCAAGCAGGTCGATCCACAGCTGATTGGTACAGCGAAAGCCGCACAGCGGGTCGCGGACGTATTTGTCGACTTCCGTCGGATCGCGGCTTAGCCAGTCGAAGGGCGTGCGGGTGGGTTTGAATTTTTTATTGAAACTGCCGAACGACAGCCACTCGATCAAGGCGCTGCGCCCCGTGGCTCCCTGGCGTCGGCGCTCGAAGCGGGCGATCAGGCGGGCGGCGCGGTAGAGCGCCACCGGTTGAAAGTTCGAGCCGCTGAGGATCGCCCCGTGCAGGCTGGCGCTGTGATGCAGCAGGTAACCCTGGGCGATATAGCTGCCCATGCTGTGGCCCAACAGCACAATTGGTGTTTCGGGATGTTGCTGGCCGATGTGATGGTTGAGGCTGGCCAGATCGCCCACGACCTTGGCCCAGCCGTCCTGGTCGGCGTAGTGTCCGAGGATCGTGTTGTCGGCAGTATGCCCGTGGCCGCGTAGGTCCGGGGCGTAGACGCCGTAGCCTGCTTCGCACAACGACTGGGCCAGCCGTTCATAGCGGCCGCTGTGTTCGGCCATGCCGTGGGCCAGCAGGATCACCGCGGACGGCGCGGTGTCCGGCAGCCACAGGTTGACGAACAGGCGGCTGTGGTCGGTCGCGGTCAGCGTGAACGTTTGGTGGATCATGGTGGTTCCTTTCCCAGAGGCCTACACAGAGGCGTACACAACGTCCTACGCAATCTCGCTGCATTGTATAGCCCATCCGTTGCGTCTCGCCTGATCAGGCTACGCCGAGGCAGGAAGATTCACACGATCTATGACGCAGGCTGCCATATTTGCCTGATTGGCCATAGCTGCTAGTGTCCCAAGAGCTCCGCCTGTGCAAGCGACACAGAAGCGGCCCGGATACGCTCAGGTAAGAGGATAAAAACAATGCAGCCTGATTTCTGGAATGACAAACGCCCGGCCGGCGTGCCCCTGGATATAGACCTGGGGGCCTACAAGTCGGTCATTGAGGTGTTCGAGCGTTCCTGCAAGAAATTCGCCGACCGTCCGGCGTTCAGCAACATGGGGGTGACCCTCACCT
The DNA here is from genome assembly GCF_022952855.1 of Pseudomonas sp. RGM2987. GTDB lineage: Bacteria > Pseudomonadota > Gammaproteobacteria > Pseudomonadales > Pseudomonadaceae > Aquipseudomonas. The sequence goes on along the minus strand of NZ_JALJDX010000182.1, from coordinate 30,135 downwards.
ATGCCGAACTCGAACGCCATAGCGCAGCCTTCGCCGGTTACCTGCAAGCCCATACCGACCTGGCACCCGGTGACCGTATCGCGGTGCAGATGCCCAACGTCCTGCAATACCCCATCGCGGTATTCGGTGCCCTGCGCGCCGGGCTGATCGTGGTCAACACCAACCCGCTGTACACCCCGCGGGAAATGCGTCATCAGTTCAAGGATTCCGGTGCCCGGGCGCTGGTGTACATGAATCTGTTCGGGCAGAAAGTCCAGGAAGTGCTGCCCGATACCGACCTGCAATACCTGATCGAGGCGAAAATGGGCGACCTGATGCCCACCGCCAAGGGCTGGCTGGTCAATACCCTGGTGAGCAAGGTCAAGAAGATGGTCCCGGAGTATTCGCTGCCCCAGGCCATTTCCTTCAAGAGCGCTTTGCGTCTTGGACGTGGCCAGGCCATCCGGCCGCTGAAGGTCAGCCTTGATGACATCGCTGTGTTGCAATACACCGGCGGCACCACCGGGTTGGCGAAGGGCGCCATGCTGACCCATGGCAACCTGGTCGCCAACATGCAGCAGGCCCGGGCGTGCCTGGGCCAGGTCGGCGACGACGGCCAGCCGCTGTTGCGCGAAGGCCAGGAGGTGATGATTGCGCCGCTGCCGCTGTACCACATCTATGCCTTCACCGCGAATTGCATGTGCATGATGGTCACCGGCAACCACAACGTATTGATCACCAATCCGCGCGACATCGGCGGGTTCATCAAGGAACTGAAGAACTGGCGCTTCTCGCTGCTGCTGGGGCTGAACACGTTGTTTGTGGCACTGATGGACCATCCGGACTTCAAGAGCCTGGATTTTTCCCATCTCAAGGTCACCAACTCCGGCGGTACCGCACTGGTCAAGGCCACCGCCGAGCGTTGGAAGCAACTCACCGGTTGCAGCATTGCCGAAGGCTACGGCCTGACCGAAACCTCGCCGGTGGCGAGCGCGAACCCCTACGGTAACAAGACCCGTCTGGGCACGGTGGGGCTGCCGGTACCGGGCACGCTGATGAGAGTGATCAACGATGACGGCGTCGAACAGCCCCTGGGCGAGCGTGGCGAGTTGTGCATCAAGGGCCCGCAGATCATGAAAGGCTACTGGAACAAGCCAGAAGCCACCGCCGAAGTGCTGGACAGCGAGGGATGGTTCAAATCCGGTGACATCGCGGTGATCGACCCGGACGGTTTCGTGCGCATCGTCGACCGCAAGAAGGACATGATCATCGTCTCGGGTTTCAACGTGTACCCCAACGAGATCGAGGACGTGGTGATGGCCCACCCCAAGGTCGCCAACTGCGCGGTCATCGGCGTCCCGGACGAGCGCTCCGGGGAGGCGGTCAAACTGTTCGTGGTGGCCCGTGAGGCGGGCGTGAGCCTTGAAGAACTCAAGGCCTACTGCAAAGAGAACTTCACCGGCTACAAGATTCCCAAGCACATCGTGCTGCGCGAATCGTTGCCGATGACGCCGGTGGGCAAGATCCTGCGGCGGGAGTTGCGGGATATCGCCTGAGGCTAAGCAGTCCGTCCAGTAGAAACCAACCCCTGTGGGAGCGGGCTTGCTTGCGAAGGCGGTGCTTCAGCCACCACTGATGTGACTGCTCCAGCGCTTTCGCGAGCAAGCCCGCTCCCACATTGGTTTCACACCGTGTAAGGACGCTTTTTCAGCAGGTGTAGAATTTTTACTCTAAAAATGACCATAAAATATTCTTGAGTAACCTTAGTGACTGTGGAGCCCGCTTTTGGCTCTAGGCGACCCTCGGCAAAGCTGCTACTCTCGGCGCGCTTTTGTGACTTCTCGGCCTTTACCCAAGCCAGATTCACCAACAAACACACCAATAATAATCGCATCGAATGCGCTGAGAATTCGCGTTGCTGAGGAGTGGGCTTCCATGATTGAAGACTTTTGGAAGGATAAGTACCCAGCTGGAATTGCTGCCGACGTCAATCCAGACGAGTATCCGAATATTCAGGCGGTGTTGAAGCAGTCCTGCCAACGCTTCGCCAACAAGCCGGCGTTCAGCAACCTCGGCAAGACGCTCACCTACGGTGAACTCTACGAATTGTCCGGTGCCTTTGCCGCGTACCTGCAACAGCATACCGATTTGCAGCCCGGCGATCGAATCGCCGTGCAATTGCCCAACGTTCTTCAGTACCCGGTGGCCGTATTCGGTGCGATCCGCGCCGGGCTGATCGTGGTCAACACCAACCCGTTGTACACCGCGCGGGAAATGGAACACCAGTTCAACGACTCCGGGGCCAAGGCGCTGGTGTGCCTGGCGAACATGGCGCACCTGGCCGAGGCCGTCGTGCCCAAGACCAGCGTCAAGCACGTCATCGTCACCGAAGTGGCCGACCTGCTACCGCCGCTCAAGCGCCTGCTGGTCAACAGCGTGATCAAGTACGTCAAGAAGATGGTGCCGGCCTATCACCTGCCCAAGGCCATCAAGTTCAACGACGTGCTGAGCAAAGGTCATGGCCAGCCAGTGAGCGAAGCCAACCCCACCAGCGACGACGTGGCCGTGTTGCAGTACACCGGCGGCACCACCGGCGTAGCCAAGGGCGCGATGCTGACCCATCGCAACCTGGTGGCGAACATGCTGCAGTGCAAGGCCCTGATGGGCTCCAACCTCAATGAAGGTTGCGAAGTGCTGATCACGCCGCTGCCGCTTTACCACATCTATGCCTTTACCTTCCATTGCATGGCGATGATGCTGATCGGCAACCACAACATCCTGATCAGCAACCCGCGCGACCTGTCGGCAATGGTCAAGGAACTGTCGAAGTGGAAGTTCAGCGGCTTCGTCGGCCTCAATACCTTGTTCGTGGCCCTGTGCAACAACGAAGGCTTCCGCAAGCTGGATTTCTCTGCACTGAAAGTCACCCTGTCCGGCGGCATGGCCCTGCAACTGGCCGCTGCCGAGCGCTGGAAAGCGGTCACTGGCTGCCCGATCTGCGAAGGCTACGGCATGACTGAAACCAGCCCGGTCGCAACCGTCAACCCGATCCAGAACATCCAGGTCGGCACCATCGGCATCCCGGTTCCCTCGACCCTGTGCAAGGTGATCAACGACGCGGGCGTCGAACAGCCATTGGGCGAAATCGGCGAACTGTGCGTGAAGGGGCCGCAGGTCATGAAAGGCTACTGGCAGCGCCAGGACGCCACCGACGAGATCCTCGACAGCGAAGGCTGGCTCAAGACCGGCGACATCGCGCTGATCCAGCCCGATGGCTACATGCGCATCGTCGATCGTAAGAAAGACATGATCCTGATCTCCGGCTTCAACGTATACCCCAACGAACTGGAAGACGTGCTGGCGACCCTGCCCGGTGTGCTGCAATGCGCAGCCATCGGCGTGCCGGACGAGAAATCCGGCGAGGCGATCAAGATCTTCATCGTCGCGCGCCCGGGTGTCACGTTGACCAAGGAGCAGGTGATGGAGCACATGCGCGCCAACGTCACCGGCTACAAAGTACCCAAGTCAGTGGAATTCCGCGATGCACTGCCGACTACCAACGTCGGCAAGATCCTGCGCCGCGAGTTGCGTGATGAAGAGCTCAGGAAGCTGGGCGTGAAGAAGTAAGTAAGACACGCTATAAAACAAAGCCCCGCCGAAGCGGGGCTTTCTGTTTGCAGCGACTTCTGGAGCCGAAAGCTTTTCGTGGCGAGGGAGCTTGCTCCCGCTTGGGTGCGCAGCGCCCACCGAAAGGGGCTGCTGCACAGCCCAGCGGGAGCAAGCTCCCTCGCCACGGGTATCGGTGATCCGAGTTACAACCTGAACTGCGCAAAATCCAGGTTAGTCCCGCCCGGCCGCATATCCTGCAGATACGAGTCCTTATCCGCGCTCAGTTCCAGGCTCAGGGCGGCCTTGCGCTTGCCCTGGTTGCGTACTTCCAGGCCTTCCATTTTCTCGCGCAGGAACACCGTCGGCACCTTCAGATGCAACAGTTCATCGGTGGCCGGGGTGTGCAGCAGCAGGTGAATCCATTCGTACTGACCGATGGCCAGGCGCGCCACGGGAATGTCGAACCAGAAAATGTTGCGGTTACGGTTCAATTCGCTGAAGTGGCAGTTGTTGACGCCCAGTACGGCGCCGCCCAGTTCCTGGTTGCGACGGGCGATGGCCTGTTTCTTGTCGAGTTTCATAACGTTCCTACGGGATTGGAGCTTCAGGCCTGCGCCTGAATACGTGGCGCATTCTCGGGGGTTGGCTGGCAAACATAAAGCCCAACTTGCAATCACCGACCCAATGCGCCGCTGAAAAAGAAATGAAACTCCCCGCGAACTCACCCGGTCAACCTTATGTAACGAGTTTTCCGGCAATTGTTCACAGGAGAGACAACATGAGCAGCACTGGAGATAAAGTAAAAGGCGTGGCCAACGAAGCCGTCGGTAATATCAAGCAAGGCGTTGGCAAGGCGACAGACAATGACCGGCTGCGGGCCGAAGGTGTCGTGCAAGAGAAAAAAGGTGAGGCGCAGCAAACCGTGGGTAAGGTCAAGGACGCGGTCAAAAACGGCGCCGACAAGGCGTAGCGACTCATCGGGCATTGTCCGGAACGGCCATCTGCGGGTGGCCGTTTTCATGTTGGCTGCAGGTTGCACGGCAAAATTGTCCCAAACACGCCAAACAGGTTACTTTGTTATAGATAACGGCCCCCTTTTTGCGGCGAAAGGAGACGCACATGGTGTTCCCGGCCTTGAAAGGCTTACCTTTGCATCGTGTGATGATGCGCACCGTAACCGAGTTTCTCGACGACGAGATGTCGACCTACGCCTCGGCATTGGCCTACCAGATGCTGTTCTCGTTGTTCCCCTTCATTCTCTTCCTGATCGCGCTGATCGGGTTCTTGCATCTGCCGGACTTCTTCTCCTGGCTGCGCCTGCAGTCGGAGCTGGTATTGCCGCCCCAGGCCCTGGAACAGGTCAACCCGGTGATCGACCAGCTCCAGCAGTCCAAGGGCGGATTGTTGTCGGTGGGTATCGTCATCGCGTTGTGGACGGCCTCGGCCGGTGTGCGGTTGATGATGAGCGCCATGAACGCCGCGTACGACGTGGTCGAGGGCCGTCCGGCCTGGAAGCGTTTTCCCCTGTCGATTTTCTACACGGTTGGCATCGCCGGCATGCTGCTGATCGCGGCCGCGCTGATGGTGCTCGGTCCGCAGGTGATGGAATGGATCGCGGCCCAGGTCGGGCTGGAAGAGTTCATCGTCACGCTCTGGACCATCGTGCGCTGGCCGGTGATCGTGATCCTGTTGATGGTGGCGGTGGCGCTGATCTATTACGTGATGCCCGACGTCAAGCAGGAGTTTCGCTTCATCACCCCGGGTTCGGTGTTGGCGGTGGTGGTCTGGATCATCGCCTCACTGGGCTTTGCGTTCTATGTGAAGACCTTCGCTAACTACAACGCCATGTATGGCAGTATCGGCGCGATCATTGTGTTGTTGCTGTATTTCTATATTTCCTCGGCGGTGCTGTTGCTCGGCGCGGAGATGAACGCGGTGATCGAACACATGTCCGCCGAGGGCAAGGACCCTGGCGAAAAGCACCCGGGCCAGCATGAAAAACAACATGTGTCAGGCCTGGGCCGCGATCACTCCATCCACCACAATCACCCTGACGAAGCCTGACCATGATTCGTGAAATCCTGAAGATGGGCGACGAACGCCTGCTGCGCATCGCCCCGCCAGTGCCGCCCGAAATGTTCGACAGCCCCGAGTTGTGGCAGTTGATCGACGATATGTTCCAGACCATGGAAAGCGTCGGCGGTGTCGGCCTGGCGGCACCGCAGATCGGCGTGGACCTGCAACTGGTGATCTTCGGCTTCGAGCACAGCGAGCGTTACCCCGACGCCGAGGCGGTACCCCAGACGATCCTGATCAACCCGCTGATCACCCCGCTGGGGCCCGGGATGGAAGAGGGTTTCGAAGGTTGCCTGTCGGTACCGGGCCTGCGCGGCGCGGTGCAGCGTTACCGGCAGATCCGCTACGAAGGCTTCGACCCCAAGGGCGAACCGATCGTCCGCGTGGCGTCGGGCTTCCATGCGCGGGTGGTGCAGCATGAATGCGATCACCTGATCGGGCGCCTGTACCCGTCGCGCATCACCGACTTCAGCAAGTTCGGATTTACCGAGGTGATGTTTCCGGACCTGGATCCTGCGGCGGACGATTAATCAGATAACCACACATAACCCCTGTGGGAGCGGGCTTGCTCGCGAAGGCGTCGGGCAGTTACATCTATGCCCACTGACCCACCGCTTTCGCGGGCAAGCCCGCTCCCACAGGAGATCTGTGCAGAACTTCAGGATTGGACTTTCGGTTCCAATCCCATCGCAATCATCGGCTTGCTCCGGGCATACCGGCTCAAGCGTTCCGCCATCGCATAGGGCAAGGCCGGGTCGAAGCTGAACCCGCGCTGCTCATAAAACCCACGCAAGTCCGGATGACAGAACAACCACACAGGCTCCTCCAGATCTTTTACCGCTGCGGCGATCAACCGCGCCGCAATACCTTGGGCGCGGTGCGCCGGGTCGACAAACAGCCCCGTCAACCAATGCCCGCCCGCCACCGGCCGCAGGCACAGGGCGGCCACGATTTCGTCGCGCCGTGCCACCCACAGCCGGGCCTCGCGCACGGCTTTCATCGAGGATTGGTGGGCGCGATAAAACTTGTTCATCAGCGGCCATAGCGGTGCTTCGAGCTGTGTGTAATGGATTTCGGACATGGCGGGAACGCGACGCGGTCAGGGCCGGCGATTATAAGAGAAGCTACGGACGAATGCGTCGGGTGAGCGGTCAATCCTGCTGGCAAGACGTGGATCGACCGGTGCTGCAAGAAGGACCTTCAGGTGCTTTCGCGAACCTTGAGTTCAAAGCCCATGTCCACCACCGGCTGGGCGATGCGATTGCCCGCCAGCAACGTCAGCATCTGTTCGGCGGCGCGCTGGCCGATGGCTTCTCGTGGGGTGCTGATGCTGCTCAGGCGCGGCACCATGTGGGCCGAGGCGGGCAGGTCGTTGAAGCCCAGGACCGAGATCTGCTCCGGGATCCTGATGCCGCAGCGCAGCGCTTCGAACAATGCGCCGTGGGCCAGGTCGTCGTTGCCAAAGAAGATCGCATCGACATCCGGATGGCTGTCGAGCAGTTGCAGGAACAACTCGCCACCCAGGCCCACCGATGATGGGCGTGGCGTCAGCAGTTCCAGGTCCGGGTCGTAGAGACCGGCTTTCTGCAAGGCCCGGCGGAAGCCTTCACCACGGGCCAGGGTGCGTTGGTCCAGTTGCGCGCCGATGTAGGCCAGGCGCTTGCGACCCTTGGAGATCAGGTGCCCGGCCGCCGTCTCGCCGGCCTTGAGCTGGGAGAAACCGACGCAATTGAGACCCGCGCCGGGGTCCAGTTCCATCATGTACACGCAAGGAATATTGCTGGCCTCGATCATCCGCCGGGCGCTTTCGGTGCGGTCGAAACCGGTCAGCAGCAAACCGCGCGGCTGATAAGCCATGTAGTTACGCAGCAGGTCTTCTTCTTCGTCCCGGGAATAGTGGTAGTTGCCGATCACCACCTCGAAGCCCTTGGGCCGCAGCACGCGATGGATGGCTTCCAGGGTGTCGATGAACAACAGGTTGGACAGCGACGGCACCAGCACCACCACCGAGTGGCTCTGGGCCGAAGCCAGGGCGCGGGCGGCCGGGTTAACCACGTAGTTGAGTTCCACGGCGGCCTGGCGGACTTTTTCTACCAGTTCAGTGGCAACGGTGCTGACCCCGCGCAACGCACGGGAGGCGGTGATGGGGCTGACCCCGGCCAGACGTGCAACTTCATTGAGCGTCGGACGACCGGTGGTGCGAGTATTCTTATCGTTTTTAGGGGCAGTCATCAGGGCGGCTTGCCAAACAAAAATCAAGGCACTAAGGTAGCGCTGTCTCGACGCGGCTGCAAATGCGCGAGTGGGGTTTGCCTGAATCCCGTCCGTTGGTGTCGTGAACGAACATGCTGCAACCACAAAAATGACAAGAAGGCGTCGGCAACTTCTGCTTTTGCTGCGGTGTCATAACTGGCAAAGGTAGCGCTGTCTGCGCGCTGAGGTGTTACATGAACAATCCCATCACCGCCCTGGTCATCATGGGCGTTGCCGGTTGCGGCAAAACTTGCGTCAGCCAGGCCCTGTGCCAGTTGAGCGGCGCCACCGCCATTGAAGGCGACACTTTCCATCCTGCGGCCAACATCCAGAAGATGAGCGCCGGTATTCCCCTGAACGACGACGACCGTGCCGGCTGGCTCGACAGCCTGTGCGAGGAGTTGCGCCGTGTCGACGCCACGGGCGAACGCCCGGTGCTGACCTGCTCGGCCCTCAAGCACAGTTATCGCGAGCGTCTGCGCAGCGCCTTGCCGGGCCTGGGCTTCGTATTCCTGGAGTTGACCCCGGAAGTGGCCGCCGACCGAGTGTCCCATCGTCCTGGTCATTTCATGCCGTCGACCTTGATCGACAGCCAGTTTGCCACCCTGCAATCCCCTGTCGGCGAGCCCCTGACCCTGGCTCTGGACGCATCCAGCCACAGTGTCGATGAGCTGGCCCGGCAAGCGTACGTCTGGTGGCTGGACCACGGATTGAGGATTGCCAGCTGAATTTTACAGTTTTGCGTCAGAAAGATAGCGCTATCTCGACGGCTTACCCCTAACTGCTTCAATAACAACAACAAATCAGGAGACACCCCATGTTCGGCATGTCCCACGAAACCTTTCTACTGCTTGATGCAGTGGTCACGGTGATCGGACTTATCGTCCTCATCACCAAGTTCAAGATCCATCCCTTCATCGCGTTGACCATCGCGGCGGCGTTTCTGGGCCTGACTTCCGGCATGCCCATCGGCACCATCATCAAGGCCTTCCAGGACGGCTTCGGTGGCGTGCTGGGCTTTGTCGGGATCATCCTCGCGCTGGGCACGATGCTCGGCAAGATGATGGCCGAGTCGGGCGGGGCGGACCAGATTGCCCAGACCCTGATCCGCGCCTTCGGCAAGGACAAGGTGCAGTGGGCCATGATGTTCGCCGCGTTCCTGGTGGGCATCCCGCTGTTCTTCGAGATCGGCTTCGTGTTGCTGATCCCGCTGGTGTTCATCGTTGCGCGGCGCACCGGCGTGTCGATCATCAAGATCGGTATCCCGCTGCTTGCCGGCCTGTCCGCCGTGCACGGCCTGGTGCCACCGCACCCGGGGCCGCTGCTGGCGATTGGCGTGTTCGGTGCCGATATCGGCAAGACCATTCTCTATGGCCTGATCGTGGCTCTGCCAACCGCCATCATTGCCGGTCCGATCTTCGGTACGTTCATCGCCAAGCACATTCCAGGTCATCCGAACCAGGAGCTGGTGGACCAACTGGCGCGCGAGACTAACGCCGACGATCTGCCGAGCTTCAGCATCACCCTGATCACGGTGCTGTCGCCGGTGTTCCTGATGCTGCTCAAGACGTTCGCCGACGTGGCGTTGCCCGAGGGCAATCTGTTCCGCACCTTCATGGACCTGATCGGCCACCCGATCTCCGCACTGCTGCTGGCCTTGTTGCTGTCGCTGTACACCTTCGGCTACAAGCAGGGCATCGGCTCCAACCAGATGCTCAAGTGGCTGGACGCGAGCCTCGCGCCGACCGCCGCGATTATCCTGATCATCGGTGCCGGTGGTGGCTTCAAGCAGATGCTGGTCACCAGCGGCGTGGGTACGGTGATCGGCAACATGGCGGTGAGCGCGCAGATTTCACCGATCCTGCTGGCCTGGCTGGTGGCGGCGGTGATTCGCATCGCCACCGGTTCGGCCACCGTCGCGACCATTACCGGTGCCGGGATCGTGGTGCCGGTGGTCGGGATGATCCCGGGTGTGAACCGTGAGCTGCTGGTGCTGGCGACCGGTGCCGGTTCGTTGATCCTGTCCCACGTCAACGACGCGGGCTTCTGGCTGGTCAAGCAGTACTTCAACATGACCGTGGCCGAAACCTTCAAGACCTGGACCGCGATGGAAACCATCCTGTCGGTGGTGGGGTTGATCTTTATCCTGTTGTTGTCGCTGGTGGTATAAGCAACAACGCATAACCCAATGTGGGAGCGGGCTTGCTCGCCAAAGCAGTGTCTCAGACAAAGCAATGTTGTCTGACACGTCGCCTTCGCGAGCAAGCCCGCTCCCACATTTCGATTTGCATCAGGCGTTGGGTTTGCTGACCAACCCATCCGCCCGGAACATCGCCCGAATCCCGCGCACGGCCTGGCGGATCCGGTCCTGGTTCTCGATCAGTGCAAAGCGCACGTGATCATCCCCGTATTCACCGAACCCTACACCCGGCGAGACACAGACTTTGGCTTCGGCCAGCAGCTTCTTGGCGAACTCCAGCGAGCCCAGGTGCGCATAGGCTTCGGGAATCTTGGCCCAGACGTACATCGACGCCTTGGGGTTTTCCACCATCCAGCCCAGCTCATGCAGGCCCTTGACCAGCACATTACGGCGCTGGCGGTACTGCTCGGCAATGTCGCGCACGCATTGTTGGTCGCCTTCCAGGGCGGCGATAGCGGCCACCTGCAACGGGGTGAAGGTGCCGTAGTCGTGGTAGCTCTTGATCCGCGCCAGGGCGCTGACCAGTTCCGGGTTGCCGACCATGAAACCGATGCGCCAGCCGGCCATGTTGTAACTCTTGGACAGGGTGAAGAACTCCACCGCGATGTCCTTCGCGCCGGGCACCTGCATGATCGACGGGGCTTTCCAGCCGTCATAGACGATGTCGGCATACGCCAGGTCGTGAATCACCAGCACGTCGTACTGTTTTGCCAGGGCGATGACCCGCTCGAAGAAATCCAGCTCCACGCACTGCGCGGTGGGGTTGGACGGAAAGCCCAGGATCATCATCTTCGGCTTGGGGATCGAACCGCGGATGGCACGCTCCAGTTCGTCGAAGAAATCCACACCCGGCACCAGCGGTACCGAACGCACCTGGGCGCCGGCGATCACTGCGCCGTAGATGTGGATCGGGTAGCTGGGGTTGGGCACCAGCACCGTGTCGCCCTGGTCCAGGGTGGCCAGCATCAGGTGCGCCAGGCCCTCCTTGGAACCGATGGTGACAATGGCTTCGCTTTCAGGGTCGATGTCCACTTCATAGCGGTCCTTGTACCAGCGCGAAATGGCGCGGCGCAGGCGCGGGATGCCTTTGGACGTGGAGTAGCCGTGGGTGTCTTCACGCTGGGCGACGGTGACCAGTTTCTCCACGATGTGCGGGGGCGTGGCGCCGTCGGGGTTACCCATGCTCAAGTCGATGATGTCTTCGCCGCGCCGACGCGCAGCCATCTTCAGCTCGGCAGTGATATTGAAAACGTAAGGGGGGAGTCGATCGATGCGCGCAAAGCGGCGCGGCGAACCTTGTTCGGCCATTGTTGCCTCGAGATACGTGAGCGCCCGGAACCGTCCGAGCGACGTTGGCCACTGCGGTGGCCTGGGCGCACGATAAAGGCGCCGGCGGGCCGTTGTCCAGTAGCGGCCCGGAACTATTTTCGACGACACTGTCGGGCCCGTCCCACCGTCATCGTTGACCGGAGGGCCCAGACCGATGCTTCAAACCTGATCGAATGGATTTCAATGATGGAATTTTCCAGTGGCTTTCTATTGAGCCTTTCGCTGTGCCTGGACATCGGCGTGGCCAACATCGCGATGATCACCCTGGCGATGCAGCGCGGCTACTTCCAAGGCTTCGCCCTGGGGCTGGGCACCTGCGTCGGCGATCTGGTCTACGCGGTCCTGGCCCTGGCCGGCATGACAGTTTTGCTGCAATACGAAGCGGTGCGTTGGGTGCTGTGGATTGGCGGCTCGCTGCTACTGCTGTACTTCGCCGCGAAGATGATTCATTCGGCGATTTATCACAGCGAGGTACTGGCGCAGGCGGATGAGGTGCAGGGCAGTTCCTCGCGCCAGGAGTTTTTCCGCGGAATCTTCCTGGCGATGTCCTCGCCCAGTGCCATCCTCTGGTTTGCGGCGGTGGGCGGCACGCTGATCGCCCGGTCAGGGGGCGGGACACTGCTCAGTTCGGCGCTGTTCCTGGGCGGGTTTCTCTGCGCCGGGCTGCTGTGGTCCGCGGCGTTGTGCCTGGCGGCGACCCAGGGTGGCAAGCTGCTGGGTGATAAATTGTTGCGCTATTCGTATTGGGCATCCGCGGCGATCTTCTGCTATTTCGCGGTCTACGTGATCGTTTCCGGGTACAACGAGTTTGTCGCCAAAGCCGTTCATAGCGGCGCGCCCGGCTTTTGAGAAACGAAACGGACCTGGCAATCACGGTTAGGCTTCTATACTGCAAAGCCCGACTTCACGTTTGCGGAGTGTTGACGCATGGAAAAGCACAAGCGCGATTACACAGCCGAACCTCGCTTCGAGCAGGGACGTTTTCTGCTGATTGCTGGCTTTGGCGCGCGTTTTACCCCGGACACTGCCCAGGACATCCCCTTGCTCTGGGAAAAGTTCCTGCCCTGGCTCGGTGAGGTGCCAGGGCAGAAAGACGATGTGACCTATGGCGTGTGTTGCAACCCGGACGGGAAGGGCGGGTTCGAGTACATCGCCGGGGTGGAAATCAGCCGGCTCGATGATCTGCCGCAGCAGTACCGCTGGATCGAACTGCAGCCCGGACGCTATGCCGTGTTCCAACACCAGGGGCCGTTGAAGACACTCCCGCAGACATTCCAGTACATTTGGAAGCAATGGCTGCCACAGTCCGGCCACGAAGCCGCGGACGAACCGGAATTCGAGCGCTACAGCGAAGATTTCAACCCCAGGACAGGGGAAGGCAGCCTGGAGATCTGGGTGCCGCTCAAGCCATAGTTGATCGCTGCTGATCCTGTGGGAGCGGGCTTGCTCGCGAAGGCGGCTTCACATCCGACATTCCTATTGACTGACCGGCCGCTTTCGCGAGCAAGCCCGCTCCCACATTGGACGGTGATCTGCCCTCGAGGAATCAGCCGAACACCAACCCCATCCGCCGTTCATAACCGATCCGGCCCTTGTAAGCCTCACCACTGTCGACCCAACCCAACCGGGTGTACAAGCCAATGGCCGAGGCGTTATCGGCGTCCACCGACAGTTCCAGCCCCCTGATTTCCGGCCAGGCCGCTCGTGCTGCGGCCGGTAGCGCTTGCAGGCAGGCCTTGCCATAACCTTTGCCCTGGGCCCGGTAGTCGACCTGCAAGGCGTGCAGGGTGGCGCTATGTTCGTTGGCCCAGTCCGGCAGCACCGGTGGGCGCTTGAGCAGCAGGAAGGCCACCGGTACATCGTCGGCCAACAGTGCAAAGCCCTTGACCCCCGGGCCTGGCTTGGACAGCAGCGTGTGCAGCGCACCATGGATATCCCCGGAGAATTTCACCTGGTCCGGGTGGATTTCGATGGCTTGCACCTGTTCGCGCTGGAGCGGGGTCAGGTCTTGATAGGGTACGAGCTGTGCGGTCACAAAAACGTCCGTTGTCTGCCGGCAAAATGGGTATGGATTCTAGCGAATTTTTTTCTTTGAGTTATTTTTGTCCGGACTGTCGATTCGCCGCTTCTCCAAACGACAAAGGATGTCTCTAACAAAAACCTGCGGAGAATCATCATGAATACCCAAGCCACCGAGCGTGAAATCCAGGCGCTGATCGACACTTATCGCCAGGCCGTCATGAGCAAGGATGTTGAAAAGGTCATGGCGTTGTACGACGAGGCCATCGTCTCGTTCGACGCCATCCAGGCCTTGCAATTCAAGGGCAAGGTCGCCTACCGGGCCCATTGGCAGGCCTGTATGGAAATGTGCCCCGGTCCGCACAAGTTCGATTTCCATCAAGTCACGATCACCCCCGCCGACGATGTCGCCTTTGCCCACTGGCTGGCCTATTGCGGCGGCACCAACGACAAGGGTGAGGAGCAAGCCTGCTGGATGCGCGTAACGGCCTGCTACCAGCGGGTGGCGGGGCAGTGGAAGATCGTCCACGAGCATTGGTCGGCTCCGTTCGATCCGATGACCGGAACGACAATTTTCGACCTGCAGCCCTGATCGTCGGTTTTTTCGCCTGCTGTCTCTCAGCCGTCCATAGTTGATCAGTCCGATCACGGAGCTTTCCATGAAGTATTTATGCCTGGTGTATAGCAACGAACAGGTGCTGCACGACTCTCCTGACAGCCCGGAGGATGCCGAGTGCATGGCCTATGCCGAATCGGTCCAGGGCAGCGGGCGGATGCTCGCCGCCGAAGCCCTGGAGTCGGTACAGACCGCTACCACGGTGCGCATGCGCGCGGGCAAGTTGTCGATCACTGATGGGCCGTTCGCTGAAACCAAGGAGCAGTTGGCCGGCTTCTACCTGATCGACGCCAAGGACTTGAACGAAGCCATCCAGGTTGCCGGCCATATTCCGGCGGCCCGCGTCGGCTGCGTCGAAGTGCGACCGGTCCGCCAACTGAACCCCTGAACAACAATCAAAAACAGGATTTCGCCCATGAACCCCATGCCTGCTGCTCACGCGCTGTCCATCAGCCGCATCATCGATGCCCCGCGCCAGAAGATCTTCCGCGCCTGGACCGAGCCGGCCTTGCTCGTCCAGTGGTGGGGCCCCCATGGCATGACCACGCCGGAGTGCGAAATGGATCTGTGGGTCGGGGGTCAGTTTCGCACGCTGATGCGCGCCCCCGATGGTAGTGAATACCCGACCATGGGCGTGTTCCTGGAAATCTTCGCCCCGCAGCGCCTGGTATTCACCGATGCGTTCCTGCCCGGCTGGATACCGTCGGGCAAGGCGTTCATGACCGCTGAAGTGCTGCTTGAAGAACTCGACGGCAAGACCCGCTACACCGCCCGGGCGTTGCACTGGAACGATGAGGATCGCCAGGCTCACGAGGCCATGGGTTTCCACGACGGCTGGGGCCAGAGCCTCGACCGGCTGGAAACCTTGGTCACCCAAGGCATGCCGGACTGATGTCGGCTGAAGAGGTCAAGGCGCGGGTCGAGCAGGTCTACCGGCAGGACTCGCGACGAATCCTGGCGACACTGATCCGCTTGCTGGGGGATTTCGACCTGGCCGAAGAGGCCTTGCACGAGGCTTTCTTCATCGCGGTCGAACGCTGGCAGCGCGACGGTGTGCCGGACAACCCACGGGCCTGGCTGGTCTCGGCGGGGCGCTTCAAGGCCATCGACGTTTTGCGCCGGCGCGCGCGTTTTGCCGCATCCCAACCGATGTTGATCGCCCAGCTCGAAGAACTGGAGCAGGCCGATTGGAGTGAGGAAGACGTGGAAGATGATCGTCTGCGGCTGATCTTTACCTGCTGTCACCCGGCCCTGGCGGCGGATGCCCAGGTGCCGCTGACGCTACGGGAAGTCTGCGACCTGACCACCGAGGAAATCGCCCGGGCGTTCCTCGCCGCCCCGGCGGCCATCGCCCAGCGCATCGTGCGGGCCAAGGCGAAGATCCGCGACGCGAAAATTCCCTATCAGGTGCCTTCCCGGGCGGAGTTGCCCGAACGCTTGGACAGCGTCCTGCGGGTGATCTACCTGGTGTTCAACGAAGGCTACTCGGCCTCGATGGGCGCCGAGCTGACTCGCGAAGATCTGACCCGCGAAGCCATACGGCTCGGGCGGTTGCTGATGGAGTTGCTGCCCGAAGCCGAGGTCATGGGGTTGCTGGCGTTGATGCTGCTGCACGAATCCCGGCGCCCGGCACGCACTTCGTCCACTGGCGAATTGATCCTGCTGGATGAACAGGATCGAACCGAGTGGAACGCCGAGCTGATCGCCGAGGGTTGCACCCTGGTGGAAGCCGCGCTGAGCACCCGGCGGTTTGGGCCGTACTGCCTGCAAGCGGCGATTGCAGCGGTGCACGCCGAAGCACCGACGGCTCAGGACACCGATTGGCCGCAGATTGTCGGGCTGTATGACGTACTGCTGCGCGCCGTGCCGTCGCCCGTGATCGAACTCAACCGCGCCGCCGCCCTGGCCAAACGCGACGGGCCGCTGGCGGGATTGCATCTGATCGACGGGATCCTGGGGCGTGGCGAGTTGCTGGACTACCACCTCGCATACTCGGCGCGGGCGGAGTTTTGTCGTCAGCTGGGGCGAAATGATGAGGCGAGGGCCGCGTATCGCCGCGCCCTTGAGCTGACGCAACAATTGCCGGAGCGACGGTTTATCGAAGGGCGACTCGCCGGATTACAGTGATGAAATACCTGTGCCTAGACACCAACTGTGGGAGCGGGCTTGCTCGCGAAGGCGGTGGATCAGTAACAGAGAGGTTGAATGTAACGACCCTTTCGCGAGCAAGCCCGCTCCCACCGTTGTTGTGATTTCTCCAGGTACAAAAAAGGCGACCCGAAGGTCGCCTTTTCAGTTGCCTGCGTCGATCAGAACTCGTGATCGGCGTTGTCCGGGTTCAGGTCGCTGATGCCCAGTTTGCCAGCGGCCTGTTCGATCGAACCGGTCTGCTTGACCAATGCAGCGATGGCGTCGCGCACGATCTGGTTGCCGGCGGTGTTGCCGGCGGCGATCAACTGGTCGTAGTGCTCACCCTTGTTGGCGTGATCGACCATGACCTGGATCTTGGCTTCGGTGTCGGCCAGGTCCGCCTTGAGGGCGGTGTCCGCCGCCGGGTCGGCCTTGGCGACCAGGGATGACAGGCTGGCGCCGGTCATCTTGGTGCCGTCGACGCGGGTGTATTCGCCCAGGTACACGTTACGCACGCCTTTGGCGTCGTAGAAATGCGAATTGTGGGTGTTGTCGCTGAAGCAGTCCTGCTCGTCTTCTGGCGAGTTGGCTTCCAGGGACACTTTCATGCGCTCGCCCGCCAGTTCGCCCAGGGACAGGCTGCCCATGCCGAACAGCATCTTGCGCAGGCCGCTTTCGGCCGGTTCGGCTTCCAGGGTGGCGCGGTAGTTGTCAGCCACGTTCGGCTTCCAGTTGCCAACCATTTCTTCCAGGTCGCTGACCAGCAGTTGGGTCACGGACTTGAGGTAGGCACGACGACGGTCGTTGTGCCCGCCGGTAGCGCCAGCGCCTTGCAGGTAGTCGGAAGCCGGGCGGTTGCCCGCACCCGGGCCGGTGCCGTTGAGGTCCTGGCCCCACAGCAGGAATTCGATGGCGTGGTAGCCGGTGGCAACGTTGGCCTCGGAACCGCCCAGCTCATTGAGGCTGGCAAGTTTTTCCGGGGTGATGTCTTTCACGTCGACCTTGTCTTCGCCGACCTGGACTTCAGTATTGGCGATGATGTTGGCAGTCGCGCCCGGGTTGCCCAGGGCGTGTTCGTAGGACTTGTCGACGTAGTCGATCAGGCCTTCGTCCAGGGGCCAGGCATTCACCTGGCCTTCCCAGTCGTCGATGATGGTGTTGCCGAAGCGAAACACTTCGCTCTGCAGGTAAGGCACGCGGGCGGCAACCCAGGCCGCGCGGGCGGCTTTCAGGGTGTCGGCGTTCGGCTTGGCCAGGAATGCGTCGACGGCGGTTTGCAGGGTTTTCGCGGTGGATTCGGCATCGCTGTAGACGGCGAAGACGATGTCGGCATAGTGCGCGACCACAGCCTTGGCGGCGGCTTCGTCGACCTTGCCGGCGGCAGCAGGGGCGACCGGTGCCGCAGTGCTGGCGGCAGGCGTTGGCGCTTGCGGCGCGGCGGCCTTGTCTTTGCCTTCGCCGCAACCGGCGAGGGAAATAGCGATGGCCAGCAGACTGGCGGTAGCCAGAGGCATACGAATCATGGCGAACATCCTGCTTCGGAAATGGATGGGACAGGCGCGAGGGTGCGCAAAAACTGCGACATAATGCGAAAGATTTGCATTATGTGTAAAGGGTCGCGGCTGGAAATATTTCTTATTTAATAATTGCCGACCGTGACCTTCGGCACCGCTTGCCGGTGCCGCCCAGGGCTACGATCTTCCGGCAATCAGAGAATGAAGGCCTTGCTGCGCTCAGCCTGCTTCAGATAAGCGCTCAATTCCCGCGCCGGCAGCGGTTTGCTGTAGTAGTACCCCTGACCTTCGTGGCAGCCCTCGGCGATGATGTAGGCTTCCTGCTCGACCGTCTCGACGCCCTCGGCAATGACCTGCATCCCCAGGCTCTTGCCCAGTTGGATGATGGCCCGGACGATAGTGGCGTCGTCTTCGTCGTCGAGCAGGTCCTGGACGAAGCTCTTGTCGATCTTGATCTTGTCCAGCGGCAGGCTCTTGAGATAACTCAGGGACGAATAGCCGGTCCCGAAGTCGTCGATGGCGATCAGCGCCCCGGAGCGGCGCAGGCTCAGCAGATGCTGGGCGGCGGTGGTGATGTCTTCCATCAGGCCGGTTTCGGTGACTTCCAGCTCAAGGCTGCGAGGGGGCAGCCGGTACATTTGCAGCAAGTTGTTCACCACCCGTGGCAGCTCGGAGTGGTGCAGTTGCACGGTCGACAGGTTGACGGCCATGCGCAGGTCGACGAAGCCCTGGTCGTGCCATTCGCGCAATTGCCGGCAGGCCTGGTCCAGCACCCATTCGCCGATGGCGATGATGGTGCCGTTCTGCTCGGCCAGGGGAATGAACAGGTCCGGCGGCACCAGGCCGTGTTCGGGGTGATGCCAGCGGATCAGGGCTTCGGTGCCCACCACCCGCAGGTCGCGATAGCTGATCTGCGGCTGGTACACCAGGGTGAACTGTTCACGGATCAGGGCTTCGCGCAGGTCTTTTTCCAGTTCGCGGCGGCGGCGCATTTCGCTGTCGACGCTGGCGATGTAGAACTGATAGCGGTTGCGCGAGCGGCTCTTGGCCAGGGTCATGGTCTGCTCGGCTTTCTGCAACAGCTTCTCGGTGCTGTCGCCGTCCTCCGGGAAGAGCGTGATGCCGATGGTGGCCCGCAGGCGGATCTGCTGGTCTTCGATGCCGAACGGTGCCTCCAGGTCATCGAGAATGCTCTGGGCCAGTTCGGCCGCCTCATACGGCTGCTCGATGTCGGCCTGGACCAGGGCAAACTGGTCGCCGCCCAACCGCGCCAGGGCGCCGAGGCGACCGCTATGGGCGCGCAACCGGTCCGCCAGCGCCAGCAGCAACTGGTCGCCGGTCTGATAGCTGAACTGCTCGTTGATGCCCTTGAAGTCATCCAGCCCCACGCACAGCACCGCCACCCGGCGTTGCAGGCGCCCGGCGTCGACCAGAATCTTGTCCAGTTGCTCCTGCAACTGCTGTCGATTGGGCAGCCCGGTAAGGAAATCGTATTGGGCCATGCGCAGCAGACTGTTTTCCGCTTCGTGGCGCAGGTGAGTATTGCGCTCGATGGATTCGAGCAACTGGTTGGCGGTATTGATCCACAGGCCCAGCTCGTTTTGCTCGTGCCCCGGTAACTGCGGGATCTTGTGGGCGCTGGGGCGGTCGGGGTTGATCTCGGTCAGGTGCTCGATGATACGCGACAGCGGCTTGGTCAGCAGCCAGTGGTAGACCAGGTACAGCACCAGGCCCATGGCCAGGGCGCGCAGCATGCCGGAGATGAAGATGACCACGGAGCTGACAATGAACCCCTCGCCATAGGTCGCGGTGTCGAGGGTGATGCTCAGGTCGCCGTAGTATTCACTGTAGGGCCCACGACCCACCAGTTGGGTGGTGAACGTCCGTTCCTTGCCCAGGATCAGGTCGGTCAGCCAGCGGCTTTCCGATTCCTGCAAGGGCCGGGTCTTTTCAGCGAGCATGGTTTCGCGAGGGTGACCGATGGAGGCCATGCGCACGGCGCGATCCTGGAACAGGCCCTCGATCACTTGCATGCCCATTTCCCGATCCAGGCTGTAGACGGCCTGGGTCGACGGATCGCGGAACATGTCGAGGATGCGCTGGGCGTCGCTGGCGACGGCCTGGTTGGTCTTGTAGGCATCGAATACGATCTGGGCGCAGCTCAACAGCACGCCAACGACCAATGCCGAGAGGAGCACGACCCGGAGCAACTTCACAGACAAGCTGTTCTTGAGTTCCAGCTTCAAAGAGTGGTTCCTTGTTCCGTGCGGGTAGCGTCAAGTTGCCATGAGTATTGGCAATCCTGTGATGTCAGTCAAAGGGACAATCAAACACAAGGGGTTTCGCCTGGATCATGGCAGATATACGGTTTTTTCAGAGTGATTGCTCTACGACTATTGTGTCGGTTGCGAGGCACCGCAACTTGAGGCCCTCGGTGTTTTTTTCTTGGATCCAAGACGTGTGGTAATGCGCCGTCGAGTCGATGACCGGTCATTTATAGCGCGCAAAAAAAACCCGGCAAGGCGCCGGGTTCTTTGTCTGGCAATCAGGCTCAAGCGGTGAAAGGCTTGCCTTCGAACTGCTCTGCCACGAATTTCCAGTTGACCAGGTTCCAGAACGCCTCGACATATTTCGGGCGAACGTTGCGGTAGTCGATGTAGTAGGCGTGTTCCCAAACGTCGCAGGTCAGCAGCGGGGTGTCGCCGCTGGTCAGCGGGTTGCCGGCGCCGATGGTGCTGGCCAGGGCCAGGGAACCGTCAGCTTTCTTGACCAGCCAGCCCCAGCCGGAACCGAAGGTGCCAATGGAGGTTTTGCTGAACTCTTCCTTGAACTTGTCGAACGAACCGAAGGCCTTGTTGATGGCTTCGGCCAGCGCGCCGGTTGGTTGACCGCCGGCGTTTGGCGCCAGGCAGTTCCAGTAGAAAGTGTGGTTCCAGACCTGAGCGGCGTTGTTGAAGATACCGCCCGAGGAAGTCTTGACGATTTCTTCCAGGGTCTTGCCTTCGAACTCGGTGCCAGGCACCAGGTTGTTCAGGTTCACGACGTAGGTGTTGTGGTGCTTGTCGTGGTGGTATTCCAGAGTCTCTTTGGAGATGTGCGGCTGCAGTGCATCGTGTGGGTAAGGCAGCGGCGGCAATTCGAAAGCCATGGTGATTCTCCTAATCAGGTCAGTTGCGGTGAGCGCAAGGCCGATCACGGGCGGCCAGACTAGCGCCGGGAGTTTGTACTCCTTGCGGCGCAAGACTCGGATCATAGCACCGGGGGTGCGGCATAACCACGCAACAACTGTGTGGAATAGAGGTTCCAGAGCGGTTCGCAATAATCAGCCGCTGACAATCAATTGCGCTGCCACGGCAAACATCATCGTCGCCACCAACAGGTCGAGGATCCGCCAGGTGCTGGGGCGGGCGAGCCAGGGCGCCAGCCAAGCGGCGCCGAGCGCCAGGGTGAAGAACCACAGCAGCGAGGCGCTTGCCGCCCCTACCACATAGGCGCCGGGCACGCTCTGCTGGGCACCGAGGGAGCCGATCAGCAGCACGGTGTCGAGATAGACGTGAGGGTTGAGCAGCGTCACCGCCAGCGCGCTGAGCAGCACGGCGCGCAACGAACGCACGGCCTGGTGCTCACCTTGTTGCAGGCTCTGCCTGGAAAAGGCCCGGCGCAAGGCCAGGCTGCCGTACCAGAGCAAGAAAACCGCGCCGCCCCAGCGGGCAATCGACAGCAGCAACGGGCTCTGGGCCAGCAATGTCGCCAGGCCGAAGACACCGGCAGCCACCAGCAGCGCATCCGCCGTGACGCACACCGCCGCCACCGGCAAGTGATGTTCGCGACGCAGGCTCTGGGCCAGTACAAAGGCGTTCTGGGCGCCGATGGCCATGATCAGCCCGAGGGCCACCAATAGCCCGTTCACATAGCTTTGCCACATAAGTTGTTTCCCGATCAGTGTCTGAATGCTGGCCATTCTCGGGGGCGAAGCTGTATAAGAAAAACCAATACTGCTGATTGCTCATTAGGAAAACTGATGTTCGATTACAAACTGCTTTCTGCCCTGGCCGCGGTGGTCGAACAGGCCGGATTCGAGCGTGCCGCCCAAGTGCTGGGGTTGTCGCAGTCGGCGATTTCCCAACGCATCAAGCTGCTGGAGGCGCGGGTTGGCCAGCCTGTGCTGATACGGGCGACGCCACCGGGCCCCACCGAGATTGGCCGCCGTTTGCTCAACCACGTGCAACAGGTCCGGCTACTGGAACGCGACCTGCAAAGTCTGGTGCCGGCGCTCGATGAGGAGGGCCTGCCCGAACGCTTGCGCATTGCGTTGAACGCCGACAGCCTGGCGACCTGGTGGGCCGCTGCGGTGGGGGATTTCTGCGCCGAACATCATCTGCTGCTCGACCTGGTGGTGGAAGACCAGACCGTCGGGCTCAAGCGCATGCGTGCCGGCGAAGTGGCCGCCTGTGTCTGTGCCAGCGAGCGTCCGGTGGCCGGCGCCCGCAGCGTGTTACTGGGGGCCATGCGTTACCGGGCGCTGGCCAGTCCGGCGTTCATCGCCCGGCACTTTCCCGGCGGCGTGCGGGCCGAACAACTGGCGCGCACGCCGGCACTGGTGTTCGGTCCGGATGATTTCCTGCAACACCGCTACCTGGCGTCCCTGGGCGTCGAAGGCGGTTTCGAGCACCATCTATGCCCCTCGTCCGAAGGCTTTATCCGCCTCACCGAAGCCGGGCTTGGCTGGGGATTGGTGCCGGAGTTGCAAGTGCGCGAGCAACTGGAGCGAGGCGCGCTACTGGAATTGCTCGCGGATAAACCGATCGATGTGCCGCTGTACTGGCATCATTGGCGCAATGGTGGGCAATTGCTCGGCTTGTTGACCGAGCAATTGATCCGTTCGTCCCGGCAGTGGTTGGTGCCTTGGACGCCGCAATAGACGTCAAGCTGCAAGTTAAAGCGGCACACGAATCAATTGGCAGGTTGTAGCTCAGGAGCATGCATGAAAATTCTGGTCACCGGCGCGAGCGGCTTCATTGGCGGGCGCTTTGCGCGTTTCGCCCTGGAGCAGGGCCTGGATGTACGGGTCACCGGCCGCCGGGCCGAGAGCGTGGAGCACCTGGTGCGGCGTGGTGCGCAATTTGTCCAGGGGGACCTGAACGATCCATTGCTGGCCCGCGATCTGTGCCTGGATGTCGAGGCGGTGGTGCATTGCGCCGGATCCGTCGGGCTCTGGGGGCGTTATCAGGATTTTTACCAGGGCAATGTCCAGGTCACGGAAAACGTCGTCGAAGCGTGTCTGAAGCAGAAGGTCCGGCGGCTGGTGCACCTGTCGTCGCCGTCAATCTACTTCGACGGCGGTGACCACCTTGGGCTGAAGGAAGAACAAGTGCCCAAGCGCTTCAAGCACCCTTACGCCGCGACCAAGTACCTGGCCGAGCAGAAAGTCTTCGGCGCCCAGGAGTTCGGCCTCGAAGTGCTGGCCTTGCGCCCGCGCTTCGTGACCGGTGCCGGTGACATGAGCATTTTCCCGCGGTTGCTGAAGATGCAGCGCAAGGGTCGTTTGTCGATTGTTGGCAATGGCTTGAACAAAGTGGATTTCACCAGCGTGCAGAACCTCAACGAAGCGCTGCTCAGCAGCCTGCTGGCCACCGATTCTGCCCTGGGTAAGGCCTATAACATCAGCAATGGCGCGCCGGTTCCGCTGTGGGATGTGGTCAATTATGTGATGCGCCAGATGCAAGTCCCGCAGGTCAGGCGTTATCGCTCCTACGGCCTGGCTTACAGTGTCGCTGCCCTGAACGAAGGCTTCTGCAAGCTGTGGCCGGGTCGCCCCGAACCGACGCTGTCGCGCCTGGGCATGCAGGTCATGAACAAAAATTTCACCTTGGACATCGGCCGCGCCCGGCATCATCTCGATTACGATCCTAAGGTCAGCCTGTGGACCGCGCTCGATGAGTTCTGTGTCTGGTGGAAAGCCCAGGACGCCCGCTGATCGGCCCGTCATGAACCGACTCCCGGGTTCGAGGTCAATCGGTGCGGCGGACGATGGGGTTATACTCGCCGCATCAAGCCAACACCGGTTTCTCAAAGGTTGAACCCATGCCCACGCGTAACGATGAACATGACGACTTCGATGATGTACCGAGCCTGCGGATGCGCGCCGACGTCCCCGATGACGATGACTTCCTGCCCAACCGCGCGCCCCACGTACAAGCGCGCCCGGCACCCGTTGCAGCGGTCAAGGTCAAGGGTCCCAGCACCGGGCCGTTGTGGGCATTGGTCGGTGCCTTGCTGTGCGCGCTCGGCTTCCTGGCCTGGTGGAGCTTCCAGCAGATTACCCTGATGGAACAGCAACTGGTGGCGACTCAGGAAAGCTTCGCCCGGATCAGCGAAGACGCAGCGGGGCGCTTGCAGGACATTTCCGGCAAGGTGGTTGCCGGCCAGTCCAATGTCATGAGTGACAGTGAAGCCTTGAAATTGCAGATCAAACAGTTGGACACCAAGTTGCAGGAACAGGGCCGGCAATTCGACGGCAAGCTGCAGGAGCAGTACAAATTGCAACAAGCCACGTTCGGTCCGTCCGCCGACCTGGACAAGGAACTGGCCCAGCTCATTGCCCAGGCCACTGAACAGCAGAACACCAACACGCAACTGCAAGCGGCCAACAAGGAGCTCCAGGCCCAGGTCAAGACGCTGGCGGCTGAAGTGACCGTCCTGAAGAACCAGGGTGAGGGTGGTGCGCTGGATGCCCAGCTCAAGAGCATCGGCGCTGACATCACCGCCCTGAAAAGAGCCACCTCCAACTCGGCCATTGAACGCCTGGAACAAGAAATCATCGTGCTCAAGAGCCAGCAGGATAACGGCAACACCGCCGAATTCGACGCCTTCCGCGGCCAGGTCACCCGCAACATCAACACCTTGCAGGCGCAGATCCAGCACCTGCAACAGCAGCTCAGCGCTCGGGCTCAATAGTTCTTTTGTGGGAGCGAGCCTGCTCGCGATGGCTATGGCAGGCTTGTCAAAGGTAGCGACTTAAAGCCGCCTTCGCGAGCAAGCCCGCTCCCACATTTGATCCTGCATGACTCAAGCTTCGCGCACGCCACGATCCAGTGTGGGAGCGGGCTTGCTCGCGAAGGTGGTCTGGCAGGCAATCCAGTACTGACTGACCCAACGTTTTCTTCTGAACGCGTATTACCCCAGCAATCCCCCTGAATACTTCTATATTGCCTCCATCCCGTCTAAGCTCTTGAACCACCAACAAGAACGAGGGCGCACGCATGGGGTTTCTTCACAGGATGGCCTGGTTGGCCGCAATGCTGTTGCTGGGGCTGGGTCAGGCGCACGCCACGACGCCGGACGATGGCCAGGCGGCCCGGGCGCTCTTGGAAAAGGCCCTGGCCTATTACCACGATAACGGCGACAAGGCTTTGGCTGTGTTCAGCCGTCAAGGCGAGTTTGTCGACCAGGATCGCTATGTGTTCGTGGTGGACACCAAAGGGGTGATGCTCGCCAGCGGTGGCCCGTCGGCGGCGCTGATCGGGCGCGACGTTTCCGAAGTGTTGGGGCCGGATTTGCGCAAGGCCTTCAAGGACGCCTTGCAGACCCCGGAAGCCAGCGGTATCCAGCAAGCCGAGTACCGGTGGCAGAACTGGACGGATGGCAAAGTCGAACGCAAGCATGTGTATTTCCAGCGGGTCGGCGAGCGGATCCTGGCGGTCGGTTACTACCTGCCGCGGGCCTCTGCCGAACAGGCCAGGGCGTTGCTGGACAAGGCGTCAAGCGACCTGCAGAAGAACGAAAAAGCCACGTTGACGGCGATCAACTCCCTCAAGGGCGGGTATTTGCAGGATGACCTGTATGTGTTTGTCGTTGACCTTGCTACCCGACGCTATGTCGCCCATGGCACCAACCTGCGATTGATCAATACCGACTTCGCCAAGATCAAGGATCCGGACGGCAAGCCGGTGGGCGAGCCGATCCTGGCGCTGATCGGCAAGCAGGATGCGGGGGAATACGAGTATCGCTGGAAGAACCCGGTGACTGGCAAGGTCGAGGACAAGCACGCGTACCTGAAGAAGGTCGGGCATTTCCTGGTGGCGGTGGGGTATTACAGTCCTTGAGGCTGAATAGGTCTGCCGGTTGAATGGAATCCTTTGTGGCGAGGGGATTCATCCCCGCTAGGTTGCGCAGCAACCTCTGCATTTGACTGATACGTCGCGGTGGTCCGTGATCATGGGGGGCTGCTTCGCAGCCCAGCGGGGATAAATCCCCTCGCCACAGGTTGTGCGCTAGACATGACACAAAAAAAGCCCGCATCGCTGCGGGCTTCTTGTGTAGCTCAAGGCAATCAGCCCGCCACCAACACCCTGATCGCTTCCAACCGCAACGCTGCCTTTTCAAGCATCGCCAGGCCTTGCTCGCGTTGTTTGCGCAACGCCACCAGTTCGCTGTCGCGCACGGTCGGGTTGACCGCTTGCAGGGCGGTCAGGCGGGCCAGTTCCTCGTCGGTGTCGGCCGCCAGGCGGCGCTGGGCCTCGGCCACGCGTTCGGCGTGACGTGGGGCGATCTTCTGTTCGCCGGCGTTGATCCGCGGCGTCAGCTGGTCGCGCTGGGCCTGGATGAACTTGTTGGCGCTGGCGCGGGGCACGCTTTCGAGCTGGTCGTTCAGGGTCTCGAACGAAACCCGGGCCGCCAAGTCATTGCCATTGGCATCCAGCAGGCAGCGCAGGGCGGCTGGCGGCAGGTAACGGCCCAGTTGCAACGAGCGCGGGGCGACCACTTCACTGACGTAGAGCAGTTCCAGCAGCACGGTGCCTGGCTTGAGGGCCTTGTTCTTGATCAGCGCCACGGCGGTGTTGCCCATGGAGCCGGACAACACCAGGTCCATGCCGCCTTGCACCATCGGGTGTTCCCAGGTGATGAACTGCATGTCTTCGCGGGACAACGCCTGGTTGCGGTCGTAAGTGATGGTCACGCCTTCGTCGTCGCCCAGCGGGAAGCTGGCGTCGAGCATTTTTTCGCTCGGCTTGAGGATCAGCGCGTTATCCGAATGGTCTTCGCTGTCGATACCGAAGGCATCGAACAGGGTTTCCATATAGATCGGCAGGGCGAACTGGTCATCCTGCTCCAGAATCGCTTCCACCAGCGCATCGCCTTCTCCCGCGCCGCCGGAATTGAGCTCCAGCAAACGGTCGCGACCGGTGTGCAGCTCGGCTTCCAGACGTTCGCGTTCGGCGCGGGCCTCGTCGATCAGCGCTTGCCACTGGCCATCGTCGGCTTCTTCCAGCAACGGCAGCAGGCGCGGGCCGAACTGATGTTGCAGGGCGTTGCCGGTCGGGCAGGTGTTGAGGAACGCATTCAGGGCTTCGTGATACCATTGGAACAACCGCGCCTGCGGGCTGTTTTCCAGATATGGCGCGTGCAGCTCGATGGTGTGCTTCTGGCCGATCCGGTCCAGGCGACCGATGCGCTGCTCCAGCAGGTCCGGGTGCGCCGGCAGATCGAACAGCACCAGGTGATGGGCGAACTGGAAGTTACGACCCTCGCTGCCGATTTCCGAGCAGATCAGCACCTGGGCGCCGAACTCTTCGTCGGCGAAATAGGCCGCGGCGCGGTCACGCTCCAGGATGTTCATGCCCTCGTGGAACACCGTGGCCGGGATGCCGGAGCGCACGCGCAGGGCGTCTTCCAGGTCCATGGCGGTTTCGGCGTGGGCGCAGATCACCAGCACTTTGGTGCGCTTGAGCATTTTCAGGGTGTCGATCAGCCACTCGACCCGCGGGTCGAAGCGCCACCAGCGCTCTTCTTCATTGGCGTCCGGCTGGGCCTGGAAGCTGACTTCCGGGTAAAGCTCGGGGTGATCGCCCAACGGCAGCTCGAGGTATTCGTCCGGGCACGGCAGCGGGTAGGCGTGCAGCTTGCGCTCCGGGAAGCCCTGCACGGCGGCGCGGGTATTGCGAAACAGCACGCGGCCGGTGCCATGGCGGTCCAGCAGTTCGCGCACCAGGCGGGCGCTGGCTTCGACATCGCCATCATTGACGGCGGTCAGCAGGGCTTCGCCTTCGTTGCCCAGGAAACCCTGGATGGTCTTGTGGGCTTCGGGCGACAGACGACCCTTGTCCAGCAGCTCCTGCACCGCTTCGGCCACCGGGCGATAGTTTTCGCTCTCGGCGCGGAACGCCTTGAGGTCATGGAAACGGTTCGGGTCCAACAGGCGCAGGCGGGCGAAGTGACTGTCCTGGCCCAATTGCTCCGGGGTCGCGGTCAGCAACAGCACACCGGGGATCGTCTCGGCCAGCTGTTCCACCAACGCATATTGCGGGCTGGCTTGATCTTCGTGCCACACCAGGTGATGGGCCTCGTCGACCACCATCAGGTCCCACCCGGCGGCGAACAGCGCATCCTGGGCCTTCTCGTCGTCCACCAGCCATTCCAGCGCGACCAGCGCCAGTTGGGTGTCTTCGAACGGGTTGCTGGCATCGCTTTCGATGAAGCGCTCTTCGTCGAACAGCGCAACCTGCAGGTTGAAGCGTCGACGCATTTCCACCAACCACTGGTGCTGGAGGTTCTCCGGCACCAGGATCAGCACGCGGCTGGCGCGGCCGGAAAGCAGCTGGCGGTGGATGACCAGGCCGGCCTCGATGGTCTTGCCCAGGCCCACTTCGTCGGCGAGCAAGACCCGTGGTGCAATCCTGTCGGCCACTTCACGGGCGATGTGCAACTGGTGGGCGATCGGCTGGGCGCGCACGCCGCCAAGGCCCCAGAGCGAAGACTGCAACTGGCGGCTGGTGTGTTCCAGGGTGTGATAACGCAGGGAAAACCAGGCCAGCGGGTCGATCTGGCCGGCAAACAGACGGTCGCTCGCCAGGCGGAACTGGATGAAGTTCGACAGTTGGGTTTCCGGCAGGGTGACGACTTCGTTCTGCCCATTGAGGCCGTGATAGACCAGCAATCCATCGACGTCGTCGACTTCGCGCACGGTCATTTTCCAGCCTTCGAAGTGAGTGATCACGTCGCCCGGCGAAAACCGTACACGGGTGAGGGGCGCATTCCGTAGCGCGTACTGGCGAGTGTCGCCAGTGGCCGGGTAGAGCACGGTCAACAAGCGGCCATCCTGTGCCAGAACGGTGCCTAAACCCAGCTCGGCTTCGCTGTCACTGATCCAGCGTTGCCCCGGTTGATACTGCTGCGCCATGCTGCCTGACTCCCGCCTTGAAAAAGCCGATTATCTTAACGGAATGATCCTTCAGACCAAAGGACTTACGCACGTTCCGGGGTGCCATCGGGGCGATTGGGGAGCGGATGGCACGGAACTTAAGCCTGTCTGATGATCCAACAGGCTTGGACCTGAGTCTTACGGCAATGCCAACTGGGTCACAAGTTTCAGACCGGCGGTTCAAGTTGCCCCCTTTGCAGCCGACAGCTTGAAGAGAGGAGATTCCTATGTTGATACCTACGCTCCCATTGAGCGCCGTACCCATCACCGCGCAGCAGGATCCGGTTCGCCAGCGACCGGACATACCGCCCGTGGTCCCGGTGCAGGAAAGCTCCAGTGAAAGCACCATCGACCTGCAAAAGCGTGATCCGGAAGAGGCTGCACTGTTGCTGCGCGAGGAGCAGCAACGCCGGCAGGATCGCGACAAGCGCCGCCGCGAAGCCGATGAAGACCCCGAGGAACATCTGGCCGTGCCGGGCACCGAACTCAACGCTGACAACACCGTGCCGGTGGTGCCGCTGATGGAAGAAGAGTCGCGCCAGGGCCTGTGGGTCGATATCCAGATCTGATCCAACGCACGCAGGCTGGTCAACGCCGCGCGCAGCCCGCATCATGGGCGCATCCGCAATTCACTGCACGATGCCGACACGCCATGAGCCAAGACGACAAGTTGATCGACCTCAGCGCCGAGCGCGCCAAGCGCGTTCATGACCTCAATGAAAAACGCCTCAACGAAGTCCGCCAGGCTTTCGAACAGGCCATGCCCTTGGGTAAGCCCAAGAAGAAACCCAAGAACAAACCGAAAAAGCGCTGACTCCCCCTCGATCCATTGATACAGATCAGTTATTTCCCCACCTTTGCGCCCCGTCGTGGGCGTTATTGACCCTGGTCAATTTCCTTGCGGGCCTGATTGGTTAACTTGAACCCATCGCAACAGGGGCAAGACCAGGAGGCCAGTCATGTTTATCGATAATGTGGTGTTTGCCGGTGTGTTGACGGTCAGCCTCATGTTCGTGTTTTTCGCCGGCTTTGGATTATTCATCTGGAAAGACGCACACAAGCGCAAAAAGCCGTAGGTCTTTCCGGCTACAACGAGCACGCAAGGCATTTTGGGCGACTTCGGTCGCCCTTTTTTTTATCTCAGTTTACGCATACCTCCTGTGGGAGCGGGCTTGCTCGCGAAGGCGCAGTGTCAGTCACGCATGTAATG
>NZ_JALJDX010000183.1 GCF_022952855.1 Pseudomonas sp. RGM2987 | reverse complement strand
CCCTCGCCACGAGGCGGTGACGTCCTTAAGTGAAGGGGGTGGTGCTTGCGAAATCACAGGCAATAAAAAACCGACCCTGAGGTCGGTTTTTTAACGAGCGCGTCGCTTAGGCAGCAGCGGCAACGTTCAGGGCCTTTACGTGGCCATTCAGGCGGCTCTTATGGCGAGCGGCCTTGTTCTTGTGGATGATGCCTTTATCGGCCATACGGTCGATAACAGGCACAGCCAGAACGTAAGCAGCTTGAGCTTTTTCAGCGTCTTTTGCGTCGATGGCCTTGACTACGTTCTTGATGTAGGTACGGACCATGGAACGCAGGCTGGCGTTGTGGCTGCGACGCTTCTCAGCCTGTTTTGCACGTTTTTTGGCGGAAGGTGTGTTGGCCACCGTCGAGCTCCTCGAAAGACTTTTTGGGAAATAGCAAACAAAATAGGCCGCGAATCATGCCGATGAGTTGAAGTCTTGTCAAGGGCGGGTGACGCGTTCCGCTGAATGGCAGGTCCTGCGCACCGAAGGATTTCTTTCCGGCGTGCGACCTGTAAACTCGCGGGCTTTGGCGCTGTGCTGTTTAGCGGCGCGGAGTATCGCACAAGTGGGCGCGTAGTTCGCCTGCTGTTTATCGACAGGCAAAAACTCTTTTCATGAATCTGCTCAAATCGTTGGCTGCCGTCAGCTCTATCACGATGCTTTCCCGCATCCTGGGGTTCGTTCGTGACACGTTGATCGCACGGATATTCGGTGCCGGAATGGCCACCGACGCCTTCTTCATTGCCTTCAAGTTGCCCAACCTGCTGCGGCGGATCTTCGCCGAGGGGGCGTTTTCCCAGGCTTTCGTGCCGATCCTGGCGGAATACAAAAGCCAGAAGGGCGACGAGGCGACCCGCACATTCATCGCCTACGTCACCGGGCTGCTGACGTTGGTGCTGGCCCTGGTCACCGCCGCCGGCATGCTCGCCGCGCCCTGGGTGATCTGGGCCACGGCGCCGGGTTTCACCGATACCCCGGAAAAATTCCAGCTCACCTCCGACCTGTTGCGGGTGACCTTTCCTTATATATTGCTGATTTCCCTGTCGTCCCTGGCCGGCGCGATCCTCAATACTTGGAACCGCTTTTCCGTGCCGGCCTTCGTGCCGACCCTGCTCAACGTCAGCATGATCGTGTTCGCGCTGTTCCTGACGCCGTACTTCGATCCACCGGTGATGGCCCTTGGCTGGGCTGTACTGGTGGGCGGCCTGGCGCAGTTGCTCTATCAACTGCCGCACCTGAAAAAGATCGGCATGCTGGTGTTGCCGCGACTGAACCTGCGTGACAGCGGCGTGTGGCGGGTGCTCAAGCAGATGCTGCCGGCGATCCTCGGGGTTTCGGTCAGCCAGATATCCCTGATCATCAACACCATTTTTGCCTCGTTCCTGGTGGCCGGCTCCGTATCGTGGATGTACTACGCCGATCGTCTGATGGAACTGCCGTCCGGTGTGCTCGGCGTGGCCCTGGGCACGATCCTGTTGCCGACCCTGGCCAAGACCTACGCCAGCCAGGACCGCCACGAATATTCGCGCATCCTCGATTGGGGCCTGCGCTTGTGCTTTGTGCTGGTATTGCCCTGTGCCCTGGCGCTGGGCATCCTGGCCGAGCCGCTGACGGTTTCGCTGTTCCAGTATGGCCAGTTCAATGCCTTCGATGCCGTGATGACCCAGCGGGCGCTGATCGCCTACTCGGTGGGCCTGCTCGGGATCATCGTGATCAAGGTGCTGGCGCCGGGGTTCTACGCCCAGCAAAACATCCGTACGCCGGTCAAGATCGCGATTTTCACCCTGGTCATGACCCAGCTGTTCAACCTGTTGCTGATCGGTCCGCTGGCCCACGCCGGCCTGGCCCTGGCGATCAGTGCGGGCGCCTGCCTCAACGCCGGGTTGCTGTTCTATCAACTGCGCAAGCAGAAGATGTATCAACCGCAGCCGGGCTGGGGCAAGTTCGGTCTCAAGTTGCTGGTGGCCGTGGCGGTGATGTCGGCGGTCCTGCTGGGGGCGATGCACTTTATGCCGGCGTGGGACGAAGGGCAGATGCTCGAGCGTTTCCTGCGCCTGGGCGTGCTGGTCGTTGCGGGCGTGGTGGCATATTTCGGCATGTTGTTGCTGATGGGGTTCCGTCTGCGCGACTTCAACCGCAAGGCCTTGGGCTGAGCGCGGGCTCGCGATAATCCCGGGCCGGGCAGTGGTTTTGTCGGTTCGGGCACTTTGGGTTACGGTGTTGCCTGTCGTCGGCCGCCGGGTGTGGTTATAATCGGCCACTTTATGAGCAAGAAGCGCGTTATGCAGCTGGTTCGAGGCCTCCACAACCTGCGCCCCCAACATCGGGGCTGTGTCGCCACCATTGGCAACTTCGACGGTGTTCACCGTGGTCACCAGGCTATCCTGGCGCGGCTGCGTGAGCGTGCGCTGGAATTGGGCGTGCCCAGTTGCGTGGTGATCTTCGAGCCGCAGCCACGGGAATTTTTCGCCCCGGACACCGCCCCGGCCCGTCTGGCCCGGCTGCGGGACAAGCTGCACCTGCTCGCGGCCGAGGGCGTTGACCGGGTCCTGTGCCTGGCCTTTAACCATCGTCTGAGCAAGCTCAGCGCCGCCGAGTTCGTCGAGACCATCCTGGTGGACGGTCTCGGTGTGAAACACTTGGAAGTCGGCGACGATTTCCGTTTCGGCTGTGACCGGGCAGGGGATTTCGCCTACCTGCAACAAGCCGGCGTTGCCAAGGGTTTTACCGTCGAAGCGGCGCAGACCGTGGAAATGGACGGCTTGCGCGTCAGCAGCACCCAGGTCCGCAATGCCCTGGCAGCCGCCGACTTCGAACTGGCCGAGCGCTTGCTGGGCCGCCCGTACCGGATTGCCGGGCGGATCCTGCACGGGCAGAAACTGGCGCGCCAACTGGGTACGCCGACGGCCAACGTGCAACTCAAGCGTCGTCGTGTGCCGCTGACCGGGGTGTTTCTGGTGAGTGTCGTGATCGACGGCAAGACCTGGCCTGGTGTCGCCAATATCGGCGTACGGCCTACCGTCCAGGGAGATGGCAAGGCTCACCTCGAAGTACATGTTCTGGATTTTGCCGGCGATCTGTATGACCGGCGTTTGACGGTGGTTTTCCACCAGAAGCTGCGTGAAGAGCAGCGTTTTGCCTCTCTGGAGGCGCTCAAGACGGCGATCCATGCAGATATCGCCGCCGCCCGTGCCCTTGTCGCAACCAGCGCCAATCGCTAATGAAGAGCCTTAAATGACCGACTATAAAGCCACGCTAAACCTTCCGGACACCGCCTTCCCTATGAAGGCCGGCCTGCCTCAGCGCGAACCACAGATTCTGCAGCGTTGGGACAGCATTGGCCTGTACGGAAAGTTGCGCGAAATTGGCAAGGATCGTCCGAAGTTCGTCCTGCACGACGGCCCTCCGTACGCCAACGGCACCATCCACATCGGTCACGCGCTGAACAAGATTCTCAAGGATATGATCATCCGCTCCAAGACCCTGTCGGGTTTTGACGCGCCGTATGTCCCGGGCTGGGACTGCCACGGCCTGCCGATCGAGCACAAGGTCGAAGTCACCCACGGCAAGAACCTGGGCGCGGACAAGACCCGCGAACTGTGCCGTGCCTACGCCACCGAGCAGATCGAAGGGCAGAAGTCCGAATTCATCCGCCTTGGCGTGCTGGGCGACTTCGCCAACCCGTACAAGACCATGGACTTCAAGAACGAAGCCGGCGAGATCCGTGCCCTGGCGAAAATCGTCGAGGGTGGCTTCGTGTTCAAGGGCCTCAAGCCGGTGAACTGGTGCTTCGATTGCGGTTCGGCCCTGGCCGAGGCGGAAGTCGAGTACGAAAACAAGAAGTCCTCGACCATCGACGTCGCGTTCCCGATCGCCGATGAAGCCAAACTGGCTGCCGCGTTCGGCCTGGGCCAGTTGGACAAACCGGCCTCCATCGTGATCTGGACCACCACCCCGTGGACCATCCCGGCCAACCAGGCGCTGAACGTCCACCCGGAGTTCAACTACGCCCTGGTCGACGTCGGCGACAAGCTGCTGGTGCTGGCCGAAGAACTGGTCGAATCCTGCCTGTCCCGCTACGGCCTGGAAGGCTCGGTGCTGGCTACCGCGCCGGGTTCGGCCCTGGAACTGATCAATTTCCGTCACCCGTTCTACGACCGCCTGTCGCCGGTGTACCTGGCCGACTACGTGGAACTGGGCGCCGGCACCGGCGTGGTTCACTCCGCGCCCGCCTATGGTGTGGACGACTTCGTGACCTGCAAGAAATACGGCATGGTCAACGATGACATCCTCAATCCGGTGCAAAGCAATGGCGTGTACGTGCCATCGCTGGAATTTTTTGGCGGCCAGTTCATCTGGAAAGCCAACCCGGCCATCGTCGACAAGCTGACCGAAGTCGGCGCGCTGCTGCACACCACCGTCATCGAACACAGCTACATGCACTGCTGGCGCCACAAGACCCCGCTGATCTACCGCGCCACCGCGCAGTGGTTCATCGGCATGGACAAGCAGCCCACCAGCGGCGACACCCTGCGCCAGCGCTCGCTCAAGGCCATCGAAGAGACCCAGTTCGTTCCGGCCTGGGGCCAGGCGCGCCTGCACTCGATGATCGCCAATCGTCCGGACTGGTGCATCTCCCGCCAGCGCAACTGGGGCGTGCCGATCCCGTTCTTCCTGAACAAGGAAAGCGGTGAGCTGCACCCGCGCACCGTCGAACTGATGGAAGCAGTGGCCAAGCGCGTCGAAGTCGAAGGCATCGAAGCCTGGTTCAAGATGGATGCCGCCGAGCTGTTGGGCGACGAAGCACCGCTGTACGACAAGATCAGCGACACCCTGGACGTCTGGTTCGATTCCGGCACCACCCACTGGCACGTGTTGCGCGGTTCGCACCCGATGGGCCACGAGACCGGCCCGCGCGCCGACCTGTACCTGGAGGGTTCGGACCAACACCGTGGCTGGTTCCATTCGTCTTTGCTGACCGGTTGCGCCATCGACAACCACGCGCCGTATCGCGAGTTGCTGACCCACGGCTTCACCGTCGACGAGGCCGGTCGCAAGATGTCCAAGTCCCTGGGCAACGTGATCGCGCCGCAGAAGGTCAACGACACCCTGGGCGCCGACATCATGCGCTTGTGGGTCGCGTCCACCGACTACTCCGGCGAGATGGCCGTTTCCGAGCAGATCCTGCAACGCAGCGCGGACGCCTACCGGCGCATCCGTAACACCGCGCGTTTCCTGCTCTCGAACCTGACCGGTTTCAACCCGGCCACCGACCTGCTGCCTGCCGAAGACATGCTGGCCTTGGACCGCTGGGCTGTGGACCGTACCCTGCTGCTGCAACGCGAGTTGCAGGAGCACTACGGCGAATACCGTTTCTGGAACGTCTACTCGAAGATCCACAACTTCTGCGTGCAGGAGCTGGGTGGTTTCTACCTCGACATCATCAAGGATCGCCAATACACCACCGGCGCCAACAGCAAGGCGCGCCGTTCGTGCCAGACCGCGCTGTTCCACATCAGCGAGGCGCTGGTGCGCTGGATCGCGCCGATCCTGGCGTTCACCGCCGATGAGCTGTGGGAATACCTGCCGGGCGAGCGCAACGAATCAGTGATGCTCAACACCTGGTACGAAGGCCTGACCGAGTTGCCGCAAGGCTTTGAACTGGACCGTGCCTACTGGGACCGGATCATGGCGGTCAAGGCCGCGGTCAACAAGGAAATGGAGATCCAGCGCGCGGCCAAGGCCGTCGGTGGCAACCTGCAGGCCGAAGTGACCCTCTACGCCGAAGAGGCCCTGGGCGTCGACCTGGCCAAACTGGGCAACGAGCTGCGCTTCGTGTTGATCACCTCCACAGCCAGTGTCGCGCCGTTCGTACAGGCGCCGGCCGATGCCGTGGTCACTGAAGTGGCCGGCTTGAAACTCAAAGTGGTCAAGTCGAGCTTCGTCAAGTGCGCCCGTTGCTGGCACTGCCGTGAAGACGTCGGTGTGAACCCGGAGCATCCGGAGATCTGCGGTCGCTGCGTCGACAACATCAGCGGCAGCGGTGAGGTTCGCCACTATGCCTAATGCAGCAGGCCGTTTCGGACGGTTGGGCTGGCTCTGGTTGAGCGTGCTGGTCCTGGTCATCGACCAGGCCAGCAAGTTCCACTTCGAGAACTCGCTGACGATGTACCAGCAGATTGTGATCATCCCGGATTACTTCAGCTGGACGCTGGCCTACAACACCGGCGCGGCGTTCAGCTTCCTGGCCGACAGTTCCGGTTGGCAGCGCTGGTTGTTTGCCCTGATCGCCATCGTCGTCAGCGGCGTGCTGGTGGTCTGGCTCAAGCGCCTGGGGCGCAACGAGACCTGGCTGGCCGTGGCGCTGGCCTTGGTGCTCGGTGGCGCGCTGGGCAATCTGTACGACCGCATTGCCCTGGGTCACGTGATCGATTTCATTCTGGTGCACTGGCAGAACCGTTGGTATTTCCCGGCGTTCAACTTTGCCGACAGCGCTATCACCGTGGGCGCCGTGATGCTCGCCCTGGACATGTTCAAGAGCAAGAAAACCGGAGAAGCCGTCCATGACTGAGCAGCGTATCGCTCAAAACACCGAAGTGAAGCTGCACTTCGCCCTGCACCTGGAGAACGGTGACACCGTCGACAGCACCTTCGACAAGGCACCGGCGGTGTTCAAGGTCGGCGATGGCAACCTGTTGCCTGGCTTCGAGGCGGCGATTTTCGGTTTCAAGGCCGGCGACAAGCGCACCGTGGTCGTACCGCCGGAAAACGCCTTTGGTCAGCCCAACCCGCAAAACGTTCAGACCATGCCACGCTCCCAGTTCCAGGACATGGAACTGTCCGAGGGCCTGCTGGTGATCTTCAACGATGCGGCCAACACCGAATTGCCGGGCGTGGTGAAAGCGTTTGATGACGCCCAGGTGACCGTGGATTTCAACCATCCACTGGCGGGCAAGACTTTGAACTTTGAAGTGGAAATCATCGACGTCAAGGCACTGTAACTGACCGAACACGGACTCCTGTGGGAGCGGGCTTGCTCGCGAAAGCATCAGCACATCCAATACCTGTGCTGACTGACACTCCGCTTTCGCGAGCAAGCCCGCTCCCACAATGGGAATCCCATTGTCTTTGAGACTTTTGTTCGACTGGCAGACAAGTAACACTCTCTTCTGCGCGCAAGACACGAGGCACAGCATGCAAATCAAACTCGCCAACCCCCGTGGCTTCTGCGCCGGTGTGGACCGGGCGATCGAAATCGTCAACCGCGCCCTGGAAGTCTTCGGGCCGCCGATCTATGTGCGTCACGAAGTGGTCCACAACAAATTCGTCGTCGAAGACCTGCGCAGCCGCGGAGCCATCTTTGTCGAGGAGCTGGACCAGGTGCCGGATGACGTCATCGTGATCTTCAGTGCCCATGGTGTTTCCCAGGCCGTGCGCACCGAAGCCGCCGGGCGTGGCCTGAAGGTGTTCGACGCGACCTGCCCACTGGTGACCAAGGTGCATATCGAGGTGGCGCGCTACAGTCGTGATGGCCGTGAATGCATCCTGATCGGCCACGAGGGCCACCCGGAAGTCGAAGGCACCATGGGCCAGTACGACGCCAGCAACGGCGGTGCGATCTACCTGGTCGAGGACGAGGCAGACGTCGCGGCCCTGCAAGTACGCAACCCCGAGAGCCTGGCTTTTGTCACCCAGACCACCTTGTCCATGGACGACACCAGCCGGGTGATCGACGCCTTGCGTGCGCGCTTCCCGGCCATCGGCGGACCGCGCAAGGACGACATCTGCTACGCCACCCAGAATCGTCAGGACGCGGTCAAGCAACTGGCCAATGAATGCGATGTGGTCCTGGTGGTCGGCAGCCCGAACAGCTCCAACTCCAACCGCCTGCGTGAACTGGCCGAGCGCATGTCGACCCCGGCCTACCTGATCGACGGCGCCGAAGACATGCAGCGCAGCTGGTTCGATGGCGTCGAGCGGATCGGCATTACCGCCGGTGCCTCCGCGCCGGAAGTGCTGGTGCGCGGCGTCATCCAGCAATTGCAGGCCTGGGGCGCGACCGGTGCCGATGAGCTGGCCGGACGTGAGGAGAACATCACCTTCTCCATGCCCAAAGAACTACGGGTCCGCTCTCTGCTTTAAGCCTTTTTCGCACAAGGCCTGCTCGGCTTCATGGCTGCGCAGGCTGACACGCCCGGTGGGCGCCAGCACGACTTGATGGTGGCTGACCGGGTCGTGTTTGCCACAGACGTGTAGCGTTCCCGAATGAAAGGCGCCGCTGGGCCATACTGCCTGGCCATGGCCGGCGAACCTGACCGAACGCTTCATCGCCCAGTTGCCAATGATGCGAGCACCGCTGCTGCGCTGTGTCAGCAACGCCTGGTCATCACCGTCCAGAATGATTTGCCACCCTTGGCTCCAATCGTTGTCTATCCCCCTGATCGCCACTGTCCGGTTGCGCGTGATGGCTTCGCTTCGCGCCGTGCGCAAGCCGCTGGCCAGCAGTTGGGCGGCGTCCTTGCGTTCGATGGATTCGATGAGCGCTTTGTAGCCGGAACCCACCCATGGCAGAACAATCGCGGCAATTGCCAGTCCCATGAGCAGTTCGATCAGGCTGAAACCCTGTTGGTGCATGGCGTCTCCTCCCTGGAGAGCGTGAAACGGCGAGATGTGCGAGCAACTGTGGCGCAAAGCTTTTGTGGCGAGGGAGCTTGCTCCCGCTGGCTGCGCAGCAGCCCAAAAAGAGCAGCCGCCGGCCGCCCGAGCGGGGGCAAGCTCCCTCGCCACAAGCACATGTTTGTTCTAGCGTTGTAAAAGCAGGTATAGCCGACGGCAACGGAGGGCATCGATGGATCTTCGTACAAAAGGTTTCACGCTGATCGAGGTGTTGGTGGCAATCGGTGTGCTACTGATCCTGATCACCTTGGCAGTGCCGGCGTTTACCGGCTCGATGCAGGGCACCAAGGCCGATACCGAGATTGGCGATCTGCGCCGGGCGCTGAACTTTGCCCGGATGGAAGCGATCGACCGAGGCACCACCATCCGCATACGACCCACGACCCTGGGCGGCGTCTGGAGTGGCGAATTGTCGGTCTATGACAGTACGGCCACTCCGGCCAATGTATTGCGGGTTGTTCCAGCGATGGGCAGTGGCGTGACTCTGACGCTAACCTCAGATGTGCCCAGCATTGATTTCAACAACCTGGGCGGGTTATCGGCGCCGTCCACTGCGGTGAGCTTCAATTATGTGCGGGGGGCGCAAAGCAGGACGCTGAATGTTTGTCTCAATGGAAGAATCGTATTGGGTGGAAGTTGCGGATGATCGATTGCAGTAAAAAGGCGCAGGAGGGCATGACCCTGATCGAGGTGCTGGTGGCAGTGCTGATCCTCGGCGTGGGCTTGCTGGGGGCGGCAATGATCCAGCTCAATGCGCTCAAGTACACCGACAGCTCGCGCATGACCAGCCAGGCCAGTTTCATCGCCTACGACCTGCTGGACCGCATTCGCGCCAACTCCGGCGCCGACTACACCGTCACGCCGCCCGGGTCGCCGAACCTCAATGTGGCAAGGGACCAGGACCTCTACGATTTCAAGACCAATGTCATCGCCTTTGGCGGTGCCACGGCCACCGGCACCGTTGCCTTGAACCAGCGGGTCTACACCATCACCATTTCCTGGGACGATGCGCGGGCCGCCAACACCACCGACGTGGCCGAGGCGCGGCGCAGCTTTGTGCTGACCAGCCGCGCTGCCGTCGACCCGATAGCGGCGCCAACGCCATGAACAGGCGCAGTCGGGGCTTCGGCCTGATCGAGCTGATGATCGCACTGGTGCTCAGCCTGATTGTCGTACTGGGCGTCGTGCAGGTTTTCATCGCCGCCAAGAATACTTATGTCAGCCAGGGCGCCGCCGCGGTGATGCAGGAAGATGCGCGGTTCGCCCTGAGCAAGATGCTCCAGGAGCTGCGCATGGTCGGCATGTTCGGTTGCCTGGCAAGTATTACCGACGCCTCTTCCGCGGGGGATTTCAACGCCAGCCAGATCACCCCGATCCGCTGGGACAATGCCAACCTGAAACTGACCCTGGTGACGGCGGATGTCGGCAACAGTGGCGGGACGCCTACCTGGACCGTGATTTCCGATTGCCGCACCTCGGCCACCGCCTACACCGGCGTGCGGGCGCCGGCGGCCGGGCAGATAGCGTTCCCGATACGGCGATTGATCTACAGTTTCAGCAATAACCAATTGCTGATGGGCGTTCAGACCCCAGGTAGTCCTGCCAACCCGACCATGGCGGTGCTGGTCGATAACGTCCGGTCCTTCACCGTGATGTTCGGCGTGGCGAGCAGCGCCACGGACATCGCAGCGTCGAGCTACAACAGCAACCCGTCCGATCCCGCGCTGATCCGCAGTGTGCGCCTGTCCTTGACGCTCTTCGATCCGAAGAACGCCGTGCGCGAGCAGACCTATAGCGTGGTTGCCGCTTTGCGCAACCGGCTGTTGTGAGGGGTAGGCCATGAATTCGACGCTCCAGAGAAACAAGCAACGCGGCATGGCCTTGCTGGTCAGCCTGGTTTTTCTGTTGCTGTTGACGCTGATCGGCCTGTCGTCGATGCAGAGCGCGACCCTCCAGGAAAAGATGACCAGCAGCGTCATGCTGCGCAACCAGTCCTTCCAGCTTGCCGAGGCGGCGCTGAGGATGGGCGAGAGTGCGGTGCAGGTCGAGGCCTATTCCTTGCCGGTCTGTACCACCGCGACCCAATGCGCGCCGCCGGCCGAATCGGCGTCCCTGACGGCGGCCGGGCGCAATTCCACCTCGGGGGTCAACTGGATTGCCGTCCCTGGTGGGTTCTATGGGGTGCAGAACATCGGCACCACGCTCACGGCGGTCAACGTGCCCAGCAATACCTCGGCGACGCTGTATCGAATCACGGCGGTGGCGGTGGTGGGGAATAACCAGCGCAGCGTAGTGGAGAGCATTTATGCGAAATACTGAGGCTCGCCACGGCTGGAAGCAGATGATCGTGGGCGCGTTGCTCAGTCTTTATCTGGCGGCGCCGGCCTATGCCTTCACGCCTTCGGATTCGCCGTTGCTGAGCGCGGGCGCGGTTACGCCAAACGTGATGCTGCTGATCGATGACTCGGGGAGCATGAACAACATCATCTGGGCCTCTGGGTTTGATCCGACGGTGACGCAGCCCACCCTCTACACTTGCCAGTCCAGCACCAGTTGCAACAGCATCGCCCAAGAGGATATGGACGATGGCAACATCTTGCTCGGGAGCCTTTTGCGCGGTGGTTGTTCGACTGCCGGCAACTGGTACGGTTTTTATCGAAACAACATCGGGCGGGTTTGCCTGAGGCTGCCTGATCCGGTGGGCGGTGGCAACACTCGGTATACGGCGAACTACCTGTCCTACCTGATCACGCTCGCCAACGGCACAAGCCGCGACTTCACCACCGGTACGATCCCCAACGACTACCGGATCAACGTGGCGCGGGATGTGTCCACGGACCTGGTCGCCAGCAACCGCGCCCTGCGCATAGGCCTGGCCACGTTCAACCCGCCTAACAGCACCAACTCTGGCCCGGGGGGCTATATCGCCCGGACGGTCAGCGACCTGTCGCCGGTCAGCGGCAGCGTGACCCAGACCCAGGCCAATGCCAACTACACGGCGCTGATCAACGCCATCAATGGGTTGGGCGCTATAGCGAATACCCCGCTCGCCGAAAGCTATTACGAGGTCACCCGATACTTCCGGGGCATTGCGCCGTACTACAACGGCACGCCCGCAACCTACACCAGTCCGATCCAATACCGTTGCCAGAAGAACTTCGGCGTAGTGATCACCGATGGCCTGCCCACCTATGACCGGACGTTTCCCACCAACGACCCACAGGGCACCCCAGCGGGCGGTGCCCGCCTGCCGAACTGGGACGGCATCAGCAGCAACGATGGCGACAATCCCAACGGCGATGGGGAGGGCGATACGCTTTACCTGGACGACATCGCCAAGTTCGCCTTCGACATCGACATGCGCTCCACCGGCAACGACGCCACCGGCAAGAGCTGGAACTCAGGGGATTTCCCTCGTCAGTACCTCAACACTTACACGGTGGGTTTCACTGCCACCAACCAGATGTTGTCCGATGCCGCCCGCTACGGCGCCGGCCGGTACTACCAGGCCACCGACAGCGAGGGCTTGAGTTCGGCCTTGTCGTCGGCCTTGAGCGACATTACCTCCAAGGCCGGGTCGGGGGGCGGTGGCGCCACCAACGGCGCTTCGTTATCCAGCAACTCGAATTTCTACCAGACCACCTACGACCCCAAGGACTGGCGCGGGACCATCCGCGCATTCGGCTTCACCGCTGCGGGCACTGTCAACACCGCGGCGGTGCAATGGACCACCGACACCGCCATCGTGCCCAGCGCAACCGCACCGACTTACCAATCCTGGAACACCGTGACCAACACGCCGGTGGCCTTGGCCTATGGCAACTTCTCGACCGCCCAGCAGGCCATTCTCAACCAGAACCTGCCCACGGGGATTACCGGCAATGATCTGGTGGAATGGAGCAAGGGCGTCAACAAGACCGGCCTGAAGGTGCGCAGCGTGTTGTTGGGGGACATCATCAATTCGCCGCTGGTGCTGGCATCGCCCAATGACCAGACCGCCTCGGATTTGCTGAACGACACCAGCTACAGCACCTATCTGGCGACCAAGGCGACGAACATGAGCGCCAGTCTGGTGGTGAACGCCAACGACGGTTTCTTCAGTGTCATCAACAGCACTAACGGCACTCGGCGTTACGCCTATATGCCATCGAGCGTACTGCCTTCGCTGGAAAGTATCGCCGAGCCCACCTACATCAATGGCGTGGGCCACCAGTTCCTGGTGGACGGCCAGGTCGGGGTATTCGATGCACAAGCGGGCAGCGTCTGGAAGACCCTGGCCCTGGGCGGGACAGGGGCCGGGGGAAAAACGTTCTATGCGGTGCAGTTGTTCGATGCGGCGGCAGGCAATGTGCTTCGCGCATTGTGGGAAATCAGCGCACCGGCCGTTGCCAGTACCACCAACGCCTTCAATGATCTGGGCTATGCCTACGCCCGTCCGGAAGTCGCACGGCTGGCGGACGGGCGCTGGGCGGCGTTCATTGCCAACGGCTACGGCAGCAACAGCGGTGTGGCGGCGTTGTACGTGGTGGATATCCGTGACGGTTCGTTGATCCGCAAGATCGTCGTCAACAGCAGTGAGACCGATAACGGCCTGTCCTCGGTCAAGCTTCGGGTCAACTCGCAGAACGTGGTGCAAGCCGCGTACGGTGGCGATTTGAAAGGACGTATGTGGAAGTTCGATCTCAGCG
Source organism: Pseudomonas sp. RGM2987 (assembly GCF_022952855.1). Classification (GTDB taxonomy): domain Bacteria; phylum Pseudomonadota; class Gammaproteobacteria; order Pseudomonadales; family Pseudomonadaceae; genus Aquipseudomonas. The sequence continues at coordinate 31,599 of NZ_JALJDX010000183.1, read as the reverse complement.
GCACTTCCCCGACCGCCTGGGGCCTGGCGTTTGCCGGCCAGCCATTGTTCACCGCACCTGGCGGCGCGACCCAGCCGATCACCGTGCAGCCGCTGCTGGCGGACAACCCCCAGGGCGGCACCCAGGTGTTTTTCGGCACCGGTAAATTCAACGAGGCGACGGACAAGCTCAACAAGGATCTGCAGGCGTTCTACTCGATCTGGGACGCCACGGGCGGTGCAGGGCAGATCACCGTGTCGAGCTTGCAGGCCCAGTCGATCACCGGCGTGTTTTCCGGCAGCACCGGGCAGTTCGTGACCACCAGCCAGACTGACGTGACGTACCCTGCCAAGAAGGGCTGGTACCTGCCTCTGGTCTACAACAATGTATTGACTGGCGAGCGGGTGATCAATCCGGCCAATCTGGTGCTCGGGCGCGTGGTCTTTACCACCGCCGCGGTGGACACCACCGATCCTTGTGCTGCCTTCGGCACCGGCAAACTGATCGAAGTGGATGCGTTCAACGGTAAGATGCTCAATTACGCGGTGCTCGACACCAACGGTGACGGCACGCTCAACAGCCTCGACACGATCTCGGCGGGGGTGGTGTTCAGTGGCGGTATCCCGACCTTGAGTGCGGTCGTCAATGCCAACGGGGCCACCAACATGATCGTGAACGACTCCAGTGGCGGCATCACCGACCTGCTGGGGAAAACAGTCGGTGGCAGCCGCCGCATCATGTGGCGGCAAATACAGTGAGGTAAGGTATGCGCAGATCCAACCGGGGATTCACCTTGATCGAAATCATAGTCGTGATCGCGATCATCGGTATCCTGGTCACCGTCGGCTATCCAAGCCTGACCGAATACATGAAGAAAGGCCGACGCACCGAAATCGCCGGGCTGTTGTCGGAGCAGGCGCAGATCCTCGAGCGTTACTACTCAAAGAACAACTCCTACACCAACGCGGTGACTGGCCTGAGCAACGGTAACGATTTCTATACCATTAACCGGACGCTGGCGGACCAGAGCTTCACCCTGACCGCCGTGCGCAAGACCGGCTCGTCCATGGCCACGGACAAGTGCGGTGATTTCACCATCAACAACACGGGCGCACGCAGCATGATCAACGCCGCTGCGGGGCTGACCGCCAAGGATTGCTGGGGTCGCTGAGTTTTCTTTATTCGGGCGCTGCCTTGCGCCCTCTGTCTTATGAGTCGAATCAATACATGACCAGGCAACAGCAAGTGGTGATTGTCGGCGGCGGAGTCATCGGCCTGCTGACGGCGTTCAATCTGGCGTCGGAAGGGCAACGGGTGGTGCTGCTGGATCGTTCCAGTGTCGGCCAGGAATCGTCCTGGGCCGGCGGCGGTATCGTGTCGCCGTTGTACCCTTGGCGCTACAGCCCTGCAGTCACGGCGCTGGCCCACTGGTCGCAGGATTTTTATCCACAGTTGGGGCAGCGCCTGTTCGCGGCCACCGGGATCGACCCGCAAGTGCATGTCACCGGACTGTATTGGTTGGATCTGGACGATCAGGACGATGCGCTGGCGTGGGCCGAACGGGAAGGGCGCCCGTTGCGGGCTGTGGATATCTGCGCGGTCCATGATGCGGTGCCGGTGCTGGGCGCGGGGTTTTCCCGGGCGATTTACATGGCCGATGTCGCCAATGTGCGCAATCCTCGGCTGGTGAAATCCCTCAAGGCGGCGCTGCTGGCCCTGCCCAATGTCACGCTGCATGAGCACTGTGAGGTCAGCGGCTTCATTCGCGACGCCGGCCGTGTGGTTGGGGTGGACAGTTCGACCGGGCCGATTCGCGGCGATCAGGTGGTGCTGGCTGCTGGCGCCTGGAGCGGTGAGTTGCTCAAGACCCTGGGGCTGAAGTTGCCGGTCGAGCCGGTCAAGGGGCAGATGATTCTGTACAAGTGCGCGTCGGATTTCCTGTCGAGCATGGTCCTGGCCAAGGGACGCTATGCGATTCCTCGTCGCGACGGGCACATTCTGGTGGGGAGCACCCTGGAGCGTGAAGGTTTCGACAAGACGCCGACCGATGTTGCGCTGGAGAGCCTGAAAGCTTCGGCGCAACAGCTGATCCCGGCGCTGGCGGAGGCTGAGGTGGTCGGGCATTGGGCCGGATTGCGACCCGGATCGCCGGAGGGTATTCCCTACATTGGCGAAGTGCCGGGGGTTGCGGGCTTGTGGTTGAATTGCGGGCATTATCGCAATGGGTTGGTGTTGGCGCCGGCGTCGTGTCAGTTGTTTGTCGATGTGATGTTGGGGCGTGAGCCAGTGATTGATCCTGCGCCTTATGCGCCGGCGGGGCGGTTGTAGGATCAGGCGGGTGGTCGTTCACTCTGTGGGAGCGCCTTGTGGGAGCAAAGCTTGCTCGCGAAGATGGCCTGGCAGTCGGCCGGGATTTTTGTGTACATATCCATTGCTGCGGTAACGGCCACTTAGGGTTCCGCTCTTACAGCGGGTCACTTTTGGAAGAGCGCCAAAAGTAACCAAAAGCGCTTTGCCCCACCACTGGGCACCTCGCCAAGGCTCGGTGTTCCCTCACTCCGGCATTGCTCCGTGGGCCCGCCGCGAAGGGTCATCCATGACCCAGCGCGGCTATCCCGGCATCCATGCCGGGATGCCCACTACGCAATGCCTGCGTTCGGCCCTTGTGGTTAACGGGGCGCCCAGATCAAAAGCAAAAGCAAAAGCAAAAGCGAGGCGGCCTAACGGCCGACCTGTCTCTCCCGGTCCTACGCTGTTCCAACTGTGGGAGCGGGCTTGCCCGCGAAGGCGGCCTTACGGCTGACCTATTTCCTCGGCTGTACTCCGATCCAATTGTGGGAGCGAGCCTGCTCGCGATGGCGGTCTGACAGCTAACCAAGCTTTGTGGGAATGGTCGGACAAGGCCCTCTTTAGAGCCGAATTTTCCGACGAGTCCTGTCGGTTGTCGGGTGGGAAGGGTTGTGGCTAACCTTTTCCTGTCGCTGCCAATTCAGCGTCCGGGCGTCGCGGTCTGCTTATAACTTGGTAATCCATTCTTGGAGTACCACAATGTGTGACAACTCTTCGTTACCCTCAGAAACCAATAAGCTCGATGAAGCCGCCAAACGCGCCCTCGACTACTACCTGGCCCCTAAACCCGAAGCCAAGAAAAAACCAACTTCCAACCAGCTGTTCGCTGTCGCCGAGGGTATCGATGCCGAATGCCTTCTCGCCAACCTCAGCGAAACCCTGGCCTCTGCCAACGCAATAATCGGCGACCTGGCCTTTGATCTGGATGGCTCGCGACGACATATCGCCTTGGCCGTACAACAATTGATTGAACTGAGCGAATTGCTGGCTAATCGAGTGCTGGATGAGCGAGTACCGGTGACTGAAGGCTAGAGCACACCGCTCGAGTTTCCAAGCCAAACACCAACTTGTGGCGAGGGAGCTTGCTCCCGCTGGGCTGCGCAGCAGCCCCAATAAGCAGCGACGCAGATCCATCTGGCACTCCGAGGTGTCGGGTTCGGGTCTGCTTCGCAGCCCGGCGGGAGCAAGCTCCCTCGCCACGGCGGGCACTGTCGCCTTGGGGCTGCGCTAATCCAACCCCAACTTCTTCAACCGATACCGCATCGACCGAAACGACAGTTTCAAGCGTTGCGCCGCTGCCGTGCGGTTCCAGCGGGTTTCTTCCAGGGCCTGGAGGATGAGTTTGCGTTCGACGTTTTCCAGGTAGTCTTCCAGGTTGTCGACCCGCATCAGCTCGGGGTTGCCCGGGTCAGCATTGCTGCCTTCGGCCAGGCGCAGGTCATCGGCTTCGATCTGTTGGTGTTCGCACAGCGTGTAAGCCCGTTCGAGCATGTTCTCCAGTTCGCGCACGTTGCCCGGGAAACGGTAGCTCAGCAGGGCTTCGAGGGCTTTGGGATGCAGCTTGACCGCCGGGCTGCCAGTGGTGGTCGCCAGGCGCTGGAGCATGTGGTTGGCCAACAATTCGATGTCTTCGCGGCGTTCACGCAGCGGCGGAACGCGCAGTTCGATCACGTTCAGTCGGTAGTACAAGTCCTGGCGAAAGCGCCCGGCGGCGACTTCGGCGTCAAGTTCTTTGTGGGTGGCGCAGAGGATGCGCACGTCCACCACCTCTTCCTGCTGGCCGCCGACGGCGCGCACGGCCTTTTCCTGGATCGCTCGCAGCAGCTTCACTTGCATCGCCAAGGGCAGGTCGGCTACTTCGTCGAGGAACAGGGTTCCGCCATGGGCAGCCTGGAATAACCCGGGTTTGTCTTCGATGGCGCCGCTGAAGCTGCCTTTTCGATGGCCGAAAAATTCGCTTTCCACCAGCTCCGTGGGAATCGCCCCACAGTTGACCGGCACGAATGCCTGGCTCGCCCGAGGCCCTTGGTCATGGATCAAGCGGGCGACCAGTTCCTTGCCACAACCTGACTCTCCGCTGATGTACACCGGTGCCTGGCTGCGCGCGAGTTTTTCGATCTGTTTGCGCACGTTGCGCATCGGCGGTGAGTCGCCCAGCAGGCAACGTTCGATGGTTATGGTCGGTGTCGCCACCGGCGGCAGGCGCAAGGCGCTGCTGACCAGTCCGCGCAGGCGAGTGAGGTCGACCGGTTTGGTCAGGAAGTCGAAAGCGCCGGCCTTGAGGGCGTCGATGGCGGTTTCCAGGCTGCCGTAGGCGGTGATCATCGCCACCGGCAATTGCGGGTAGCGTTGCTGGATGTGTTGCACCAGTTCCAGGCCGGTGCCGTCGGGCAGGCGCATGTCGGTCAGGCACAGGTCGAAGGCCTCGTCTGCCAGCAGGCCTTGGGCTTCGGCGAGGTTCTTGGCGCTGCGGGTGTCGAGTTTCATCCTTCCCAGGGTGATATCCAGGAGTTCGCGGATGTCCGGTTCGTCATCGACGATCAGGATTCGTTGCCGTGAGCGTGTATTCAAATCTGTTTCCGTCCGTGAGCAAAGGTGATGCGAAAGCAACCGCCGCCTTGGCGTGGTTTGAAGTCTAGGCGGGCCTGGTTGCTTTCGCACAGCTCACGGGACAGATAGAGCCCAAGGCCGGTGCCCTGGCTGCTGGTGGTGAAGAAGGGTTCGAACAGATGCGCCTGCTGCTCCGGTGTTACGCCGGGGCCGTTGTCGATGATGTCCAGTGTGGATAGCTGGCTATGGGGATCGATGAACAGTTTCAGCCAGGCCTCGGCTGGTTCATGGAGCATGGCGCTGTGGCGCCAGGCGTTGCGCAGCAGGTTGTCGAGTACTTGGGTCAGTTGCTCGGGGTCCATCAGCGTGACGTAGTCGCCCGGGTCTACGCTCAGGTGCAATTGCTGGTGGTCGCCTGCGTGTTCGCGGGTCTGGCGCACGAATTGCTCGAGCCAGGCGCGCAGGTCCAGGCGCTGGGGCGTGGAAGTCTGGCGGCGGGACAGTTGCAGGACATTTTCAATGACGCGATTCATTCGTTGTGAGTGATCTTGAATAATCTGCGTCAGACGCCGATCCGCGTCATTCAGTTCCTCGGACTCGCGCAGCAGTTGCGCTGCGTGGCTGATCGCCCCCAGCGGGTTGCGGATTTCATGGGCGATGCCGGCGGTGAGACGCCCCAGGGACGCCAGTTTCAGTTGCTGGGCCTGCTGGGCAACCTGGGCCTGGTCTTCGAGGAAAACCAGGATCTGCCGATGATCGTTGTAACCCAGAGCGATGAAGCTCGGCTGCAAGGTCAGGCCGGTGCCGCTGATGGTCAGGCTGGGTGGGCGCAGGCTGGGGTTGTTCAGCCACAGTTGCAGGCGCTCGACCAGGGCGCTGGAGTAGTCGTCGATCTGTTTGCCGACCAGGTCATGCATGCCCAATAGGTGCAGCGCGCTCTCGTTGGCCAACTGCACCCGGCGCTGACGGTCGAGGACCAGGATGCCGGTGCGCATGCGCTGCAGGATCAAGGCGTTGAGTGCTTCCAGGCCGATTACTTCGCTGGCCCGTTGCTCGGCCAGGGTTTCGCTGGCTTCCAGGCGTCGATTCAGACCTTGCACCAACAATGCAGCGGCGAAGCACAGTGCGCCCAGGGTCCCGGCCTGTAGGTAGCTGCTGGGACGGTTCGAGTCGCTCAAGCCCAGCAAGAAGCTGGAGCCGACAATGCCGAGCGTCGCGACGGCTGCGATCAGCAAGCCGATCCGGCCACGCAGCAGCGTATTGCCGATGGCGACCGAGACGATGAGCAGGTTGCCGATGGCGCTGGGGGCGCCGCCCGCGACGAAGAACAGCCACGAGAGCAGCAGCACATCGGCAAGCGTCAGGCTGAACAGGCGGGCAGGGCGGCGGGTGTTTTCGAGGAACACCACCAGCAGGATATTCAGCACCAGGTACAACCAGCTGCCGCTGCGCAGCAGGTCGTCGTTGGCGAACTCCAGCAGACGGTTGTCCATGTTGCTGGAGATCAGCAGCACCAGGGTGATGCCGATGCTCAGGCGGTACAGGTGATAGAGACGCAGCAGGCGCTGCGCCTGCTTGAGGCGCGGGCTTGAAGCCTCAGCGGTCACGAGGACCCGGGCCTTGCTCAAGGTGAGCCTGGCTGCAGTACCACTGTTGTTCCTGGGCCAGCGCCCGGTCGCGGGGCAGGTGTACGCCGCATTGGGCGCAGCGGACCATGGGCGTTGCGTCGCGCTCGCGCGATGTGCGAGGGGAGGCAGACGCACCCTTGTACTTGCGCCAGAACCATACCGCGGCGGCAATCAGGGCGATCCAGAACAGTAAACGAAGCATGATGGGCGGCTTTTTGGCTGATGATCCGGCAGTTTAGCCAAGGACAGGAACGGCGCCCAGCGCAATAAAACCCAGGCACAAAAAAGGGAGACCGCCCGGTCTCCCTTTTCATTCCTGCCTTGGCCTCAGTCAAACAGGCCGAAGGTCAGGTGGCTGAACCAGGAACGGTCGCTGGACTCGTTCTCCGGCTCTTCTTCCTCGATCACGTCGCCATTTTCATCCTTGGGCTTGAGCTCGTTCGGAATGGCTTCCTTGGCGTCCTGGAACTGACGCTGAACGTCCTGGTTGGCGCGGGTTTCACCCGGCGGCAGCGGTGGACGGGATTCGATCAGGCCCAGGGTCGCCTTGCTCAGCCACGAGCGGTTGTCGGCTTCGTCGACCCGCGGGGTGAACTGGCCGTCCACCAGGGAGGGGTGATCCGGGTAGTTCAGCTTCAGGGTTTCCAGGCTGGTAGCCGCCAGGTCGTCCAGGTGCAGGCGCTGGTAGGCTTCGGTCATTACCGCCAGGCCGTCGCCCACCGAAGGGGTTTCCTGGAAGTTTTCCACCACGTAGCGGCCACGGTTGGCGGCAGCGACGTAGGCCTGACGGGTCAGGTAGTAGTCGGCCACGTGGATTTCGTAGGAGGCCAGCAGGTTGCGCAGGTAGATCATGCGCTGCTTGGCGTCCGGCGAATAGCGGCTGTTGGGGAAGCGGCTGGTCAGCTGGGCGAACTCATTGTAGGAGTCGCGCGCGGCGCCCGGGTCACGCTTGGTCATGTCCAGCGGCAGGAAGCGCGCCAGCAGGCCGACGTCCTGGTCAAAGGAGGTCAGGCCCTTGAGGTAGTAAGCGTAATCGACGTTCGGGTGCTGCGGATGTAGACGAATGAAACGCTCGGCGGCGGATTTTGCAGCTTCCGGCTCGGCGTTCTTGTAGTTGGCGTAGATCAGCTCCAGTTGAGCCTGATCGGCGTAGCGACCGAACGGATAACGCGACTCCAGGGCCTTGAGCTTGGCTGTGGCGCTGGTGTAGCTGTTGTTGTCCAGGTCGTTCTGAGCCTGTTGGTACAGTTCGACTTCGCTCAGGTTTTCGTCTACGACTTCCTTCGATGAGCAAGCAGCGGTCAATGCGAGGATGGCGATCAGCAGCAGGTGTTTCACTTGCATGGCGGCTTGCGTCCCTATGACGGCCGCTGTCTTGGGCGGGGCCGTCCTGTTATGATGAGCGCCCCGTTGAAAAGCCTCGGGGCAAAAGACGCCGTATTTAACCACAAGCGCGCAGCCGAAACCAAAGGCTGTGCCGACGCCCAGTCCGAGCATGTCCGATAAAATAGAACTTCGCGCAGAGGTGCCGTCCGAATTGGGCGGCCAACGCCTCGATCAAGTCGCCGCCCAACTCTTCGACGAGCACTCGCGCTCGCGCCTTTCCGCCTGGATCAAGGACGGTCGCCTGACGGTGGATGGGGCGGTCGTGCGCCCGCGCGACATCGTCCACGGCGGCGCCATCCTCGAGCTGACCGCCGAGCAGGAGGCCCAAGGTGAATGGGTCGCCCAGGACATCGCCCTGGACATCGTCTATGAAGACGACGACATCCTGGTGATCAACAAACCGGCGGGCCTGGTGGTCCACCCGGCCGCCGGCCATGCCGATGGCACCCTGCTCAACGCCTTGCTGCACCACGTGCCGGACATTATTAACGTCCCGCGTGCCGGCATCGTCCATCGCCTGGACAAGGACACCACGGGCCTGATGGTGGTGGCCAAGACCATCCAGGCGCAGACACAGCTGGTTGCCCAGCTTCAAAGCCGCAGCGTCAGCCGTATCTACGAGTGCATCGTGATCGGCGTGGTCACCGCCGGCGGCAAGATCAACGCGCCGATCGGTCGTCATGGCCAGCAACGCCAGCGCATGGCCGTGATGGAAGGCGGCAAGCCGGCGGTCAGCCATTACCGCGTGCTTGAGCGCTTCCGCTCTCACACCCACGTGCGGGTCAAGCTGGAGACCGGCCGTACCCACCAGATCCGCGTGCACATGGCCCACATCAACTTCCCGTTGGTGGGCGATCCGGCCTACGGTGGTCGTTTCCGCATTCCGCCGGCCGCCAGCGTGACGATGGTCGAATCGTTGAAAAACTTCCCTCGCCAGGCGTTGCACGCACGATTCCTGGAACTGGATCATCCGACCAGCGGTAAGCGCATGAGCTGGGAGTCGCCGTTACCGGATGACTTCGTCTGGCTGCTGACGCTGCTCAAGCAGGATCGCGAGGCGTTCATCGGATGAGTGACTGGCTGATACCCGACTGGCCCGCGCCGGCTCGGGTCAAGGCCTGCGTCACCACCCGTGCGGGCGGCGTCAGCCTGGCGCCGTTCGACAGTCTCAACCTTGGCAACCATGTGGATGACGATCCACTGGCCGTTGCCGAAAACCGTCGCCGTCTTACCGACCGATTCGTCATGCGTCCGGCCTGGCTGCAACAGGTCCACGGGATCGAGGTGGTCGAGGCCGATCCGACACGGGTCATGAGCGCCGATGCCAGTTGGACCGCCACGCCGGGTATCGCCTGCACGTCGATGACTGCGGACTGCTTGCCCGTGCTGTTCTGCAACCGTGCCGGCACCCGCGTCGCGGCCGCCCATGCCGGTTGGCGCGGGCTGGTGAATGGGGTCCTGGAAGCCACCCTCGATAGCCTTCAGGTGCCCGCCGACGAAATTCTCGCCTGGCTCGGCCCGGCCATCGGCCCGCAGGCCTTTGAAGTCGGTGCCGAGGTGCGTGAAGCGTTCATGGCCGTTCAGCCCGAGGCAGCAAAGGCCTTCGTGCTCAGCCACAACGCCGGAAAATTCCTCGCCGACATCTACGCCCTGGCGCGCCTGCGCCTGGCGGCACGCGGCGTCACGGCGGTCTATGGTGGCGGTTTGTGCACCGTGTCCGATCCGCGTTTCTTTTCCTACCGGCGCAATCCGCGCACCGGTCGCTTTGCCTCCCTGGTCTGGATCGAACGCTAGACTCTCCTGATCTGCATCAATAGTGCGCCGCTTGAAACTTCCAGAATCGACCACATCTATAACGGTATCTGGCAGGTTTCTTCATTCAGGACGGTTTTCAGGTCCGGCCTGCCCAAAAGGAAGGTGACCCTATGCGTATTGACCGTTTAACCAGCAAATTACAGTTGGCCCTGTCCGATGCCCAGTCCCTGGCCGTCGGGCTGGACCATCCCGGTATCGAACCGGCGCACCTGATGCAGGCCATGCTCGAACAGCAGGGCGGTTCCATCAAGCCACTGCTGATGCAGGTGGGCTTTGACGTCAACAGCCTGCGCAAAGAGCTGGCGAAAGAACTCGACCATTTGCCCAAGATCCAGAACCCTACTGGCGACGTGAACATGTCCCAGGACCTGGCGCGGCTGCTCAACCAGGCCGACCGCCTGGCCCAACAGAAGGGCGATCAGTTCATTTCCAGCGAACTGGTGCTACTCGCCGCCATGGACGAGAACAGCAAGCTGGGCAAGTTGTTGCTTGGCCAGGGCGTGAGCAAGAAAGCCCTGGAAAATGCCATCAACAACCTGCGTGGCGGCGAAGCCGTTAACGACGCCAACCACGAAGAGTCCCGTCAGGCGTTGGACAAATACACCGTCGACCTGACCAAGCGCGCCGAAGAAGGCAAGCTCGACCCGGTGATCGGCCGTGACGACGAGATCCGCCGCACGATCCAGGTATTGCAACGTCGTACCAAGAACAACCCGGTGCTGATCGGTGAACCGGGCGTGGGCAAGACTGCCATCGCCGAAGGCCTGGCCCAGCGCATCATCAATGGTGAAGTGCCTGATGGGCTCAAGGGCAAGCGCCTGCTGTCCCTGGACATGGGGGCGTTGATCGCCGGTGCCAAGTATCGTGGCGAGTTCGAAGAACGCCTCAAAGCCCTGCTCAATGAATTGTCGAAGCAGGAAGGGCAGATCATTCTGTTCATCGACGAGTTGCACACCATGGTCGGTGCGGGCAAAGGTGAAGGCTCGATGGACGCCGGCAACATGCTCAAGCCGGCGCTGGCCCGTGGCGAGTTGCACTGCGTCGGCGCGACCACCCTCAACGAGTACCGCCAGTACATAGAGAAGGACGCAGCCCTCGAACGGCGCTTCCAGAAAGTGCTGGTGGAGGAGCCGAGCGAAGAAGACACCATCGCCATCCTGCGCGGCCTCAAGGAGCGGTACGAAGTTCACCACAAGGTGGCGATCACCGATGGCGCGATCATCGCGGCGGCCAAGCTGAGTCACCGCTACATCACTGATCGCCAGTTGCCGGACAAGGCCATCGACCTGATCGACGAGGCCGCCAGCCGCATCCGTATGGAAATCGACTCCAAGCCCGAAGTGCTGGATCGCCTGGAGCGGCGCCTGATCCAACTCAAGGTCGAATCCCAGGCCCTGAAAAAAGAAAGCGACGAAGCGGCGAAGAAGCGCCTGGAAAAATTGCAGGAAGAAATCGGTCGTCACGAGCGAGAGTATTCCGATCTCGAGGAAGTCTGGAATTCGGAAAAGGCTGAAGTCCAGGGTTCGGCGCAGATCCAGCAGAAGATTGAACAGTCTCGCCAGGAACTGGAAGCGGCCCGCCGCAAAGGCGACCTCAACCGCATGGCCGAGCTGCAGTACGGGGTGATCCCGGACCTGGAGCGCAGCCTGCAAATGGTCGACCAGCACGGCAAGAGCGAAAACCAGTTGCTGCGCAGCAAGGTCACCGAAGAAGAGATCGCCGAAGTGGTCTCCAAATGGACCGGGATCCCGGTGTCGAAGATGCTCGAAGGCGAGCGCGACAAGCTGCTTAAGATGGAGAGCCTGCTGCACCAGCGTGTGATCGGCCAGGAAGAAGCGGTGGTGGCCGTCGCCAACGCCGTGCGCCGCTCCCGTGCCGGGTTGTCGGACCCGAACCGTCCGAGCGGCTCGTTCATGTTCCTCGGCCCGACCGGTGTCGGTAAAACCGAGCTGTGCAAGGCGCTGGCCGAATTCCTCTTTGATACCGAAGAGGCCATGGTGCGCATCGACATGTCCGAGTTCATGGAGAAACACTCCGTGGCGCGGCTGATCGGTGCGCCACCGGGTTACGTCGGCTATGAAGAGGGCGGGTACCTGACCGAGGCCGTGCGGCGCAAGCCGTATTCGGTGATCCTGCTCGACGAGGTCGAAAAGGCGCACCCGGATGTGTTCAACATCCTGCTGCAAGTGCTGGAAGATGGCCGCCTGACCGACAGCCACGGGCGTACGGTGGATTTCCGCAACACGGTGATCGTGATGACCTCCAACCTCGGCTCGGCGCAGATCCAGGAGCTGGTGGGCGACCGCGAGGCGCAGCGTGCCGCGGTGATGGATGCGATATCCACCCACTTCCGGCCAGAGTTCATCAACCGGGTCGACGAAGTGGTGATTTTCGAGCCGTTGGCCCGCGACCAGATCGCCGGCATCACCGAGATCCAGCTGGGTCGCCTGCGCAGCCGCCTCACCGAGCGCGAACTGAAGCTGCAATTGAGCGACGAGGCCTTGGACAAGCTGATTGCTGTGGGGTACGACCCGGTCTATGGCGCACGGCCGCTGAAGCGGGCGATCCAGCGCTGGATCGAAAACCCGCTGGCGCAGTTGATTTTGTCCGGTCGCTTCATGCCGGGCGAAACGGTGACCGGCACGGTGGAGAACGACGAAATCGTCTTCAACTGAGGCGATTGTCTGGGCTTTTGTGGCGAGGGAGCTTGCTCCCGCTGGAGTGCGAAGCACTCCTCGCTTTTTGAGGGGCCGCTACGCGACCCAGCGGGAGCAAGCTCCCTCGCCACGGCCGGTGTTCTTTTCCTGATCTATGGGGAGGCTCGCTTCCAAGCACCATTTTTTCATCAGGCCGTTGAACTCAAAGGAAAAGGCTTGTAAAGTGCGCCCCGCAGTCAGTCACCCCAAGGGTCTCTTCTCACTGAGAAGCAATCCAAAATAAGTTGCAAATCATTGTCTTGAAAGCAATTTAGGGGGTTGACAGCGGTTTTGAAGATTGTAGAATAGCGCGCCTCAGACACACGAACGCAGCGATGCAGACGGGTAGAAGAGGTTGAAGCGAGGTTCGACAAGCTTCAATGTTGCAACTTGAAATATCAGTTCCGTGATAGCTCAGTCGGTAGAGCAAATGACTGTTAATCATTGGGTCCCAGGTTCGAGTCCTGGTCACGGAGCCATTTCAATCGGGGTATAGCGCAGTCCGGTAGCGCGCCTGCTTTGGGAGCAGGATGTCAGGAGTTCGAATCCCCTTACCCCGACCATATTTGGGTCGTTAGCTCAGTTGGTAGAGCAGTTGGCTTTTAACCAATTGGTCGTAGGTTCGAATCCCACACGACCCACCATTTTTGAGACCAGTTCGCTGGAATCGAATCTTAAGATCAGAGGCCAAAAGCGCTGATCGAGGAAGGCGACTTGAAAAGGTCGCCTTTTTATTACCGGGGTATAGCGCAGTCCGGTAGCGCGCCTGCTTTGGGAGCAGGATGTCAGGAGTTCGAATCCCCTTACCCCGACCATATTGAAAATCCTCGTATCGAAAGATACGGGGATTTTTTTTGCTTTCGAAAAAGCGCAAGGCTTCAAGTTGTCATACAACCAGCCGATAAACCGCCGACAGGGACTCGACCCCACTCACGCCAACAATAAAAAAAGGCATTCCACTATGTTTCTTCGTCAGATGAATATCGCCCGCCGTGCCGCGTTGGGTTTTGCCTTGATCGCCCTGTTGGTGGCATTGCTCGGGGTGTTTGCACTGGGGCAGATGTCGAGCATCCGTGACAGCGAGGTGGCGGTGGAAACCCAGTGGCTGCCGAGCATTCGTGGCGGTGACGAGATTCGCGAATGGATGCTGCGCATTCGCACCATCTCCCTGCGCATGGCCCTGGACCAGGATCCGAAGAACACCTCGGTCTATCGTGGGCAAATGGACGTCCGCGACAAGGAACTGAGCGAAAAAATCGCCAACTACGAAAAACTCGTCGTGACCCCTGAAGGCAAAGCGCTCTACGATCAGTTCAAGCAGAATTTTGCCGCCTACCGCGCGGGTATCGCGCAATCCTTCATCCTTGCGGAGCAGGGGCGTCGCGACGAGCTGATCAAGCTGCTGTTGGTGGACATGAAGACCGTGGTGGACGGTTCCGGCAAGCAGCTCAACGATCTGGCAGAGCTGTTCTCCAAGCAGGTGTCCATCGAGAGCCAGAAGTCCCAGGAACACTACGCCAATTCCCGCATGATCGTCAGCCTGTTCATTGTGCTGGCCGCCCTGGCGACGGTAGCCCTGGCGATGCTGTTGACCCGCAGCATCGTCAAGCCCCTGGGTGAGGCGCTGAGCGCCGCAGAAAGTGTGGCTAAAGGTGACCTGACCCGGCCGATCGAAACCCATGGCAACGATGAAGTGAGCCGCTTGCTCAAGGCCCTGGCAACCATGCAGCAAAACCTGCGCGATACGTTGCAGAGTATCAGCGGTTCGGCGGCGCAGCTGGCAACGGCAGCCGATGAGCTGAACGCGGTCACTCTCGGTAGCACCCAGAGCCTGCAACAGCAGAACAACGAAATTGAACAGGCTGCCACGGCCGTCACCGAAATGACCACGGCCGTGGAAGAAGTGGCGCGCAACGCGGTCTCCACCTCCGATGCCACGCGTCAGTCCAGCGAATCGGCGTCCCTTGGGCAACAGCGGGTCAGCGACACGGTTGATGCGATTGACGCCCTCGCCAGCGATGTAAAAGTGACCGGTGGCCTGGTGCAATCCCTGGCGAACCAGTCACAGGATATCGGCAAGGTATTGGACGTGATCCGGGCCATTGCCGAACAAACCAACCTGCTGGCACTCAACGCCGCCATTGAAGCGGCCCGGGCCGGCGAAAGCGGTCGCGGGTTTGCGGTGGTGGCTGATGAAGTGCGAGCGCTGGCTTATCGCACGCAGCAATCGACCCAGGAAATCGAGCAGATGGTCCAGGGTATGCGCAGCGGCGCCACCCAGGCCCTGGACTCGATGCAGGCCAGCTCTACGCGCGCCGCCAGCACCCTGGCGATGGCGGAGCGGGCAGGAGAGGCATTGCAGACCATCACCGCGTCGGTCAGTGAAATCCACGAGCGCAACCTGGTGATCGCCAGCGCGGCCGAAGAACAGGCACAAGTGGCCCGCGAGGTTGATCGCAATCTGGTGAACATCCGCGATCTGTCCGTGCGTTCGGCCACAGGGGCGGACCAGACCAGTGCGTCCAGCCATGAACTGTCGCAACTGGCGAATTCGTTGCGCACCATGGTGCAGCGGTTTCAGGTGTGATTGATGGCGACGCAGATCGAGTTTTGTCTTTTCGATAACTTTTGACTGCACAGCCGTCTTCGCGAGCAAGCCCGCTCCCACAGTTGATCGCGTACCCTTGAAGTACTCGATCCCCTGTGGGAGCGGGCTTGCTCGCGAAGACGATGGAACAGGCGATGCACCTCTAAAGCTCATCGCCTTCACGGATGATTTATATCCTCAGTGCAACTTCAGTCGAGGCTCGGTCCCGCGCCCGATCTTGCTCCCCAGCATCAGCATCGCCGTGCGGAACATGCCGTACAGCGCCATCTGGTGCATGCGGTACAGCGACACATAGAACATCCGCGCCAGCCAGCCTTCGAGCATCACGCTACCGGTGAGGTTGCCCATCAGGTTACCCACTGCCGAGAAGCGCGACAGCGAGATCAGCGAACCGTAGTCGGTGTACTTGTAGTGCGGCAGGGCCTTGCCTTCGATCCGTAGCTTCAGGGATTTGGCCAGCAGCGATGCTTGCTGGTGCGCGGCCTGGGCGCGAGGCGGTACGTTGCGGTCACTGTCCGGTTGCGGGCAGGCGGCGCAGTCACCGAAGGCAAAGATGTTTTCGTCGCGGGTGGTCTGCAGCGTAGGCAGCACTTGCAATTGATTGATGCGATTGGTCTCCAGCCCGTCGATGTCCTTGAGGAACCCCGGCGCACGAATCCCTGCCGCCCAGACCTTGAGGCTCGCATCGATCACCTTGCCATCGGCGGTGATCAGGCTGTCGGCCGTCACCTGGCTGACGGCGGCGTTGGTCATGACATTGACCCCGAGCTTTTCCAGGGTCTTGTGCACGGGCCCGCCGATGCGCTCGGGCAGTGCTGGCAGGACGCGTGGCCCGGCTTCGATCAGGGTGATGTGCATGTTTTCCGGCTTGATCCGGTCCAGCCCGTAGGCCGCCAGTTCATGGGCCGCGTTGTGCAGCTCGGCGGCCAGTTCGACGCCGGTCGCGCCGGCACCGACGATGGCGACGCTGATGCGCTCCACCGCATCGGTCTGGCCGGCGTGGGCGCGCAGATAATGGTTGAGCAGTTGCTGGTGGAAGCGCTCGGCCTGTTTGCGGGTGTCGAGGAACAGGCAATGTTGCGCCGCGCCTTCGGTGCCGAAGTCGTTGGTGGTGCTGCCGACGGCAATCACCAGGGTGTCGTAGCCCAGCTCACGGGCTGGCAACAGCTCGACGCCCGCTTCGTCATAAGTGGCGGCCAGCTGGATTTTCTTCAGTTGCCGATCCAGGCCGCTCATGCGCCCGAGCTGGAACTCGAAGTGGTTCCATTTGGCCTGGGCAACGTAGTTGAGCTCGTCTTCGGAAGAATTCAGGGAGCCGGCGGCCACTTCGTGCAGCAACGGTTTCCAGATGTGGGTCAGGTTCGCGTCGACCAGCATTACGCTGGCCGTGCCGCGCTTGCCCAGCGTCTTACCCAGACGGGTAGCCAACTCCAGGCCGCCGGCGCCGCCGCCAACGATAACAATACGGTGAGTCATGGGGATATCTCGCAAGGCTAAAGGAAATCGGTGCCGTTACCCGCGCGAGTCTAGGGCTCATAGCGTCAGGTAACTGATCAGTCGGCTCAACAGGCCCAGGCCGATAGTGATCGCCAGTACCACCACCAGGAGCATCCACGGCCGGAAAGGCCGGCGCTCGACTCGGTGCTGGGACAGTTGGAGGTACTCTTCGACATGCTTCTGGTCATCTGGGTTCAGGCGGCTGGTCATAAAGGCCTCATCAGGTAGACGTTGCAAAAGGTGCGGACGCTACAGCGTCCGGCTCCGTGGCATTGAATGCAGCGTAGCCGCTCGTCAGGTGAGCGTACATGTACCGGGGCCTGTTGGGAGTCTACAGGCTGATCCCGACGTCGAACACAATGCTGCGCCCCAGGTTGCTGCGCAGGAAATCCGGCGCATCGGGGTGGGCAAACAGCACCCGGGCAAAGGTCGGCCCCACCAGCGACAGGGATCGCCAGCCCTGGCGCAGGTACTCGGTGGGCGGCGGAAAATGGCTGTTGAGGTCCAGCACCTCGCGCTTTAGGCTAGCGAAGGCAATGATGTCCAGATCGCCCAGGTCCATGCCGCGCTCGGTGTAGTTGTGGGCTTTCTTGCGCAGGGTCGGGGCCAGGCGCAACAGGAATTCGTTGGCCGGGATCCGTCGCGGCTTGGCTTCGCGGCGCACCAACTGGCTCAGGGAAAACGCGCTGCGGCGGCGTTGCAATTCGTCGCGCCATTCGTCGTTGAGGCGCCGGCCCTCGTCGAGCACGAAGAACACCTCGAAATTGGCGTCGCGAAACAGGACATCCGGCGGCTCGCCCGCGGGGGCAAACTCATCGGCGCGATAAGGCACGTTCAGCCCTTGCAGCAGTCGCTGGCAGACCCAACGCTCACGCTCCCATTTGCGGGCATTGGAGAGAAAGGCGTTGGCTTGCTCGGCCGCGATGGTCAGCAGGCGTAAGTAATCGGAATCATCCATGAGCCCAAGCTTAGCGTTCAATTGCGACAAGCTGAAAGCACTGTGGTGATTAATGGACGTTATGGGGAGGGGTGTAGACTGCTGGACTGAGGTAACCGTGGCGAGGGAGCTTGCTCCCGCTCGAGCGCGAAGCGGTCGCAAATTCTTTAGGCCTGCTCCGCAGCCCAGCGGGAGCAAGCTCCCTCGCCACAACAGGCTGTTTGATGCAAGGACAAGCAAAAGGAGTAGTCCCATGATCGGTGCCGAACTGCTCGCACCGCAGACACTGACGGTCGGCTGGCTGATCTATGTGCCGGTATTGGCCTGGGCCGTGTGGCGGGCGCCGTGGGTCGAACTGTTCGCCGACAGCCGTCGCCAGCACCTGTTGTTCGGCACCGTCCTGGCGTTGTTCCTGTTGTGGTTGGTGCGGCGGGATTTCGACACAGGCGTGTCCTATCACTTCATCGGCATGACCGCCGTGACCCTGCTGCTGGACTGGCCGTTGGCGATCCTCGGTGGTCTGATTGCCCAGCTCGCCCTGGTGCTGCTGGGGCGCCAGGACATGGCGGCGCTGGGCATCAACGGTGCGCTGCTGATTTTGCTGCCGGTGCTGGTCACCGAGTGTTGCGCGATCCTGGTGGAGCGCGCCCAGCCGCGTAATCTGTTTGTGTATATCTTCTGCTCGGGATTTCTCGCCGCCGCGCTTTCGGCCCTGTTGTGCCTGCTGCTGGGGCTGGGCCTGCTCTGGTACGACGGAGTATTCGCCATGCCCTATTGGCTGGAGGACTTTATCGGCTACCTATGGTTGATTATCTTTCCCGAGGCATTCATCAACGGCATGGTGGTCAGTGCGCTGGTGGTGTTCAGTCCCGACTGGCTGGAAACCTTCAACCGCACGCGCTATCTGTCGGCGCCCTGGAAGGATGAAGACAAGCCTTGATTCACATCAAGGTCGCCCCGTTACCCGCCCTTCATGCTCTGGAAAACTTCCAGGAGCACAACCATGAGTGTTTATGAGTGGGCGAGACAAGAGATCAGGCGTAGCCACGATGCAGCCATGGAGATCGGCTTCGACCCGGGCCTGAGCCTGCGTGCCTTGCTCAGTGCCATCGTGCAACAGAGCAAGACGGTGCGCAGCGTTGAAGACCTGGCCGATGAGTTGAGCTTCCTGGCGGAAAACCTCGACGACGAGCAGGACTACGGTTTCATGCGGCCTTAGTGGTGCGAGCGGGGGTTGAAGTCCTCGCTGAACAGCTCATCCTCGGCATCCGGGCTGACCGGGATCTTGTGTTCTTCCGACGCCCAGGCGCCCAGGTCGATCAGTTTGCAACGATCGGAACAGAATGGCCGGAACTTGCTCTCCGGGCTCCATTCCACAGGGGCGCCGCAGGTTGGGCAATCGACGGTTGGGGTTTGGCTCATGACTGGCCTCCACGCAAAGTTAGGTAAAAGTGATGCAGGCGCTCGACCTCGCTGTGCAGCCAGGCGAGGTCGCGGTCGTTGACCACCACGTCGTCGGCATGGCTCAGGCGGTCCTGGCGGCTGGATTGGGCCTTGAGGATCGCCTGGACCTGCTGTTCGCTGGTCTGGTCGCGCTGCAAGGTGCGTTCGATCTGCAATTGTTCCGGCGCATCGATCACCAGGATCCGTTGGGTCATGGCGTACTGCCCTGATTCGATCAGCAGCGGTGAAACCAGAATCGCGTAGGCCGATTGCGCCTGGGCCAGATGATGGGCAATTTCCTCGCCAATCAACGGATGCAGCAGCGCTTCGAGCCAGCGGCGTTGCTCGGCGTTCTCGAAGATCAGCTTGCGCAACGCCGCCCGATCCAGGGCACCATCGGCTAGCAGCACACCGGGGCCGAAATGCCCGGCGATTGCTGCCAGTGCCGGGCGCCCGGGTTCGACCACCCAGCGCGCCGCGTGATCGGCGTCGATGACATGCACGCCCAGG
This sequence comes from Pseudomonas sp. RGM2987, assembly GCF_022952855.1. Classification (GTDB taxonomy): domain Bacteria; phylum Pseudomonadota; class Gammaproteobacteria; order Pseudomonadales; family Pseudomonadaceae; genus Aquipseudomonas. The sequence goes on along the minus strand of NZ_JALJDX010000183.1, from coordinate 12,201 downwards.
TCGATGAAATGCTGGGCCGCCGCACTCTTGCCGCTGCCAATGCCTCCGGTCAGGCCGAGAATCCAGGGTTTTTCCACGGGGCTACTCATAAAAAAGGTCTTGGGGCATCGACATCAGAAACCGACAGACTGCCAATAGAAGTCGGTTATTTGACCACCCCAGAGCAACGCAATCCAGCCGGCAACGGCCAGATAGGGCCCGAAAGGGATTTGCGTCGACCCGGGGGCATTGCGCAGCCGCAGCATAATGACCCCGATCACCGCGCCGACCAGCGATGACAGCAGCAATGTCAGCGGCAGCAGTTGCCAGCCCCCCCAGGCACCCAGCATCGCCAGCAGCTTGAAGTCGCCATAGCCCATGCCTTCCTTGCCGGTGATCAGCTTGAACACCCAGAACACCGACCACAGCGCCAGGTAGCCGCCCACCGCACCCCACATCGCCTGGTCGAGGCTGACGAACAGTCCGAAGCTGTTGACGATCAGGCCCAGCCACAGCAGGGGCAGCACCAGCGTATCGGGCAGCAGTTGATGCTCGGCGTCGATCAGGCTCATGCCCAGCAGGCCCCAGGTCAGCACCAGCACCATTGCGGCCTGCCAGCCAAAGCCGAAATGCCAAGCGACGAAGGCCGACAATGCGCCGCAGGCCAATTCGGTCAGCGGATAACGCTTGCCGATGGGGGCGGCGCAGCTGGAGCAGCGCCCGCGCAGCATCAGGTAGCTGAGCAACGGGATGTTTTCCCAGGCGCGGATGCGATGGCCGCAGTGGGTGCACTCGGAGTGCGGCAGCATCAGGTTGTAGACCGGGCCCGGTGCTTCGGGCGGCAGGCCGAGCAGGTCATGGGCTTGCAGGCGCCATTCGCGGTCGAGCATCTTCGGCAGGCGCCACACCAGCACATTGAGGAAACTGCCGACGATCAATCCGAGCAATAACGCAGCGAATACGAAGGCCAGGGGATAGAGCACGAAAAATTCGCTGAGGGGCATGTCAGATCGCAGAGCCGAGTTGGAAGATAGGCAGGTACATCGCAACCACCAGGCCACCGACGACCACCCCGAGGATCACCATGACGAAGGGTTCCATCAGGCTGGTGAGGTTGTCCACCAGATTGTCCACCTCGGCTTCATAAAAACTCGCCACTTTGTCGAGCATGTCGTCCAGCGCGCCGGACTCTTCGCCGATGGCGGTCATCTGGATCGCCAGGTTCGGAAAGATCCCTGATGCACGCATGGAAAAATTCAACTGCATGCCGGTCGAGACATCCTGTCGGATGCGTTGCACTGCCCGCTTGAATACCACGTTGCCGGTGGCGCCGGACACCGAGTCCAGGGCTTCGACCAGGGGCACGCCGGCGGCAAATGTGGTGGAGAGCGTCCGGGCGTAGCGAGCCACGGCGGATTTGTACATCAGCGCGCCTACCAGCGGCAGTTTGAGCAGCCATTTATCGCGCCAGTCACGAAAGCCCTGGGAGCGCTTGAGTGCGTACTTCACCCCGAAAAATGCCCCCACCACTGCGCCAATCAGCAGATACCACCACTGCTGCATGAACTCCGACAGACCGATGACCATCAAGGTGAACGCAGGCAGCTGTGCGCCGAACCCGGCGAACACCGACTCGAATTGCGGCACCACCTTGACCAGCAGGATGCCGGTCACTACCGCGGCGACAAAAATCACGGCGGTGGGATAGGTCATGGCTTTCTTGATCTTGGCCTTGAGCGCTTCGCTCTTTTCCTTGTAGGTCGCGACCCGGTCCAGCAGCGTGTCCAAGGCACCGGCCTGCTCACCGGCGTCCACCAGGTTGCAATACAGCTCGTCGAAATATTGCGGGCACTTGCGCAACGACGCGGCAAAGCTGTTGCCCGCCGCGACCTCCTGTTTCACTTCGTCCACCAGTTTGCGCATGTTGGCGTTGTCGAAGCCTTCACCAATGATGTCGAACGCCTGCAACAGCGGCACGCCGGCCTTGAGCATCGTTGCCATCTGGCGGGTGAAGAGGGCGATGTCCAGCGGCTTGATGCGCTTGCCTTTGCTGAAGATCGAGGTGGATTTCTTGCGGACTTTCTCCGGGTTGATCCCTTGCTTGCGCAGTTGTGCCTTGACCAAGGCTGGACTCTGCCCTGTCAGCTCGCCAGTCATTTTCGTGCCTTTGCGATCCTTGCCTTCCCAAGTGTAGACATCGGTTTTGACTGCCTTGACCGCCATGTTCAATCCTTGGTGACCCGGTTGATTTCTTCGAGGCTGGTGAGGCCCTGCATGACTTTGGACAGCCCGGAGGTTCGAAGGTCGTTGAAACCGTCCTTGCGCATTTGCAGGTCGATTTCCAGCGAATTGCCTTCGGCCATGATCAGCCGTTGCAGCTCGGGTGTGTTCTTGACCACTTCGTAAACCCCCACGCGCCCCTTGTAGCCGTGGTTGCATTGTTCGCAACCGACCGGCTCATAGATCGTGAACGAGCCGATGCGTTCCCGGGGGAAGCCTTCCTTGAGCTGGGTTTCCTCGGGGATTTCGATCGCTTTCTTGCAGTGGGTGCACAGCTTGCGCGCCAGCCGTTGGGCGATGATCAGGTGGACCGCCGTGGCGATGTTGAACCCCGGGATGCCCATGTTTTGCAGGCGGATCAGGGTTTCGGCAGCGCTGTTGGTGTGCAGCGTGGACAGCACCAGGTGCCCGGTCTGGGCGGCCTTGATCGCAATCTCGGCGGTTTCCAGGTCGCGGATCTCGCCGACCATGATCACGTCCGGGTCCTGGCGCAGGAACGAGCGCAGGGCCTGGGCGAAGTCCATCCCCTGGCGTGGATTGACGTTGACCTGGTTGATGCCCTCCATGTTGATTTCCACCGGGTCTTCGGCAGTGGAAATATTGATGTCCACGGTGTTGAGGATATTCAGCCCGGTATACAGCGAGACGGTCTTGCCCGAGCCGGTTGGCCCGGTCACCAGGATCAGCCCTTGGGGCTGTTTGAGGGCGGCGGTGTACAACTCTTTCTGGTCTGGTTCGTAGCCCAGGGCGTCGATGCCCATCTGCGCACTCGACGGGTCAAGGATCCGGATCACCACTTTCTCGCCCCAGAGCGTGGGCAAGGTGTTAACCCGAAAATCGATGGATTTGGTTTTCGACAGGCGCATTTTCAGCCGTCCGTCCTGGGGTTTGCGCCGTTCGGAAATATCCAGGCTGGCCATGACCTTCAGGCGCGCAGCGATGCGGGTGGCCAGCTGGATCGGTGGTCTGGCCACTTCCCGCAGCATGCCGTCGGTACGCACCCGCACCCGGTAGGATTTTTCATAGGGCTCGAAGTGCAGGTCGGAGGAGCCGCCCTTGATCGCGTCCAGCAACATCTTGTTGACGAAGCGCACCACCGGCGCGTCATCGATGTCCTGCCCGGCAATGGAGTCCTGCTTGTGATCGTCGATCGACTCGATGTCCAGGCCATCGAGATCGACGTCGCCCATGCCTTCCAGGCCGGTGCTGCTGGACTCGAAGAATTTCTCGATGGCATCGCTGAGCTTGTCGTCCTCCACCAGGATGGCTTCGGTGGTCAGCCCGGTGCTGAATTGAATGTCGTTGATGGCCTGGTGATTGGTGGGATCGGAGATGCCGACGAACAGCTTGTTGCCGCGCCGCCACAGCGGCAGGGCATGGTGCTGGCGCACCAGCTTCTCGCTGACCAAGCCTTGGGGGGGGGATTCTTTATCGAGGCTGTTGAGGTCCAGTAGCGCGACGCCGAAATGCTCCGAGGCGATTTCCGCCACCCGGCGGCTTTGGACCAGTTTGTTCTGCACCAGGTAGCTGACCAGGGGCAGGCGACTGCGTTGGGCCTGTTGGTAGGCCTGTTGTGCAGCCTGCTCGGTGATCAGTTCGGCCAGTACCAATTGCTTGGTCAGGCCGCTGAGAGCGATGTCATTCATGGAAATACCGGCAGAGGACAGTTCATGACTTATAGCCTAGTCAAGCATCGACGCCAAACCAGCGGGGTGGGGTGACAAAAAGTGTCAGATAGTGCGGTGGTAGGTGTAGGACGTCGGCCTCCGGCGCTTGGAAATCCCTGTCGGCTGGGGGCGCGTACAGTTGGCATGTGCCCTGCAATGGCCGCTTCAGGACATGAGATTCCGACTCATGCTATGGAGATGTCTATGAGCAAGCAAAAAGGTTTTACCCTGATCGAACTGCTGATCGTCGTGGCGATCATCGGCATCCTGGCGACTTTTGCGCTGCCGCAATATTCCAAATACCAGGCGCGGTCCAAAGTAACGGTTGGGCTGGCTGAAGCCTCTTCATTGAAGGTGCCGTTCGAGGACCTCATGAATCAAGGTACCAGTCCTACGACGGCAAACGTCGGCGCGCCGGCGGCGAGTACTAACTGCACGATTGCCGTCAACGGTGATGCAACAGCCGGAACGGGTACCATCGTCTGCACGCTCATTAACGCGCCAGCTTCCATAAACGCCAAAACAATTACCTTCACCCGTGCCGCGACAGGTACGTGGACCTGCACCTCTACGGCCAAACAGGAATTCTTGCCGGCGGGCGGTTGCACTGGCGTTCCATGATATAGGGCCCTGTCATAGCGATTAGCGTTCCCCCGCTCCATTGCCCTGCGCTTGCGAAAGAGGCCGCAGTGCAGTGCAGCGGGGTTCAGCTGCCTCGCTCGGAAAACCTTAACAATTCATGAGCTTAGGGGGAGTCCCAAACCTGCAAGTTGCATGTCCAGAATCATCGCTTCATGCATATTGCATGATTATGAAAATTGCCGCTTCGCTTAACCTATTGATTTAAAAAGAATTATTTTAAGTTTCAAAACTGGCACAGCCTTCGCACTACTCCTGTTAACCCTGCCGGGATCTGCTTCCGGCGGTTTTCTGAGAAAAACAGGAGTTACTCGTATGAAGAAGTTCGCTATCACTGCCGCCGCTGCTACCGCACTGACCCTGTCCATGGCTAGCGCTTTCGCCGAGACCACTCAAGCAACTCAGGCTCCAATGATGCTGGCCGCTGGTGAAGTGACAGAGGCCAAGGAAGCCACCTCCGATACCTGGATCACCACCAAAGTCAAAGCTGATCTGGTGACCGAGAAAGGCATTCCAGGCACCGACATCAAGGTTGAAACCAACAAAGGCGTCGTGTCCCTGTCCTCGACTGTTGCCGTGACTGACGCGCAGAAGAAAACTGCCGTGGCAATCGCCAAGAAAATCAAAGGCGTCAAGGCCGTGTCGGCTGATGGCCTGAAAGCCGAGTAAAGTTGCAAACTTCTCGCCTGGACCGGGAGAAGGCACGGCACGCGGGCTGAGTCATACGCGGGCCGTTGCTCTGGAGTTCATGCGAAAGGCCATATGGACGTGGCTGCCACAGGCCCCCCGGCATTTTTGTCGGGGGGCCTGTTCTATTGTGGGGAATAACTTTCCAGGCAGGGTTTGCACTCCGGTCTGGGACCGGGTCGTTCCTTTCGCGAGCAAGCCCGCTCCCACAACTGACCGAGTACTATCGAGACGAATGCGATCAAGTGTGGGAGCGGGCTTGCTCGCGAAGGTGGCGGCACGATCAACGCAGATGCTCGTCAAGGGTCGAGTGATCCGTTTAACGCCCACGCTTACTGGTAATTTCCACCAGCCGATTCCCCTCGAAACGCAGGTACTGATACATGCCGCTGTTGGGCCCGTAGGTCCATTCCTCCACCGGGTATTCCTCCCGGCGATTGACACTGCGCTTGTAGCCCAGGTCATCCCGCCCCGTCGGTTCACCGCATTTTTGCAGGACTTCGCTGGCGCGATCGCCCACGCTGATCAATTGGCTGCCGCAGCGAAGCGTATTGGCGGCCGACGCTTGATGGGCGGCGAGCAGCAGACCCAGGCCCAGCCCGAACAGGTATTTCATATTCATTCGGCATCCAGGTGCATGGGGGTGATTACGCGGCCGTCGCTCTCGGCCTGGCCGAGGTTGGCGTCGATAAAATACACGCGGTCGTCGGCCAGCCGGCCCTTGTCCACCAGGAAGTCCTTGATGCTGCCGGCGCGCTCCTGGCCCAGCTGGCGCAACAGCACGTCACTGCCACTCCAGAACTTGATCACGCCTTCACGCAGTTTGTCGGTGCGGGCCTTTTTGTCCAGCTGCGCCCATTCGGCCGGTGGCTGGGTCTTGAGACGGGTGCGATAGATGCCTTCGAGCAGCGGGGCCTTTTCATCTTCCGGCACTTGCAGCAGCGAGGCCTGGGCCGGGACTTTATCGCCGCGGCGTTGCAGCATCTTGTAGTAGTTGTACTGATATTCACGCTCCAGGCGCTGGGCCGCGAGCAACGGACCGTCACTGCTTTGGGCGGCGGTGCCTTCGATCTCCAGACGCAGCTCGGGGCGCTTGCCCAGGGCTTCGGAGAGCTTGAGCAGCACGCTTTCGTTTTCCTTGCTCAGGTCGCTGGAACCCGGGGCGAACGCCACGCTGCCCAAGTCCTCCGAACCGCCACCGGACACCAGCCCGCCGATGAGTTTGAACGGTGCCTGGGCCGCTCGCACCACCAGGTTGCGCAGGGTCTGCCAGACAATCGGCATGACGCTGAATTGCGGATCATTGAGGTTGCCGGTAACCGGCAGTTCGATGGAAATCCTGCCTTCGGAATCCTTGAGCAGGGCGACGGCCAGTTTCAGTGGCAGGCTCACGGCGTCCGGGCTGTCGACTTTCTCACCCAATTGCAGTTGCTCGACCACCACTTTGTTTTCGGCCTGGAGCTGGCCCTTGGTGATGCGGTAATGCAGGTCGAGATTGAGCCGGCCCTTGCGGATGCGATAGCCGGCGAACTTGCCGGAGTAGGGCGTCAGGGTGGTCAGCTCGACTCGTTTGAAGCTGGTGGCGATATCCAGGCTGGCCATCGGATCGAAGGGGTTGAGCGCGCCCTTGATGGTGACCGGCGCATAGCGGTCGACCTTACCCTTGACGTCCACGCTGGCCGGCTTGGCCTGGCGGCTGTCGATGGTGCCGATCTGGCCGTTGAGCTGTTGGATGGCCGTGGCGAAATTGGGTGTCAGGCTGAAGTCGGCGAAGTTGGCCGAGCCGTCATTGATGGCGACCCCACCGATGTGGATGCCCAGCGGCTTGTCCTGGGTCGCCGGTTTTGCCGCGGTGTTCTTCGCGCCGCTGTCAGCCGGTTGCGGGATCAGCAGGTCGTCGACATTGGTGGTGCGGTCGTCGTTGATCATGAATCGCGCGTAGGGCTGGAGCAGGTTGACCTTGTCGATGGACAGGCTGTCGCCATGCTGATAGCTCAGTCCTTCGAGGACCAGGCTCTGCCACTTCACGAAATCCCGGGTCTTGAGCGTGTCGAGGGTATGCAGTTGATCGACCTGGGCACGGCCGGTGACGGCAAAGGCCAGCGGCTCGGTGCTCTTGAGGTCGACCGCCAGGTCGCTGCCGAGCATCCCGGAGCGCAGCTCCAGGCGGATGAAGGGGTTGATATAGGACTGGGCGACGCGCAGGTCGATGTCCTGGGTCTTGACCTTGAGCCGGGCGGTGATCGGGTTCAGGTTGACCTCGCCATCGGCCAGGATCTTGCCTTGTTTACCCAGGCCGGTGTCCAGCTTGAGGGTGAAGGGTGAGCCGTTGAGGGTGTCGTAGTTCTGCAGGTCCAGGTTCAGCGGGCCGACTTCCAACGCCACGGCAGGCTGCGCCTGGCGGTCGGCCAGATGCACCTGGTAGTTGCGCAATTGCACGTCCTTCAACAGCACTTGCCACGGCTTGCCTGGCGCTGGCGGCGTGGCGGGTGGCGAGTCGGCGGCGGCCGGGGCCGATGCCGGCTCGACCTTGACTTGCGGCTTGGCCGGCTGGCTGGCGAAGAGTTTCTGCCAGTCCAGTTGCCCGTCCGCCTCGCGGGCCGCCCAGGTTTCCAGCTTCTGGCTACGGACCTTGCCTACCACCACTTGCTGCTTGGCGAGGTCGACCGTGGTTTCGCTGACGTCCAGGCGTTCGAGTTTCGCCAGGGGACGGCCGTCCGGCGCCTTGATGGCGAACGGCGCAACGCTGACCGCTACGTTGCTGAGCAGCAGTTCGGTTTCCTTGGCCAGGTTGAGTTTGTAGTCGGTGCTCAGGTTAAGCACGCCGTTCTCAAGAACCAGGGGCACTGCATCGCGCACGTAGGGCCACCAAGCTTTCATCTGGCCATCGGTGACTTTGAGCTTGCCTTCGGAGGCGATGGGCGAAAGGCTGAAATTACCGGTCCAGTCGATCTGCCCGCCGGCCGGCCCGGCGGCCACCAGGGTCATGTCGGCGCTGTCGTCGGGCAAGGTGCTGAGGTTTTTGAGCTCGAAATCGAGGGCGTCGTAGAGAAATTCGATGGGCTCGCTGGGGCGTAGGTCCTGGAAGTGCACATAGCCGCCAGCGAGCTTGATGCGGTCGACTCGCAGGGGGAATGGCTTGGCATCGGGATCGGCCGGCTTGGGTTCGCTGGCTGGCAGCTTGAACAGGCCCAGCAGGTTCAACTGGCCGTCCTTGGCGAACGCCACCTCGGTCTTGGGTTTGTCCAGTTCGATATCGGCCAGGTGCAGTGCGCCCGACCACAGGCTATCGATTTGCAGATTGGCGTAGAGCCGTTCGAAGCCGACCTGTTCCTGGCCGGGTTCGCCGATGTTCAGGCCCCAGAGGGTGACCTCGAGGCTGAAAGGATTGAGTTCAAGGCGCTGGATCCGGGCTGGCACCGTAGCGTGCTCGGCCAACTGCTGATTGGCGATTCGCAAGGCGATGCCCGGCAGGATCAGGAAACCCAACAGGCTGTAGAGGGCCAGTGCGGTCAACAGGGCACCGAGTGCGCGGATCAATCCTTTGGACATGTTCGGTTTCATCTGGTGTGAATCGGAGTGCCTTGGAGTATGGCATGCGTTTACGGTTCCGAAGCCACTGTGATTTATGAGATTTGTCCGTTTTTCGAGTAGGAGTTCCCCGACAGATTCAGAGTTGCAGAATCAAGGTCTTGAGCGGCGGTTGCTGATCCATCGAGGGGAAGTCGCTGGCAGGTGTCAGTACGCTCCACTCGCGCACCGGGCGACCGGCCTTTTCTGCGCAGCGCAGCACCTGTTCGCGCCAATCGTCCATGGACACCTTTGCCAGGTTGTTGCAGCAGATCAGCACGCCGTTTTCGGCGGTGGTGAGCAGTGCCGGTTTGAGCAGACTCTGATAGTCGCGCAACAAATCGACGGTGCCGAAGGCGCTCTTGGCCCACGCGGGCGGGTCGAGCAGCACCAGGTCGTACTGGCGTTGTTCCAGGCGCACGTAGTTCGGTAATTTTTGCCCGCGACGCTGGCTGATGGGCAAGCCGGCCAACTGGCGGATGGCCGGGAAGTAATCCGATTGCACGAATTCCATGGTTGGCAGCTCAGGGTTGAGCAGACCATTTTCGCGTCCCACCGCCAGGTTGCCTTCGGCGAAGTCCAGGTTGCATACCTCTCGCGCGCCACCGGCCGCAGCGCTCAGGCCGACGCCGCAGGTGTAGGCAAACAGGTTGAGCACGCTTTTGTTGCGGCTGTGCTCCTTGACCCAGCCGCGGGCGTTGCGCAAGTCGAGGAACAACAACGGATCCTGTCCGGCGTGGCGTCCGCGAACGCGGTAATTCAGACCCCACTCATGACCTACCAGATCCTGCAAAGCGGCGTCGTCGGCCTGATAGACAGTGTCCTGGCGGTCGATGCGCGAGTTGCCCCGGGCGCGGTCGTTGTACACCAACAGGGTGTCCAGACCCAGGTGTTCGTTGACGATGCCATGCAGTTGCAGCAACGCGTCGCGCTCCAGCGACTGGTGGAAGCTTTGCACCAGCAATTGCGGCCCGTAGCGGTCGACGGTCAGGCCGGGCGCGCCCTCCTGGCTGCCATGGAACAGGCGATAGCAATCGGTGCCTTGCTGGTGCAGTTGGCCGAGCAGGTCCTGACGCTGGTCGAGGGCGGCGCGCAGCGCCTGATTCAAGGAAGACATGCCGTGCGCGCCTTAGAGAAATGAGGCGCGGGAGTTTAGCAGTTATGGACAGTGCATGCGGCCGAGCACTTACCGTGGCGAGGGAGCAAGCTCCCGCTGGGGCGCGAAGCGGCCCTGTTTTTTGGGACTGCTACGCAGCCCAGCGGGAGCAAGCTCCCTCGCCACAGGGATGTTGTTCAGCGATTCAGGCGTTTATCGATCAACCCGTCCACCACGCTCGGATCGGCCAGGGTCGAGGTGTCGCCAAGGCTGTCCAGTTCGTTGCAGGCGATCTTGCGCAAAATTCGACGCATGATCTTTCCCGAGCGGGTCTTGGGCAGTGCCGGTGCCCATTGGATCAGCTCCGGTTTGGCGAAGCTGCCGATTTCCTTGCTGACATGGGCCAGCAGTTCTTTCTTCAGCTCATCATTGGCCTCCACTCCGTTCATCGGTGTGACAAAGGCGTAGATGCCCTGGCCCTTGAGGTCATGGGGATAACCGACCACCGCCGCCTCCGCGATGCTGTCGTGCAGCACCAGGGCACTTTCCACCTCGGCGGTGCCGATGCGGTGTCCGGAAACGTTGATCACGTCGTCGATGCGCCCGGTGATCCAGTAGTCGCCGTCTTCATCGCGACGGGCCCCGTCGCCCGTGAAGTAATAGCCGGGGTAGGGCTTGAAGTAGGTATCGATCATACGTTGATGATCGCCATAGACGCTTCGGATTTGCGCCGGCCAGCTGGACTTGATCGCCAGCACGCCGCTGCCGGCACCGTGGATCTCCTTGCCGGTTTCATCCAGCAGCACCGGTTGCACGCCGAACATCGGCCGGGTGGCGCAGCCCGGCTTGAGCCGCGGCGCGCTCACCAGCGGGCTGAGCATGATGCCGCCGGTCTCGGTCTGCCACCAGGTATCGACAATCGGACAGCGCTGTTCGCCGACCGCGTTGAAATACCATTCCCACGCCTCGGGGTTGATCGGCTCACCGACACTGCCGAGCAAGCGCAGGCTCTTGCGCGAGGTTTCCTGCAACGGTCCGGCGCCTTCACGCATCAACGCACGCAGGGCGGTCGGCGCGGTGTAGAAAATGTTCACCTGGTGTTTGTCGATGACCTGCCAGAAGCGCGAGCTGCTGGGATGGCTGGGCACGCCTTCGAAAATCAGCGTGGTGGCGCCGTTGGCCAGGGGACCGTAGACGATGTAGCTGTGGCCGGTGACCCAGCCGACGTCGGCGGTGCACCAGAACACTTCGTTGTCGCGGTAATCGAGCACGTACTTGAAGGTCATCGCCGCTTGCAGCAGGTAGCCGCCGGTGGTGTGTAGCACGCCCTTGGGTTTGCCGGTGCTGCCGGATGTGTAAAGGATGAACAGCGGGTCCTCGGCGTCCATCGGCTCCGGCGGGCAATCGTCGCTCATGTCGTGCATGGCCCGGTGGTACCACAGGTCGCGGCCTTCGACCCAGTTCACTTCGCCCTGGGTGCGCTCGACCACTACCACGGTACTGACGTTCGGACAGCTTTCCAGCGCCTTGTCGACGTTGCGCTTGAGCGCGATGAAGCGCCCGCCGCGCACGCCTTCGTCAGCGGTGATGACGGTGCGGCAATCGGCATCGAGAATCCGGTCGCGTAGCGAATCCGGCGAGAAGCCACCGAACACCACCGAGTGCACCGCGCCAATGCGAGTGCAGGCGAGCATGGCGTAGGCCGCCTCCGGAATCATCGGCATGTAGATACAGACCCGATCGCCTTTCTTCACGCCGCGGCTTTTCAACACGTTGGCCAGGCGGCAAACATGGTTATGAAGTTTTTTGTAAGTGATTTGCGCCGATTCGGCAGGGTTGTCGCCTTCCCAGATAATCGCTACCTGATCGCCTCGACTGTCCAGGTGCCGGTCGATGCAATTGGCGCTGACATTCAGCTTGCCACCCGCGAACCACGTCGCGTCGCCGCTCTTGAGGTCATAGCGCTGGACGGTTTGCCAGGGCGACATCCAGTCGAGAAAACGCGTGGCTTGCCCGGCCCAGAAGGCGCTGGGGTGTGCGATGGATTCCTTGTAGAGCCGCTGGTACTCGTCCTGGCTCAGTTGCGCAGCCCGGCGGACGGCATCGGCTTGTGGATACTGGCTGATATCGAACATGACGGCTCCTTATTCTTGTTTTTGCGACAAGCATAAAGATGCTCCGAGTAGTCGAAGGGTTCAAGCCATGCACAAAACAACTGTGGGAGCGGGCTTGCTCGCGAAGGCGGTGTGTCAGAAACATTTACAGTAACTGAAACACCGCCTT
>NZ_JALJDX010000220.1 GCF_022952855.1 Pseudomonas sp. RGM2987 | reverse complement strand
CAAGCTCCCTCGCCACAGGGAATGGCTGCCTAACGAGTGAACGATTGCCATGAATACTTCAACGACAACCGCCAAAGCGCCCATCCAGATGGCGCCGTCGGCGCGCAAGATCCGCCTGGCGAACCCTGGCTGGTTCCTGGTCAGCCCTTCGGTGGCCTTGTTGCTGCTGTGGATGATCGTGCCGCTGGGCATGACCGTCTACTTCTCGATGATCCGCTACAACCTGCTCTACCCCGGTGAAAACGAATTCGTCGGGCTGGAGAACTTCACTTATTTTCTGACGGACTCAGGGTTCATGCCTGGCGCGACCAACACACTGTTGCTGGTGGGCAGCGTGTTGCTGATCAGTGTCGTGCTGGGTGTGCTGATCAGTGCGCTGCTGGAGGCCAGTGAGTTTTTTGGCCGCGGCATCGTTCGCGTGCTGCTGATTTCGCCGTTCTTCATCATGCCCACCGTGGGCGCGCTGATCTGGAAGAACCTGATTTTCCATCCGGTCTCGGGGATCCTCGCCGCGGTGTGGAAACTGTTCGGTGCCGAACCGGTGGACTGGCTGGCCCATTACCCGCTGCTGTCGATCATCATCATTGTCAGCTGGCAATGGCTGCCCTTCGCGATCCTGATCCTGATGACCGCCATGCAGTCCCTCGACCAGGAGCAGAAAGAAGCCGCACGCCTGGACGGCGCCGGGCCGATCGCGATTTTCTGGCACCTGACCCTGCCGCACCTGGCCCGGCCGATCGCCGTGGTGCTGATGATCGAGACGATTTTCCTGCTGTCGGTGTTCGCCGAGATCTTCACCACCACCAACGGTGGCCCCGGCTACGCCTCGACCAACCTGGCCTACCTGATCTACAACCAGGCGCTGGTGCAGTTCGACGTCGGCATGGCGTCGGCCGGTGGCCTGATCGCCGTGGTGATCGCCAACATCGCCGCCATCATCCTCGTGCGGATGATCGGCAAAAACCTCACCGACAAGCCTTGAGGCCGCAGCCATGACACTTCAACAATCCCGTCGCCTGCAAAGCCTGCTGCTGGGCACGCTGGCCTGGGCCATCGCGATCCTGATCTTCTTCCCGATCTTCTGGATGGTGCTGACCAGCTTCAAGACTGAAATCGATGCCTTCGCCACGCCGCCGCAGTTCATCTTCGCGCCGACGCTGGAGAACTACCTGCACATCAACGAACGCAGCGACTATTTCAGTTTTGCCTGGAACTCAGTGGTGATTTCCTTCAGCGCCACAGCCCTGTGCCTGCTGATCGCCGTGCCGGCGGCCTACTCCATGGCGTTCTACGAAACCCAGCGCACCAAGCGGACCCTGCTGTGGATGCTCTCCACCAAGATGCTGCCGCCGGTGGGCGTGCTGATGCCGATCTACCTGCTGGCCAAGAGTTTCGGCCTGCTGGACACGCGCCTGGCACTGATTGTCATCTACACGCTGATCAACCTGCCGATCGTGGTCTGGATGATTTACACCTACTTCAAGGACATCCCCCGCGACATCCTCGAAGCGGCGCGCCTGGATGGCGCCACGCTGTGGCAGGAAATGGTCCGGGTGCTGCTACCGATTGCCAAGGGCGGCCTGGCTTCCACGGTCCTGCTGTCGCTGATCCTGTGCTGGAACGAGGCCTTCTGGTCGCTGAACCTCACCTCCTCCAAAGCCGCACCACTGACCGCGCTGATCGCCTCCTACTCCAGCCCCGAAGGTCTGTTCTGGGCCAAATTGTCCGCCGTCTCGACCCTGGCCTGTGCGCCGATCCTGATTTTCGGCTGGATCAGCCAGAAACAGCTGGTGCGCGGTTTGTCCTTCGGCGCCGTGAAATAACGCGCCCTACACAATCATCAGAAGTGGAGCCCATCATCATGGCCAACCTGAAAATCAAGAATCTGCAGAAAGGCTTCGAAGGCTTCTCCATCATCAAGGGCATCGACCTTGAGGTGAACGACCGCGAGTTCGTGGTCTTCGTCGGTCCGTCGGGCTGTGGCAAATCCACGCTGCTGCGGTTGATCGCCGGCCTGGAAGAAGTCAGCGACGGCACTATCGAACTGGACGGCCGGGACATCACCGAAGTCAGCCCGGCCAAGCGCGACCTGGCGATGGTGTTCCAGACCTATGCGCTGTATCCGCACATGAGCGTGCGCAAGAACATGTCCTTCGCCTTGGACCTGGCGGGCGTGCCCAAGGCTGAGGTCGAGAAAAAGGTCAATGAGGCGGCGCGCATCCTCGAACTGGGGCCGATGCTGGAGCGCAAGCCCAAGCAACTGTCCGGCGGCCAGCGCCAACGGGTAGCGATCGGCCGGGCCATCGTGCGCAATCCGAAAATCTTCCTGTTCGATGAGCCGCTGTCCAACCTGGACGCCGCGCTGCGGGTGCAGATGCGCCTGGAACTGGCGCGCCTGCACAAGGAATTGCAGGCGACCATGATCTACGTGACCCACGATCAGGTCGAAGCCATGACCCTGGCCGACAAGGTGGTGGTGCTCAACGGCGGGCGCATCGAGCAGGTCGGCTCGCCGCTGGAGTTGTACCACCAGCCGGCCAACCTGTTTGTCGCCGGATTCCTCGGCACGCCGAAAATGGGCTTCCTCAAAGGCAAAGTCACCGCGCTGGACAGCCAGGGCTGTGAAGTCCTGCTGGATGCTGGCACCCGTATCCATCTGCCGTTGAACGGCGCCAACCTGAACGTCGGTGGCCCGGTGACCCTGGGGATCCGTCCGGAACACCTGAACCTGGCGCAAGCGGGCGATTGCACGCTGCAAGTCACCGCCGACGTCAGCGAGCGACTGGGTAGCGATACTTTCTGCCACGTCGTCACGGCGTCCGGCGAAGCCCTGACCATGCGCGTTCGTGGCGACCTGGCAAGCCGCTTCGGCGAACAGCTGAACCTGCACCTGGACGCTGAACACTGCCATTTATTCGATGCCGAGGGCGTAGCGGTCACCCGTGCGCTGCGCGCCGCCGCCTGATTGCCGAGACTTGCGATGAAACTCAACCGACAAAACCTGCACAACCTCACCCCGGGGATCGCCCTGCCCGCCTACCCGCTGGGCGATATTCGCCAGGGCATCGTCCACATCGGCGTCGGCGGCTTTCACCGGGCCCACCAGGCGTATTACACCGATGCGCTGATGAACACCGGCGAAGGTCTGGACTGGGCCATCTGTGGCGTCGGCCTGCGGGCCGAAGACCGTCGCGCCCGGGACGACCTGGCCGGTCAGGACTATCTGTTCACCCTGTATGAATTGGGCGATAGCGATGACACCGAAGTGCGAGTGATCGGCGCCATCAACGACATGCTGCTGGCTGAAGACGGCGCCCAGGCTTTGATCGACAAACTGGCCGACCCGCAGACCCGCATCGTCTCGCTGACGATCACCGAAGGCGGCTATTGCATCGACGACAGCACCGGCGAGTTCATGGCGCAACTGCCGCAGATCCAACACGACCTGGCCCACCCGGACGCGCCGAAGACCGTGTTCGGTTTCCTCTGCGCCGCCCTGGCCAAACGCCGGGCCATTGGCACCCGGGCGTTCACGTTGATGTCCTGCGATAACCTTCCCCATAACGGCGCGGTGACCCGCAAGGCGCTGCTGGCCTTCGCGACCTTGCGAGACGCCGACCTGGCGCACTGGATCGACCACAACGTCAGCTTCCCCAACGCCATGGTCGACCGCATCACCCCCATGACCAGCGTCGCCCATCGCCTGCAATTGCATGACGAACATGGCATCGACGACGCCTGGCCGGTGGTCTGCGAACCGTTCGTGCAATGGGTACTGGAAGACAAGTTCGTCAACGGTCGCCCGGCCTGGGAAAAGGTCGGCGTGCAGTTCACCGCCGACGTGACGCCCTACGAAGAGATGAAGATCAAACTGCTCAACGGCAGCCATCTGGCCCTGACCTACCTCGGTTTTCTCAAGGGCTACCGCTTCGTCCATGAAACGATGAATGACCCGCTGTTCGTGCGCTACATGCGTGCCTACATGGACCTGGACGTGACGCCGCAACTGGCGCCGGTGCCTGGCATCGACCTGACCGACTACAAGAACACCCTGGTGGAGCGTTTTTCCAACCAGGCGATTGCCGATCAGTTGGAGCGGGTTTGCTCGGACGGCTCGTCGAAATTTCCCAAGTTCACCGTACCGACCATCAACCGCCTGATTGCCGACGGCGCCGAAACGCGGCGCGCGGCGTTGGTGGTGGCGGCCTGGGCGGTGTACCTCAAGGGCGTGGACGAAAACGGCGTGAGCTACTCGATCCCTGACCCACGGGCAGCGTTCTGCCAGGCGCTGGTGGCCGACGATGCACTGGTGACCCAGCGGCTGCTGGAAGTGGAAGAGATTTTCGGCAGCGCCATCCCTCGCTCGCCGGAGTTCGTGGCAGCATTCGAATGGTGCTGCAACAGCTTGCGTGAGCATGGAGTCACGCGCACGCTGGAGCGGGTGTTGGCGGACGCAAGCTAGACTGCCAGCGTGCCGAGCTTTCTGTGGCGAGGGAGCTTGCTCCCGCTGGGCTGCGGCAGCAGCCCCCAAACCAAGCAACGCGGTGAGTCTGACAGACCGGGGGGTAGGCATTTGGGTCTGCTTCGCAGCCCAGCGGGAGCAAGCTCCCTCGCCACAAGGGCTCTATTCGACCGGTCATTGTGTACAGAAACCCATTTCCTGAGGATTTCCATGGCAAACCAACAACTGTTCCTGGGCATCGACTGCGGCACCCAAGGCACCAAGGCTCTGGTGCTGGATGCCGTCAGTGGTCAGGTCCTGGGCCTGGGCGCCGCCGCCCACACAATGATCAGCGGCCCCAACGGCTGCCGCGAACAAGACACCGCGCAGTGGCTTGACGCGTTCACCGAGTCGACCCGCCAGGCATTGGCAGCCGCCGGGGTCGATGGTCAGGCCATCCTCGGCATCGGCGTCTCTGGCCAGCAGCACGGCCTGGTGTTGCTCGACGAACAAGGGCTGGTCCTGCGCCCGGCCAAGCTCTGGTGCGACACCGAAACCACCCCGGAGAATGACCGGCTGCTGGCGCACCTGGGCGGCGAAAGCCGCTCCCTGGAGCGTCTGGGCGTGGTCATCGCGCCGGGCTATACAGTCTCCAAGCTGCTGTGGACCCGTGAACAGCATCCGCAACTGTTCGACCGCGTCGCCAGCGTCCTGTTGCCCCACGATTTTCTCAACCATTGGCTCACCGGACGCCACTGCACGGAGTTTGGGGACGCGTCGGGCACCGGCTATTTCAACGTCCGTACCCGCCAATGGGATACGCGGCTGCTGCAGCACATCGACCCCAGCGGCCGTCTGCACGCGGCGCTGCCGGAATTGATCGAAGCCCATCAACCGGTGGGGCGGATCCTGCCGGCCATCGCGGCGCACCTGGGCATCAACCCCAACGCGGTGGTGGCCAGTGGCGGTGGGGACAACATGATGGGCGCCATCGGCACCGGGAACATCCAGCCCGGCGTGATTACCATGAGCCTCGGTTCCTCCGGCACGGTCTACGCCTACTCCGCCGAGCCTGCGGTCAGCCCGCAACCGTCGGTGGCGACCTTCTGCTCCTCCAGCGGTGGCTGGCTGCCGCTGATCTGCACCATGAACCTGACCAACGCGACCGGAGCGATCCGCGAGCTGCTGGCGCTGGACATCGAAACCTTCAATACCTTGGTGGCCGAGGCCCCCATCGGCGCTGACGGCGTGAGCATGCTGCCATTTCTCAACGGCGAGCGCGTCCCCGCCCTGCCCCATGCCACGGGTAGCCTGCTGGGGCTGACCACCACCAACCTGACCCGGGCCAACCTGTGCCGTGCGGTGGTCGAAGGCACGACCTTCGGCTTGCGCTATGGCCTGGACCTGCTGCGGGCCAACGGGCTGCAAGCCCACAGCATCCGCCTGATCGGTGGCGGCTCGAAAAGCGCGGTGTGGCGACAGATTGTCGCCGATATCATGGATACCACGGTGATCTGTACCGAACAAAGCGAAGCGGCGGCCCTTGGGGCAGCGATTCAGGCGGCCTGGTGCCATTCAGGGTCGTCCCTCGGCCTGGCCGACCTGTGCGAGCGCTGCGTCAAGCTCGACCCGGCCAGCGAAACCCGGCCGTTGGCCCAAAATGTCGCGGCATCGCAAACCGCTTATGAACGTTATCGACAGCACGTCGCAACCCTGTGAGAGCAAGCAACTATGTATCTGGTGTGTGGTGAGGCACTGTTTGATTTTTTCAGCGAAAACGAAGCGCAGGGCCCGGCCTCGCAAGTGAACTTCAAGGCGATTGCCGGCGGCTCGCCGTTCAACGTCGCCGTGGGGCTGCGTCGCCTGGGCGTCGATTCGGCGTTGTTCGCCGGGCTGTCCACCGACTACCTTGGTCGGCGGCTACACAAGGTGCTACTTGATGAAGGTGTCAGTGACCGGTACTTGCTGGATTTCGAGGCGCCGACGACCCTGGCGATGGTGGCCGTTGGCGCCAATGGCTCGCCCCACTACAACTTTCGTGGCGAAGGTTGCGCTGACCGGCAACTGAGCCTGGAACATCTGCCGATACTGGGCCCGGAGGTACGCGGCCTGCATTTCGGCTCGTTCTCCCTGGTGGTGCAGCCGATTGCCGACACTTTGCTGGCCTTGGTTCAACGTGAAAGCGGCCGGCGCCTGATCAGCCTGGACCCCAACGTGCGGCTCAACCCGCAGCCGGACATCGAGCTATGGCGCTCGCGGATCGCGACACTGGTGCAATATGCCGACCTGATCAAGGTCAGCGACGAAGACCTGGGCCTGCTCTATCCCGAACTCGATCCCAAGGCGGTCATTGAGGGATGGTTGGAACACCGCTGCCAGCTGGTGTTCCTGACGCGGGGCGGCCAAGGGGCGACGGTATTCAGCCGCCAACACGGTAGCTGGTCGCTGGCGGCCCGTCCGGTGAAGATCGCCGACACCGTGGGTGCAGGCGACACCTTTCAGGCGGCATTGATTACCTGGCTGACGGAACAGGGACTCGATTCTGTCGAAGGGTTGCACACCCTGACCCGCGAACAGATCAGCGCCATGCTCGACTTCGCCATGGGCGCAGCGGCCCTGACGTGCGGAAAAACCGGGCCAGACCTGCCCTATCGGCAGCAATTGGACTGATTGGAGGCGAATCGAAAAACTGGACGCCGGGTTCGGACAATGACCGACCCAGCGTCAGGATACCCGGGCAAGGCCGCTATTAACGCCCGGTCATACGATGATGTTGCGGATGGAACTGGTGGCCTGTGGCGTGGCCATGATCAAGCTCGGTACGCAGCTCGGCGATCAGGTCGTTGATGGCCCGGCAACCGGTGAGCTTCTTGGCATCGATGTCGGTTTTGATCAAGGCCACGCGATCGGTTTCATGATCGTCGTAGATCTTGACCGTCATCGACAGGTCAGGTGACAAGGTGCATTGCGAGCGCTTGGGCAGCAAACTGCTTTCAATGATGTTTCGCATTTCGAGGGCAGATAAAAACATGGCAACTCTCTCCTGTTGAGGCGGCCAACTTATGTTTACGACGGCGGTATTTTCGTCCGTTTCTTCCCTGCGGACTGGGACTACGAATGCCATGCCGTTCGTTCGTTCTTGGCGTTTCGAATAATTGAGCCCCGTGAAGCGAACTCCCTAATCATCCCGCAAAAAATATGCCTGTAGCGTGGACATTATTGATTGATGCAAATCAATGACTTAGCTTCGTGGCGTGGCGAATCGCTCGTGCAAATTGCATGGAAGCGGTGGTTTTCTCATGCAATGTGCATGGACTTGAGCCGTCGCCGCCAACCTAGAGTAGTCCTTATTGCGTGCGGCGCACCGGGCACCCGTCGCCTGCCTCGAAAAAAGTGTGACGCACTGTAAAAAACTCACAAGGCCTCCACGGCTGCCCGTTCGGCTACATGGCGCAAACTCTCGAAGTTGATATTGGCGCCCGAATCAATCGCCACCAGTACCTGGCCGTGCACGCCGGTTCTCGCCACGTATTGTTTGATCCCGGCGACCGCCAGCGCGCCCGACGGCTCGGTGATCGAGCGCGTGTCATCGTAGATGTCCTTGATCGCCGCGCAGAGTTGATCGTCGCTCACGGTCAGCACCTCATCCACACAAAAGCGACAGACCTCGAAGCCATGGGCGCCGATCTGCGCCACCGCCACGCCGTCGGCAAAGGTACCGACCCCGGGCAAGGAGACCCGCTCACCAGCCACCAGCGCCGCTTGCAGGCAAGCGGAGTGTTGCGACTCGACGCCGATGATGCGTATTTCGGGACGCAGGTACTTCACATAGGCAGCGATTCCGGCGATCAGGCCACCACCACCCACCGGAACGAATATCGCGTCAAGTCGGCCCTGGTGCTGACGCAGGATTTCCATGGCAACGGTGCCCTGCCCGGCGATCACCTCGGGATCATCGAACGGCGAAACGAACTCCCGTCCGCTCCGTCGTGCCAGCTCCAGCGCGTATGCCAGGGCGAACGGGAAGCTCTCGCCGTGCAGCAGCGCTTCGGCGCCTCGGTTGCGCACGCCCAGCACCTTCAATTGCGGGGTGGTCGTGGGCATCACGATGCTCGCCGAGATCCCCAGTTCCCGCGCCGCCAGCGCTACGCCTTGAGCATGATTGCCGGCCGATGCGGTAATGACGCCCCGGGCCCGCTGCTCCGGCGTCAGCTGTACCAGTTTGTTGTAGGCGCCGCGGATCTTGAAAGAAAAGGTCGGTTGTAGGTCTTCGCGCTTGAGCAGGATCCGGTTGCCCAGGGTCTCGGACAGCGCGGGCGCCGCTTGCAGCGGTGTGCGCACGGCCAGTTCGTACACCGGCGCGGCGAGGATTTTCTTGACGTAGTGTTCCAGCAAGGCTTGTTCGGCGGGGGTAACGGTCATGGCAGTCTCCGGGTTTGGGCGGAGCCCGGGAGACAGAAAGAAAAAACCCGCCTCCAGGGCGGGTTGGGTGCAGCCGTCAGCTAGCCCGCCATATAAGGAATGGCGGTAATAATGCTTGGCTGGCTGCGCAATACGGTCAAAGTCATGGCTGGAAATTAGCTCGGGGTTGGGGGCAAGTCAATGGCATCGTGGTTGTGGGCTATGTGTCTTGGGGGAAGCCTGTGGGAGCAAAGCTTGCTCGCGATAGCGGCCTGGTAGTCGACCTGGATTTTCGTGTGTATATCCATTGCTGCGGTAACGGCCACTTAGGGTTCCGCCCTGACGGCGGCTTACTTTTGAGAAGCGCAAAAGTAAGCAAAACGCTCTTACCCCACCACTGGGCACCTCGCTTACGCTCGGTGTTCCCTCACTCCGGCATTGCTCCGTGGGCCCGCCGCGAAGGACCATCCATGGTCCAGCGCGGCTATCCCGGCATCCATGCCGGGATGCCCACTGCGCAATGCCTGCGTTCGGCCCTTGTGGTTAACGGGGCGCCCAAGATCAAGATCAAGATCAAGATCAAGATCAAGATCAAGATCAAGATCAAGATCAAGATCAGAAGCAAAGCAAAGCAAAGCAAGGCGGTCTCATGGCTGACCTGGCGCTTCCCGTTGTACTTGGTCCCTGTGGGAGCGGGCTTGCCCGCGAAGGCGGCCTGGCAGCCGACCAACTCTCTACGGTTGTACCCACCCCCATTGTGGGAGCCTGCTCGCGATAGGGCCGGCGCGACTTGCATCAATGTGCCTGATGCACCGCCATCGCGAGCAGGCTCGCTCCACAGGATTCGTAGGGATATCAGTGGCTATGGATAGATCATTTAAGCCCCACTTTGTACAACGCCCCGCTGTCCTCATCCGTCAGCACATACAGGTAACCATCCGGTCCCTGCCGCACGTCGCGCACTCGTTCGCCAAGTTCACCAAGCAGGCGTTCTTCATGGACGACCTTGTCGCCATCGAATTCCAGGCGGATCAGTTCCTTGGATGCCAACGCACCGATGAATACGTTGCGTTGCCAGGCCTTGAAGCGGTCGCTGTCATAGAACGCCATGCCGCTGAGCCCAGGCGACACTTGCCAGACATGCAGCGGGCCGACCGTGCCTTCGACGGTCTTGCCCTGGGCTTCGGGAATAGGGGCGCCGGAGTAGTTGTCGCCATGGGTCGCCAAGGGCCAGCCATAGTTCTGGCCGCGTTCGATGAGGTTCAACTCGTCGCCGCCCTTTGGCCCATGCTCGTTCTCCCATAACGTCCCGTTCCAGGGGTTGAGCGCCGCGCCCTGGGGGTTGCGGATGCCGTAGGACCAGATCTCGGACCGGACGTTTTTCTGCCCGACAAAGGGGTTGTCATCCGGCACCTTGCCGTCGGGGTAGATGCGCACGATCTTGCCTTGCAGCTTGTCCAGGTCCTGGGCGGTTGGCCGGTCGTTGTTTTCTCCCAGGGTGATGAACAGATAGCCGTCCCGGTCGAAAACCAGCCGCGAACCGAAGTGGTTGCCCGTCGACAGCTTGGGCTGCTGGCGGAAGATCACGTTGAAGTTGTTCAGGGTTTTCAAGTCTTCGGACAGTTGCCCGCGCCCCACAGCCGTGCCGGCCTTACCATCCGCGCCAGCCTCGGCGTACGACAGGTAAACGGTGCGGTCCTGCTTGAAGTCCGGTGACAACACCACGTCCAGTAGCCCGCCCTGGCCCTTGGCCCAAACCTGCGGTACGCCGCCCAACGGCTCGGACAGCTTCCCGCCGGGACTGACTACCCGCAGGTTGCCCGGCCGTTCGGTAACCAGCATGCCCTGCCCCGGCAGGAAGGCGATCGACCAAGGGTGTTCAAGCCCCTTGACCACGGTTGTCAGCTCGATGGTGCCTTCTTCGCTCTTGAGCTGTCGGGTTTGGGCGGCAGAGACCGGCGTGGCAAGGGTCAGGACAGCGCTGGCGCAAAAGGCGGCCAGGAGTGTTTTACGCAACATGCACACTTCCTTCTGTGGGGGTAAAAATAGAGAAAACCTAGCGGTTGTTGTTCTGTGGGCTCCTGGGCGGCGTCGGTGATTCGATGGTGGGCCGCGGCGAACCCGGCGCCGGGCCGGACCTTGGATAACCGTTGCCGATCCCGCCGTTTTCCAGGGTGGGTGGGCGTGGCACCGGCACCGTCGGGTTGTTGTGGATCATTGGCACGTTCGGCCGGGTGCCCTGCATGCTGTTGGGATTGGCCCGTCGCGTCGGGCTGTTGTAGGGATTACTGTTGCCCGGCAGGTTTTGCGCTATCTGCATCGGGGCGCCAGGCGGCGGAGCAGCCTGAACGGCTGCCGCCAGTAGTAACGTCGTGATGGCCAGCATCAGCCTGTACATTCGAGCACCTCTTGGTTTCAGGCATATCGAAAACACGCTACGCCGCAGGTTCGCCGTTGTTAAGAGAAATGTCCGGGCAAAGATGTAACGAAGGGTCTCTAAACGGCCGTTTAGGCAATGAGCCAACCGGCGCACGGCGGAAACTTTCTTCAAAGGCGGGAGGTCACCAGAGAGACACCCATCGGCAAGGAAAAACACCACCATGGCACGGGCAATCTGGAAAGGCGCAATCAGTTTCGGGCTGGTCCACATTCCCGTGGCGCTGGTATCGGCCACTTCTTCCCAAGGGGTGGATTTCGATTGGTTGGACAAGCGCAGCATGGACCCGGTGGGCTATAAGCGGGTCAACAAAGTGACCGGCAAGGAAGTGACCAAGGAAGACATCGTCAAGGGCGTCGAGTACCAGAAAGGCCAGTACGTACTGCTCAACGAAGAGGAAATCCGCTCCGCCCACCCTAAGTCCACCCAGACCATCGATATCTTTTCCTTCGTCGACAGCGAAAAGATCCCGCTGCAAAACATCGACACGCCCTACTTCCTGGCGCCCGACAAACGTGGCGGCAAAGTCTATGCCCTGCTGCGTGAAACCCTGGTCAAGACCAACAAGGTGGCGCTGGCCCTGGTGGTGCTGCATACCCGTCAGCACCTGGCGGCCCTCATGCCTTTGGAATCCGCGCTGGTGCTGGTGATGCTGCGCTGGCCGGCGGAAGTGCGTGAACTGGATATCCTCGAACTGGGCGATGAAGTCACCAACCCGACCCTTGCCAAGGGTGAGCTGGAAATGGCCAAACGTTTGGTACAGGACATGAGCGCCGATTGGTCGCCGGAGGAATATCGCGACAGTTTCCAGGAAAAGATCATGGAACTGGTGGAGAAGAAGGCCAACGAAGGCCGACTCGAAGCGGTGGAAACCGATCCGGGCGAAGACCAGCGCAAAACTGCCGATGTCATCGACCTTACCGAGTTGCTCAAACGCAGCCTGGGCAGTAAAGGCAAGGCATCGGGCAAGGCCGTCGAGAAAACCGCTGCAAAACCCGCGAAGACCAGCAAATCCACGCCCGCAAAAAAAGCCACCAAGGCCTCTCGGGGCTAAACTCAGGATGCCAGCAACACAAGGGAATCTGTCATGGCCAAGGCCGAGCATGAATCTGCCCGCGTTTCCAATGCTGTTCAGGATGAAAAACCAAACCACAGCCGTAAAAGTCAAAAAAACCGGCTCCCCGAGCGCCTGCTGCCACAACTGGCGACGCCGGTGGAGCAGCCGCCCAGCGGCGAGTGGCGCTATGAGGTGAAATTCGACGGTTACCGCTTGCTCGCCCGCATCGAGCAAGGCGACGTGCGCTTGTTCAGCAGCGAGCATCAGGATTGGACCGAACGCCTGCCACTGCACGCCGACGCCCTGGCCGAACTGGGCCTGGGCGACAGTTGGCTGGACGGCGACCTGATCCTGCTGGATGACGCCGGCCAGTCCGACCCGGTTGCCCTGCGCGACGAATTCGAGATCGGTCGCACCGTGGACATGGTCTATGTGCTGTTCGATGCGCCGTTTCTCAACGGTGTGGATTTGCGGCAGACGCCGGTGGAGGAGCGTCGCGCGGCGCTGAAAAAGGTCCTGAGGAATAATGCCAGCAAGCGGCTGAGGTATTCCGAAGCGTTCTGCGCCAGCGAAGACGAGATCCTCGAAAGTGCCAGCGCCCTGGCCCTGGACGGCGTGGTGGGCAAACGCCTGGGCAGTCCTTATGTGTCGCAGCGCAGCAGCGATTGGGTCGATCTCAAGTGTCGGCTGCGCCAGGCTTTCGTCATCGTCGGGTTTACCCGGCCCGCGAGCAGGCGCAACGGCTTCGGCGCGTTACTGTTGGCGGTCAACGCGCCGTCGGGTCTGGAATATGCCGGCAGGGTCAGCGCAGGTTTCACTCAGGCTCAGATCAAGGCGCTGCACGCGCAACTGAGCGCGCAGCTGCGCGTCAACTCACCGCTGGTCAAACCCCTCAGCGGTGCCCAGGAGCGAGATGTGCAGTGGGTTGAGCCTGCCCAGGTCTGTGAGGTGGAGTTCACCGAATGGAGCAGCAGCGGCCTGGTACGTCAGGCGAGCTTCATAGAGCTGCTGGCCGATATGCCGGCAGCGAAAGTGGTGCACGAGCATCCCGTGCCGACCAGGACCCTGAAGTCGAGCGCCAGGCGCATCAGGAAAAAAACCGTAGGGATCGCAGGCGTGACGATTACCCATCCCGAGCGCGTGATCGACAGCGTCAGCGGCGTGCAGAAAGTCGAGCTGGCCCAGTATTACGCCGACATCGCGCCGTGGATCCTGCCCTATCTGCACCAACGGCCCGTTGCCTTGTTGCGCGCACCGGACGGGATCGGCGAGGAGCAATTTTTCCAGAAGCACGCTGACCGCCTGGACATTCCCCACATCAAGCAATTGAGCCCACAACTGGACCCGGGGCATGCCGCGCTGATGGAAATCGACAGTGTGCAATCGCTGGTCAGCGCCGCACAGATGGGCAGCGTCGAACTGCACACCTGGACCGCCACCCATGAGCGGATCGAAACGCCGGACCTGTTTGTCCTGGACCTCGACCCCGATCCCTCGCTGCCTTGGAGTGCCATGCTCGAAGCGACTCGCATGACCTTGTCACTGCTCGACGAACTGGGGTTACAGGGTTTCCTCAAGACCAGCGGCGGCAAAGGCATGCATGTGATCGTACCGCTGGCGCGCAGTGAACACTGGGACACGACCAAGGCATTCGCCAAGGCCATCTCGCAGTTCCTGGCCCGCCAGATGCCCCAACAGATTACTGCCACCATGGGGCCGAAGAACCGGGTCGGGAAAATCTTCGTCGATTACCTGCGCAATGCCCGCGGCGCCAGCACCGTGACCGCCTACTCGGTCCGCGCCCGGCCTGGCCTGCCGGTCTCGGTCCCGATTGCCCGGGCCGAACTGGATGGCCTGCGTAATGCCCAGCAGTGGGACATCAACACCGCGTTGGAACGGGCCAGGGGGTTGAAAGCCGATCCATGGGAGGGCTACAGCCACCGTCAGCGGATCACGACCAGGATGTGGGAGCAGTTGGGGGCGCAAGCGCCTAAAGGATAAGCACCGATCACCTGGCAGTAGCCAAACCTGTGGCGAGGGAGCTTGCTCCCGCTCGAGTGCGCAGCGCTCGCAAGCTTTTTTGGGGCCGCTTCGCAGCCCAGCGGGAGCAAGCTCCCTCGCCACAAGGGTCTGTGTTGTAGAAAGATCGTGCTCAGATCCAGACAAAAATCGCCAGCAACCCACCGAAGAACGCCCATTTCTGCACGTAGTACAGCTTGCGATTACGCTTTTTCAGGGCCTTGCCTTGCAAGCGGATCTTGTACAGGCGGGAAAACGCCCGGTTCAAGCCACCGGTCTTGTCACCGGCATCGTTGGGCGCGCCGGCGGCGGCCATCACGGTACGGCTGAACCAGCGGTTGAACGCGGTGGCCCAGCGATACTTCATCGGGCGCTCGATGTCGCAGAACAAAATGATGCGGTTATGCGGCGTCTTGTTTTCGGCGTAGTGAATGAATGTCTCGTCAAACACCACCGCCTCGCCATCGCGCCAATGGTATTGCTCACCGTCGACATTGATGTAGCAGCCGGCGTCGTTGGGCGTCTCCAGGCCCAGGTGATAGCGATAGGACCCGGCATAGGGGTCGCGGTGGCGCACCAGTTTCGATCCCGACGGCAACTCGGCGAACATCGCCGCCTTGATCGAACCGATGCTCTGCACCAGCTCCGTAGTGCGCGGGCACAACTTCATGGCCGATGGATGGCTGTCGCCGTACCACTTCAGGTAGAAACGCTTCCAACCGGTCTTGAAGAACGAGTTGAAGCCCACGTCGTCGTACTGATTGGAGCGTTTGATCTCCCCTGCCCGCAGCAGATCCTGGCCTTCGGCACGGATTTCTTCCCAGTGCGCCTGCAACGGGCTCAGGTCGGGGAAATCCTCCGGACGCAGGAACGCCCGGTTGGGCAGTTTCGAGCACAGGTACAGCAGGCAGTTGATCGGCGCGAGAAACGAGGAGTGATCGCTCAACTGGCGACCGAGCTTATGCCGCACGCGACCGCGCAGGTGCACATAAGCAATGGAAACGATGTAGAGCGCGACAATGATGAGTTTCACGGAGTCCGTCACCAAGCAGGAGTGAACAGGCTGCCCTCTTCGGCCAACCCAGCGGCAAGGAAGATGGCATCGGGTGAGATGGCAATTTAGCCACATTTTGTAACCGAGGGTTATCCCAGACTTGTGAAAAACTGTCTTGCGCGGGCAACACCCTATCGTTAAGGCGGCCAGATCAGTACAATCGCCGCCAAACTTTGCGCGCCCCCTTTGGCCGACACCGCTCACCCGGTTTCGGCGCACGTCTACCCGGACCAGGCGCTCCGTATGCAGCTGTCCTCTTATGCCGGATGGACCCTTGCGCTTGCGACCGCGACGCCTTTGCACGGCCGGTAGTTGCGCAAACAGGTACTGAACAGGTACTGCCGCACCCTTAGCTACTCTGAATGTTCCGCAGGATAAACCTTTGATCTCTACAGCTAACATCACGATGCAGTTCGGCGCCAAGCCGCTGTTCGAAAACGTCTCGGTCAAGTTTGGCGCGGGCAACCGCTATGGCCTGATCGGCGCCAACGGTTGCGGCAAGTCGACCTTCATGAAAATCCTCGGCGGCGACCTCGAGCCATCCGGCGGCCAGGTGATGCTCGAGCCGAACGTGCGCCTGGGCAAGCTGCGCCAGGATCAGTTCGCCTACGAGCAGTTCACCGTGATCGACACCGTCATCATGGGTCATGAAGAGCTGTGGAAGGTCAAGGCCGAGCGAGATCGCATCTACTCGTTGCCGGAAATGACCGAAGAAGACGGCATGGCCGTCGCCGAGCTGGAAACCGAGTTCGCCGAGATGGACGGCTACACCGCCGAATCCCGTGCCGGCGAGTTGCTGCTGGGCCTGGGTATTCCCCTGGAGCAACATTTCGGCCCGATGACCGAAGTCGCTCCAGGCTGGAAACTGCGGGTATTGCTGGCCCAGGCACTGTTCTCCAATCCGGAAGTGCTGTTGCTCGACGAACCGACCAACCACCTGGACATCAACACCATTCGCTGGCTGGAAAACATTCTCACGGCGCGTAACAGCACCATGATCATCATTTCCCACGACCGGCACTTCCTCAACAGTGTCTGCACCCACATGGCCGACCTGGACTACGGCGAGCTGCGCCTGTTCCCGGGCAACTACGACGAATACATGATCGCGGCCACCCAATCCCGCGAGCAGTTGCTGTCGGACAACGCCAAGAAAAAGGCCCAGATCGCCGAACTGCAGACCTTCGTCAGCCGCTTCTCGGCCAACGCCTCCAAAGCCAAGCAGGCGACATCCCGTGCCAAGCAGATCGACAAGATCCAGCTGGCCGAGGTCAAGCCGTCGAGCCGCGTTAGCCCGTTCATCCGCTTCGAACAGACCAAGAAGCTGCATCGCCAGGCGGTGACCATCGAGCGCATGTCCAAGGGCTTCGACGGCAAGACCCTGTTCAAGAACTTCAGCTTCACCGTCGAGGCCGGCGAGCGCGTGGCGATCATCGGCCCCAACGGCATCGGCAAGACCACTCTGCTGCGCACCCTGATGGGCGAGCTAACCCCGGACGCAGGTTCGGTGAAGTGGACCGAAAGCGCGGAGCTGGGCTACTACGCCCAGGACCATGCCCATGACTTCGAAGACGACGTCAGCCTGTTCGACTGGATGGGCCAATGGACCCAAGGCGAACAGATGATCCGTGGCACCCTGGGTCGCATGCTGTTTTCCAACGACGAGATCCTCAAGTCGGTCAAGGTCATCTCCGGTGGTGAACAGGGACGCATGCTGTTTGGCAAACTGATCCTGCAGAAGCCGAACGTCCTGGTGATGGACGAACCGACCAACCACCTGGACATGGAATCCATCGAGGCCTTGAACCTGGCGCTGGAAAACTACCCCGGCACCCTGATCTTCGTCAGCCACGACCGTGAGTTCGTATCGTCCCTGGCCACCCGCATCATCGAATTGAGCGCCGATGGCGTGGTGGACTTCAGCGGCACCTATGATGACTACCTGCGCAGTCAGGGTGTGATGTTTTAAAGCGGCAAGCTGCAAGTTAAAGCCCTGTCCCTGGTGACGGGGCTTTTTGCATTCATATGTCTACAGAACCGTAGATGTGGGAGCAAAGCTTGCTCGCGATGGGGTTGTGCCAGTCGACATCCCCACCACTGACCCACCGCTATCGCGAGCAGGCTCGCTCCCACAGGGGTTTGTGGTGCACCGGACCTTGTAGACGCCACCTTAACCAATGTGGGAGCGGGCTTGCGCGAAGGGGCCCGGTCAGCCGACATCTCCTTTTCTGACTTACAGCATTCGCGAGCAAGCCCGCTCCCACAGGATTCTGTGGTGTACCGAGAACTTGTAGCCCCCTCGCCCACCGTGGGAGCGAGCCTGCTCGCGATGAGACCCTGACATCCAGCACAAATTGAAACCACTTACGCATACCCATTTAGTTAGCCTGCTTTCTTTTATCCCCGCCTCGCGCCATGATGAAGCTCTCTTACCGCCGCCCGCGAACGAGCCTCATGCCCACGCAGCCTGCCGCCCCCAGTTCACTGTCGATCACCTTGCAGATCGTCTCCATCGTCTTCTACACCTTTATCGCGTTTCTCTGCATCGGCCTGCCGATTGCCGTACTGCCGGGCTATGTGCATGAGCAGCTGGGCTTCAGCGCGGTGGTGGCCGGGTTGACCATCGGTTCGCAATACCTGGCCACACTGCTCAGCCGCCCCATGGCCGGGCGGCTGTCAGACAGCGTCGGCACCAAGCGGGCGATTGTCTATGGCTTGTCGGGGATTGTGCTCAGCGGCGCGCTGACGTTGCTCTCTACGCTATTACAGAGCCTGCCATTGACCAGCCTGTTGATTCTGATTGCCGGGCGCTTGCTGCTGGGTGTGGCCCAGGGGCTGATTGGCGTGGGCACCATCAGTTGGTGCATGGGCCAAGTTGGGGTGGAACATACGGCGCGCTCGATTTCCTGGAATGGCATCGCCTCGTACGGCGCCATCGCCATTGGCGCCCCGCTGGGAGTGGTGATGGTGCAAGCGCTGGGGTTCGCCAGCCTGGGCATTGTCTTGTCATTGCTGGGCGGCGCGGCGCTGTTGCTGATCCGCAACAAGCCATCGGTACCGGTCATCCGCGGTGAGCGGCTGCCCTTCTGGGCGGTGTTCGGGCGCATTGCACCGTACGGAGCCGGCCTGAGCCTGGCCTCGATCGGCTACGGCACGCTCACGACATTCATCACCCTGTTTTATGCCAGCCGCGGCTGGACCGGCGCCGCCTGGTGCCTGACGGTCTTCGGCATCTGCTTCATCCTGGCGCGGCTAGCGTTCATTTCCAGCATTGCCCGCTTCGGCGGATTCAACTCGGCCATCGCCTGCATGAGCATCGAAACCCTGGGGCTGGTGTTGCTCTGGGTTGCACCGAGCACCGCCTTCGCCCTGGTCGGGGCCGGGCTGGCCGGCTTCGGGCTGTCCCTGGTGTACCCGGCGCTTGGCGTCGAAGCCATCAAGCAGGTGCCAAACACCAGCCAAGGCGCAGGCTTGAGCGCCTATGCGGTGTTCTTCGACCTGGCGCTGGCGATAGCCGGCCCCCTGATGGGCGCGGTTGCCTTGAACATGGGCTATTCGTCGATCTTTTTCTGCGCCGCATTGCTGTCCATTACCGGACTGGGCCTGACCCTGCTGCTGCGTCGCCGCGCGGTAAAAGCCGATTACTGATCGGCGGTCCTCATCCCGGCCCGGCTTGGCTTGCCCAAGGCCTGAGTGAAGAAACGGTCGGCCTCGGTGATCATCGTGCGGTGGATGTCCTTGCGATCGACCCCGTCGGCATCGGTGCACAGCGCCGGCATCGCGGCGATCTGCTCGTCGGTGCACGGCGCCAGGAATACAAAGTGCCCGGCGCCGACCAGGGTCTTGAAGTCCGGAGCAATGGGCAGCTTGCGGGCCAATGCCGCGGCGTTCTTGTCGAAAGCCACCAGCTTGTCACCGTCGCCGCTGTAGAGCAGCACCGGCACATGCACATCGGCCAGGGTATGACGGCCGAACTTCAGGCTCAACGGTGCCATCAGCAACAAGGCCCGGACCCTGGGATCGGCCTCAGGTTGCAGGTCGTCGCGGTCGGCGATCAGCTCGCCCTGGGTGTTGCAGGCATCACGGTCGTCCGGCCGCTCCTGGCAATAACGCCGCAGCCGATTGAGATCCGGCGTGGCTCCGGACAGAATCAGCGCAGTCTCGCCACCGGCGGAATAGCCAATCACCCCGACCTGCCCGGCATCGACGAACGGCGCCAGCATCGGGTCGTTCAGCGTCGCGGTGATCGCCTGGGAAATCTGGATCGGTCGCCCATACAGGTTGCTAAGAGTGCCGAGCCGGCTGTGATCCTGGGCGTTATCGCCGGGATGAATCACCGCCACCACCACGAAACCCTTGCGCGCCAGTGACGTGGCCAGGTCATGCAGGGCCAGTGGGGTACCGGTGTTGCCATGGGACAGCATCAGCAGGGGGAAGCGGCCGATGGCGATCCTGGCGTCGGGCGCAGCGTCGATCTGGTAGCCACCCAGCGGGCTGGATTGCTCCGCATCGGTGGAAGGATAGAAAGCGATGGCGTGCATCGGCTGTTGATCCAGCGGATCGAGAAAAACCAGCTCATGGAAACCCGCGCTCCAATGCGCACGCAACCCAGGCGCGGCCTGCACCGAAGCCAGGCTGCCGAACAGGCAAAGCAGTATGGCTGCACCAAGACGTATCATCGCACTTTCCACTTTCACCGCTTGGCGGCACGCCAGCGACTCACAGCCCTGGCCTGCATAACCTGCGCCAGAAGCCCAACGCCAGACGCAGAAAAACCCTGCACCCTGACCATCCAATGACGATCAGAGTACAGGGTTTTGCGAAGGTTGCCCCCAGCGCGTGTTTTTTTACCCAAGCCTTACGCAGCGGCGAACTGTTCGCCGATCTGCGCCTTGGCTTCGTTCATGCCTTTGGCGCGCATTTCGTCACCCTTGGCCAGCCCTTCGGCGCGGACGAACTCAATGTCAGTGATGCCGAGAAAACCGAACATCACCTTCAGGTAATCCTCATGGCCCACGCCGCTCGGCTGGCCGGCATGCAGGCCGCCGGCGGTGGAGACGATCACCAGCTTCTTGCCACCGCACAAGCCTTCAAAGCCGGCTTCGGTGTAGCGAAAGGTCTGGCCGGCCACCGCGATGCGGTCAATCCATGCCTTGAGCTGGGTCGGAATGCTGAAGTTGTACATGGGTGCGGCGATGACAATCGCGTCGGCGGCCTGGAATTCGGCCATCGTCGCGGTGCTGAGCTCAGCCTCGTGTTGCAGGGCAGCGTCGCGCAGTTCCGCACGGGTGCCGGCGGCAACCAGGGTCTGGGCGGAGAAATGGCTGATGGCGTCGGCGGCTAGGTCGCGGTAGGTCACCACGGTTTGTGGCTCGGCGGCTTTCCAGGCTTCCACCACTTCACGGCTCAATTGGCGGGAAGCGGAGTTGTCGCCAAGGATGCTGGAATCGATGTGCAAGAGTTTCATAAAAGTGCTCTCCAAGTGAGGATCGCAACCAGGCGATCAATTGCGGACAATCCTATCGATGAAACCAATGGCCGATAAGTCGGTAAAAATGCGATAGTTCGTCCCACTGACAGGACAATCGAGCCCAGCCATGCAAGACCTCAACGATCTGTACTACTTCGCCAAAGTCGTCGAGGCCGGCGGTTTCGCGGCGGCCGGGCGTGCGCTGGGCATTCCCAAGTCGCGGCTGTCGCGGCGCATCGCCGAGCTGGAAGAACGCCTGGACGCCCGCCTGCTGCAACGCACCACCCGGCAGTTGAAACTGACTGCAGTGGGCGAACGTTATTTGCGCCATTGCCAGGCGATGTTGCTGGAGGCGGACATGGCTGCCGAGGCGGTGGCGAGCATGTCCAGCGCGCCGCGCGGCCGGCTTCGGGTCTCAAGCCCGGTAGGCCTGGCCCATGAAGTGTTGGCCGGGTTGGTCGCCAGTTTCCTGGAGAAATATCCCCAGGTTCAGTTGGAGATGATCCTGCTCAATCGCCGCGTGGACCTGATCAGCGAGGGCATCGATGTCGCGTTGCGGGTGCGCGACGTCGGCGATGAAGACCCACTGCTGATGACCCGGCGCCTGCGCCAGGCACGGCTGATCATGGTGGCCAGCCCGGCATTCGTCGAAGGGCGACGGATCGAAACGCCCGCGGATCTCAGGCAGCTACCGGTACTCGGAGCACTGGAAGCTGATCGCCTGGTGCACTTGCGGCTGCTCCAAGGCGATGGGCAAAGTGTCGAGATGGCGCTGGAAGCACGCCTGGGCATCGACGATTTCATCGTTCGCCGCGCCTGCGCCCTCGCCGGCCTGGGCTTCACGCTGCTGCCAACCATGTACTGTGAGCAGCAATTGCAGGACGGCACGTTAGTGGAGTTATTGCCAGGGTGGGCATTGCCCGATGGCTGGCTGCAAGCGGTATATCCGCACCGTCGAGGCGTGTTGCCGGCGGTCAGGGCATGGATCGACCATCTGGTGGCAGCATTCAATCACTGTGGAGACAGGACGTTATGAGTTTGAGCGAAGAGCAGGTCGCGCAGTTTTGCCTGGCCTTGCCCGGGGCCCGGGAAGATTACAAGTGGGGTGGCGTGCGGGTGTTTTCCATCGCCGGCAACAAGATGTTTGCCCTTCAGGGCCTGCGCGGGGACTCACTGGCGTTCAAGGTCGACAAGGATCTGTTTCTCGGCCATTGCGACCGTCCCGGCATTCATCCGGCGCCTTATCTGGCGCGGGCCCAATGGATCATCATGCAGGTGCCCTATCCGCTGGGCGCCGAGGAGCTGCGTGGCCTGCTGCAACGCTCCCACCAACTGGTGGTGAGCAAATTGCCCAAGCGCACGCAGGTCGGCCTGCTGATCTAGAACAAGGCCAGCAGGCGTCCGAGGAACAACTGGTCGATCCAGAACACTTGGTGCAGCAGCACAATGAACCAGAACACCATCTGAAACGACACCTTGCGGGTCTTGTGGCGAAACACTTGCTGGGCCAGCAGTGCCCCAGGCCAGCCGCCCGCCAGCTCCACCGCGTGCAAGACGTTCTCCGGGGTGCGCCAAGCGTCGGCACGGGCCTTACGCTTGTCATTCCAGTACAGCAGGAACGCCACCGCGCTGACGATGCCATAAGCCACCATCGGCACCCACGATACTGCCCGTAGACCGAGCAACAGCGAACCGGTCAGTGGCAAGGCACACAACAGCACAAACACCATCAGCTTCAGCCGCGGGTTCTGCACAGTGCCGTCGGTGTTGCGCACGGTGCCTCTGCGCCGGCCTGAATCGTTCATGGCTTGGCGGCGGTCCAGTCGACCCAGCCAAATTGCCAGGTCGCCAGGATCAGCAGGCCGAAAGCGATCCGGTACCAGGCAAACACTGCGTAGCTGTGACTGGCGATGAAACGCAACAGGCCCTTGACCGCGATCATCGCGAAAATGAACGCGGTGACGAAGCCGATGGCGAATACCGGGAAGTCCGCCGGGACGAACAGCTCGCGGTACTTGTAGCCGGAATAGACCGCAGCGCCGACCATGGTCGGCATTGCCAGGAAGAACGAAAACTCGGTCGCGGTCTTGCGCGACAGCCCGAACAGCAAGCCGCCGATAATCGTCGAGCCGGAACGGGAGGTGCCGGGGATCATCGCCAGGCACTGGGCCAGGCCGACCTTCAGGGCTTCTTTCCAGGTGATGTCGTCCACCGTTTCGGCGTGCACCTGATGCTGGCGTTTTTCCGCCCAGAGCATCACGAAGCCACCGATCACCAGCGCCGCGGCCACGGTGATCGGGTTGAACAGGTAATGGTGAATCCAGTCGGCCAGCAATACGCCCAGTACCACCGCAGGCAGGAAGGCGATCAACAGATTGACGGTGAAGCGCCGGGCGCTGGGTTGAGTGGGCAAGCCCAGTACCACGTCAAAGATCTTGCGCCGAAACTCCCAGATCACCGCCAGAATGGCGCCCAACTGAATGATGATATTGAATGCCATCGCGCGCTCGCCACCGAACCCAAGCAAGTCGGCGACGATGATCTGGTGCCCTGTGCTTGAAATCGGCAGAAACTCCGTCAAGCCCTCTACCACGCCAAGAATCAGTGCCTGAAAGGCCGTCCACAAATCCATTCATCCCCCAAAAACGAGCTTTCTATGCAGGTCTCGTCATGTTCAAGTATTTTGCAAGTGCACGCAGCGGGCCGCACGATAACTGTGACGGGTCTAAAAAAACCAATGAAACAATCAACTTGCGCTCAGGTTTTGCGCTGCGGGGCCGAAATCCTATCAGACAAGCCCTGATAACGCTGCCGCGTTATGCCTGAGGTGGGTCGGGCGCGCCAGCAGGATGCAACAGCGCCCATGGCGGTCGATGACAAGAATAAAAACCGGAGTAATAGCGTATGAATAGCTTGCGCAGTGTGTCGATCAGCCGACGCTTGTGGCTCATCCTGGTCGTAGCCATCGTGATGTTGTTCACGCTGGGCGCCTTGATGCTCAAACAGATCCACAATGACCTTTATCAGGCCAAAGTGCAGAAAACCCAGCATGTGGTGCAGACCGCCAGTGGTGTGCTGACTTACTACCATGGCCTGGAAACGGCCGGCACCCTGACCCGCGATGCCGCGCAGAAACAAGCGCTCAGTGCCGTGCGCGGCCTGCGCTACAACGACACCGACTATTTCTGGATCAACGACCTGACACCCGTCATGGTCATGCACCCGACCAACCCGAAACTGGAAGGCCAGAACCTCTCGGCGATCCGCGACCCGAACGGTTTTGCGCTGTTCAACGAGATGGTTGCCATTGCCAAGTCCAAGGGCGCGGGGATGGTGGACTACCTCTGGCCCAAGCCAGGCGCCGAGGCGCCGGTGGGCAAGACCTCCTACGTCAAATTGTTTGAGCCATGGGGCTGGGTCATTGGCTCAGGGGTCTACATAGATGACGTGCAGGCTGAATTCCAGACCCAATTGATCAAGGCTTCGCTGATTGGCCTGGCGATCACCCTGGTCATGGCCCTGCTGCTGACGCTGATCGTGCGCAGTATCGTGCGGCCATTGCAGGAGACCGTTAACGCCATGGCCAACATCGCCAGCGGCGAAAGCGACCTGACCCGCACCCTCGACACCCACGGCCAGGACGAAGTCACCCAGTTGGCGCGGCACTTCAACGCTTTCACCGCCAAGCTGCGCCAGGTGGTCGGCCAGTTGCAGGACTCGGCCAGTGCGCTGGGGCAGTCCTCCAACGAATTGGGCAACGACGCCACCCAGGCCCAGGAACGCAGCCAGCAGCAGTCGCAACAGATGGAACTGGTCGCTACGGCCATCAACGAAGTGACCTATGGCGTACAGGATGTAGCGAAGAACGCCGAGCACGCCGCCAGCGAAATGCGCGACGCCGAATCCCAGGCCCAACAGGGCCAGGTCAACATCGATGGCAGCTTGCAGCAGATCGACCGACTCTCCCAGACCATCGACCAGGCAGTGGAAGTGATCCGCACCCTGGCGAGCGAAAGCACGCAGATCGGCAGCGTCCTGGAGGTGATCCGCTCGATTGCCGAGCAGACCAACCTGCTGGCCCTGAACGCCGCGATCGAAGCGGCCCGTGCCGGGGAACAGGGCCGTGGCTTTGCGGTGGTGGCCGATGAAGTACGGCTGCTGGCCCAGCGCACCCAGAAGTCCACCGCTGAAATCCAGGCGATGATCGAACGCCTGCAAAACCATTCCGAAGCCGCGGTGAAAGTCATCAGCGACAGCAGCCGTGCTTCGCAACTGACCATCGAGCAGGCCGGCCTGGCAGGCGCCAGCCTCAACGCCATCGGCCAGGCCCTGCGCAACCTCAACAGCCTGAACGCGTCCATTGCCAGCGCCACCCTGCAACAGGCCCACGTGGTGGAAGACATCAACCAGAACGTCACCCAGGCCGCCGGCCTGTCCCACAGCACGGCCCTGGCGGCCGAGCAATCGAGCCTGGCGAGCACTCGTCTCAAGGCGCTGAGCGAACAGTTGAATGGGTTGCTCAAGCAGTTTCGGGTTTGAGTGATGCCTCTCTGTCGGCGCTGACTCCCACAGAGGGTTGGTATGCTTCAGCAGCACATCCGAACATTGAAGTTGGAGCTGCCCCCGCCAACCCGTTTACAATCGCCGCCCTCTCCCACTTCCCAAGGAACCACCATGTCCGGGCTTGAACTGTTTGCCGCAGCCCTCGGCGTGATCGCTGTCTGGTTGACCGTCAAGCAGAACCCCTGGGGCTGGCCGATCGGGCTGGTATGGCGCCTCGATCCGGCCCTGGGCTCATGAAAGTGCTGGTATTGACCGGCCCCGAATCCAGCGGCAAGAGTTGGCTGGCAGCGCAGTTGCAGGCGCACTTTGGTGGTTTGCGGGTCGATGAATACGTTCGCCATTTCATGGAACAGAACCTGCGCGATACCTGCCTGGCTGACATCACCGACATCGCAACCGGGCAACTGGCCTGGGAAGACACGGCCCGTGCCCGCCGGCCGGGCCTGCTGATCCTCGACACTCACCTGCTGAGCAACATCCTCTGGAGCCAGACCCTGTTCGGCGACTGCCCGAGCTGGCTCGAACCGGCCTTGTTGTCGCGCCATTACGACTTGCATCTGCTGCTGAGCCCCGAGCAAGTGGAGTGGACGGGCGATGGTTTGCGCTGCCAACCGGACCTGGCGCAACGCAAAGTGTTTTTCGACGCCATCGAGGCTTGGCTGGCCCATCACGGGCAGCCCTACGAGGTCATCGAAGGTAACTGGACGCAACGCCGGGACCGGGTGTTTGTCGCTGTTTCCCAACTGTTGGATACCTGACCCCGACGCGGAACTTCATCTCCCGAATCCCGGGCATCTGTTTCATGCCTGAAACAGCCTTTAGGCGCAGACCCCGGATCCAAAGCGGCTTCAACCGATTGTCAGCAAGACTGTAAGGCAGCTGAAACACCCTCCCAAAGCATGGATCCAGAGCCCTCGACCGCAGCCGTCTCGCTTGCCATCGAGCGCCTTGTCTCAGCGATGAAACAGATTCCCCGTGCAAGGCCACCTACCTAAATACAACCCCATGAATCTAAAAGGATTTATTAAAGCGGCACGGCACCTGCTCTACACCTTCGCGACGCTGACTAGGGCCAGCGGTAAAAGAAGGAATAGATGCCATGGGGATTTTCGATACAGGCGTGACCTGCCTGCTGCTGATCGGCTGCGCCGCTGGCGTCTCGTTCAGCTTGCCGGTACAGGCCGAGGGCAACGGCGTGATTGTATTAAGCCGGGATGTCCAACCCATCGCCATCGGTCGTAACGGTGGCAAAGACCCCTACCCGACCACCGTCAATGCCAATCCATCGGCGCGAATCAACCAGGCGACCACCAGCACCGAGCTGAGCGATGGCGAATTCGCCAGTGTTGCCAGCGGCTCTTCGATCCGCAATTCCATGAGCAGCAATACCAATACCGGCGTGCAGGGTTTGAACGTGGTCACCAACCCCAACGGCATGCCCGGCATGGGCGCCGGTCACGGGGGCGGCAGCGGCGGCGCGATCTCCGGCACCATCAACCGCTCGCTGAGTTCCGGCCTGGCGCCCCTGGGCCGGCTGGCGGGAGGCCAGTGACATGAAGCCAGTCCTGTTCCTGCTTGCCCTGCTCGGCTCTTCCATCGCCCTTGCCGATCCGGGCGTGGCGCGGGTCAACAACGCCAACCTGCAGGATTCCGGCGGCCATTACAGCGGCAACTTCAACGTCAACCAGGCGGCCGGCGACCAGACCCAACAGACCAACGCCCGGGCGATCGCGATCGGCACCGGCGCACAGGCCACCACCAGCGTGCAGCAACGCCTCGACACGCCGGCCGACCCTTCCATGAACGCCACCGCCCGCATCGGCGGCAACTCTTTCACCAATGGCAACGGGGTGCTGGGCGTCAACCAGTCCGCCGGGGCCAACAACCAGATGGCCAATGTCATGCGAGTGGGCATCAGTGCCCATCCGCAGAGCATTGACGACAGCGCCCTTTCTCAACAGAACGTGGCGTTGCTACCGAACTCAGGAGCAACTGGCGCCCCAACCGGCAGCCGCCAGGTCGTCACCAGCGACCAGGCCTTCACCGGCAGCCGAGGGGTTATCCAGGTGAACCAGAGTGCCGGGGTGGGGAACCGCATGGCTAACACCCTGAGCATCCGGGTCGCTGACTGATCCGGCGCAGTGCGCATTAGAAAGTACTGACACTTAACCAACGACAAGCAAGGAGAAACACCATGAAACCTACAATGGCGCTCAAACCATTGGTTTTCGCTCTCGCCGCTGTCATGGCAATGGCTGCACAGGCCGGAGGAAACGATAACAACGGGCACGGCCATGGCAACCATGGTCCAAAAGGCCCAACGTGGCAGGAACAACTGTCCATCACCGCCGGTGCTGCGGCCTCGGTAATGGATGAGCAGAACAGCGACGGCAACGTGGTCACCAACCAGGCCACCAAAAACACCGCAGAAGCCAAAGACTCGCTCAATGGCAGCAACGGCAACATGGGCGCCAACGTTGCTGGCGGCGACGGCAACCAACAAGACAACGCCGCAGCCCTGGCCACCGCTGATGAGAGCTTCATCTTCGGCTCGGCTGTCGCCATGTCCAGCGCAACTCAAGTCAATACCAACAACTACGTCAAAAACAACTCGACCCAAAACAATGCCTCGCTCACCAATGCGGGCAACAACGGCTCCGGCAACATCGGCATCAACGTGACCGCCGGCAACTTCAACCAACAGAAAAACAACCTGGCCATCGCCGTATCCGGAGGCCGTGTTGCAACAGCCGCTGCTGCGGCCGACCAGACCTCCACCGGCCTGGAAGTCGACAACAAAGGCGTGCGGACCTACAAAACCGACACCCTCACCAGCACCTACAAAGCCAACGGCACGTTCAAGGCCAAAGGCGAAGGCACTGCCGAAAGCGACAACCATGGCGGCTGGGACAACAAAGGCGGCTACGGTGGTGGTCACGATGACGACAAGTTCAAGTTCACCGCGGTGGGGACTTTCGAACTGGCCGGCAGCAACACTCAGCAAGTGCTGACCCGCGATGGCTGGAAAAACCCTGTGATCAACAACGCCACCATGAGCAACTCGATGAACGGCTTCTCCGGCAACGGCGGCGCCAACGTCTCGGCTGGCGTGGGTAACCAGCAGAGCAACTCGCTGTCTATTGCTGCTGGCTGCAAATCCTGCATGTAAGCGCGCATGAAACGAAGCCCCGGAAACGGGGCTTCTTTTCCAGGACTCTCAAAAGGCGTATCAGTCATGCGTGCGACTGCCCTTTCCCTGCTGCTGTGCATGGCCTGCGTTGCTGAAGCTGCGCAGATGCCCGTCGCCGCCTTGCCTGGCGGCATGCTGGTTTACAAACCGGTACAAAGCCTGCGTGAGCGCAAGTTCAGCGACATTGTCGAGCAGAAAACCGATTTCAGTTGCGGCGCCGCCGCGCTGGCCACGGTGCTGCGCCAGGCCTATTGGCTGGATGTCGATGAAGAACACGTCATCAAGGGCATGCTGGTCAATGCCAATCAGGACCTGGTTCGTACCCAAGGCTTCTCCATGCTCGACATGAAGCGTTATGTCGAAACCATCGGCATGCGCGCCCGAGGCTATCGGATACCGCCCGAAAAAATCGAAGCGGTGACGATTCCGGTAGTGGTCCTGATGGATATACGCGGCTACAAGCACTTCGTGGTGTTGCAGCGCGCCGACAAGCAATTTGTGTACATCGCCGACCCGGTTCTGGGACACAAGCGCTACGCCCATGACGATTTCGTCAAAGGCTGGAACGGCATCGTCTTTGCCATTGTCGGTCCCGGTTATGACAAGACCAACGCACTGCGCAGCCCACCGCAACCGCTGACGGCACGTAACAAGCTGGACGGTTTCAACCCGGTCCGGGATGCAGAACTGATGG
The DNA here is from genome assembly GCF_022952855.1 of Pseudomonas sp. RGM2987. Taxonomy (GTDB): domain Bacteria; phylum Pseudomonadota; class Gammaproteobacteria; order Pseudomonadales; family Pseudomonadaceae; genus Aquipseudomonas. The sequence goes on along the minus strand of NZ_JALJDX010000220.1, from coordinate 143,733 downwards.
ATTTCGGCTTCATACAGAGCGACTTTTTCTAGTCGACGACCTACTGCCAAAATAAATACAAGAGGAGCAGGACGCTCCGGGAGCTACACATGAAAACGTCACATTGGCTGACGTTGGCCTGCCTGGCCGCGACTGCCTCGGGCTATGCCCATGCTGGATTCAAACCGATCGAAATCAAGGACCAGGAGCTTTCCGAGCTGCGCGGTCGTTACGTCATGCCGGGTCGAGTCATCAGCTTCGGCATCGTCATGAGCAGTACCTGGCGCAACGCCAGCGGCGACCTGATCGGCGCCACCAGCGCCATGCAGATCCAGGCCGCGACGGTCAAACCTCAATTCTATGTGTCCACCATCACGCAGACCGGCAATGGCAGCGTCCCGGAACAGGGCAGCGGCAACATCACCGGTGGCGCAGGCCTGGGAACCAGCCAGGGCGTGACCCAGAGCGTACGTGCCGCCGGCGACGGCAACACGGCTTATAACAATGTCAGCATCAACGTCAGAGAAAGCAACCAGGCGCCGGCGCTGGTGCCTTCTCAGGGCCAGCTGCTGACCAGCGGCCAGACTATCAGCGGCAGTAATGCCGCTGGCAGCGTCGCGGTCACCGCCACCGGCAACGGCGTACAGATGGCGATCCAGGCCAGCCAGAACCAGGGCAGCGCTCTGCAACAAGTGGCCCAGGGTGGCCTGCTGCAAAACACCCGCCTGCTGGGCAACAGCAACCTGGTGAACAACCTGACCCAACTCAACGTGGTACTGAACAATAACGGCCCCAGCGCCGGAGCGTTGGACTGCAATCTGACCCAATTACGTGGGCTACGCACCCTTGGATATTGAACTACGCTGCTGACGACCATTGGGCAAATAGGGACGGCACCTTCATGTATCGATCCGTATCGTTGCGCGCTGTCATGTGCTTTAGCACGCTGTTGCCGGCGACCGTGTTGCACGCGGCGCCGGACGCGGATATCGAAGCTCTGAAGCAGGAGCTCCTGGAGTTGAAACAGCGATACGAGGTCCAGCAAAAAGCCTTGGCAGTGCTCGAGCAGCGGGTCCGTCAGGTTGAAGATCAACCCGCTGCACCACCCCCTAAACGCCTGGCCAAGTCCCCTGCCGACATGAAGGGCAACCAGACCGTGGCCGACGGTGGCGCGCCTACCGCCGGCGGTAGCGGCTACGGACAATCCCTGGCCGACGATTCGCAACCGGCCCAGAGCGTTTCCAACCTCTACGACGAGGCCAGCGGCTTCTTCGGTGGCGGCAAGTTCAGTTTCGAAACCGGCGTGACCTATTCGCGCTACGACACGCGGCAATTGATCCTCAACGGTTTCCTGGCCCTGGATTCGATTTTCCTGGGCAACATCAACCTGGACCGGATCAAGGCCGACACCTGGACACTGGATCTGACCGGCCGCTACAACTTTGACAATCGCTGGCAGTTCGACCTTAACGTGCCGGTGATCTACCGCGAGTCGACGTATCAGTCCGGCGGTGCCAACAACGGTGCTGCGGGCGTCACCAGCGAAGAAACCGTGACCCGCGACCCGACCATCGGCGACGTTAACTTCGGCATTGCCTACAAGTTCATGGATGAGTCGGTCGACACACCGGATGCGGTGGTTACCCTGCGGGTCAAGGCCCCGACTGGCAAGGACCCGTTCGGCATCAAGCTGCGCCAGTCCCAGGCCAATACCAACCTGTTCGTGCCTGAAGATCTGCCCACCGGCAACGGCGTGTGGTCAATCACGCCGGGGCTCTCGCTGGTCAAGACCTTCGACCCGGCCGTGCTGTTCGGCACCCTGTCCTATACCCATAACCTGGAAGAGTCGTTTGACGACATCAGCTCCACCGTCAACCAGAAGATTCCCGGTAAGGTGCGGATCGGCGACAGCTTCCAGATCGGCGCGGGCATCGCCTTTGCGTTGAATGAGAAGATGAGTATGTCGTTCTCGGTCTCCGACCTCATCCAGAAGAAAAGCAAGCTCAAGCAGGACGGAGGGGATTGGGAATCAGTGGTCTCCAGCGACGCCAACGCCGGCTACTTCAACATCGGCATGACCGTCGCCGCCACCGACAACCTGACCATCGTGCCCAACCTGTCCATCGGCCTGACGGACGATGCGCCGGACTTCACCTTCAGCCTGAAATTCCCGTATTACTTCTGACATACCGCTCCCCCCACCCTGTGGGAGCCAAGCTTGCTCGCGATGGCGGTAGATCAGTTGCATATTCGTGGCGGACCCGACGCCATCGCGAGCAAGCTCGCTCCCACAGGGGGCTGTGTCGTTTGCAAAATTGATGGTCAGCGCAAATCCATTGTGGGAGCGGGCTTGCTCGCGAAGGCGGTGAGCCTGTCCCCTGATTCTTGACTGACACACTGCAATCGCGAGCAGGCTCGCTCCCACAGGGGGCTGTGTCGTTTGCAAAATTGATGGTCAGCGCAAATCCAATGTGGAGCGGGCTTGCTCACGATGGCGTCGGGTCAGCAGCCTTGATGTTGACTGACACACTGCAATCGCGAGCAAGCCCGCTCCCACAGGGTTACCTTCCACCTTCGGGTTGGGTCAACGAATCTGGTGCTTGTGCAACAACCGATAGAACGTCGGCCGTGATACGCCCAGGACCCTGGCGGCCACGCTCAGGTTGTCGCTGTGGCGGTTGAGCACGTCACTCAGCGCCTGGCGCTCGGCGCGGGTCTTGTAGTCTTCCAGCGTGCCCATCGGGGCGACAACGCCATGGTGACTGGCCAGGCCGAGATCCCGGGCCTCGATCTGCCGCCCCTCCGCCAGCACCAGTCCACGACGGACACGGTTGGCCAGTTCCCGGACGTTGCCAGGCCAGTCGTGCATGCCCATCGCCACCAGTGCGTCCTCGCTGAAGCTGCGGGGTCGACGGCCGGTTTCCTGGCTGTAGAAATGCGAGAAGTGACTGGCGAGCATCGCCAAGTCACCATGACGGTCACGCAACGGCGCCATGACCACCTGCAAGACATTCAGGCGATAGTACAAATCCTCGCGAAAGCGCTTGAGCTCAATGGCCGCTTCAAGGTCAACGTGGGTCGCTGCCAGCACGCGCACATCGACCGCAATCGGCTGGCTGCCTCCGACCCGCTCAATGTGTTTTTCCTGCAGGAAACGCAGCAAGTTGGCCTGCAACTCCAACGGCAGGTCACCCACTTCATCCAGAAACAGCGTGCCGCCGTGGGCCGCCTCGATCCGCCCGATCTTGCGCTGGTGGGCGCCGGTGAAAGCGCCTTTCTCGTGGCCGAACAACTCAGACTGGATCAGATGCTCCGGAATGGCACCGCAGTTGATGGCAATGAACGGTTTGTTACGCCGGTGTGACTGAAAATGCAGCGTACGAGCGACCAACTCCTTGCCGGTGCCGCTCTCTCCGCGAATCAATACCGGTGACTCGGTGGGCGCCAGTTTGCCGAGCAATTTGCGCAGCTCACGGATCGGTCGGCTGTCACCCAGCAATTCATGTTCAGGCTGGTCGACATGAACCGAACCCTGCCCGCGCAGGCGCGCCATGCCGAACGCCCGGCCCAGCGTCACCTGGACCCGGGAAACGTCAAACGGCAAGGTATGGAAATCGAAAAACCATTCGCAGACAAAATCACCGACATTCTGCAGGCGCAACACCTCCTGGTTGAGCACCGCAATCCATTCGGCGCCGCTGCGGCTGATCAATTCCTTGACCGCTTCAGGGCGCTCCAGATGAAACGGCTGCAAGCGTAGAAGGCCGACGTCACACGCCCGATCACCGGCGTGTTCCAGAGCACAGCTATCCACATTCCACCCTACGCTGCGAAGACCGGGCAGCAGGCGATGGCAATCATCGCAGGGATCAACCACGAGCAGACGACGCGACGTACTGGCTTCGATCATGACTGATCCTTGGCGCCAAAATAAGGAAATGTGATTAGAAACAGTCGTTTGGCAAACCTGCATGTAACAGTAGCAAGAAGTTGACACCCCCTTGTATCGATTGATTATTGAGTGGGCATGAAAGTGGTTATAAGACGGCGTTTCGTTAGTTATCCCTTATGGATTTCTTTCACCTTCCTTTCAAACAAAAGCCTTTAAGCCAGGTCTGAAAGAAATTCGAAATTTATTCAAAGATTGTGTGACCCGCCCCCGGGTTCGGGACATCAGTACAAGTAACCTGCCGCACGGCACGCCCAACCGACGGCACATCATTTGATTGGGCATATTGAAGAGAAAACGCCATGAACGCCCCGCTCCGTATCAACGAAGCTCTTTTGATAGCCGACCGCGCCTTTCGTCCTTTCCAATGCGTGGCCTGGGCTCCACAAGACGGTAACGGTGAACTCAGCCTGACCGTCATCGACCGCACCAATACCCATATTGGTCGCAAGCAGATTCCGAGCAGCGCCTATACCGATCCGGCTCAACTGGCCGATCTGTTGAAGCAGGCCCGTGCCGAACTGAGCCAGGAAGGCTACAAGTTGCAATCCTGGTCGATGCCAGAATAAAGCCGCCGATTCAGCCTGTTACAGATGGCAGGCTGGACGTTGGGTCGCAAAGCCATTGTTATGGCACGAATCGCCCATGCTTCTGTACGACCTGACAGTTGTGCGTAGTCGCGTTCAGGGATTGAATGTTGCCCTCATGCAGTCGTCGCCCTTCCGGGTCGGTCGACGCGCAAGGAGAGGCATGCATGCACGATCGATCCGCGTTTGCGCTGGCACCGGCCGAGATCCAGGCGGGGCAATTTGACCCAGGCTTTGCCGACAACGGTAAAGCCTGGATTGATTTTGAAGGCAGCACATCGAGCCTGACCACCGGGTTGGCCCTCGACCATGCCGGGCGGGCGCTGGTGGCGGCCCGGATCAACACCGCCCAAGGCAGCCGGTTCGGGCTGGCGCGACTCAACCATGACGGATCGACCGATACGAGTTTCGGAACCGACGGCTGTGTGATCGGAGCCTTTGAACACGGCTTTGAAGCGACGGCGGGCAAGGTCATTGAATTGTCCAACGGACAAATCCTGCTGTCGGGGCTGCACTACGAAGACAACGATCACACCCTTCCCGCCCTCGCGCTGTTCGATCGACAAGGCCGCCCGGTACGCAGTTTCGGCAATGCCGGCCGGCGGATCATCAAGCTCTGCGGCAACCTGTCCCAAGGCCTGCGTGACCCCTGGCTGCCGCCCGGCGTACCCGGCCTTGAAGCCTGTGACATGCAGGTACAAGCCGATGGCCGGATCCTGCTGTTGGCCAACCATCACTTTCAACTGTCCGATCACGTCGGCGTGCTGATCCGGCTCCTGCCGGACGGAGAATTGGACAGCTCATTCAATGGCCGTGGCTTTGTGATGGTCCGGCGCCTGTTGAAAAATACCTGGCTGGGCTGCCTGGCACTCCAGGCCGACGGCAATATTGTCGTCGGCGGTGCGATCGACATGCCCCAGCAAGGCCTGATCGCGCGCTACGATCCCAGCGGCCGGCTCGATGAAACCTTCGGCGAGGCAGGTTTCATGTCCATCAAGGCACAAGACCACAGCGTGATGGTCAGCCAGATCGTCCAACATGCCAACGGTGACTTGCAGGCGTTCGGCAGCAGCCGTGACCCGATGCACAGCCTGTCGCTGAAAGTGCGCCAGGACGGCGAGCCGGACCGCCACTGCAACCAGGGTCAGTGCCAGCTCCTACAGGTTGGACGCAGCCCCAGCCAATGGACCGCCGCCCAGGTTCAACCGGACGGGAAACTGGTAACGGCCGGAGCGACCATCGGCGGTATCGAGGCTGACTTCCTGCTGGCCCGGCATCTGCCGGACGCCAGTCTTGACCCGGATTTCGGCCAGGGCGAAGGCTGGGTTCGCACGCGACTGGGCTACAGCCTGGACACCGCCACCGCCCTGGCGGTACAGGCCGATGGAAAGATCCTGGTAGGGGGTTACTCCCTCAACGGCAGTTATCGAGCAGTGGTAGCACGGTACTGGGCCTGAGGCGCAATGGGGTGGCGACCGGTATTTATTCCTACCCTTGATATTCCCCATTTCTTACGGCAAGTTGCGCGCTTCTAATTAAAAGGAGCAGCCGATGTCCGGTTCAATGGCTCAGGCTTTCGCGCATAACTTTCTGGGGCACTCGCCGCGCTGGTACAAGGCGTGCATCGTCACTTTCCTGATCCTCAATGCCGTGGTGCTGTGGACGCTGGGGCCGGTCGCGGCAGGCTGGATGCTGGTCATCGAGTTCATCTTCACCCTGGCCATGGCCCTCAAATGCTACCCGCTGATGCCCGGCGGGCTGTTGCTGGTAGAGGCCCTGGTGCTGGGCATGACCACGCCCCAGGCGCTGTACGAAGAATTGCTGCACAACTTCCCGGTGATCCTGCTGCTGATGTTCATGGTGGCCGGGATTTACTTCATGAAGGACCTGCTGCTGTTCCTGTTTTCGCGGCTGTTGCTGGGGGTGCGCTCCAAGGCGCTGCTGGCGTTGATGTTCTGCTTTCTCTCGGCGTTTCTCTCGGCGTTCCTTGATGCGCTGACCGTCACGGCGGTGATCATCAGCGCCGCCGTAGGGTTCTATTCGGTGTATCACCGTGTGGCGTCAGGTAACGATCCGCGCCAGGACAGCAGCGTTGATGAAGACCATGCGCTGCCCTCGCTGCACCATGGCGACCTGGAGCAATTCCGGGCGTTCCTGCGCAGCCTGCTGATGCACGGCGCCGTGGGCACGGCACTGGGCGGCGTCTGCACCCTGGTGGGCGAGCCGCAGAACCTTTTGATCGGCCATGAGATGGGCTGGCATTTCGCCGATTTCTTCGTGAAGGTTGCGCCGGTGTCGCTGCCGGTGTTGGTGGCGGGCCTGGTGACCTGCGTGGTGCTGGAAAAACTGCGCGGGTTCGGCTACGGCACACTGCTGCCGGACAACGTCCGCGCCGTGCTGGCCGACTACGCCGAACAGGACAATCGTGAGCGTACTCCACGCCAGCGCGCGGCCTTGATCGTTCAGGGTATCGCCGCGCTGATCCTGATCGTCGGCCTGGCGCTGCACATTGCCGAGGTCGGCCTGATTGGCTTGATGGTGATTGTGTTGATTACCGCGTTCACCGGTATCACCGACGAGCACCGACTCGGCAACGCCTTCAAGGACGCCATGCCGTTCACTGCGCTGCTGGTCGTGTTCTTTGCGGTGGTGGCGGTCATTCATGACCAGCAATTGTTCACGCCGCTGATCCAATGGGTCCTCGCCCTGCCCGCCGATCAGCAACCGGGCATGCTGTTTATCGCCAACGGTTTGTTGTCAGCCATCAGCGACAACGTGTTCGTGGCGACCATCTACATCACCGAGGTGAAACAGGCCTTTGTGTCCGGTCATATGAGCCGCGAACAGTTCGAGACCCTGGCCGTGGCGATCAACACCGGCACCAACCTGCCCAGCGTCGCCACCCCTAACGGCCAGGCCGCGTTCCTGTTCCTGCTGACCTCGGCGATTGCCCCGTTGATTCGCCTGTCCTATGGCCGGATGGTCTGGATGGCCTTGCCATACACCGTGGTGATGGGTGGCCTGGGCTGGTTTGCGGTCACTTACTGGCTCTGAGCCGTCGCCCTGTGGGAGCGAGCTTGCTCGCGAAAGCGGTGTATCTGACGCCTGGATGTTGAATGTACCGACGTCTTCGCGGGCAAGCCCGCTCCCACAGGGTTTTGTGTCGGGCACAAATGTAGCGTGCGCCACAGGTCCAATGTGGGAGCGAGCCTGCTCCGGGCGGCGATCCGACGATGGCGCTAGCCGGGGCGCCGGGTTATTTGTCCTGGAACTCAGGCGAACGCTTGGCGACGAATGCGGCCATGCCTTCTTTCTGATCCTGTGTGGCAAACGCCGCATGGAACACTCGGCGTTCGAAACGCACGCCTTCGGACAGGCTGACTTCGAAGGCACGGTTGACGCTTTCCTTGACCATCATGCTGATCGGCACTGACTTGGAGGCAATCAGCGCGGCGGTTTTCAGTGCGTCGTCCAACAACTCATCCGCCGGGACAATCCGCGCCACGATGCCACAACGCTCAGCCTCCACCGCATCGATGAAGCGCCCGGTCAGGCACAGTTCCATGGCCTTGGCCTTGCCCACCGCCCGCGTCAGGCGCTGGGTGCCGCCCATGCCCGGGAGGACACCGAGGTTGATTTCCGGCTGGCCGAACTTGGCGTTGTCGCCGGCCAGAATGAAGTCGCACATCAACGCCAGCTCACAACCACCGCCCAACGCAAAGCCATTCACCGCCGCAATAATCGGCTTGCGCCGGTTGGCGACGCGGTCGCTGTCGCTGAACAAATCATCCAGGTAAATCTGCGGATAGGTCAGCTCGGCCATTTCCTTGATGTCGGCACCGGCCGCAAACGCCTTCTTCGAGCCGGTCAGCACGATGCAGCCGATTTTCGGATCAGCCTCCAGGCTGTCCAGTGCCTGGTTCAACTCGCTGACGATCTGCGCATTCAAGGCATTCAACGCCTGGGGACGGTTCAGGGTGATCAGGCCGACGCGGTCCTTGATCTCCAATAAAATCGTTTCATAGCTCATAAGGGCTCCGTTCAAAGATTGCGTGAGATGACCATGCGCTGGATATCGCTGGTGCCTTCGTAGATCTGGCAGACCCGCACGTCGCGGTAAATGCGCTCCAGTGGGAAATCGTTGAGGTAACCGTATCCGCCGAGGGTTTGCAACGCCATGGAGCAGACTTTTTCGGCCATTTCCGAGGCGAACAATTTCGCCATGGAGGCTTCTACCAACGCCGGCTGGCCGTTGTCCCGCAGGGCGGCAGCGTAATGCACCATTTGCCGGGCCACGGCAATCTGGGTCGCCATGTCCGCCAGGCGGAACGCCACGGCCTGGTGCTCGATGATGGCCTTGCCGAAACTTTCCCGCTCGCGCGCGTAGTCCCGGGCCGCCTCGAACGCCGCACGAGCCATGCCTACCGATTGCGCCGCGATCCCGACTCGCCCGCCTTCCAGGTTCGCCAGGGCGATTTTGTAGCCTTCGCCCTCCTCCCCCAATCGGTTGGCCACCGGCACCTGTACATCCTCGAAGAGAATCTGGCAGGTGTCGGAAGCGTGCTGGCCGAGCTTGTCCTCGACCCGCGCCACACTGTAGCCCGGCGAATCGGTCGGCACGATGAACGCACTGATGCCACGCTTGCCGGCATTCGGATCGGTTACGGCGAACACAATCACTACCCCGGCGTTCTGCCCGGAGGTGATGAACTGCTTGCAGCCGTTGAGCACGTAATGGTCGCCCGAAAGCTTGGCCCGAGTCTTGAGGCTGCTGGCGTCCGAACCGGCCTGGGGCTCGGTCAGGGCGAAGGCACCGAGCATCGTGCCGCTGGCCAGGGGCGTGAGGAACCGGGCCTTTTGCTCATCGTTGCCGAACTTGAGGATCGGCACGCAGCCCACCGAGTTGTGCACGCTCATGATGGTCGAGCATGCCCCATCACCGGCGGCGATTTCTTCCAGCGCCATGGCGTAGGCCAGGTAACCCGTATCGCAACCGCCCCACTGCTCCGGCACAAGCATGCCAAAGAAACCCAACTCGCCCATTTCGGCGATGGCTTCCCTGGGGAAGCGGTGCTCGCGGTCCCACTCGGCAGCGAATGGTTTCAAGCGTTCCTGGGCAAGCTGCCGGGCCGCTTCGCTGATTTGCGTCTGTTCTTCAGTCGGGAGCATGGTGTGTCCTTAATACAGGCATTCGACGGCCATCGCCGTGGCTTCGCCGCCGCCGATGCAGATCGCCGCGACGCCGCGCTTGAGGCCTTTGTGGCGCAGGGCCGAAAGCAGCGTGACCAGAATCCGTGCGCCGGATGCACCAATCGGGTGGCCCAAGGCACAAGCGCCGCCGTGGACGTTGACCTTGTCGTGGGGGATTTCCAGCTTGCCCATGGTCACCAGGCCCACCACGGCGAAGGCTTCGTTGACTTCGAACAGATCGACTTCAGCCAACGACCAGCCGGTCTTTTGCATGAGTTTTTTCACGGCGCCAACCGGTGCGGTGGGGAACAGGCTCGGCGTGTCGGCAAACGCCGCGTGACCGTGGATCACCGCCAGCGGTTTCAAACCACGCTCGACGGCCTGGCTCTGGCGCATCAGCACCAGCGCAGCCGCGCCATCGGAAATCGAACTGGAGTTGGCCGCCGTCACCGTCCCGCCTTCCCGGAACGCCGGTTTGAGCGAGGCGATCTTGTCGATCCGCGCCTTTGGTGGTTGCTCATCGTGACGCACCGTCACCTGTTCCTTGCCGACCATGACCTGCACCGGCACGATCTCGGCGTCGAAACTGCCGTCCTTGATCGCCTGCTGGGCGCGGGTGGTGGAAGCGATGGCGAAGGCATCCTGGGCTTCGCGGCTGAAGCCATTGGCCTCGGCGCAATCCTCGGCAAACGTGCCCATCAGGCGGCCCTTGTCGTAGGCGTCTTCGAGACCGTCGAGGAACATATGGTCGAGCACCTTGCCATGGCCCATGCGCAAGCCGCTGCGGGCGCGATCAAGCAGGTACGGCGCGTTGGACATGCTTTCCATACCGCCGGCCACCACCACCTCGGCGCTGCCGGCAACCAGCATGTCATGGGCCAGGATCGCCGCTTCCATGCCCGAGCCGCACATCTTGTTCAACGTGGTGCAGCGGGTCGACTTGTCCAGCCCGGCGCCCAGCGCGGCCTGGCGCGCCGGGGCCTGGCCCTGCCCGGCCGCGAGCACGCAGCCGAACAGGACTTCTTCCACGGAATCAGTCGCTATGCCCGCACGCTCTACCGCAGCCTTGATGGCGGCGGCGCCCAGCTGCGGGGCGGTGAGGCTCTTGAGTTCGCCCTGGAAACCGCCCATGGGGGTACGAACGGCACTGACGATGACAATCGGATCGTGGGACATGGATAAGTCCTCCTTCATTTGGCGGCCATGCGCAAGGCACCGTCGAGACGGATCACCTCGCCGTTGAGCATGCTGTTCTCAATGATATGCCGGACCAGCGCCGCGTACTCGTCGGGCTTGCCCAGGCGTGGCGGAAATGGCACGCCGGCCGCCAGGGATTCCCGTACTTCGGGGGTCATGCCGGCCATCATCGGGGTTTCGAAAATACCGGGGGCAATGGTCATCACGCGGATGCCGTAGCGAGCCAGCTCCCGGGCCGCCGGCAGAGTCAGGCTGGCAATGGCGCCCTTGGACGCCGAATAGGCTGCCTGGCCGATCTGGCCGTCGAATGCCGCCACCGAGGCGGTGTTGATGATCACGCCGCGTTCTCCGTCGGCGTTGGCCTCGGTCTCGGCGATGGCGGCCGCCGCCAGACGCAACAGGTTGAAGCTGCCGATCAGGTTGACGTTGATTACCTGGCTGAAGCTGGCCAGCGCATGAGGGCCGTTTTTACCGAGAATCTTCTCGCCGCGCACGATACCGGCGCAGTTCACCAGGCCATTCAAGCCGCCGAACGCCTCGACCGTGGCCTTGACCGCCGCGTCGGCGGCCGCCTCGTTGCTGATGTCCGCCACCACGCTCTGGCAGCCGAGGCGCTGCGCCTGGGCGGCCACGGCTTCGGCGTTGAGGTCCAGGAGCATCACCTTGGCGCCGGACTTGACCAGCATTTCACCGGTGGCCGCACCGAGGCCTGAAGCGCCGCCGCTGACGAGGAAAATCTTGTTGTCGATCTGCATGAGGGTTTCCTTGGGTTCAAGCTGAAGCTTTGTAAGCCACGGCCTCTTGAGCCTTGGCGATTTCCTGGTTGCGCAAGATGAAGCGCTGCAATTTGCCGCTTGGGGTTTTCGGCAACTCACTGACGAATTCAATTTCCCGAGGGTAGGCATGGGCGGCCAGGCGCTTGCGCACGTGCAAACGCAGCTCTTCGGCCAGCTCAGGCGCGGCGCGGTATTGGGCACTGAGGACCACAAACGCTTTCACCAGCTCGGTGCGCTCCGGATCGGGCTTGCCGATCACCGCCGCCTCAACAACGGCCGGATGTTCGATCAGCGCGCTTTCCACGTCGAAGGGGCCGACGCGGTAGCCTGAGGTGGTGATCACGTCGTCGCTGCGGCCGACGAAACTGATACTGCCGTCGGGGTTCCACTCCACGGTGTCGCCGCTCAGGTAGTAATCGCCGACGAACGCCTTCGTCGGCCCGCCCTCATAGCCGGCAAACCAGCACATCGGTGACTGGTTGCGATCCACCGCGAGAATGCCCGGCTGGCCGACGCCCAGCTCCTTATGGTTTTCGTCCAGCACCACGATCCGGTGGCCTGGCGAAGCGAAACCGGCCGCCCCCAGGTGCACCGGGTGTTCCAGCCCATGGTGGTTGCACAGGACCATGCCCAGCTCGGTCTGGCCGTAGTGGTCGTGAATCACCACATTGAGGTTGTCGGCGAACCAGCGAATCACTTCCGGGTTCAACGGCTCACCGGCGCTGCTGACGATGCGCAGCTTGCCCTTGATCGAGCGGGCGAACTGCTCGCCCCCGGCAATCAGCAAGCGATAGGCCGTAGGTGAGCCGGTGAGGTTGGTGATGCCGTACTTATTGATCACCCGACAGGTGCTTTCCAGGGTGAACGGGCCATCGTAGAAGGTAATGGGATGCCCCATCGCCAGCGGCCCGGCAACGCCAAAATAGATGCCGTAGGCCCAGCCCGGGTCGGCAAGGTTCCAGAACGCGTCCTCGGGACGCAGGTCCACGGCGTCCCGGATGTAACTCTGGAACGCAACGATGGCCTTGAGCGGCACCGACAGGGCCTTGGCAGGTCCGGTGGTGCCGGAGGTGAACATCAGCAGGAACGGATCCTCGCCCGTGAGCATCAGCGGTTCGCAACGGGCTTCGTGGTTCGCCACTTCGGCCCAGAAACTGTAGTCACCGCGCACGATGCCCTGGCCTTTTTCACCAGCGACCGTCACAACGGTCGGGCAACCGGTCACTTCGTTGAGTTTGGAGCGGTTGACCGCATCGGTGACCACCACCCGCGCGCCCGAACTGCCCAGGCGGTGCTCGATGGCCTTGGGGCCGAAGGCGGTGAACAGCGGCTGATAGACCGCGCCGATGCGCCAGGTGGCGAGCACCACGATCAGTAATTCTGCGGTGCGTGGCAGGAGACCGGCGACCCTGTCGCCCTTGCCTACGCCCTGGGCGCGCAGGAAATTGGCGAAGCGCGCGGCGTTGTCCTGCAAGTCACGGAAGGTCCAGGTCGCGTCGCTACCGTCACGGCCCTCCCAGAACAACGCGATACGCCCCGGCAGCGCATGCCGGTCACAACATTCGACGCAGGCGTTCAACGCTTCGAGCGAGCCGTGCAATGCGGCATTGACGGTGTTCAGGTAATCGAACTGCGAGGTGACGGACGAATAGTCGCGCATGACCAGAATCCCTTTTACTTTTTATTGGTTGGGGGAACCGTAAACAGCAGGGAAATACTCGCGCCGAAGGCCTCGGGCGGCAATGGTCAAAGCCATCAAGTTGCTTGACTGGTTTGGCCATGGTCTAGAGAGATTTTGCCAGTGAGGACGCTATCGCGAGCAGGCTCGCTCCCACAGGGCCTGGGTGATCACAACATCCAGTAGCACCGCAGCCCCCCCTTGTGGGGGCGAGCCTGCTCGCGATGGCCGCAGGCCAATGTCGGCTAGGGCAACGGTTGCTTCCAGGCAAACGAATAGACCTTCTGCGGCGCCGCAGGCTGGCAAGCCCGGTTATCCGCATCGGCCCCGACCAAAAACCATTCGGCCCGTGAAGTACTGCCGACCGAGCGTGCTTTCTGCGGGTCGTAACAGCGGGCCAGTTCCCGCGCCGGCACCAGGGCATAGGCCTCGGGGTGGCTGCGCAACCAAAGCGCCGATTGTTCCAGGGATTGGCGGCTGTAGAAGCCAAAGTGCACCAGCGGTTGCTGCGCGAATAACCAGTGCCCCTCACGCCAGCCAACCAGCACCAACGGCGAATTTGCAGTCAGCCGCGCCACATCGCTCATCAGGGTCTGGTGGGGGTTGATGCCCTCTTTGTGCGGCTCGATGAAGCCCCGGACGAACCAGGCGCTCAACCACAGCACCGTCAACAGCGAAAATATCGCCCTCCCCCCCGTCCACTGGCGGAACCAACGGCGCAGCATCCATGGGACCAGCGGCGCCACAACCAGCACCAGGGCCGGTACCGCCGGGAAAATATACAACTTGCGCTTGCCGCTGCTCAGGCTGAAAAACAACAACACCAGCAGCACCCAGCCAAGCAGCACCAACACTCGCCCGTCATGCTTGAGCAACTGCTTGCGCCAGGCCGGAACCAGCCATGGCAACATGAACAGCATCGGCAACCAGTACTTGGGAATCACCTGGACGAGGAAATACCAGAAGGGTTCGCGATGCTCCCAGGCATTGGCATAACGCCCAGCCGTCTGCTTGAACAGGATTTCCTGGACGTAAGCGAGGCTGTCAGGGCTGCCCTGCCCGACGATCAGCAGCAACGGCCCCAACCATAGCGCAATGGCGGCCAACGCCACGGCCAACCCCAACCACCAGGCGCAGGCCTTGCCCGGCATGGCCACCACGCCTTTCCAGCCTTTGCGCACCGCATACGCATAGGGAATCAGCATCAGCACCGGCAAAAAACCTACGCCCTTGCTGATAACGCCCAATCCCATCGCCCCACAGGCGACGTAATACCAACGCCAATCCGGGCCCAGCAAGAGGTGCCGGCACAGGCCGTAGATGCCGAGGATGGTCCAGAGCGCGAGGAAGCCGTCGATCTGTCCGGTGCGCAGGATGCTGTAGGTCTGATAGGTCGCCAGGAACAACAGCGCCGCGATCACCCCGACTCGGCGCCCCCACAAGCGGCGCCCCAGGTCATACAGACAGGCGGTGGTGACGGCGCCTGCGATCAAGGCGGGCAAGTACAGGGCGACTTTGGGCAACTGGGTCAGTTGTACGAACAACGCCACGGTCCACATGAACAACGGCGGTTTGTCCGCATAGATCTCCCCGGCACGATGGGGAATGAACCACGAACCGTTCTGCAGCATTTCCAGGGCAACGCCCAGGAAGCGCTCCTCATCGACATTCATCGGCTGGCGCCAGCCGAGACCGGCTCCCACCATGACCAACGCCAATAGCACCAGCGCCAGCAGTTCCAGCCGTGGGGAAGACAATCGTATCCGCACAGAGTCAGCCCTTGTTTTCCGGTTCGCCGCTTTCGCGCTGATGATGCTTGGCAATCAATTGCAAATTGCGCAGATAAACGATGAAACCAAAGGACTGGCCGACGATGAACACCGGGTCTTCACGGTAAATGGCGTAGGCCAGCAACAGCGCGCTGCCAACGATACTCAGGTACCAGAAGCCGACCGGGATCAGGCTGCGTTTCTTGTATTCGCTGTACAGCCATTGCAGGGCGAAACGCCCGGTAAAGGCCAACTGGCCGCCGAACCCGACCACCAGCCATAACGATTCTCTGCCCATGTCAGACCTCGGTTTCCTGCGCGTTGACGTCCAGGCGGGTGCGTTTGATCAGCCACCACACCCCAAACAGATCGAGAATGCCCACCAGCGCCCGGTCGAGATTCCCGTAGTTGGAAACCCCGGCGCCGCGCTCACGGTGGTTCACCGGTTGAACCAGCATCCGCCCGTTGTGCCGGCGGATCAGTGCAGGGATGAAGCGGTGCATGTGGTCGAAGTACGGCAGGCGCAAGAATGCTTCGCGCTCGATCAGTTTGATTCCGCAACCGGTGTCGGGCGTCTGGTCTTGAAGCAGGCTGGCGCGCAGCTTGTTGGCGAACCGCGAGGCCCAACGCTTGCTCGCCGTGTCCCGGCGGTTGACGCGATGCCCCGCCACCAGTTTGACGCCGCCGGGCTGACCTTCGGAACCGCGCACCAGCTCGAGCATTTTCGGCAGGTCGGCCGGATCGTTCTGACCGTCGCCGTCAAGCGTCGCCAGCCAGTGCCCGCGTGCCACTTCGGCGGCGTGGTAGATCGAAGTGCTTTGCCCCAGTGAGCGGGCATGACTGAGCACCCGCAGTTGTCCGTAGCCGCTGCCTTGCAAGGCGCGCAGCTCAGCGGCGGTGGCATCGGTGCTGCCATCGTCGACCACGATGACTTCAAAGGCCTCGCCGGCTAGCGCGGCACGCACTTCCTCCAGCAGAGGGACAAGATTGCCGGCTTCGTTTTTTGCCGGAATCAGCACCGACACATAGAGGTTTTCCTGCATGACATTCCCGATTGGAAACTGAAGTGTAAGGTCAAGCACTGGAGTGATCGCAATACCGAACAGCGGGCGAATCCAGGCCCAAGTGCATCCGGTAGCGCAGGTGCGACCTCTGATCAACGGCCCGGTTTTTCCAGGCGCTGCAGAGGCTTTTATCAAAGAAAAATGACGGTTTTATGAGCGACCAGGACGGCTGCGTGTGAAGGGCCCTGCGATGTGCTTCGCAGGGTTCAGTTCAGTTCATTGAGAATCAGGCTGCGATAATGCCCCGGGTTGGAGCCGGACCATTTGCGAAACGCCTTGTAGAACGAGCTGGCATCGGCAAAGCCCAGGCGCGCGGCAATCTCGACGAAGCTGATGGAGGGTTCGGCCAGCCAGGCGATTGCCAGTTCCTTGCGCACGCTGTCCTTGAGGCCTTGGTAAGTCTGGCCCTCCTCCGCCAGGCGTCGGCGCAGGGTCGAAGCGGAGACGCACAACTGTTGCGCCAGTGCTTCGGTTTCCGGCCATTGTTCGGCAGGCAGCTGCCGCAGGTCGTGACGGATACGGCTGGCGAGGCTTTGCGGGTTGCGGTATTTGACCAGGATATTGGCCGGGGCCTGGGCCAGGAAGCGCTTGAGCTCGTCCGCATTGCGCCGGATCGGCAGGTCGAGGAAGTCGGCTGCCAGGATCATCCGGGTACGGGGCCGGCCAAAGCGCAGGTTCTGGGAAAACATCACCCGGTAGTCGTCACAGAAATCCGGCTCGGCACAGCGCAGTTCGACGGACAGAATCGGAATGCGCCGCCCGGCCAGCCAGCACGCCACGCCGTGCACGATCATCCAATAGGTGAAATAGGTGAAGGCCCGGCGCGGCTCCTGGTCATCCTCCAGCAGGACGATTTCCGCCAGGCTCTGCTGGCGAGTGCACTGGGCCGGCAGGTGTTCAAGCATCAGCGACAGGAAGCCCAGCCCTGCGGTCAATCCTGCCGCCAGCGTCGGCTGGGCCATGGCGCACTGGCAGAGAAATGCCAGGCTGCCGGACTTGAGCTTGCGTGGGTCCATGCCGAAGAATTCGTCATCGGTACGCCGGGCCAACAGACGCCAGAGCCGCGCATAGGCATGGGCCGGAACCCGCGCCTGGGGATCGGCGAGCAATGCCGGGTCGATGCCAACCTTGCTCAGCACCTCTTCGGTGGCCGCGCCGGCGGCGCAACTTTGCAGCAGCGCCTCGCGCACCAACTGCACGGAGATGGTGTCTTTTTTCGCCATCGCCTGAGTGTTCACAGGATCCGGTAAAGCAACCGCTCGATCCGTACCCGGCTGACCCGCTTGAGGAACTTGGCCACGGCCGCAGGATAGTCCGGCAGGGTTTCCAGGTCCAGGTAACGCTCGATCCGATGGGTGTGACTAAAGATCTGCTCAAGCTCGGTCCGACGCGGCTCCAGCAGCTCGCCCTTGGGATCGTCCAGCAACAAGGCGTTTTCCAGGTCGAGGCGAAAGGCCCGCGGGTTGAGGTTGTTGCCGGTCAGCAAGGTGTAGCGCTCATCGACCCACATGCCCTTGAGGTGGTAGCTGTTATCGCCGTCACGCCACAGGTGCAGGTTCAACTGCCCGCTGTCGATATAGCGCTGGTGCCGCTTGGCGAAGCGTCGCAGGCTGATCTCGTAGAGGTACGGCAGCGCCGCGATGATCTTGAACGGCTCGCTCGGTGGAATGAAGAAGTCGTTGGCGGTCTTGTCGCCGACGATGATGTCGATCTTCACCCCCCGCGCCAGGGCGCGATTCAGCTCGCGGGTCACGGCCAGGGGCAGGTTGAAATACGGCGTGCAAATGGTCAGTTGCTGGCGACTGCTGGCGATCAATTCGCCGATCACCCGGCTCAACGGGTTGTTCTTGCCGACGCCCAGCAACGGGCTTACCGACAAGCCGCTCTTGTCGAGGCTACCGGCCGTGGTGTCGTAGGCCGCGTATTTGAGGCGACTGCGCAGGTCACCGATGTCCTTGCGCAAGCTGCGGGTGGTCGGCAGGTTCGGCAGGTCCAGGCGATGCACGGCCTTGGACGCCACCAGCCCGTGTTGCACCAAGTGGTGCATGGAATCGGCCAGCGCAGTGTTTTGCAGCAGGTGATAACGGTCGTAGCGGTATTTCTCGAACTTGTGCAGGTACACATTGTTCAGGCTGGCGCCGCTGTAGAGCACACAGTCGTCGATCACGAAGCCTTTCAGATGCAGCACGCCGAACAGTTCGCGGGTCTGCACCGGCACGCCGTAGATCGGCACTTCGCTGGCGTGCAGGCGCGTCTGCTCCTGATACCACGCCGAGTTGCCCGGCTGTTTCTTGGCACCGATCAGCCCGCGCTGGGCGCGCAGCCAATCCACCACCACGACCACGTCCAGTTCCGGGCGCGCGGCTTTGGCAGCATGCAGGGCATCGAGAATTTCCTGGCCCGCCTCATCCTGTTGCAGGTAGAGGGCGACGATGTAGATGCGCTGGGTGGCCTGGGCGATTTTCTCCAGCAGGCAACGGCGAAATTCAGCAGCGCCATCGAGGATGGTCACCGCCTCGGCGGTCAGTGCAAAGCTGCGCAGCTTGGGCAGCAGGGAGCGTTTGAAAAGCGACGGCATAGGGCTCGCAGTAGGTCGATTCCGAAGAACGGATGAGCTTACACCATGGCGGGCGGGTTTTGGACAACTTGCACTCTCTCTGTGGGAGCACAGCTTGCTGGCGATGGCACCTTCGAGGTCGCCATCGCGGGCAAGCCATGCTCCCACAGGAAAGCAATCAGGGAATTAAAGAGAAAATTGAACTTGACCAAGGAGAACGATCATTCTACTGTCGAACCCATGAACGAAATCACTGGTAATGAAACCCGAGATATCATCCTCGATGTCGCCGAGAAGTTGATCTATCGAAGCGGCATCGCCGCCACGGGCATGGATCTTCTGGTAAAGACCGCCGGCGTCTCGAGGAAAAGTGTCTATCGCTACTTTGCCAATAAGGACGAGCTGATCGTGGCCGCCCTTATGCGGCGGGACCAACGCTGGATGCACTGGTTCAGCACCGAAGTCGACAAGGCGCCAACGCCCAGGGCCCGCTTGTTCAACCTGTTCACGGTGCTCAAGGGCTGGTTCGAGAGCGAAGGGTTTCGCGGCTGTGCGTTTATCAATACCAGCGGCGAGACCGGTGATCCCCAGGATCCGGTGCGCCAATTGGCAAAGCTGCATAAACAGAAGTTGCTCGACTACGTGGGTCGGCTGTGCCTCGAACAAGGTGTCGAGAACCCGGACGCGTTGGCCCGGCAACTGCTGGTGCTGATCGACGGCGCGATTACCGTGGCCTTGGTGATGGGTGACCACAGCGCAGCCGACCACGCCCGGGACATGCTTGAAATACTGTTGCCAGCGGATAAGTAACGCGCAGGACCGCCGAATCGCTGTGTCATTGTTCAATGCCTCACTGGAGATTTGCCATGTCTGCCGCTTCTGACGCTCGCCCGCCTTTACCGCCGTTCACCCACGAATCCGCCACCCTGAAAGTTCGCCTGGCCGAGGACGGCTGGAACTCTCGCGATCCGCAAAAAGTATCCCTGGCCTACACATTGGACACGCAATGGCGCAACCGCGCCGAGTTCGCCCACAGTCGTGAAGAGGCCAAGGCGTTCCTGACCCGCAAATGGGCCAAGGAGCTGGATTACCGGCTGATCAAGGAACTCTGGGCCTTCACCGACAACCGCATCGCGGTGCGCTATGCCTATGAATGGCACGACGACTCAGGCAACTGGTTCCGCTCCTATGGCAATGAGAACTGGGAATTCGACGAGCAAGGCCTGATGCACCACCGCTACGCCTGCATCAACGACATGCCGATCAAGGAAAGCGAACGCAAATTCCACTGGCCCCTGGGCCGCCGGCCGGATGATCATCCAGGGCTGTCCGAGTTGGGGTTGTAAACACCAAACCAGAAACCAACACAGCCCCATTGTGGGAGCGGGCTTGCTCGCAAAAGCGGTGCACCTGTCAATGAGGTGTTGAATGTTCCGCCGTCTTCGCGAGCAAGCCCGCTCCCACATGGATTGTGGTGTATGCAAATCCTGAGTCCACCCAAAACCAATGTGGGAGCGAGCTTGCTCGTGATGACGCCAGCCCGAACAACGCGCCCCCCGTGGCGAGGGAGCTTGCTCCCGCTGGGGTGCGAAGCGACCCTTTTTTTGACAGATCACACCGCCCTCTCAACCTCCGTCCCGATTAATCAGAAACTCCAGCAACGTCTGGGCGCAAGCCTCGATGCTGCCTTCCAGGATCAGCTCATACCCATGGGTATTCTCGGTCGGGATCGCAATGCAACCGCCTTTGGCCGAAATCCCGCTGCCCATGACCGCGCTGGCGTCGCTGGCGAAGTCCACCAGCAACGCAAATTGCGGGGACAGTCCGCAACGTTCGCCGGCGCGGTACAACTGGTCGACGATTTCACGGCTGTAGCAACCGTCCTGGTCACCCGTGTTGATGATCGGGTCCACACACAACCGGGTGCCGTATTCCTGGACGACCGGCCCGACCTCGACGGCGACAGTCACTTCGCCCGGCAGGTGTCCCGCCGCATACAGGGCGCCGGCGTTGGACTCCTCTTCCTGAGTGGTAAAGACGAAATACACTTCACCCTCCAGTTCCGCCCGCCGTTCGGCCAACAATGCGGCGGCCTGCAACGTGGCGACCATCGGTGCGCGATCATCCAGGAAGTGCGCGGCAATCGCGTCGTTGACCCGGAACGGCCGACGCCAGTGCTGGCTCAACACCACCCGCGTTCCGGGCCGCACGCCATGCTGATGCAACTGCT
This sequence comes from Pseudomonas sp. RGM2987, assembly GCF_022952855.1. Lineage (GTDB taxonomy): Bacteria > Pseudomonadota > Gammaproteobacteria > Pseudomonadales > Pseudomonadaceae > Aquipseudomonas. The sequence goes on along the minus strand of NZ_JALJDX010000220.1, from coordinate 122,757 downwards.
CGGCAGAACAGCGCGTGATGACATGGACGTCTTCCCAGTGCACATTCCCGGACAGCACATCCGCGCCCTGATGGGTTTCACCCGTGCTGTGCATGGAGCCGAACGACAGCACACCGGGGATGAAATCCCGATCTCCCAGGATGTCCACCGGGCACACGCCAAAATTCACCGGGTTGGCCCCACCCAGCGCGACGACTCGCAACGTGCCGTCGGGCTCGACGCGCTTGACCAGCATGGCGATTTCATCGAGGTGAGCCATGACCCTGACGGGGCCAGTGGATTTGCCCACATTGCCTGAGCCCTTGATCAGGCCAATGACATTGCCGGCCGGATCAATCCAGGTCTCATCACAATGGGGTTCAAGTTCGCGCCGGCAAAGCGTGCGCACTTCATCTTCCTGCCCGCCCGGCCCGCGGGCCATCAGCAGTTCTTCCAACAGCGGCAAGGTAGAGGGATTGACTGGCATTGAGGCTCCTCTGGTTTGTCGGGCACACGTCCCGCTTGCCCTATTGAGCCGGCCTGTCACCCAAAAATTTGATCGGATCGCCGGATAAGCGGACGAGCGGACCGCACCGGCGGCAGACCGCTGACCCTCGGACGGGGTTGACCGGCGTGCCGCCAGGCATCACATTGCCCGGACCGGCGTGCCGCTCAGCGCCAGTTGCGTAGTGTTGCAGACTTGTGGAGCCCATGACCGCGTCGATCCCGATCCGCCCCCCCTGCCCGCCCGGCGTCTGCGATTGCCGGCGTGACGAGTTGCTGCAAACCCCGGGCAGCGACCTGCGTATCCTTTGCCTGAATCGCCAGGAAGAAAAGCGCCTGCTCGAACGGCTGGAGAACATCCAGAGCCTGGATGAGCTCCAACGGCTACAGCAACGCCTCTACGAAAACCTGGGCATCCGCCTGAGCATCGAGCCCGGCTACAACGAAGTCCGGACCATGCGCGGCATCGCCATCGAGTTCCAGGAGCAGCCTGGCCTGTGCCGCAAAATCCGCCAGTCGATCCCCGGCGCTATCCGGCGCGGGCTGGAAAAGCGCCCGGAAATCGCCTGGCGCCTGCTGGACGCCCACGACCTGTTCCGCGACGCCTGAACCCAGGCGGCTGCGCCCCTGGAGCTCGCCTGCGACTAGAAGTCGACGGTGGCTGAAAGCAGGTAGGTGCGTGGCGTCGACAATGTCAGGCCCGGCTCGCTGTCATCCGATGCGCCGGCCGAACTCCAATAACGCTTGTCCGCGACGTTCTCGACGTTGGCCCGCAGGGTGACGGTCTTTTCGTCAACCTTGAAGGCGTAGCGCGCCCCCACGTCCAGGCGCACCCAGGAGTCGATTTCCTTGTCATTGGATTGATCCAGGTACTGCGAGCTGGAATAGATGCCTCGACTGGTCAGGGTTACACCTTGCAGATTGGGCACGTCCCATTCGGCGCCAAGGTTGACGTTGTACTTCGGCGTGGCCGGCGCCCGGTTGCCATCGAAGGCGCCGTCGGTGGTGTCGCTCAGCTCACTGTCAATGAACATCACGCCGCCAAGCAAGCGTGTGCCCTTGAGCGGTTCGCCAAACACGCTCAGTTCCACGCCGGTGTTCTCACGCTTGCCGTTCGGGCCGAAGACCCGGGTGGTCGCATCGGTCGCATAGGCCGGCTGCTTGATCCGGAACACCGCCGCAGTCACCGCGAACGGACCGGCATCATACTTGGCCCCTACCTCCACCTGACGGCTGATGAATGGCGGGAAGATTTCATCCTCGTTCACCGAGGTCGATGGCGCGATCTTGCCCTGGCTCAGGCCCTCCATATAGTTGGCGTACAGCGACAGTTTGTCGGTGGCCTTGAACAGGATGCCGCCCGATGGCGAAACCTTTTCTTCATCGTAAGCCGTGTCGCCTTTGACGTTGTTGGTCCAGTCGTCGACCTTTACCCGCTGCCAGCGCGCACCGAGGGTCAGCAACAGCCGGTCCTCGAACAGGCCCAGGGTGTCGGATAGCGCGACGCCGCTGAAGCGGTTCTCGGTATACACCTTGTCATCCTGTCGCGTCGGGTTGCTTGGCGTCGGCGTCTGCACCGGGTCATACACATTGCTGCGGCCGTTGGCATAACGGGCCCCGCCGTTCTCGAAATCCATATAGAAATAACTGGCCGCCAGGTTCACCTCGTGGCTCACCGGACCGGTGTGGAACCAGTTGCGCACGCCAGCCGTGGCCGTGCGGACATTCTCCTCCCGGGTGAAGTCACGGGGTTGCACAGTGAAGTCACCGGCATTGTTGGTGACCGAAACGTTGTGCCGCAGGAAATCGTGGTCGCTTTTACGCGCCCCCACGCCACCGTAGAGCATGACCGAGTCACTGACGTCGAATTCGGCATTGAGCGTGCCGAAGGTGTCCTTGGTCCGCGCCTTGCTCCAGGACTGCGCGTAGTTGCGGCGCACATCGCTGGCATGGGGGACTTGCGCGCTGGCGCCGACCTGCACCCGTTCCTGGGGTGCGTCGGTGTCGCGTTCGGTGTGGCCGATGTCGGTCGAAAGCCGCAGGCGTTCACCGCGAAAATCCAGGCCCAGCACCGCCATGTCGCGGTCCACGCTCTGATGGTCCCACTCGGTGTCGCCGGATTGCTTCACGCCGTTGAAGCGGATACCAAACTGGTCCCCTTCACCGAAGCGCCGGCCCACATCCAGCGCGCCACCCAACTGGTTGTTGGAGGCATAGCTGCCGGTGAACGAGGTGATGGGCTTGTCGGTGGCGCGCTTGGGCACCACGTTGATCCCGCCGCCGACGCTGCCCCGTGGCGAGATGCCGTTGATGAGCTGGGTCGGCCCCTTGAGGATGTCGACGCGCTCGGCCATCTCCATGTCGATCGTGTAAGTCGGCAGGATGCCGTAGAGACCGTTGTAGGCGACATCGCTGTTGAACAGGCTGAAACCGCGGATGGTGAATTGCTCATAACGTCCGCCCGCCGGGTTGGTGGCGCGCACCGAAGGATCGCTCGCGATCAGGTCGCCCAGGGTGCGCGCCTGTTGGTTCTTGACCGTTTCGCGGGTGTAGGTGGTCATGCTGAACGGCGTTTCCATGAAATCCCGGGAGCCGAGCAGGCCTTGCGAGCCGCGGCGGGCAACCTGGCCGCCGGCGTACGTTTCGCTGTCCGTCGAGCCGGTGGCGCCGACAATCGAGGTCGGCGCCAGTTGCAGGCTGCCGCGCTCCGGCACCGGGGTCAGGATGTACGCCTGCTCCCCCACGACTTGCAATTGCAGGCCGGAACCCTGCAACAGCCGGGCAAAGCCCTCCTCCACGCCATACTCCCCCGACAGCCCGGCACTGCTGCGACCGCTTACCAGGGCAGGGTCCACCGACAGGTTGACACCTGCCAGGCCGGCAAAGCGGGTCAGCGCCGCGCCGAGATTACCGGACGGCACCTGATAGCTGCGCCGGGCACTCTCGTCGGCCTGGCTGGCGGAAATGAACCACGGGCTGGCACTCAGGCCCAGCACAAGACTCAGGTTCAACAGCGGACGCCAGCCGGCCAGGGCTGGGCGCAAACGCAAAGGTATTGCTGCGGACATTGAAAGGCGCTCTCGTTTTTGTGCAGTTGCCTTGAATGACCGGCGAGACGAAAAAAGGGGACAGCGCTCAGGCGAAATTTTTGCGCAGGGTCAACGTGACCCAGTACGGGGTGCGCATGTGCACCTCCAACGGCAGGCTGGCCGACAGCAGCGCGAGGATGCGATCGGTGTTTTCCAATCGAAAACTGCCGGTGACGCGCAGGGACTCCAGGGCTTCGTCCCAGCGCAGCACGCCCCTGCGATAACGGCCCAGTTCCCGCAGGAAAGCCCCCAGCGGCTGGTCCTGCGCCACCAGCACGCCGTCCCGCCAGCCCAACTGCGCGACATCAAAGCTGACAAGCACGCCGGCGCCCGAGGCTTGCACATTGACCTGCTGGCCTGCTTCCAGTCCCAGCACCGGCCCACGCAAAGGTTGCAACTGCGCCGAGCCGTTGATCACCGAGATCCGGCAATCCCGTTCGCCCAGGCGCAGACAGACCTCGCCACGACTGACCGTGACCAGCCCGTACGGCATTTGAATGGACAGCGGCGCGGCGCCAGCGACGTTGAGGGCCATTTCTCCTTGCACCAGCACCAGGCGCCGGGCCTTGAGGTCCAGGTCCAGCGCACTGTCGGTGTTGAGTTGCACCGCACTGCCGTCGGGCAACGTCAACCGGCGTTGTTCACCGGTGGCGGTGTGCAGGTCGGCGCGCCAGGCCTCCAGGGGCAGCTCCCGGCCCACGAGCCAGGCGGTCGGCATCGCTGCGGCGATGCCCAATGCGCGCTTGAGCACCGTGCGCCGCGCCAGCGCCGGGCGATCCAGCGTCGCCATGCCCAACGAGACGGGAATACCGACGAATCGCTGGCGCAACTGCTGGGCCTTTTGCCAGGCAGCCTCGTGGTGCGCATGACTGTCGCGCCAGCGCTGCAAGGCCGCCACGTCGAATTCATCGCCGCCGGACTCCATCAACGTCAACCAGCGGGCTGCCGCTCTGGCCGCATCGCGGGCTTCGGGGGTGGGTGCCGCACGCGTCATAGGTCCACCAGCAGACAATGCTCGTAGGCCTGGGCCATGTAGCGCTTGATGGTGCGTTCGCTGACCTGCATGCGCTCGGCGATCTCGCGGTACCCCAGGCCCTCGAGCTGGCTCCACAGGAAGGCCCGTCGCACCAGGGGCGGCAGGCCATCGAGGAGTTCGTCCAGCGCGTGCAGGGTTTCCAGGAGCAACCAACGTTGCTCGGGCGATGGCATGCACGCCTCGGGCAGACTCGCCAGGGCATCGAGATAGGCCTGCTCCAGGTTGCGCCGGGTGTAGAAGTTGCTCAGCAGTCGCTTGCCAATGGTCAGCAGGTAGGCCCGGGGCTCTTGCAGGTCGGCCAGGGTCTGGGAGCTGGCGAGCACTCGCAGGAAGGTATCCTGGCGCAGGTCGGCTGCATCCCAGGCGTTGCCTATGCGCCGACGCAACCAACCTTCCAGCCAACCGCCGTGGTCACGGTACAACGCATCGAGGGAGTGCTCCGTTGGCGTAGCTGCATCACTCATGTCTGGAGGCCTGCGCAAGGTCTTTAATGAGAGTGATTCTAATTAATACTTGCGAGGGGTTCCAGAGGCTTGGCGTCGGATGCGGCGTTTTTGCGGATTGAGGGAAGATTGCGAGGGGCCTGCTTCGCAGTCCAGCGGGAGCAAGCTCCCTCGCCACCGTAGAAATGAGTCACCTCGAAAGCGCTACAACACAGCGCTCTGTGGGAGCTGAGCTTGCTCCGGGCGGCGATCCGACGATGGCGTCAGGCCAGACAAACTCAGACCCCGCCGTAGATCAGTGGCTGGCGTGCAGGACCTTCGGCACTTCCGGCATCGCCGAAGAGTGATGGTTGAGGATCTTCCACTGGCCGTTCAGACGCTCGTAGAGGAAGGTGTAGCGCGCCTGCACGTCTCTTTTGCTGCCATCGGCGTTGGTCAGGGTGAAGGTATACACCCCGCTGTCCATCGCCGCATCGGGGCCCATATGACGGATTTCGCGGAAGTTGATCGTGCCGACCGGCTTGTTCATCAGGAAATGGTCAAAATAATCCTGGATCTCTGCCGGTGTGGTGCGCACCTTGTTGGAAACAGTCGGTTGCAACATCGCATCCGGCGCGTAAAGGCTGGTCACGGCACTGGCGCTGCCAGTCTTCAGGGTGGCGTTCCACTTATCGAACAGCCCCGCAATTTCCTGGTCATTCACATTCTTGGGCTGTTCGGCCACGGTGCGATACACATAAGGCGTGGCATCGGCGGCGTGGACGAAGGGCGTGGTCAGTACAAAAAAAGCGGCAAGGGCGAGGGTTTTCATTTTCATCGAAGCGTTCCTTTGGGTTTCAATGCAGGGGTTTCAATGCAGAGGTTTCAATGCACGGTGTTGAGTGGCCCCACTTTGCCGGCACTCGCCGCCTGCGCCATCGGCCAACCGGTGTGTATCGCCTATGCCATTCGGCAGATAGGCCCGGTGCCAGTGACAGGTTTTAATGACTTACCGCAAACCCGAGCACTCCCTTCATGCTGGAGCTTCCCGATGCAAAGCCCACCGCTGGACCCCGGTAGCGCCCTGGCGATCCGTACGCAATACCGCCAATCGCAAAGCCGTGCCGCGCGCCTGGGCCTGCTGCTGGGCACCGGCCATGAGCTGACTCAACTGCCATTGGCGCAAATGCGCCAACGGGTCGTGCAGCGGGCGTGTGCGTTCATGGCGATGGACCATGGCCTGCTGTTGGAGTGGGCGTCTGATCAGCCGCCGCATGCCCTCGCCAGCCATGGCAGCAGCGAACGGATCGAGCTGCTCGCCAGCCTGGCCCAGCAGCCTTCACCCACACCGCAATGGCAAGGGCACCCTGGCAGCGCCCTGCCCCAGGTCTTGCGTGTGCCATTGCGTGGCTCTGACGGTGCCCAGTTCGGGGCGTTGATGCTGGGCAACAGCGTGGCCCTGGGCGCGCCGGACAACGAAGACATCGAGTCGCTGCAATTACTGGCGACATTACTGGCGGCCCATCTGGAAAACAGTCGCCTGCTCGAAGCGCTCCAGGCCCGGGAGCGCACCATGTCCGAACTGGTCCATCGCTTGTTCAGCGCCCAGGAGGATGAGCGCAAGCGCGTGGCCTACGACCTGCACGACGGGCTGGCGCAGAACCTGGCCGGGCTGCATCAACGCTTGCAGGGGTTCGCCGGACGCTGCCCATCCTTGCCATCGGAACTGGCTCATGAGCTGCGCGGCATCCTCGACCTGGCCCAAGGCTGCGTCGGCGAAGGCCGGCAATTGATCGGCGGCCTGCGCCCCCATGTGCTGGATGATTTCGGCCTGTATAAAGCCGTCGACAAGGAGGCGGACCGCTTGCGCGACGTCGGCCTGACGGTGGAGTGGGCCGAACACAGCGGCGCTCGCCTGCCGGGCCACACGGAGATCGCCCTGTTTCGCATCGCCCAGGAAGGCATCAACAATATTCTCAAGCACGCCCACGCCAGTCACGTACGCCTGGGACTTTCGATAGCGGACGGCCGCGCCGCGCTGCGGGTGCAGGACGACGGTCGCGGCTTTGCCCTGGAGCAACCCATCGAGACCAACGGCACCTGTCATCTGGGGCTGGCGGCGATGCAGGAGCGCGCCAACCTGCTCGGCGGACATTTCAATTGCAGCAGTCAACCCGGCGCCGGCACCCGCCTGCTCGCCAGCGTGCCGCTGCCGGCCCACGGAGTACAACCATGAATCGCCCTCTGCGCCTGCTGTTGGCCGACGATCACGAGGTGACCCGCACCGGCTTCGTCAGCATGCTCGCCGGGATTCCCGGGTTCGAAGTAGTCGGCCAGGCCCGCGATGGCCAGGAAGCCCTCGATCTGTGCGAACGCCTGGCGCCGGACATCGCAATTCTCGACATCCGCATGCCGGTCCTTAACGGCCTCGGCGCGGCGCGCATCCTGCAAAAGCGCCAGCCGGCAATCAAAGTGGTGATCTTCACCATGGACGACAGCCCCGATCACCTCGAAGCCGCCATCAGCGCCGGCGCCGTGGGTTATTTGCTCAAGGATGCCAGCCGCGATGAAGTGCTGGCCGCCCTCCAGCGGGTTGCCCAGGGCGAGGAGGCCTTGAACAGTTCCGTCAGCGCCCGCCTGCTGCGGCGCATGGCCGAACGCGGTGCCGGCGGTGCGACACCGGTCCAGGCGCTGACCGCACGTGAGCGCCAGGTCCTGGGGCTGGTGGCGGGCGGATTCAGTAATCGCGAAATCGGCGAGAAACTCGGCATCGCCCCGGGTACCGCCAAGGCCCATGTGGAGCGGGTGATCGGCAAGCTGGGGGCCGCCGACCGGACCCAGGCTGCGGTGCGCGGCGTCGCCCTGGGGCTGGTGGCGCAACCTGCCGGGCAATGGCCATGAGGTTTCTTGCAGCCCGCCGTTGGGCCGACCTGCCATTACGTGGCAAGGCACTGGTGGTGATTTCCTTGCCGCTGGTGGTCCTGTTGCTGTCGCTGGTGCTGATCTACATCACCGAACGCCAGACCGCGCGGGCCGAAGAGGACGTGCGCCGGGTATTGCTGGTCCAGGGTGATATCCAGACCGTGCATACCCTGCTGGCCGAGGCGGCGGCCAGCGTGCGCGGTTATCTGTTGACCCGGCGCGAGGATTTCCTGCCCAGCTACGAACAGGCAACGCCGCTGATCCAGGCTGCGTTGCAGCGCCTGGACCACAACATCCGCGACCCCAGGATGCGCGAGCACCTGCAGACCATCACCCCGCTGATCGCCGACAAACTCGACGGCCTGCTGGCCTTGCGCAACGGCCGGCGCGACGACCCGGAGGCAATCACTGCGATCCTGATCGAGAACAAACAGGTGCTGGACGTGCTGCGCGAGCAGATCAGCGCCATGCGCATACGCGAGGATGGCCTGCTCGCCGAGCGCAGCGCCGCGGCCTCGGCGACCCGCATGCGGCTGTTGTTCGCCACTCTGCTCGCGGCCATGTGCGGGCTGCTGGGGGCCATCGTCGCGGTGCTGTTTCTGTCCAAGGGGATTGTCGCCCGGGTTCAGCAGGTGCAAGGCAATGCCCAGCGCCTGGCATTGGGCCAACCCTTGTTGCCGCAACCGCCGGAGCAGGACGAAATCGGCCAGCTCGGCACCCGGCTGGTGGAAGCCGGGCAACTGCTTGCCGAACGCGAGCGAGCCCTGCGCGATAACGAAGAGCGCCTGCGGCTGATCATCGACGGGGTCAAGGACTACGGGATCTTCGCCCTCGACGCCCGAGGCTACGTCACCACCTGGAATGCCGGCGCCGAACGGATCAAGGGCTACACCGAGCAGGAAATCCTCGGTCGACATTTCTCGCTGTTCTATCTGCCTGAAGAATGCCCGGCGCACCCGGACCTGGCCCTGCGCGAAGCCACCCGCGACGGTCATTACATGGAGGAAGGCTGGCGCTGTCGCAAGGACGGCAGCCGCTTCTGGGCCAGCGTCGTGATCACCGCCCAGTACGACAGCACCGGCGCCCTGCGCGGTTTTTCCAAGATCACCCGCGACATCACCGACCGGCGCGCCGCCGAGATCGCCCTGCGCACCGCCCGCGAAGAAGCCGAAAGCGCCAGTCGGGCCAAGAGCGAATTCCTGTCGCGCATGAGCCACGAACTGCGCACGCCGCTCAACGCCATCCTCGGTTTTGCCCAACTGCTGGACATGGATTCCAGCGCCGGCCAGCGGCCCCAGGTCAGCCATATCCTGCGCGCCGGCCAGCATTTGCTCGGGTTGATCAACGAGGTGCTGGACATCGCCCGGATCGAAGCCGGTCGCCTGCCGCTGAACATCGAGCCGATTGCGCTTGCCAGCGTGCTGCATGAAGCCCTGACGCTGGTTTCACCGATGGCGGCCGATGCCGGGATCCAGCTGGCCGAGCTGCCCCTGCTGCCGGATGACAACGGCGTGCTTGCCGACCGCCAGCGTCTGGTACAGGTGTTGCTCAACCTGTTGTCCAACGCCATCAAGTACAACCGACCCGGCGGCGAAGTGCGCATTGAGGTCAGCGTCCGGGACCGCCAGGTGAGCATTGCGGTCAGTGACACCGGCCATGGCATTGCGGCTGAACAGCTGGACCGATTGTTCAAGCCGTTCGAGCGCCTCGGTGCCGATCCGCAGGTCGAAGGCACCGGCCTGGGCCTGTCCTTGAGCAAAAGCCTGCTGGAGATGATGCAGGGCAGCCTTCAAGTCCGCAGTGAACCGGGACAGGGTTGCTGCTTTACGCTGCAATTGCCGGGCGCCCATGTGGTGAGCCCGCATTTGCCGCCGATCGCCGCGCTGGCGGTGGCACGCCCACCGGTGGAGTACCACGGCAAAGTCCTGTGCATCGAAGACAACCTGTCGAGCCTGGCGCTGATCGAGACGCTGATGCAGCGTCGGCCGGGCATCCAGTTGCTGTCGAGCATGCAAGGCCAGATGGGCCTGGACCTGGCTCGCCAGCACGCGCCGCAACTGATCCTGCTGGACGTCACCCTGCCCGACCTGGAGGGCCTGGAGGTGCTGCGGCGTCTGCGCCTATCCCGGGCTACGGCGTCCACGCCGGTACTGATGCTCACCGCCGATGCCAACGACCTGACTCACCGGGCGCTGCGTGATGCCGGCGCCACCGCGATCCTGACCAAACCGATTCATATCCAGGCCTTCCTGGGCCATCTAGAGCACTACTTACCGGAGCCCGCATGAATCGTGACTTGCGCATCCTGATCGTCGACGACCAGCGTCCCAACCTGGATCTGATGGAACAATTACTCGCCCGCGAAGGCCTGCATAACGTGCTCAGCAGCACTGAACCCTTGCGCGCCCTCGACCTGTTCAACAGCTTCGAGCCGGACCTGGTCATCCTCGACCTGCACATGCCGGCGTTCGATGGCTTCGCCGTGCTCGAACAGCTGAACCGGCGCATCCCGGCCAACGACTACCTGCCGATCCTGGTGCTCACCGCCGACGCCACCCGCGACACTCGCCTGCGCGCCCTGGCCCTCGGCGCCCGGGACTTCATCAGCAAACCCCTGGATGCGCTGGAAACCATGCTGCGGGTCTGGAACCTGCTGGAAACCCGCGCGCTCTACAAGGCGTTGCGCGAGCGGGTGCCTTCGGCGGACATCGAGCTGCTGCGCCAGCATCGGCCAGCCGCCGATCCGGTCTGAAAAACACTCAGCCCCTGTGCACGCAAATACCTTGTGGCGAGGGGATTTATCCCCGCTGGGGTGCGAAGCGCCCCCACACGGTTCATAGGGCTCACCTTTTGGGTCGACCGACTGTTTTGGGGCTGCTACGCAGCCCAGCGGGGATAAATCCCCTCGCCACGGAAAAGCAGTACTCAGGCGCCTCGGCACTCAATGCCCGCGAATGTAATGCTCAAGCTGGCGAATCAGGTCGGCCTGTTCGACGATGGCTTGTTTCACCAGGTCGCCAATGGACAGCAATCCGATCAGTTGCCCGTTGTCCAGCACCGGCAAATGCCGCAGGTGGCTGTCGGTCATGACTTCCATGCAGCGCTCGATACTTTGCTGGCTGTCGGCGGTAATCACTGGCGTGCTCATGATCGTGCGAACCGGCGTGCCCACCGATGAGCGTCCGTGCAGCACCATCTTGCGCGCATAATCGCGCTCGCTGAATACACCGACCACCTGGCCGTCTTCGATCACCGGCAGCGCGCCGACGTTTTTCTCGGCCATGATCTGCAAGGCCTCCAGCACCGTCTGCTGCGGCGCGATGCTGTGGACCTGCTGGTTCTGCACACTTTTGAGTTTCACCAGTTGAGCGGCGGTTTTCATTGCTAATCCCCAGCTTCAGTTAACAGAACAACAGGACTCGAACCACATACGCTCCCTGTGGCGAGGGAGCTTGCTCCCGCTTGGCCGGGCTGGCGCACCAGTGCGCAGCGCCCGCAGGATTTTGGGGCCGCTTCGCAGCCCAGCGGGAGCAAGCTCCCTCGCCACAAAAGCGCCGACTCCGGATCAGTCTTCGCCGATTTCCACCACATTCCCATTCAACCGCACCGGCCAGACCCGCAGGCTCTGCTCCGGATACTCCAGGCAATGACCGTCTTCGAGACGGAAATGCTGCTTGTACATCGGCGAGGCAATCACCAGCTCACCCTTGATGTTGCCCAACAGGCCGCGACCGATCACGTTCGCGCCGGACTTGGGGTCGCGGTTGTCGATGGCGTATAGCGGCTTGTCCTGTTGTTCTGGCAGGTACAGCAGCGCGACCTGACTGCCGTCGTGCCAGGCGACCACGCCGGAGTTGGGGACCAGGTCCTCGCGGGTGCACAGGGCGCGCCACTGGAGCGGTTCCCGGGCTGCATCGCGGGTGGGCATGCGAACGACGTTTGACTGGCTCATCAGAGCACCTCCTCGGTAACGGGAATCAGGTGGAGTTCGCCGGCGTGTACCGGCCGACGCTGGCCGCGCTCGCGAACAAAGTGAACATCGGGGTCACCGCGCCCATCGTTGACGAAGGTGCGGAAACGCTTGAGTTTTTCCGGATCCTTGAGGGCGTTGGCCCACTCGCATTCGTAGCGATCGACCACCAACTGCATCTGGGCTTCGAGCTCTGCCCCCAGGCCCAGGCTGTCGTCGATGATCACCTCCTTGAGGTAATCCAGGCCGCCTTCCAGGCTTTCGCGCCAGACCGAGGTGCGCTGCAACTTGTCGGCGGTGCGGATGTAGAACATCAGGAAGCGGTCGATGTAGCGGATCAGGGTTTCGTCATCCAGGTCGGTGGCGAACAGCTCGGCGTGACGTGGACGCATGCCGCCGTTGCCAGCGATGTAGAGGTTCCAGCCCTTCTCGGTGGCAATCACGCCGACGTCCTTGCTCTGGGCCTCGGCGCACTCACGGGTGCAACCGGAGACCGCAAACTTGAGCTTGTGCGGCGAGCGCAGGCCTTTGTAGCGATCCTCGATGGTCAGGGCCATTTGCACACTGTCCTGCACGCCATAACGGCACCAGGTGCTGCCGACGCAGGACTTCACGGTACGGGTGGACTTGCCATAGGCGTGGCCCGTTTCGAATCCGGCCTCGATCAGCTCGGACCAGATGTCCGGCAACTGATGCAACTGGGCGCCGAACAGGTCGATGCGTTGACCGCCGGTGATCTTGGTGTACAGGTCATATTTCTTCGCGACCACGCCGATGGCGATCAGCTTGTCGGCGGTGATTTCGCCGCCGGCGATACGCGGCACCACCGAATAGGTGCCGTTTTTCTGCATGTTCGCCATGAACGTGTCGTTGGTGTCCTGCAACGGCACCAGGGACGGGTCCATGATCGGCTGGTTCCAGCACGACGCGAGGATCGAACCCACCGCCGGTTTGCACAAATCGCAGCCGGTGTGTCCGCGACCGTGCTTGGCCAGCAGCTCCTCAAAACTGATGATGCCTTCCACACGTACCAGGGCGTACAACTCCTGACGGGTGTAGGCGAAGTGTTCGCACAGGCTTTTATCGACCGTCACGCCACGGGCAATCAACTCATGCTCGAACACCTGCTTGACCAGCGCCGCGCATCCGCCGCAACCGGTGCCGGCCTTGGTGTCGCACTTGAGCTGGCCGAGATCGGTACAGCCGCTGTCGATGGCCGAGCAGATCGAGCCTTTGGTGACGTTGTGGCAGGAGCAGATGGTGGCTGCGGCCGGCAGCGCAGCCGGGCCCAGGGTCGGCGCGCCTTCGGAAGACGGCAGGATCAGACTGGCGGCGTCCTTGGGCAAGGTGATTGCGTTCTGCATGTATTGCAGCAAGGTGTCGTAGTAGCTGTTATCGCCCACCAGCACCGCGCCGATCACGCGCTTGCCGTCAGCGTCCACCACCAGCCGTCGGTAACTGGCACTGGTTTCATCGATGAATTGGAAGCTGCGCGAGCCCGGTGTGTTGCCATGGGCGTCGCCGATGGAGCCTACGTCCACGCCGAGCAACTTGAGTTTGGTGGACATGTCGGCGCCGGTGAACGCTTCGCCTGGCTCGCCACACAGGCGCGCCGCGACGTTGCGGGCCATCTGGTAACCCGGTGCGACCAGGCCGAAGACGCTGCCATTCCAGGCCGCGCATTCGCCGATGGCGTAGATGTCCGGGTCGCTGGTCTGGCAATGGTCATCGATGACCACCCCGCCCCGTGGGCCGATCTGCAGCTCGCTCTGACGAGCCAAGGCGTCCTGGGCGCGGATACCGGCGGAGAAAACGATGAGGTCGGTTTCGAGGAAGTCGTCGCTGCCGAAATTCATCCGGTAGCGGTACTCCTCGCCGGCGGTGATGGACTGGGTGCCCTTGGACAAATGCACGCCGACACCGAGCTTCTCGATGCGCGCCTTGAGGGCCAGGCCGCCCTGAACATCCAATTGCACCGGCATCAGCCGTGGGGCGAATTCCACCACATGGGCTTCCAGGCCGAGGGACTTGAGGGCGTTGGCCGCCTCCAGGCCCAACAGGCCACCGCCGACTACTACCCCACGACGCGCATGGCAGGACGCGGCACGGATGGCATCGAGGTCTTCAAGGGTGCGGTAGACCAGGCACGAATCACCCTCGGCGCCTTCAATCGGCGGCACGAATGGATAAGAGCCGGTGGCGAGCACCAGTTTGTCGTAGCCGATGCGATCGCCTTCGATGACCACCTGCCGCGCCTGTCGGTCGATCTCCAACACGGGCACGCCCAGATGCAGGGTGAGGCCCGGGGTCTGGTACAACGATGCTTCGCCGAGGGCCAGGGATTCGGCATCGCGCCCGGAGAAGTACTCGGAAAGGTGCACGCGATCGTAGGCACGCATCGGCTCTTCGCTGAACACATGCAGGCGGTAGTGGTTAAGGGCTCCGCGCTCGATCAATTGCTCGACGCAATGATGGCCGACCATGCCATTGCCGATCACGATCAGCGTTTGCAGCTTGTTCAGAGAAGCAACGTTGGAATTCATAAAAGCACCCGACAAAAGCCCATCACGATTTTTGAAAGCAAAAAAAAGACGCCTGAAACCTTGCGGTTCCAGGCGTCTTTGCCTGTTCTGTGCGGTAACGATCCGGCGACTGCGCCCTGATCTACCGATGTCCCCGGCCTTCTGGCACTCGATCTTCGTTGACCGACGGGCTGCCCACACGACTGCGTTCACGGTGGGCCTGCACAGGCTCTTGCAGCGAGCGTGCCAAGCCAGCACTACACCCTGGCCGCCCGCCTCTTCATTATCATCGGGATCCCTGTGGGAGCGGGCTCGCCCGCGAAGACGCCCGCCCAAACACCGCCGCAACAACGCCCGTGCCTGCGACTTCCAAGCGCCGACAATTGCCTTCCCATGGTGCGATCCCCTGCCCCGGGCTTCATAAAAGTGCAGCCTGGTGGATCAGCGCAAGATTCGCAGCCAAGCCGGTCTCCTTGTGGGAGCCGAGCTTGCTCACGATAGCGGTGAGTCAGTTTGCAGAAGTGTTGAGTGTGCGAACGCTTTCGCGAGCAAGCCCGCTCCCACACTGGATCTCGGGTGGCCGAGAAATTCCCATCCACTACAGGACCCTGTGGGAGCCGAGCTTGCTCGCGATAGCGGTGAGTCAGTTTGCAGAAGTGTTGAGTGTGCAAACGCTTTCGCGAGCAAGCTCGCTCCCACAGTGGATCTCGGGTGGCCGCGAGACTCCCCTTCGACCAAAAGACCCTGTGGGAGCGAGCTTGCTCGCGATAGCGGTGGATCAGTTTGCAGAGGTGTTGGATGCCGACCTCACAGCGCCCGGCCCCGAGCAGCGGCCAATGTCCCATCGCGCCCATAGATGTCCGGGATGTACACCGCCTGGCCGTGGTCATCCGCCTGCACGGTCCAGTAGCCGAGCAGGATCGGCACCGGCTTGCCCAGCCTGAACTCATGGGTCGCTTCGGACGCCAGCAGCGTGTCGGTGCGCGCACGCTCGGCCGGGCTCACCAGCAGGTCGCGCAAGTGCATGACCTGTTCGATCCGCACGCAGCCTGAACTGAACGCCCGCGGGCCTTTGCTGAACAGTGCCTGGCTCGGCGTGTCGTGCAGGTACACCGAGAACGGGTTGGGAAAGCGGATCGCCATTTTGCCCAACGGGTTCTTCGGCCCTGGGTCCTGACGCAACATCAGGTCGCCCGGGTGCTCCCAATCGATATCCGCCGCAGCCAGCGGCAGGCCGTCGCGGTCGAGGATCCTCAGGTTCTGCCGGGCGAGAAACTCCGGATCGCGGCGAATCTCCGGCAGTTTGTCTTCGCGCATGATGGTCGGAGGGATGGTCCAGGTGGGGTTGAGGGTCAGCCGCGTGACCTGGGATTTGAGCAAGGGCGTCTGCCGCTGCGCACGGCCCACCTGGGTGCGGGTCTGCCAGACCGGCGCGCCGCTCTGGTAGACCGTGAGTTGCGCCGCGGCCACATTAACCAGGACGCTGTCCGGCTCCAGGTCCTGGGCCAGCCAGCGCATGCGCTCCAGGTTGATGCGCAACTGCTCGCGGCGCGTGGCCGGGGTGACGTTCAGTTCAGTGACGGTCCATGGCCCCACCACGCCATCGGCCTGCAACGAATGCTGGAGCTGGAAACTCTTCATCGCCTCCACCAGCATCGGGCTGTAGTGCTCGTCGGTGACCGTCGGCGCTGCGCTCAGGTAACCCTCGCTGAACAGACGCTGGGCCAGGGCCGGCACGCGGGCGTCCTGTTTGTCCGGTTGCAACAACGGCCCGCCCGGCACTGGCTGCCAGTCGGAAAGAGGTTGCTGTCGCAGGCTGGCATAGAGGCTGCGCAAATTGCGATACAGCGCCAGCTGCGGCCTGGCCTGCTCAAAGGCTGCCGCAATGTCTTGCACACCCGGCGCGGCGATCGCCAACACCTCGGACTGGCGGTCCCGGGGTTGGGGATTGGCCTTCCACACCGGTTCCAGACGATCCTGGGGCAAGTACCCGAAACGCAGCTCGTACAAGGCTTGCAGGTAGCGCTGGCTGATCGCGATGTCGACGCAATGGGCGGCTTGACCGTTGCCTTCGACAGGCAAGCGGTAGCGCGTCGGATCCAGTCCGTCATCGGCCAGTTGCTGCAGCTGGGTTTTCAACGCGGTAAGTCGTTCGTCGTCCGACCAAATGTCCTGGCCTGCGTTTTGCTCATAGAACGCCTGCAAGTTGATCATCGTCGGAAAGTCGACGCCCGCCGCGACTTCCGGGCATGCGACCGACAATTGCCCCAGCGTGGTTTGCACCAGCGCCGGGTCGCCTTCCTCGGCTGTTGCGACCAATGGCGCAGTGAGCAATAAAAGGCTCAGGTAACATGCGGACTTTTTGAACAACTGCTTTACTCCAATCCATGGCCGTCTCGTTGACGGGCAACTTAGCGACAGGTACGACCCGCCATCATGCAAACGAACTACACCGGACGGGATGCCGCTAACCAACACCGCCGTGGGAATCTTTCATCCGTGCTGAGGGCCTTGCGCCAGTTCTGCCTGGTCATGACCGGGCTGGGCGCGGTGTGCAGCCCGGCACTGGCCGACAAGGCCAATTCTCAGCTTCTCTACAACAGCCTCGCCCACGCGGCGCCGGAACTCAATCCCCTGGCGCTCAAAAGTGCCTTGAGCGCCATGCAATGTGCGGTCGCCAATGGCGCGACCCAGGCCCGCCACCTCGCGGTCATCGACTACTCGCAACCGTCCACGGCCCGCCGGCTATGGATCTTCGACCTGCGCCAGAAAAAACTGGTCCTGCGCGACCTGGTGGCCCACGGGCAGAAGTCCGGGGAGAATTTCGCCACGCAGTTTTCCAATCAGCTGGGCAGCTACCAGTCCAGCCTGGGCCTGTTTCGCACCCAGGAAAGCTACCAGGGCACCCACGGCTATTCGTTGCGCATGGACGGCCTGGAACCGGGTTTCAATGACCAGGCCCGGGATCGCGCCATCGTGATCCATGCCGCCGATTATGTGAACCCGTTGTGGAGCGCGCGCCAGGGCCGGATCGGGCGCAGCCAGGGTTGCCCGGCTGTGCGTCCTCAGGTGGCGCGTCAGGTCATCGACAAGCTCAAGGGCGGTCAGTTCATGTTTTCCTGGTACCCGGACCCGGGCTGGCTCAAGCGCTCGGCCTATCTGAACTGCCGGCCGCAGCAGGTGGCGAGCATTCTGGCTAGCAGTGGTGGTTAATCGTCGGGCAGCTCCGCTGCAGCGGGGATGAATCCCCTCGCCACAGGGACTGCACCTGACCGTAAGGATTGCACCTGATCGGGCAGTGGTTAAAATGCCGGCCTTTCGAATCGCCGGCCTTGCCTGATGAACCCTCTAGCACTCCAGACCCTGCAGACTCATTTGCTCACAGCCCTGGCGTCCCCGCCGCAGGAGACCCGCCGCCTGTTTCATGGACGTGGCCGCTGCTGGCCGGGGCTGGAGCAAATCACCGTCGACTGGCTGCAAGGCATTGTGCTGGTCTCGCTGTTCAAGGAACCGGAACAGGCGCAGTTGGACGATTTATTCGCGACACTGCTCGCGCTTGCCGCTTCATCCGCCTGGAAGAACAGCGGCGCCCAAACTCTCGCCGTGCAGCACCGCTACCTGCCTCAGAGCCTCACCCAATGGTTGGTGGGCGAGCCCATCGACGAATGGACCCTGACCGAAGGTGGCCTGCGCTACCGGATCGACCTGGGCAAGAAGCAGAACAACGGTTTGTTCCTGGATATGCGCTATGGCCGCGACTGGGTGCGCGCCAACGCCGACGGCAAACGCGTGCTGAATCTGTTTGCCTACACCTGCGGCTTTTCAGTGGCAGCCATCGCCGGCGGTGCACGGCACGTGGTCAACCTGGACATGTCCCGCGCTGCCCTGAGCCGAGGCCGCGACAATCATCGGCTCAACGACCACGACCTGAGCCAGGTGAGTTTCCTCGGCCACGACCTGTTCAAGTCCTGGGGCAAAGTGATCAACAGCGGTCCCTACGACCTGGTGATCATCGACCCGCCGACCTTCCAGAAAGGCAGCTTCCTGCTGACCAAGGATTACCAGCGGGTGCTGCGCCGGCTGCCGGAACTGCTGACGGCCCAGGGAACGCTCCTGGCCTGCAGCAATGACCCGGCGACCGGCTCGGACTTCCTCATCGAGGGCGTCACCCGTGAAGCCCCGGGGCTGGCCTTCGTGGAACGCTTGGCCAACCCACCGGAATTTCCGGACATCGACCCTCAATGTGGCTTGAAGGCGCTGGTATTCAAAGCGGCAGGGCCGGCCACCAGGCATTGACCAGGCTTGCGGTCACCCGACGCACCAACGCCTCGGTCTCCCGGCTCTTGACCGAACGATAGATGACCATGGTCCGGCGCAACTGATCTTCGGTGAGGGTCACTGGCTGGCCCGCGGTCCAATCCACGTCCGCCACGGCTTCGAGCCCGACACGACGCCAGACCGTTTGCCCGTCCTCCAGGAGTGACTCCCAGGCACTGGGCAAGTCAGCGTCCGGGTGCGCCAGGTTGTCCAGCATGACCCGGGGCCATCGCGAGGGATCCACGGGCCCGCTGAAGGCATCCACCAGATCGTCATCGGCGGTCTCCCAGAGCGCCAGGCCTTCGGACCAGTCCTGGGACATCAATCCCAAGTAGGGTCGCCAGGTCATTTCGCCAATGCGCGGGTCCTGATCGTTGCTGTTGAAGGTGTCCTGAGCGTCGCTGAGCCAGTCGGTGAACGCGTCGCGGGTCATATATCCTCGGCGCTGCACGACGTCCGGATACCGCCCCGTCAGTGCCCGCCCCCACAGGGTGTGGTGAGCATTCAGAAAGGAGGCGAACGGCGCGCCATTGCGGGCCAGGCGCGCATGCATGGCCGCCTCGAACATCATGAAATGCATTTCCAGCTCGCTCAGGTCGGGCGGCTGCCGGTCCAGGCTGCGCACCTGCAGGCGTGCGCGCAGTTGCTGCAGTTGCTGGTCGAAATCGCCCAGCTGCATCGGCAAGGGCGCGTAAACGTCGCGATAGTTGACGTACCGGCGCATTACGCTCGCCGCTCTCTCTCGATCAGCGAAGGTCAACCCGACCGCCGAACGGCCGTCGGCGGCCTGGATACCGGAGGAGAACCAGTCGATGAACCGGCGCATCGCGGGATCATCGCGGGCCACTTCAAGGGCCCTTTGCAAGGGAGGCGAAATGTACAGCCAGTCATCGACGCTGTAGCGGAAAGCGTCGGGCATCAATTGGCGAAGCGCCACGATCTGCGGGCTGGGTAACGGATTGTCGTCGAGCCAGACCCCCAGCGTGTCCTCATCGGCCAGGCGGCGCAGCGCAGGAAGCAGGTCATCCTCGATATGGGTGATCCGGTTGTCCCGCAGATCGACGACGAACATGTCGGGAAAGCTCCGCTCGGTATGCCTGGACAACACCGACAGCACCAGCGGCGGTACCCGGTCCAGCCTGGACCTCGCCACTTCCAGTTCCATCAGGTTCGCAAGCTCGGGCAACGCTGGCAAATCCCGGCAATTGTTTTCGCTCAGGCGCAGCTCCCGCAGCGCCGTGGCGGTGCGCAGGAAGGCACTGCCCTGCTCATCCAGGCGCAGGCCGCAGCGCATCAGGTTCAGGGTCCGCAATCCCGGTACTGCGGTGGTCAGGGCTTGTAGCTGTTCGGGCGTGAAACTCAGGTTGTCGGTCCATACAATCTCGCGCAGGGGCGATACGGCGGACAGGCTGTTGATGGCGGCAAGCACCTCGGTGCTGGTCCCCGCCTCGGCACCGCTGCTGATTCCTGACAGGTTCAGGGTCCATAGAGGGATGGGCATTTCGCTGCTCGCCAGTGGCGCGAACACATTCGCGTTCAGGTGCAGCGGATTGCGCCCCAATGACAGATCGACCAGCGTAGACAACTCAGCCACCGCCGCCGGAATGGTGGTGAGGTGATTGCCATGCAGATTCAGCGTGTCGATCAGGGGGAACATACGCAGGAAGTCCGAGGGGTCTTCGATCAGGCCCGCGTTGCTCAGGATCAGCGCTTCGATATGCTCGAATCGAACACTGACCGGCGGCAGCCGGCCCAGGGTGACGTTTTCTATCCGCAGCACCAGCTCGCTGCCTTCGCGGCCCGGATCCGGTGCGCGCTGCCACGCACGGCGGATTCTCCTGGCAATCAGTCGCCGTTGCGCCACCAGCGTCTCGCGGTCCAGGGCCTGCTCGACCGGGTGATGGAAGCCTTCATGATCCGCCCACTGGCGCAGCTCCTGATCCAGTGTGGCCCAGTCGCTTTCCAGGCGACTGACCAGTTCGCTGACGCTGATACCCTGGGTTTCAGCCTGGACGGTCAGGCCAGACCGCAGTCGTTCGAGGCCATCCCCCGCATGCGCGGGATACAGCCGCTCCAGACGCTGATTCAAGCTATCGACCCATTCCAGCAGCCCGAGCCGACCGCGGCCACTGAGCGGATACACCAGATGTCCGTTCATCCACTGCGGCTCGGAGCCGATGCTGCCCAGGCGGCGCATCAACAGGTAGGGGCGCAGGGCCTGGCGGTCCATCAGGGCCTGCATCAGCAATTGGCTGCGAAGCCTGGCCGCCTCCCAGATATTCAAGCCCAGTGCGCTGCGAGCATCGTCCGGCAGGGCCCTCAGCAGCGCCTCCTCCAGGCTCAAGGCGCTCGCCAGCTCTTCGCCGGTTTCGTCGAAGGGACGATACAGGTCGCCCTCCTGGCGGATCACTTTCAACGGCCCGGAGTCCCCCAGTTCGAGCGGGCCTGGCAGCTCGCGCAGCCACAGGCGCAGATGCAGCCGGCCCTGCAACCCAGGTGCCTTGGCGAGCAGGCCGATGACGATACGATCCCGGTCGAGCGTACTTTCGTCGCGCTCCAGCGCCCGCAGGGCCCGGCTCAGGCGCAGCTCACGCAGGGCTTCGGCACACTGGGTGCCGAGGCTTTCAGGGACCCTTCCCTCGAGCAGGCGCAGCCGATCATTGCCGGCCACTTCGTAGACCAGCTCGTTGGCGATGGACTCCGGCAGGCCCGGGAACGCCCGGGTCAGGGGCACGGCCATGGGATCGAGCTCGACAGATCGGGCCATCGCCAGGGTCACCCGGCGGGCGCTTCGCTCCAGGCGCGCAGCCCATCGCCCGGCTAACAGGCGACTGCGCTCCAACGGCAGCAACCCTAGACTGTTCTGCCCCAGCAGCGCGCTTTGTTCATCGACACTCAAACTCTCCAGGATTCGCGCGGCCCACGCGTCGCTGGCGAGGTCCACTTTGCTCAGCAGGACAGACCGCGTGTCGCTCATGCTGCCCACGGGGTAAAGCGTGACGCCGTCGTGATAGCGCAGCGTGGTGTTCTGCGGCCAGCCGGGCAGCTCCGCGAGGGTCTGGACGATGCGAAAATGCCTGCCGTGAGGCGCTTCGCCACGGCGCAGGCGCTCGATGGTGTGGCGCACCCATTGCCAGTTCCGCGCTTCATCCAACGCGTCGGCCAATATCGCCGGCATCGGTCGCGCCTCGACTTGCAGGTAGCGCAGATGCGCCTCGCTGACGCCAACCCGACGTTGCACCGCGAGGATCGTCGGATTGTCCAGTTCGGCGGGCGTCTCGGCAAAAGTGCGCAGCAGCGCCAGGTTGTCGCGCTGCATCGGGTTGCGATGGGCCCACTGCCAGCCACGGCTGCGGCTCCATTCCAGCGGCGGCCTCACGCCCCGATGTCCGGACGGCAGGCGCAGGCTGAGGTTGTCCCGGGCTCCCTGCACCTCGAAGTAGCGATCCTCGATGCGCACCCAGGCCTCGTCCGTGGTGCGCCAGACACCCCAGGCGTCCTGTTCGGCCTCCAGGGGTGGCAAGCGCTGCGCTTCGAAAGCGCGCACGTCGCCATTCCACAAGCGGGTGGTGCCGTCAGCCACCGGCATCGGCTCGACGGCGCCGCCGATGAAACCCAGGTACGCACCTTGGGCAATCCCGAACAGCACGTTGAAGATATGTTCGATGCCTTCCTGCGCATGGCCCTCGTTGAAAGCCTGGATACCTTCGAAGATCTCATACACCAGCCGCACCCCACCCACCGCCGCTGCCACCATGCCGACGGGCGCGCAGAACGGGAAAAAGGTCGCGGCGAGCATCAGCGAACGCTCCACCAGGCCCTCCCAGTATTCGATACGCGCCAACAGCGCCCGCCAATCCTGGTCCCGGGTCGGGACCATCAGCGCCGAAGCATTGCCCAGGGTGTGCCCGCGCCACTCGTGATAGGCGGCGTGCCAGTGGTTCTCGCGTATGTCATTCAGACCCCAGGCCACCTTGGGCGTGGGGATGCGGATGCGCCGGTGATTGTCGTCCTCGCCCCGCTCGCCCTCGCGCCAACCCGTGATACGTGCATGGATCTCCTGGAACAGATTGAGGTTATCGACAACTTTCCACTCCACCTGATCGTGCAGGGCCGGCCCGAGGCTGGCCTGCAAACGCAGCGGCAGGTAACGCATCAGGCTCTGGCGATAACTGCGCTTACGGACTCGCTCGGTCAACTCCGCCGACAGTGCCTGCAAACTCGGGAACTGCTTGAGCGGCGCCACGGTATCGTGGGGCATGTGCAGGACGATCGGACGAACGCCGTTGGCGTCCCCCGCCAGCCCCCAGTACACCCGGGCGCCGAACAATGGCGCACCAAGCAGCTCCAGGGCCTTCACCTCACAGGCCAAGGGCGCCGCAGGCTGCGCTTCGAGATCGACGCCGACGTAGGCCAGCAACCGTTCGCCCGTAGTGTCCAGGCGTCCGTCCAGCTTGGCCTCGTAGGCATCGTGGAGTAATTGGCTGTGTGCATAGGCGATGTAGGCCTTCGCTACCCCGGGGATTTCGCCGGTGATGCGTGGCAGCTTGCGTTCAATTATCTGCCGGTAGGCCCCGCCAACGTCCAGGCGCCGGCAAAGGCTGGCGAAACTGGCCGGGGTCATGCTCAGTGACGCGGTACTCGATGGCGTATCCCCTTGCTGGAACTCGCCCCGCCGGCCCTGGATGAACAGCTCGCCCCGGGTGTCGAAATCCCCACCGGCGATGCCATCGGCGGGAGGGTAATTGCGCATGGCCGCTTCGATCACCGACAGCGAAGGATCGGTCACGGATGGACCGCGCCGGACCCTGGCGCGGCTTATCGCGTCCGCCACACTGGCGCCGCCGTTCACCTGGTTCCAGCCGTGCAATTGCGGTTGCACCTTGAGCCGGTCGAGGGTGAAGGCATAAGGCGCCGGCAGGTCGCCGAGCAAGGTATTGAGGGCATCGCTGTCGCGCTGCAGTTGCTGGGTCAGCACCTTGAAGCGTTCCTGCCGGGGACGTGTGGCCCGTTTCAGCCAGATGGGCAGCCTGGCCTGGATGAAATCGATATGGGTAACGAGAGTTGACATGATGGACCTCCTTCCTTGGGGTCGATAGAGCATCTGCAACGTGAAGTACGCTGAGTTCTGGCGGGGTCGATGCTCCTCAAATCAATCGTTCTTTGAAACCCTGCGACTGTTGCAAGCGGTTGCCACAGGGCATCCACGGAGGAAGGCCTCACACCACCAACGTCAGCCACGCCGACACCAGCAACATCACTGCCATGACCCGATTGAACCGCCCCATCGCCACGGCGGAACGGCAGAACCGGGCAGCGCCACGCCCCAGATAAGCCCAGACGGTCATACACGGTATGGCAATCGCGAAGAACGCCAGGGACAGCCACAGCACCCGTACGGTGCGGTCGGCCTCGGCGCCAGCGAAAACACTGACTACCGCCAGGGCCATCATCCAGGTCTTCGGATTCACCAGTTGCAAGCCAGCCGCCCCGAGCAGGCCGAGGCTCGGGCCTTCAACGGGCTGGTCGGGGTCGATGGCCTGGGCCGGGGCGCTGAAAATCTGCCAGGCCATCCAGCTCAGCCAAGCGATGCCGGCCCACGACAACGCCGTTTGAATGGTCGTGTGACGGGCCAGCAGGTCCCCCAGCCCGGTGCCCACCAACAGCACCAGCAAGGCCGCTGCCGCGCAGGCGCCGAGGATGATCGGGACGGTGGTCGCCAGGCCAAAGCGCGAGCTGTGGCTCAGCACCAGGATGTTGGTCGGCCCGGGAGTGATGGAGGCGACAAACGCGAACAAGGCAAACGGCAGTAACTGGTCCATGGAGCGGCTTCTCGGTAAAGGATCGTAGGCTGATCCTCCCCTGTGCAGCTGTGCTCAGTCTGGAACAATTGAGCAGCGTTTGCGGTAGTCCACCGGACTCAGGCGATAGGCACGCTGGAACCAGCGGCCCAGGTGACTCTGGTCGGCAAACCCCAGCAGTGCGGCCACCGCCACGGCACTCTCGCCGCTGGCGAGCAGACGCCGCGCCCGGGCCAGTCGCAACTGGATCAGGTACGCGTGGGGCGCGAGGCCGAATGCGGCCTTGAACGCCCGGGTCAGGCGAAAGCGGTCAACCCCGGTAACTCGCGCCAGATCATCCAGCCCGATGTCTTCGCTCAGATGACTGTGCAGGTAATCCCGGGCCTGCTGCGCGACCAATGGCAGCCGGGGGTCCGGGTTGATCCGCGTGCGCCAGTGCAAGTGTTGCGTGAGGTTGGCGAGCAGTTGGTCCAGAGCCGTCTGGCGCACGATGCGGATTTCCTGCTGGTGCAAGCTCTGGAACGCAGCGGCGGTGGCGCTCGCCAGTTGCGCATCATCGGTCAGGGTCGCGGCGAAGCCCAACTGGGCGTTGTCCGGCGCCACGTCGAACAGGGACCGCAGCTCACGCTCCAGCCAGTGCGGTTCCAGGTACAACGTGCGGTAGGTAAACCCCTTTTCATGGGGGGCATTGCCGTCATGCAGTTCGCCGGGTTCGAGCAGGAACACCTTGCCCGGCGTGCTGTTGTGTTGCTGGCGGCGGCAATGAAACTGCTGCACACCCTGCTCCGTCACGCCTACCAGATAACTGTCGTGCCAGTGGGGATCATAGGCATGCCCCTCGAAATGCGCGCGCACGGTCTCGATGCCGGACGTGGCGTCCTGCTTGAGATCGATCCAGTTGCGCGAAGTCATGGGCGGCCCTGTTCGGTGGATTGGCTTGGGCAGATTAACCGCTGTGGCCGGTGGCGTCTGGAAGATTTGTGCACATCTGCGGCGGGCGTCGTCGCCTGCCCCACCGCTATCGCGAGCAGGCTCGCTCCCACAGGTTGAGTGCCATCAACTGACCATCAGGCATCCGGCGTGATGATCGGCAGCACCGTTTCCACAGCCAGCCGCGCCAGTTCGGCATCCTGCTCGGCCTTTACCCCCGAGACCCCGATTGCGCCAATGCACCGCCCGTCATGGCGGATGGTAACCCCGCCTTCAAGCATGCCGTGCAAGTGCGGTGCGCTGAGGAAGGCGTGGCGACCGCCGTTGATCATGTCTTCGAAGAACTTGCTGTCGCGCCGGCCCATGGCAGCCGTGCGGGCTTTTTCGGTGGCGATGTAGGCCGACAGCGGCGAGGCATCGTCCAGGCGCAACAGGCCAAGCGGATGGCCTCCATCGTCCACCACGCAGACCGACACCGCCCACTGGCGTTGATGGGCCAGTTCCTTGGCCGCCACCAGCAATTGGGCAACGTCTTGTTCCGTGAGTAACGCTTTGGTTTTCATGAATGACTCCGGGCTGAGCGACAGGTAGGCCGTGGCGAGTATTGTTCTTTGAGAAAGCTCGAGCCAATTAATTCCGATGCATTACCTCCGGTCATAGCGATGCGACGTGCCGTAGAGATCAACCAATGGATCCATTGAAAACAACCAGCCATCCGCAAGATCAGTAAAAACATTGACAAACAAATTAGTTAAGAGAGTTAATGGATCCACAAACAAGAAAAACATCCGCCTGGAGATCCGTCATGTACCCCAAAAATGCCTGGTACGTTGCCTGCACCCCCGATGAAATCGCCGACAAGCCCCTGGGGCGACAGATCTGTGGCGAGAAAATGGTTTTTTACCGTGGGCAGGCAAGCCAGGTCGTGGCCGTGGAGGACTTCTGCCCTCATCGTGGCGCCCCGCTTTCCCTGGGCTATGTCGAAAACGGCCACCTGGTCTGCGGCTATCACGGCTTGGTAATGGGCGCTGACGGCAAGACGGTCGAGATGCCGGGGCAACGGGTCCGTGGCTTTCCCTGCAACAAAACCTTTGCCGTGCAGGAGCGGCATGGCTTCATCTGGGTCTGGCCCGGCGACCAGGCGCTGGCGGACCCGACGCTGATCCATCATCTGGAATGGGCGGAGAATGAGGAATGGGCGTACGGCGGCGGCCTGTTCCACATCCAGTGCGACTATCGATTGATGATCGATAACCTGATGGACCTGACCCACGAGACCTACGTCCACGCCTCGAGCATCGGCCAGAAGGAAATCGACGAGGCGCCGCCGGTGACCACCGTCGAGGGTGATGAAGTGATCACCGCCCGGCACATGGAAAACATCATGGCACCGCCGTTCTGGCGCATGGCCCTGCGGGGCAACAACCTGGCCGACGTCGTACCCGTGGACCGCTGGCAGATCTGCCGTTTCACCCCGCCCAGCCACGTGCTGATCGAAGTCGGCGTGGCCCACGCCGGCAACGGTGGTTATCACGCCGCGCCGCAGTTCAAGGCATCAAGCATCGTGGTGGACTTCATCACGCCGGAAACCGAGACCTCGATCTGGTACTTCTGGGGCATGGCCCGGCACTTCCAGCCACAGGATGAGGCGCTCACCGCAAGTATCCGCGAAGGCCAGGGCAAGATTTTCAGCGAAGACCTGGAAATGCTCGAACGCCAGCAGCGCAACCTGCTGGAACATCCCCATCGCAACCTGCTCAAGCTCAATATTGACGCTGGCGGCGTGCAGTCGCGCAAGGTGCTGGAGCGCTGGATTGCGCGGGAGCGGGAGCCGCAGGCCGGATTGATCGCCAGCTCCCACCAGCCGCAACAGGTGGAGCAACGGCCATGATCGAAGTCCAGGTCGCGGCTCGACATGACGAAGCCCTGGATATCTGCAGCTACGAGCTGATCCGGGTCGACGGCCAGCCCCTGCCGGCCTTCAGCGCCGGCTCGCACATCGACATGCACTTGCCTGGCGGCCTGATTCGCCAGTACTCGCTGTGCAATCATCCCGAGGAGCGCCATCGCTACCTCATTGGCGTGCTCAAGGATTCGGCATCGCGTGGCGGTTCGCGCAGTCTGCATGAACAGATCCTGCCGGGCATGCGTTTGTACATCAGCGAACCGCGTAATCTGTTTCCGCTTGCGCCACAGGCTCGACGCAGCCTGCTGTTTGCCGGCGGCATCGGCATCACCCCGATCCTGTGCATGGCCGACCATCTGGCCCAGAGTGGCGCGGCGTTCCAATTGCACTACTGCGCCCGATCCCGGGAACGGGCAGCTTTTGTCGAGCGCTTGCGCCGGTCACCGTACGCCGACCGGGTGTTCCTGCATTTCGATGAGGAACCACAAACCGCGCTGGACGCCGCCGCACTGCTGGCGGTTCCGAGCGAGGACTTGCACCTTTACGTCTGCGGTCCCGGCGGCTTCATGCAACACATCCTCGAGACCGCCCAGGCCCGGGGCTGGACCCAGGACTGTCTGCACCGTGAGTACTTCGCCGCCGCCCCTACCGATACCCGCGCCGACGGGAGCTTTTCAGTGAAGCTCGCCAGCAGCGGCCAGGTGTTCGAAATCCCAGCGGACCGCAGCGTGGTACAGGTCCTGGAAAGCCATGGCATCGACGTTCCGGTCTCTTGCGAGCAAGGCGTCTGCGGTACCTGCCTGACCCGCGTGCTGGACGGCGTGCCGGAGCATCGCGACCTGTTCCTGACCGAGGCCGAACAGGCCTGCAACGACCAGTTCACGCCTTGCTGCTCCCGGTCGAAAACGCCGATGCTGGTGCTGGATCTCTGACCTCCTCCTGTGGGAACCAGAGGGTAACCTTGTGGCCACCACCGATCCCCTGTGGGAGCGGGCTTGCTCGCGAAAGCGGCGTATCAGCTTACATCGATGTTGGATGTGCCGCCGCATTCGCGAGCAAGCCCGCACACAGTGGCCATTCTTATTCCGAACGAAGGATCACCTTCATCCGCTCATCCGCCAGTGTCGAGCCGAACACCTCGGCGTAGCGCAAGGTGGCGTTGGCGTGTTCGCGCATGATCGCTTCGGCGCGGCCGGCCTGGCGGTGGATCAGGGCGTCGAACACCGAATGGTGCTGCATGTGGGCGTAGTTGAAGCGGCGGAATTCGCTGGCCATGTTCTGGCGATCCACCGCCAGGGCCGTGACTGAAGCGAACGGCAGATGATCGTTGCGCGCCAGGGCATCGGCAATCGCCGGGTTGTGACTGCCTTCGACGATCACCTGATGAAAGCGCATGTTGAGGTCGTGATAGATCTCCAGGTCGTCTTCGGTCACATAACCCTTGGCGAATAGCTCATCACCTCGCAGCAGGCATTGCTCGAGGGTGGCACGAGCCGCTTCGGACAATCCGCGTTCGGCGGTCTGCCGCGCAGCCAGGCCTTCCAGCACGCCACGCACCTCCACCGCGCCGGCGATTTCCTCGGGGCTGACCGAGCGCACCTGGAAACCCCGGCCGCCGAAGCGCACCAGCAACCCTTCCTGCTCCAGGGTACGGAACGCCATGCGCACCGGCATGCGTGAAACGCCGAACAGCTCTGCCGTGGGTATTTCCATCAACCGCTCACCGGCCGCGAGCTCGCCCGAGGCGATCATCTTACGCAGGGCAATCAGCACCGTTTGGCCGGGCTTACTCATCCAGACGACTTCCAGGAAATAAGAGAGTCGCCATAGTAGGAGGCTCGGGACTTCGTGTCACGGCGCACGGCCGGTCGATGCTTTCAGATCCCCGCCAGTTCACGCAGTTGCGCCAGCGTCTGTTCATCCAGGGCGATCCCCCGCTCATTGGATTTGCTGCGTTCGCGATGCCGACGATCCCCCGGCAGGCGCCGCAAGCCCACGCCGTGCATCTGCCGGACCAGCTCCTGGCTGCGTTCGGCGAAGCCCTGCCCGGCGGCCTTGCTTGGGTCGATCACGATCAACAACTGGCCGGTCCAGGGTGTCTTGGCGCCAGGGTGATTGCTCCAATCGAACTCGAAGGAAAAATGCCCCCCGGTCAGGGCTGCCGCCAGCAACTCGACCATCATCGACAAGGCCGAGCCCTTATGTCCGCCAAACGGCAGCAGCGCCCCGCCTTCGAGAATCGCCTTGGGGTCGCGGGTCGGCTGGCCGAGGCTGTCCACGCCCATGCCTGGGGGCAACAGCTCGCCCTTGCGCGCGGCAATCTGCACGTCGCCATGGGCGATGGCGCTGGTGGCGAGATCGAAGACAATGGGCTCACCGTCGGCCCGAGGCGCAGCGAAGGCAATCGGGTTGGTGCCGAACAACGGGCGGTCCGCGCCATGAGGCACCACGCACGTCATGCTGTTGACCACACTCAGCGCCACCAGGCCTTCGTAGGCAAACGGCTCGACATCCGGCCACAGGGCGGCAAAGTGGTGGGAATTACGGATCGCCAGCACCGCAATCCCGGCGCTGCGTGCCTTTGCCACCAGTAACGGACGCGCCGCCGCCAGGGCCGGCTGAGCAAAACCATTGGCAGCGTCCACCCGCACGAAACCGGAAGCGACGTCCTCGACCACCGGCACCGCCTGTCCATTGACCCAGCCGCTCTTGAGCGTCGAGACATAGCCGGGAATGCGAAATACCCCGTGGCTGTGGGCACCGTCGCGCTGGGCGCAGGCGCAGTTCTGCGCCAGGGTCCGGGCAACCTTGGCGGACGTGCCATGGCGCAGGAAAATCTGCTCCAGCAGGCTCACCAACTCATCAAGGGACAGCGTGCAAGAATCAGCATGATCGGATAGCGCAGACATCTGAAGCTCCAGAATGATTGTTGGAGGTAGCGACAGCGTTAGGAGAAACCACTGCGCCGATTAACACTGCTTCGCCTGCACTGTGTCAATCCTTGTCCGGGGCGGTAACTATGTACCGCCCTTGCCCGCTCCCGGGTCACTAGTGTGGCAGCTTCATCCACGGGCTCGCCCTCTCGCGGCGCCCTGATAGAGAAGCCATGATGACCACTGAGAGCACGCCCCTGTTATTTCCCCAAGTGCTGGGCGCCAAGCACCTGGGCCAGTTGACCAACGCCCATGACCTGACGCAGGCCGACCTCGATTGGCTGCACCATGTCGCCCTGCCGAGCCACGCCCAGCGCCGTGCGCAGACGCCACCGATGTGGGCCGAAACGATCACGCTGCAAGCCGGCGACGACACGCCGATTCCACTGGCCGGCTGCTTTACCCTCTGCGCCTTGCCCTACACCGACCAGTCAGACACTGACGAGGCGGACCTGCGGCCCGCATTCCTCTATACGCCGTATGGGGGCCTGAAAAAATTCGCCACCCTGCAAGCGCTGGACAACCACCT
Source organism: Pseudomonas sp. RGM2987 (assembly GCF_022952855.1). GTDB lineage: Bacteria > Pseudomonadota > Gammaproteobacteria > Pseudomonadales > Pseudomonadaceae > Aquipseudomonas. Next base: position 91,897 of record NZ_JALJDX010000220.1, on the reverse strand, counting down.
GGATGACCTGCTGGACGACTCGACGGCGCGTGCCGACCTGTTCCGGTTCCTGGCGATTTCCCAGCGTGCCGAACTGAACGGCACCAGCCCCCTCGAAAAAAGCCGCCGGATCATCAACGACGATGTCTTCAGGTGCGCGATCGACTCCGTTGAGCACGCGCAGGACCTCAATGCCCTGACCATGGTGGATGAACTGCTCAAGTTACCTTCGCTGCGCGTCATGCTCGAAGAGATGTTGAGCGAGGCCGTGGTGAGTTTCGATCATCAGCAGACCCGCGTAGCCCTGAGCACCGGTGCCAGCCCGGCGGATCCGCAATCGAACCAGGTGACCCGCCACCTGTCGCTGGCCGAAGCGGTGCTCGTCTATTTCCACCATCAGGGGCGGCCTGCCGGGCACGACGTGGATTTCATCCATCCCCGGATCACCGCTTCATCCGAGAACACCCGGCAGTGGGAAAGCGCCTTGAAGGGTACCGCCAGGAACCTGATCCCCAGCCTCACACGCATCATCGACCGCTACTGGGACGCCAGCGGCCCCTTCCATGCCTCACGTCGCGCGTTGCTGTCCCAGGTGCTCGAAAGCGCATTACGGGCGAGCATCCTGCTCCAACGGGACAGCAAGCAACTGACCCACGAGCAGGACCATGAACTGCTGCGACTGTTCAGACCGTCGCGCAGCGAGGAGCCACTACTGTTCATCGAAACCGTGCGCCTTTGGGAGTACGAACCGCGTTACGTGGAACTCGCCGGCGCCTTGATGATTAGCGGCAAGGGCCACTACCTCTACACCCCCAACCGCGGCGTGCAGAAAGTCGACAACTACCTGGGGTTCAAGGATGTGCTCCTGGACAAACCAACCCCCGCCGCCGGCAAAGAAGCACTGTACAGCCTGCTGAGCCTGGACGAACGTAACCGTTTCCTGCGCTTCGACACACCACAGGTGTCAGGCAAGGCAGTGGATCTGCCGGTGTCCGAGTCGCTGGCCGGCGCCATCGTCGGCAAGCAGCTGAACAACCTCAGCTACGCATTGGAGATGTCCCGCCAGAGTGAGATGGACATTCACGCACTCATCGACAAGGCACTCGACATACGCTCGTTGATCAGCCCCAGCCTGATGCGCATGCAAACCCACGGACACTGGGGCACGCAACCGGCTTTCTATGGGGACTTGCGCCCCTCCAACTATCTGGCCGATACCCTGGAACGAAAGATCAAGAGCTATGCCACGGTCGAAGACGCCTTCAACAGCCAGTTGACACGCCTGCCAGCCACCCACCCGAATTCACTGCGCACCCAACTGCGCGGACTGCTACCCAACCTGACCCACGTATTTTCCCTGGGCTTATGCGCGGAGGCCGAACTGCGCGAACTCAATGAGACATTACCCGCGGCCGCGCACGATCTCATCAGCAGCGTTTTCGCCGCCGATTCACAATACCCGGACCGCAAGCAACGGATCGGGGTAAAAGGCTTTCGGCCCGATGTCTACTCGCTGAGAGTGGCGTATCGCGCAGAAGGCGAAATGGCCTCCATGCCCCTGGCCACTTGTTTTTTCCTGACCGAGCGCGGGGGGCTGGATACACCGCACTCAGGCATGGGCATCCTCTGGACGCCTGCCGACGGCTTACAAGCTTTCAGCTGCGTGGACCTTGCAACCAGGCATCTGAACCGACAACTGCTCGATCCGCAACGGCGCTTCGCCCTGCTCGCCAACCTCACCCCCTCCCAGCGCAAACCCCACGGTCGCTACCAATTCGAAACCTTTGAGCTCATTGAAGACAATGTGCTGCTCAACCGAATGCAGTCATTCATCGAACACTTGGAGGCCGAGCACAGTTACCTGAACGCCCTGAAAGTCGGCGATTGGCGGCTGGCCGGCACGGCGTTGCGAAAAAGCCTGGAAGCCCGGCTCAAGGCAGGCGCCCCGACCAACCTGCCCCGGGCGGCACGTATCGCCCAGGCCATCCGCTGGCAACAGAAACTCCCCGCCTGGCTCGGCACCGCCTCGGTGGAAGACCAGCGCCTGCACATCGACCTGCTTGAGCAATACAAGAACAGCGCGAGCGACGGCAAGGACTACCTGGACGGTATCGAGCCACTGCACAGCTTCGTGAACCGTACCTTGACGACACTGCTGGGCACGCGCTTCGCCACCAATAACCTGGACCCCGCCACGCTCCTGATCACGCCGAAACTCGCCATTGCCGGGCCGGCCAGCCTGTTGACCGACTTTGCCCTGAACCATAATGACGTCATCCAGATGACGGGTTTCAAGGTGTCATCGACTACCCGCAAGAAGTTGCCCGAAGGCCTGAACGAGACGGCGGTCAGTCAGATGCTGCTGTCCCTGGAAATTCCCACGGTGTACCAACGCACCGTCGTGCAGAAGCTTTCCGGCAACAGCCTGGAGGCCCGGCAACGCAAACAGCGATTTCGCGCCCAACTGCCCTGGCAACTGCTGCAATACGCCCATGTCCTGCATTTGCAGCAACACCTTTCATCGACCGCCTTCGACCTGATTCGCCAGGTGCTGGACATGCCGGACGCCGTTGCGCGCCAGGCCGTAGAAGGCGCCAACGCATTGATTCGGCCCCTGGAACTGATCAAGACCGAAGGCACGTCCGCGATCAAGGCCCTGGGGCTGTACCTGATCGGTTCGGCCAGCGACACTACGGCGCCCCAGGTGCTCTACTCGCCCTACCAGGCCGGCCACCAGTTTTCCGAGTTCAAGGATGAAGCCAGCGTATTGGCGGCACTCAATGTGCCGGGCGCGCTCCAGGACCTGTTGATTCGCCGGCTTCCAGAGCACCAACAGGCGACGTTTACCAACCTGTTTGCCTCGACGGTCGGCACGCTGTCGGAGATCACCCTGGCTTCAAACCCCATCCGGACCAACCTGCTCGACACGCTGTTCGACGACAACGTCAGGTTGGTGGCGGACATGCTGACCACGCAAACCGACACAAAGCGTCAGTTCGACTGGGAAACCGTCCGCCATCTGTTCAAGACGGGTGTCAAGCTGGCGGGCAGGCAGTTGCAGGGCAAACTGACATTCATCGAAACGCTTTGGGAGAGTTACCAGGACTTCAAGGCCTCCGCCGAATCCCTGCAACAGCATGACTGGAAAGCCGGGCTGCACGACTTCATCGCCGGAGCAGCAGAGATGGCCTCCCTGGGTGTACTGAACCCTGACGATACGTTCGGCCTGCTTGCCCCGATCGGTCCGGGCGCGTCCGGCACCCCCGCCGTGCCGGCAACATCGTGGAAGAACATCGCGTCCACTGCACCGGCGCGCACCCACCTGCAACCTTTCGAAGCCACCGGGGTAAGTCTCCAGGCCCTGCAAAAAAATGCCGCCCACGGCACCTATAAATCCATGGAAACCGGCAAGCTCTATGTCCCTGTCGCCGGTAAAGTGTTTCAAGTGGCGAAGGTCAGTCAGGCCTGGCGCGTGATCCATGAAAACGCCGAGGGGCCGATCCTCCACAGTACGCCTGATGGCCGGCAATGGACGATCGATCCGCAGCGCCAGACGATTCGCTACGGCAAGGTGATATCGACGCTGGCCAACGCCTACAGCGACCACACCGCCGGGGGCTCGATGAATATCGAAGCCCGGGGCATGGCGCAGATACGCAGGAAGTATCCCCACTACGCGACCGCGATTGTGCAGGCCCTGGAAACGGCGCGGCATTATTGCGCCAATGCCCTGCACAACCTTGATCAGATCAAACGCCAAGTGCCGCCAGGCTCACGGTTGGAGGTGTTCCTGAAGGCCTTTTTCGGGGTTCATGAGGTCGATGCCAGCCTGGTCAAAAAGATTCACACGGCCATTGCACCGATCTGCCAGGCCCTGGCGGACCCGTCCTGGGAATTGCAGAACGGCAAGCGCATCGTCATCGGCAATCTCAAGGACGCCAACGATGCGGCCACCGCCTTCGTACTCGAACCCAATGCCGTTGGCAGAATTTATCTGACCCAGTTTTTCTTCCATGTGGGGCTGGATGAATACAAGGAACTGGTACCGCCATTCTTCAATGTCGACGCCCATGCCCAAGGGGCGACGCTGATCCATGAAATCTCCCACCAGCTGTTCGACACCTACGACATCGCTTATCTGGACGCGGTATTGCCGTTCCTGGACTTGGTTTCGAGAGCGACGCTGTTGGGCAAGGAGAAATACAACTCACAGAAAAAACAGCAGTCCAGTGCACTGTCGTTAAACACCCCAAGGCACAAACTGTTCATGAGTTGGGACGCCGGCGTACTCAAGAGCCTGGAACAGGTGCCGCAGTTGCAGGACATTGCCACAGAGATTCTTAAGGTCACCGGCGCCGGGTCCATGGACGAGGCACGGGATATTTTCCTCGATCCGCACCTGCCCGATAAACGTATCGACCTGATACTGCGCAACGCCGACTCCGTGACACTGTTGATCTGTGAGTTGGGCCGCCAACTCGACCCACCGTTTTCATAACCCGAGCGTTGATCTTTTTTTCACGGCGTTTATGAGAGGCTATGCCCATCACATGCCGGTGCTTGAGCCTTTGGGCGGAAAAAACCGGCAAAATTGATGGTTAAACGCCATGACGGCGGTTCTCGGCGGCTTACGCTGAAGGTTAGAATGCGGCAAACCAGGAAGAGTCCATGACCGAACGTACCCTCTCGGAAGCCGAATACGACGCCATCACCGATGCGGCCGCCCATTGGTGCATGCGCTTGCATGCCGTCGATTGCACCGATGCCGAACGGCAGGCATTCCAGCAGTGGCACGATGCGGATCCGCTGCACGCATTCGAATATCAAGCCATGCTGGAGATCTGGGTGGTCGCCGATCATCTGCCTCGGGTTGAACCGGCGCCTCTCGCGGCCCAGGCATACCGCCGGCCCTCGCGCTGGAATCGGTTGGCGGTCGCCGCCGCAGTGCTTGCTCTAGGCTTGCCCCTGGCGGCTTTCTCCGGCTGGAATCTGGGCTGGTTGCCTGACGCCTATCAGCGCTTCGAAGCCGGCACCACGGTGCGCCACGTCACCCTGAGCGACGGCAGCCAAGTGGATCTCAACCTGAACAGCGCGCTGGTATTCGCCAACTACAAGAACGAGCGTCGGGTCACGCTGGAAAAAGGCGAAGCGTTTTTCGACGTCAGCCATGACCGGCAACACCCGTTCATCGTTCGGGCGGACCAGGGCCAGGTGCGCGTCACCGGCACTCGCTTCAATGTCTGGATGTACCAGGATCAGGTACGGGTCACGCTGGTGGAAGGCTCCGTACAGGTCAGCAGCAACCCGGCGTCCACTGGTGGCAGCTCGCAGCTTGCCCCTGGCATGCAGGCGAGCTACAAGGCCGGTGACTACCTGCCGCAGGTGCGTGAAATCGATGCCAATGACAGCTCGCTGGCCTGGCGCAACGGCAAGCTGGTGCTGGACAACCTGGCCCTCAGCGAGGCGCTGCCGCTGATCAACCGCTATCTGGACCGCCCGGTCATGCTCGCCGATAACAGCACCGGCGCCCTGCGTATCGGTGGCGTCTACGACCTCAGCGAAGTGAAGAACCTGGTGCCTTCCCTGCCCAAAGTCCTACCGGTCTATCTGACCCGGAACCAGGACGGTAACCCGGTACTCAATCCCATCGCGCCCCGCCCCGCCAATAACTGAAAAAGCCGCGCCCCTTTTGGAGCGCGGCTTTCGTGCAGAACGATGACGTCCTATTGCGTAGCCACCCTGGCCGCCTCATCACCTTCTCGGATAATCAGCGCCTGATAGTGCGGATCGGCCTTGATCTGCTGTTCCGTGAAGGGCAACACACTCCACTGCTTCTGCGAAAACACCTGGGTCTGGTCTGCCGAATACGGTGACGCCGGGTCGCTGGAAATGGAGAACGCCAGCAGGCCCTCGGCTCTGGGGCCATTGCCATCAAACGTCACCACTTGCAGGTAGCTGGTGCCGCTGACCACTTCACGCTTGCCGTTCGCCGCCGGCAGGCTTTGGATGGCGTTGTAGATGCCCAGTTCCCCGGGCCCACCGTGGATCGGCGTCTGCCGGCCACCGCTGCTGGCGACCTGAATGTCCTGCCATTGGCTGTCCTTCGACACGCCGGCGGCCCTGGCCATTTCCACCGAGGCCGCCATGGCTTCGCGCACGGCCTTGAGCACGGGCGCTCGCTCGATCGCCAGGCCCCGAGGCGTATGTTGCGGGTCTTTCGGATCGAACGCGACACGCCACGAATCGGGCATCGCCTGCAACCGCGCCATGATCTGCTGGAAGTGCACGAAGCCCGGTCCGCTGGTCAGGCTGGCGGTGCGATCCCAGGCCTTGAGCGCCGTGCAGGCCTCGGCCACCGCCCCGGCGTCGGGCCCCGGCTCAGCCGTACAAGCGTTCAGAAGGTCCGGCATCAGCTGGTCGGCCAGATAGACCCGGTCGTCCATGACCATGCCTTGCAGATCATCCACGTTCACCGGTCCGTTCTTCGCCAGCCGACCGAGCTGCTCCAGGGCAAACCGCGCCCGCAGGCCCAGCGGCTGGCCTTGCTGGCTGATCAACGGCGAGTAGCCGGACAAGGGCTGTGCCGGGTTGATCATCCAGGCCGAGTCGTTGGAATTCTGCACAAAATCGCGGCGCAGCAACTGGGGAAGCTTGCCGGCGGCATAAATGCCTTTCTGCGCAGCCTTGGGATCGACGTCCCAGGCGCATTCACTGCGCGAGCCATCCAGTACGATCAATTGCAGGCCGGCTCGGGGATCGCTACAGCGCGCCAGTTTCTCGGCTCCCACGTTCGGCACCACCGACAGGTTCATGTAGAGGCTTTGTCCCTGATCGTCCACCGCCAGGGTATTGACCCAGGGGATGCCCTGGATGCGGTGCACCGCATCCTGCAAGTCCTTGAGGCTGACCGCCCTGTTCATCGCGTACCACTGGGCCAGGACGCGGTCGTTTTCCAGGTTCGCGTCCCGCAGGCTGTAGGCGAACCGGTTATCCCAGTCCAGCCGTCCCGGCCATTGCACGATCGGGCCAAACTGCGAGCCATAGACCACGCGGGAAACCGTGCCGATCTGCCCGTCGGCTTGCTTGACCTGGACCGTGACTGTCTGGCGGCTCATCGGCATGGACTTGCCATCGAGCAGATAGCGGGTCGGGTCTTTCGGGTCGAGTTGCAGGCGGTACAGCGTGAAATGCTTGGACGTGTCGACGGTATGGGTCCAGGCCAGGTGCTGGCTGAAACCGATGTTGATCACTGGCAGGCCTGGCAGGGCCGCGCCCATGACGTCCAGCTTGCCAGGGATGGTCAGGTGCATCTGATAGAAGCGCATGCCACCCACCCACGGGAAATGCGGGTTCGCCAGCAGCATCCCACGGCCGTTGAAAGAACGTTCGCTGCCGATGGCCAGCGCATTGCTGCCGCGTTCCAGGGCAAAGCGCTGTTGTCGGTCAGCCGCGCCGGCGAAGGCTGATGCATGGCTGGCTTGCTGGACCGTCGCCTGAGGCGGCTGCGCGCCGGCCAGGGCTTCGGCGAACTGGCCGACGCCACCTTCTACCAATAGGCGGCGGGTCAGCTTGACCAGGTCGAACGCGGTAAGCGGGCGCACCCAGTCGCCTGCGCATTGCTCGGGCAGCCCCTTGGCCTTGCGCTCGGCCAGAGCGCGGTTGTAGCCCGCCACGTAGCCTTCGACCAGCTGTTGCACCTCCGGCGTCTGGGCCTGCCAGAATCCGGAAACCGCCTGCGGGGTGTTGAGCCAACTGAAGAACAGGTCGCTGGCACGGTTATCCCGCTGCTCCACCGTGAGCTGCTCTGGACCGAAAAAGCGTGAGCGCTGGGCGTTGACCGTGATCACCTCGTTCGCCAGCAGGCAGAGGTTGTCCTGGGCGTAGGCGTAGCCGATGCCATAGCCCAGGCCGCGCTCGTTCTCGGCCCGGATATGCGGCACGCCGAACTGGGTGCGGCGGATCTCGGCGCTGGCCTGCTCTTCACTGCCTTGCGCCTGGATCGTCGCGCTGAGCCCCAGCGCCGTCCCCAACAATGCGCCTGCAAGGCCAATCCTCGATAACTGCCCGGATATCGTCACGTTCACTCCTGGTGCAAATTTTTAGGAAGTTCACATGCCGCGTGCTGACCGGAATGTGCCTTGCCATAAAACGAACCGGATGAAAAAAAATTAATCGCCCGACGCCCGTTTGGCTACAAGGGTTTGACAAAGCCAGGGCATTTTTTTCACATCCGGGCCTTCATGATTGCCCGCCCTCGTTCGTCCTATTGAGGAGAGTATTGGTGACCTTTTCTGAACAGGCTGGTAAGGAGTTTTTGCATGCGTAACGCGCTATCGCCCATGGACGGCAAGCCACGACTGACCAGCGTTTCGCTGGCGGCCACCCACCCGGTGTTTGGCAATTCGCCGGAGCGAGGCGGCAATGAGCAGATCAGGCGCCTGCTCAAGAGCTTCGGCCTGCGGACCAGCCTGATCCGCCTCAAAGTCATCGATGCGTTGCTCAAGGCCGCCGACGACAACCGCTGCCTGGGCGTGCGGGGGGTCCATAGCGAACTGCTGGAGCTGGACATTCCCTTGTCCTTCCTGAGCGTGCGCGAGGTGTTGAAGCGCCTGTACAGCGAGGGGGTCGTCAGCCTCAACCCGGATAAAAGCTACAGCCTGCATCCCAAGGCCCTGGCTGTCCTCCACGCCGGCGAATGAAACCAGCGCTCAGGGCTTGACCTTGCGCCGCATCACGCCGTTGATCACGACAACGGCGACCGCCACGGCAATGGCGATGTACTGAAACAGCTGCTCGCTGATCATGCCCCTGCCCTGCATCCAGGACAGCCCCAGCATGATCGCCAGGACGACGAGCACGATCAGAATCGAGTATTTCAAACGTTGCGAATGAGTCATTGCCTATTTCCTGAATGTTTCAGTTCTATACCCACAGGCTGCCTCTTTTTGGAATGCCAGGCAGCCAGCGGAGCCCCATGTTACAGCTGTAGCCTTGCTTCCACCTATTGGCGATGATCCATTTGCTGAATCCAGTGCTATCACCGCCGATGTACGGTGTTAAAGCTCCATGAGCAAAGGTCGATACAAATTGGTACGCCCATACCAACTTCATCTGCCTTCGAAAGTCGCCTTCGTGCAAGGACCTGCCATATGCCCGCATTTCGCACCATTCAGGCTCGCTACACACTGTTTCTGATTCTGTTCATCCTGGTGTTGTCGATCCTGACGGTCGTAGGCATCAGTTACCTGGTCGCGCCCAAGTTGCGCCATACCGAAGAACAGGTGGCGCTTAACCGCATCGGCGAGGTCGCCGAGCAGATCAAGGGTGAACTGAACAAGGTGCAGGCCCAGCAGCGTAGCATCACCCAGACCATCCCCCTGCTCGACAGCGATGCCATCGACAAGGTCCTGCCGGGGCTGGTGGATCAATATGGCGAACTGAAAGTCTTCGGCGGCGGGATCTGGCCGTTGCCCAACCAGCGAGCCGAAGGCCGCAGCAAGTTCAGCACCTTCTGGCACCGCGATGCCTCGGGCAAGTTGGTGGTCAACACCTTCTGGAACAGCGATGCGGCGCCGAACTATTTCGATCAGCCCTGGCACAAGGGCGGCATGGCCACCCCGGCCGGCAAATGCGCCTGGGCCGCGGCTTATAAAGATGACGCCAGCGCCGAACCGCGCACCAACTGCGCCATGGCCATCCAGAAGAACGGCGTGCCGTATGGCGTTTCCACCATTGACGTGACCCTGGGCTTCTTCAACGAGCTGATCGCGCGCAAAGAGACGGACCTGAGCGCCGAGATGCTGATCGTCGAAGGCGACGGCAAGATCATCAGCAACAGCTCGCGCATCAGCGGGCCGATCGTGCTGAAGAACATCAGCGAACTGGCGGCTACCTCGCCGTTCGCCGCCCAGGTCAAGGCCGGCCTGGCCAAGCGCGACCAGCCGCTGCAACGGGTCGAATTCGACAACAATGGCCAAGCCAGTACGTTCTTCATGCGCCCCATCGAAGGTTCGCCGTGGTTCCTGGCGACGGCCTTGCCGACTCGCCTGATTACCGCCCAGCGTGACGATGTCCTCAGCACCCTGAGCCTGCTGCAAATCCCGATGGTGATCCTGCTGGTGCTGATGCAGTTGTATGCGATCCGTCAGTTGACCCACCGCATGAAAATCCTCAAGGGCAACATCGACGCCCTGTCCACTGGCGACGCCGACCTGACCCGACGCATCACCATCCGCGCCGAGGATGAGTTGGGCGCCATTGGCCATTCGGTCAACGGCTTCATCGCCTATCTGCAAGGCATGATCGGCGAAGTGACCCAGGCCACCGGCGCCATGGCCTCGAGCCTGGACAGCCTGCAACGGACCTCGGCCCACACCAGTGAAATCCTGATGCGCCACGCTTCGGAAACCGACCAGACCGTGACCGCGATCACCGAGATGAGCTCCACGGCTGAAAGCGTGGCGCAGAATGCCGCTGAAACGGCGGCGTTCACCCAGCGCGCCAACGAGCACGCCGATCGCTCCCGTGTGGTGGTTGGCGAAGCTTCCAACAGCGTGGTGGCGTTGATCGACGAAGTGTCCAGCGCCACTCGCAAGGTCGAGAGCATGCAACAGGACGCCCAGCGCATCACCGAGATTCTCGGGGTCATCGGCGCCATCGCCGGGCAGACCAACCTGCTGGCCCTCAACGCCGCCATCGAAGCCGCCCGGGCCGGTGAACAGGGCCGTGGTTTTGCGGTAGTGGCCGACGAGGTCCGCGCCCTCGCCGCCCGCACCCAGGCCAGCACCTCGGAAATCAACGAAATGCTGACCCGCCTGACCCAGGGCGTGAGCTCGTCGGTGGCAGCCATGGAAAACACCCAGGCCAGCTGTCAATCGGCGGCCGACGCCACCGCACGCGTCAACTCGGGCCTGGACGAAATGGCCGGCTCCGTCAGCCAGATCAACAGCCTGAGCACCCAGATCGCCACCGCTGCCGAGCAACAGAGCGCCGTCACCGAGGAAATCAACCGCAGCATGGTGCAGATCCGCCACATGGTGGAAGAACTGGTGGAAAGCGGCCTGGCCAGCGAAAACAATACGCGTCAGCTGCTGGACGCCAACAGCCGGGTGAATGCGATCATGGGGCGGTTCAAGGTTCGCTGATCCGCGGTATGTGCCCTCGCCACAGGGAAATCCAGCTTGCTCCTGTGTGGGTTTGCAAAACAATTTGACAACTCTGTAATCCCTCCCTCAGCCTCCTGTCAGCTTCCCTGGCTACCTTGTCTGCTATCCTTGCGCCCATTCGTTCGCCAAGAGACTGCTTCCATGGCAAAGCCCCTGCACCTGCTCGCCCTGAGCGCGCTGTTTATCACCACGCTGGCCCAAGCCTTGGAGCCTGTCACCATCGACGTGCACCGCGACGCCAATTGCGGCTGCTGCAAAAAGTGGATATCGCACCTGCAACAGAACGGCTTCAAGGTGAACGACCATGTCGAGACCGACATGAGTTCGGTCAAGCAACGCCTGGGGGTCGCGCCGAACCTGCGTTCGTGTCACACCGCCGAGACCAACGGCAAGTTCGTCGAGGGTCACGTCCCGGCAGAGCAAGTGTTGGCCCTGAGCAAGCGCGACGACTTGCTCGGCGTGGCCGCGCCGGGCATGCCCATGGGCTCGCCCGGCATGGAAATGGACGGCATGAGCGACGCTTATCAAGTCATCGGCTTGAAAAAGGACGGGACTCAGACTGTGGTAGCGGATTACCCGGCCCACTGACTCAATCGGTGGAACGTTCAGGCGGTGCGGTTGCCTGTGGTTAATGTCGCCATAATCGGGTCGCCCCAGGCTCGGCGGTTGACCAAAAGGAGACTGACCATGTCGCGTCACACCGCCCGCTGGCTGCCCGGCCTGTTCCTGAGCGCCACCCTGCCCCTGCTCGCCCACGCCGCCAATCCGCCTGGAGGCCCGGCCTATGGTCCGCAACTCGAAGGCTTTGACTACCCCTATACCCTCAAGCACTACGCCATCCAGACCCAGGGCCAGTCGTTGCAGATGGGCTATATGGATGTCCCCGCCCAGCACAAGGTCAACGGCCGCACCGTGGTCCTGATGCATGGCAAGAATTTCTGCGCCGCCACCTGGGGCGATTCGATCAAGGCCCTCAGCGAAGCCGGATACCGGGTGATCGCGGTGGACCAGATCGGCTTCTGCACATCGAGCAAACCCGAACACTATCAGTACAGCTTCCAGCAGCTGGCGAGTAATACGCAGGCGCTGCTCAAAGCCCTCGGCGTGCAGAAATCCATCGTCCTCGGCCACTCCACCGGCGGCATGCTCGCCACCCGTTACGCCTTGCAGTACCCCGACCAGGTCGAGCGCCTGGCGATGGTCAATCCCATTGGCCTGGAAGACTGGAAAGCCCTGGGCGTGCCCTACCGCAGCGTTGACCAGTGGTACGAGCGTGAGCTGAAGCTCAACGCCGATGGCATCCGCAACTACGAACGCACCACCTACTACGCGGGTCGCTGGAAGCCGGAATTCGAGCGCTGGGTAGACATGCTGGCCGGCTTGAACAAGGGACCTGGGCGTCAGCAAGTGGCATGGAACTCGGCGCTGATCTACGACATGATCTTCACCCAGCCGGTCTATTACGAGTTCAAGAACCTGAGCATGCCGACCCTGCTGCTGATCGGCAACGCCGACACCACGGCCATCGGCAGCGACATCGCGCCACCGGCACTGAAAGCCAGGCTGGGCCGTTATGAAGTGCTGGGCAAGCAGGTCGCAGGGCTGATTCCACGTTCGACCCTGGTGGAGTTCCCCAATCTGGGGCACGCACCGCAAATGGAAGAGCCGGAGCGTTTCCACAAGGCGCTGCTGGACTGGCTGGACAAACCCATTCCCTGACGAGGTGCTCCATGGCGGTGCAAATAGCGGTCATCGACGATTGGCAAGACGTGGCGCGAGACGTGGCCGACTGGTCGGCGCTGGATGGCGTCGGCCAAGTGACCTTCCTGCATGACTACCCCGCCGCCCCCGACACCCTCGCTGCGCGCCTGCAGCGCTTCGAGGTGATCTGCGTGATGCGTGAACGCACCGCGTTCGACGCGGCCCTGCTGCGGCGCCTGCCCAATCTCAAGCTTTTGCTCACCGGCGGCATGCGCAACGCTGCCCTGGACCTCAAGACCGCCGCCGAACTGGGTATCCAGGTTTGCGGCACCGAGAGCTACAAGCACGCCGCCCCGGAGCTGACCTGGGCGCTGATCATGGCCCTGAGCCGTAATTTGGTGCAGGAAGCCAACGCTCTGCGCGCCGGGTTGTGGCAGCAAGGCCTGGGGGGCGACCTGCACGGCAAGACGCTGGCGGTGCTCGGCCTGGGCAGCATCGGTACCCGCGTCGCGCAGTTCGGCCAGGTGTTCGGCATGCGGGTGATTGCCTGGAGCGAAAACCTCACGGCCGAGCGCGCGGCCCAGGTCGGCGTGACCTATGTGAGCAAGCAGGCACTGTTCGAGCAGGCTGACATCCTTTCAGTCCACCTGGTGCTCAGCGAGCGCAGCCGCGGCCTGGTGGATGCCCAGGCGCTGGGCTGGATGAAACCCACGGCGCTGCTGGTCAACACCGCCCGCGGCCCGATCGTCGACGAAGCAGCGCTGATCGACGCCCTGCGGCACAAACGCCTGGCCGGCGCCGCCCTGGACGTCTTCGCCCAGGAACCGCTGCCCACCGATCACCCGTTCCGAACCCTGGACAACGTCCTGGCCACGCCCCACGTGGGTTATGTCAGCCGACAGAACTACCAGCAGTTCTATGCCCAGATGATCGAAGACCTCCTGGCCTGGGCGGCGGGCAAGCCAATCCGGCTGATGACGGCGGCGGGTTGAGATCAACGCAACATTTGCATCACACACCTATCCCTGTGGGAGCAGGCTTGCTCGCGAAGGCGTCAGGTCAGCAGCATCAAAGTTGCCTGACCCACCGCAATCGCGAGCAAGCCCGCTCCCACAGGATTCAAGTTGAACCTACAGAAAACGCCATCAAAAGGCCGCCATTCAGGGCGCCCCACAGTGGTGCGGCGCGCTGCCCCATCGCTCACATTCACCAAACCGCGCCAGCCCATACACCATTTAAGTTTCCAACAACTGCACTTCGTCGGGTGGGTATTACCACACTGCATGTAAGACATTGCCGACAAAAAACGTGATTGTCCGACAATTCGACGAACCGTCCCGCACCGCTCTAAGTTCTGCCCTAGACTCCCGATCCAGCGGGGAAACCGGCCAGTCATCCGAACGAAAAAAAGTCGAAACTTTTCGCAACGGCGACAGGTCAGGGTAAAGGTAGGGCAACAACGACTGGTGCAGTCCTTGCAATAGTCCTTGCAGCAGCTCCTTCACCTGATTCGCTTCGCCGCAAGGGCAGTGCTTTGCTTTCCTTGCGTAGCGCTTGTGCGCCTGGCCGCAGGATTCGGCCAATGAAACAACAGCTCTGGCGCTTGCCGGAAACAGATCGAAAACATGGGAGATATTTATGATCAGTGCTGCCTTGGAACCACAACAGGTCCGTTCACAACTACCGCCGGCGGCTGAATCGCCGACGGCTCCGGTGCTGGCCACCGGCGGCAAGGCACTGCTCCCCGTCGTTCGACAGAATCCCAATCGCAAGAAGGTCTTGTTCGTAACGTCGGAAATCGCCGACCTGGTCAAAACCGGCGGCCTGGGCGACGTGTCTTCCGCGCTGCCCCGGGCGATGGCCGGGCTACATGATGTCCGGATCCTGATTCCCGGGTATCCGCAAGTGATGCACAGCGGTAATCCGATCCACATCATCGGCGAGCTGGGCGGCCACGCCGCGCTGCCACCCTGCAAGATCGGGCGCATGGACATGGCCGACGGCCTGGTGATCTATGTGTTGATCTGCCCGGAACTGTACGAGCGTGAAGGCTCGCCTTACGGGGCCAACAATGGCCGCGACTGGCCCGACAACCACATTCGCTTCGCCCGCCTGGGCCTGGCCGCCGCGGACATCGCCGCCAACCTGGCGCAGATCCACTGGTGCCCCGACCTGGTCCACGCCCATGACTGGCCTGCCGGCCTGGCGCCGGCCTATATGCACTGGCGCGGCCAACGCACCCCGACGCTGTTCACCATCCACAACCTGGCCTACCAGGGCGTGGTGAGCCTGGCGTGCTGCCCGGAACTGGGCATCCCCGAACATGCGCTGCAACAGGAAGGCATGGAGTTCTACGGCAAATTGTCGTTCCTCAAGGCCGGCATGGCCTACTCCAGCCACATCACCACGGTCAGCGCCACCTACGCCCAGGAAATCACCACCCCGACCTTCGGTTGTGGGCTCGACGGCTTCCTGGCGTCCAAGACCCAACAAGGCCTGCTCAGTGGCATCCCCAACGGCATCGATGAAAGCTGGGACGCCGCTACCGACAGCCACCTGTTCCGCCAATTCGCCGTTGGTGACTGGGAAGGCAAGGCCGTCAACGCCGCCCATGTACGTGAGCTTTTCGGGCTCGACGATTCCACCGGCCCGCTGTTCGCCGTGGTCTCGCGCCTGGTCTACCAGAAAGGGCTGGACCTGACCGAGGCGGTTTCTGAGTTCATCGTCGAGTCCGGCGGCCAGATCGCGATCATCGGTCGCGGCGAACCCGAGGAAGAACAAGCCATGCGAGAACTGGCGCTGCGCTTTCCCGGGCGCATCGGCGTACGCATCGGCTTCAACGAAACCGATGCACGACGGATGTTCGCCGGCAGCGATTTCCTGCTGATGCCTTCGCGCTATGAGCCGTGCGGCTTGAGCCAGATGTACGCCCAGCGCTTCGGCTCGCTGCCAGTGGCACGCAATACCGGCGGACTGGCAGACACCATCGAGGATGGCGTCACCGGTTTCCTGTTCGATGAGTCCACGGTGGACAGCTACAAACAAGCCTTGAGCCGGGCGTTCAAGATCTTCCAATACCCTGACCTGCTCAACGCGATGCGCTGCCGGGCCATGTCGGCACCTTTCAACTGGAGCAAAGCCGTGGAGCCCTACGCCGAACTCTACGAACAGCTGGTGGCGAAGTCACTGGGTAAATCGGCCAGACAATGAGGTAACAATGTCGTCAAGGACGCCTGATACATGGACCCATGGTGCGGTCATGCTCGATGCCGAGCACACCCGCTTCGCCCTCTGGGCCCCGGATGCATTTTTTGTCAGTGTCGAACTCGACACTGGAGATTCAATACCGCTACTGCCCCAGGCCGACGGCTGGTTCATGATCCAGACCCGTTGCCCGGCCGGCACCCGCTACCGCTTCAACATCGATGGCGAGCTGGAGGTGCCGGACCCCGCCTCCCGCGCCCAAGCCGGCGACATTGACCGCCACAGCGTAGTGGTCGACCCGCATGCCTATCAATGGCGGCACACCCACTGGTCCGGCCGGCCCTGGTACGAGGCGGTGATCTACGAGCTGCACGTCGGCGCACTCGGCGGTTTCGAAGGCGTCGAGCAGCAACTGGCGCGCCTGGCCGGGCTCGGGGTCACCGCCATCGAGCTGATGCCGTTGGCGCAATTTCCCGGTGATCGTAACTGGGGCTATGACGGGGTCCTGCCCTACGCGCCCCAAGCCTCCTACGGAACCCCGGACCAGCTCAAGCACCTGATCGACAGCGCCCACGGTCATGGCATCGCGGTCATCCTGGACGTGGTCTACAACCACTTCGGACCCGACGGCAATTACCTGCACCGCTATGCCAAAAGCTTCTTCCGCGAAGACAAGCACACCCCATGGGGCGCGGCGATTGATTTTCGCCGCCGCGAAGTGCGGGACTTCTTCATCGACAATGCGCTCATGTGGTTGCTGGAATACCGTTTCGACGGCCTGCGCCTGGACGCCGTGCACGCCATCGAAAGCCCGGACTTCCTCCAGGAACTGGCGACCAGGGTCCGCGAACAGGTAGACCCGACCCGCCACGTCTGGCTCACCGTCGAGAACGAACACAACCAGGCGAGCCTGCTGGAACAGGGCTACGACGCCCAGTGGAACGACGACGGCCACAACGCCCTGCACGTGCTGCTCACTGGCGAGACGGATGCTTATTACGCCGACTATGCCGAGCAACCAACGGAACAACTGGCCCGCTGCCTGAGCCAGGGTTTCGTGTTCCAAGGGCACACCAACCGTCACGGCGAATCCCGGGGCGAGCCCAGCGGCCACCTGCCGCCCAGCGCGTTCGTGCTGTTCCTGCAAAACCATGACCAGATCGGCAACCGCGCCCTGGGCGAGCGTCTGCATCAACTGGCGCCGCCCCAAGCCCTGCAAGCGGCGACCGCCCTGTTGCTGCTTTCGCCGATGATTCCGCTGATGTTCATGGGCGATGAAGTCACGGCGCCACAACCGTTCCTGTTCTTTACCAGTCACCATGGTGAACTGGCGGAACTGGTGCGCGAAGGTCGACGCAACGAGTTCAAGGCCTTCAGCGCCTTTGCCGACCCGCAAAAACGCGAACGGATCCCCGATCCCAACGCCGCCCCGACCTTCGAGGCCTCGCGGCCGAACCTGGAGGCCCACGAACCGGAGCAACTGGCTAACGAGACGCTGTACCGCAGCCTGTTGAAAATCCGCCGCGAAGAGATCGTTCCGCGCCTGCCCGGGGCGCATGCCCTGGATACCGTCGTGCTGGGCTTCGGCGCGGTCAGTGCACGCTGGCAATTGGGCGATGGCAGCGTGTTGCGCATCGACCTCAACCTCAGCGACCGACCGGTGGCCCATACCGCTGCCGAAGATGCCCGCATTCTTTTCGAACATCCTGAGCAGGCCATGGGTCAGTTGCAACAGGGCGTCCTTGCGCCCCACAGCGCGTTGGTCACCCTGACACACGCAACAACCCTGCCCAACCTGACTGGAGAGCGTCAATGAGTGATGCGCAACTGGAAATCCTCGCCGGCCGCGCAGGCCTGGCGGTGGACTGGATCGACGCCAACGGCCGGGCACAGAAAGTCTCGCCGGCGGTGTTGCGTTCTGTCCTCACCGCCCTTGGCCATCCAGCCGGCACTGCCCAGGAAATCGACGCCAGCCTGCTGCAACTGCAACAAGATCAACAGAACCACCAACTGCCACCGCTGCTCACTGTCGACGTCGGCGCCAGCCTGGATCTGAGCCGCTATTTCGACGCCGAGACCGCCTGCGAAATCCAATGCGAGGACGGCTCGACGCTGAACCTCAAGCTCGACGCCAACGCCAGGCTTCCGGGGATGATCCCGGTGGGTTACCAGCATGTGCGCATCCAGGACCAGCATTTCACCCTCGCGGTCGCGCCTGCCCGTTGCTACAGCGTGGCCGACGCGGTGGATGACCGGACACCACGGGCCTGGGGCCTGAGCGCGCAGCTGTATGCGCTGCGCCGACCCGGCGACGGCGGCTTCGGGGACACCCAGGCCCTGGAAGAACTGGCGCGGGTGGCCGGTGAGCGCGGCGCCGATGCGATCGCCATCAGCCCGATGCATGCGATGTTCAGCAGCGACACCGGGCGCTACAGCCCTTATTCGCCGTCCAGTCGCCTGTTTCTCAACAGCCTGTACGCCGCCCCCGGCACCATCCTTGGCGAACGGGCCCTGCGCACCGCCATCGACGCCACGGGCCTGACCAATCAACTGCGCACCCTGGAAGAACAGCCACTGGTGGACTGGCCGGTTGCCGCCCAGGCCAAGCAGAAAGTGCTGCGGGCCCTGTATGACGGTTTCAGCCAGGGCGAGCATCCACTGCATGAAGACTTCAGCAGCTTTCGCCACACCAGCGGCGAAGCCCTGGAAAACCACTGCCGCTTCGAAGCGTTGCAGGCCGAACGCGCAGCCCGGGGTGAAAGCCTCGACTGGCGCCAGTGGCCGGAAGAATGGCGCAACCCGCGCAGTGCGCTGTTGGCGCGTTTTGCCGAAGAGAATGCCGACGAAATCGGCTTCTATGCCTTTTGCCAGTGGCTGATCGCCCGCTGCCTGGAACGCGCCCAGAGCGCCGCCAGGTCCAGCGGCATGGGCATCGGCCTGATCGCGGACCTGGCGGTGGGCGCCGACGGAGCCGGCAGCCAGGCCTGGAGCCGACAGGATGAGCTGCTCGCTTCGCTGACCGTGGGTGCGCCGCCGGACATCCTCAACCGGTCCGGCCAGGGTTGGGGGATCTCGGCGTTTTCCCCCGAAGGCCTGGTGCGTAACGGTTTTCGGGCATTCATCGAAATGCTGCGGGCCAACTTTGCCCATGCCGGTGGTTTGCGCATCGATCACGTCATGGGCCTGCAACGGCTCTGGGTCATCCCTAACGATGCCCCGCCCTCCGACGGCGCCTATCTGTATTACCCTTTCGATGATCTGCTACGCCTGCTGGCACTCGAATCCCACCGCCACCAGGCCATCGTCCTCGGCGAAGACCTCGGTACGGTGCCCGATGGCCTGCGGGAAAAGCTCAGCGCCCGCTCGATCCTCGGCATGCGCGTGCTGTTGTTCGAACAGGACAACACCCGCTTCAAGCCGATCCTCGACTGGCCGGACGACGCCCTGGCAACCACCAGCACCCATGACCTGCCGACGCTCAACGGTTGGTGGCACGGGCACGATATCGACTGGAACGCCCGGCTCGACCTGGTCGACTCCCATGGCGAGATGGAATGGCGCAAACACCGCGAGCGGGAGCGCGAAGGCCTGCGCGGTGCACTGAACCAGGATCCGCAGAACTTTCGCGAGGAACACCGCGAGACCGACCAGGTGCTCGACGCCAGTGTGCGCTTCCTCGGCCACACCCGTGCGCCGCTGGTACTGCTGCCGCTCGAAGATGCCCTGGGCATCGAGGAACAGGCCAACCTGCCCGGCACCATTGACACCCACCCCAATTGGCGGCGCCGCCTGGCTCATGAAAGCCAGGCGCTGCTCGATCACCCGGACGCTGCCCGGCGTCTGGAAATACTCGCCTGCGCGAGACTTCAGGCGAACGAGCGTGACCGATGAAAGACACATCAATCCAACCGCTGCGGGCGACGTTGCGCCTGCAATTTCATAAAGGCTTCACCCTCGACGATGCCATTGCACAGGTGCCGTACTTTGCTTCGCTGGGCATCAGCCACCTCTACGCCTCGCCACTGCTCAAGGCCCGGGCCGGCTCGATGCACGGCTACGATGTGGTCGACCCGACGCTGGTCAATCCGGAGCTGGGCGGTGAAGCGGCGCTCAAGCGTCTGGTCGCCACTTTGCGTGAGCATCGGATGGGCCTGATCCTCGACATCGTGTCCAATCACATGGCCGTCGGCGGCAATGACAACCCCTGGTGGCTGGACCTGCTGGAGTGGGGACGACTGAGCCCCTACGGCGAGTTCTTCGACATCCAGTGGCACTCTCCCGATCCGCTGATGGAAGGCCAGTTGCTGCTACCCTTCCTGGGCAGTGACTACGGGGTCGCCTTGCAGGAAGGCACCTTGCAACTGCGCCTCGACGCCACCCAGGGCAGTTTCTATGTCGAGCACTACGAACATCGCTTCCCGATTTGTCCGATGCAGTATGGCGAGCTGCTGCGGCCCAGTGAATCCGTGCCGCTTGAGCAGGCCGAAGCGCTCAAGGCCCTGGCCGAGCGCTTCACCACGCTGAACTACCAG
The DNA here is from genome assembly GCF_022952855.1 of Pseudomonas sp. RGM2987. Lineage (GTDB taxonomy): Bacteria > Pseudomonadota > Gammaproteobacteria > Pseudomonadales > Pseudomonadaceae > Aquipseudomonas. The sequence goes on along the minus strand of NZ_JALJDX010000220.1, from coordinate 71,316 downwards.
ACCGACGCCCATACCCTCGCCCGTCCGCTGCAAGCAGAGCTGCGCGAGTTGGTGACCCAACCGCAGATTCTCGCGGCCGTCGAGGATAACCTGCGCGGCTACGATTCGAAGCAGCCCGAGGGTTTCGAGCGCCTGCATCAGTTGTTGGAACGCCAGAGCTACCGGCTTGCCAGTTGGCGCACGGCGGCGGACGACATCAACTGGCGGCGGTTTTTCGATGTCAATGAACTGGGTGGGCTGCGGGTCGAACGTCCGGCAGTGTTCGAAGCCACTCACGCCAAGATCTTTGAATTGGTCGAGCAAGGCCTGGTGGACGGATTGCGCATCGATCATGTCGACGGTCTTGCCGACCCGCGCGGCTACTGCCGCAAATTACGCAGGCGCCTGGATTCGATCTCACCGTCGCGCCACCTGCCGATCTTCATCGAGAAGATCCTCGGCGATGGCGAGACCCTGCGCCGGGACTGGAACGTCGACGGCAGCACCGGCTACGAGTTCATGAACCAGATCTCGCTGTTGCAGCATGATCCGGCCGGCGCCGCCCCGCTCGCCGAGTTCTGGAGCCGCCACAGCGAACGACCGGCGCAATTCATCGACGAGGCCCGGCTGGCGCGCCAGCAGATTCTCAACGGTTCACTGGCCGGGGATTTCGAAAGCGTCGCCCAGGCCCTGCTGCAGGTGGCCCGCGACGACGTGATGACCCGCGACCTGACGCTGGGGGCGATTCGGCGGGCCTTGCAGGAACTGATCGTGCACTTCCCGGTGTACCGCACCTACATCAACCCACTGGGCCGCTCCGCCGAAGACCAGGTGTTTTTCAATCAGGCGCTCGAAGGTGCCCGGCAGACCCTCAGCGAAGCCGATTGGCCCGTGCTCGATTGCCTGGCCGGCTGGCTCGGCGGCATGCCCTGGCGCCAACGTCCGCGTGGCAGCCAGCGCAAACGCCTGCGCCATGCTTGCGTGCGTTTCCAGCAACTGACCTCGCCGGCCGCCGCCAAGGCCGTGGAAGACACCGCGCTGTATCGCTCGGCAGTGCTGCTGTCGCGCAATGACGTGGGTTACAACACCGAGCGTTTCAGCGCCCCGCCAGAGGAGTTCCATAACGCCTGTATCGAGCGCCTGGAGCACTTCCCCGATAACCTGATGACCACCGCGACCCACGACCACAAGCGTGGCGAAGACACTCGCGCGCGGCTCGCGGTGCTCAGCGAGCGCGCCGATTGGTACACCGCCTGCGTCGAGCAGTGGCGCATCCTTTCGCCTTCGCTGCACAGCGATCCGGCGGCCCCCTCGGCCGGTGACGAGCTGATCCTTTACCAGGCGCTGCTCGGCAGCTGGCCGCTGGACCTGGACTTGCAAAATCACCAGGCGCTGGCCGAGTACAACGAACGCCTGTGGCAATGGCAGCGCAAGGCCTTGCGCGAAGCCAAGCTGCAAAGCAGCTGGGCGGCGGTCAACGATAGTTATGAGCAGGCCACCCAGATGTTCCTCGAGCGCTTGTTGCTGGGAGACGAGGGGCTGCCGTTGCGCAGCGCCATCGCCGAGGCCGTCCAGGCCATTGCGCCGGCAGGCGCGCTCAACAGTCTGGCGCAGACTTTGCTGCGCATGACCGTACCCGGTGTTCCAGACCTGTACCAGGGCAACGAATTCTGGGATTTCAGCCTGGTGGATCCGGACAACCGCCGCCCGGTGGACTTTACCGCACGCCGCGAGGCGATACAGGCAGACAGCGAACCGGCGGCATTGATCAACGACTGGCGTGACGGACGGGTCAAGCAGGCGTTGATCGCCAGGACGCTGGCGGTGCGGGCCCACTACCCGCAGCTGTTCCGCCTGGGCAGCTACCAGCCATTGGAGGTGGTCGGCGAGCAGGCCCAACGGGTCCTGGCGTTCATGCGTGAGTACGAGCAACAACGGGCGATCATCGTGGTGCCGATCCACGCCGCCCGGCTGCTCGAAAATGCAGCGGCTCCGCAGGTGGCCGCCTCGGACTGGGGCGATACCCGCGTGCAGTTACCGTTTGCCAGTGGGGACGAAAAACTGAAGGGACTTTTTGCAAGCGCAGCAGTCACACCCCAAGGGGGGCTGATGATCAGCGCCGCGCTGGGGGATTTCCCGGTCAATGTCTTTATCCAATCTTGAGTTAGTCAGGAGCACAGCGATGAGTACCGACGATAAACGCATCCGCGAATTCGCCTATCAGATCTGGGAGTCCGAGGGTAAGCCCACCGGGCAGGAAAAACGCCACTGGGAGATGGCGCGCAAGCTGGCAGAGGCCGAAGCCCTGGCGCCGAGCAAACCGGCCAAGGCCGCGAGCAAACCAGCGGCGGCCAAGGCTGACGGCATCAAGCCGGTAGCCAGCAAACCGGCCGCAGCCAAGCCGGCCGTCAAGGCTGCCGCGCCCAAGGCTAAACCTGCGGCCAAGCCTGCTGCGAACGCCCCCTCAGCGTCATCGGTGAGCAAGCCTGCTGCCGAGAAAAAGCCGCGGGCACCACGCAAGCCTCCCGCGGTCTGACTCTCTCCCAGACCGAGAACAGCCCTTTGTGGCGAGGGGATTTATCCCCACCGGGCTGCACCGCAGCCCCACCATCAGGCCCAGGGCGACCAGCTGATCCGAGCCGGTCCTTTTGGGCGCGCTGCGCACGCCAGCGGGGATAAATCCCCTCGCCACAGGTGCAGCGCATGTCACCCGTCCTACGTGAATTGAACTGCCGTATCTGTCTTTTGCAGGAGCAACTATGACCCGTCCAAAAAAAACCACGCCGCCGCCGGTTATCGAGGCTTCGCGGATTCGTGAAGGGCTGCCTTTTCCGCTCGGTGCGACCTGGGATGGCCTCGGGGTCAATTTCGCGCTGTTCTCTGCCAACGCCACCAAGGTGGAGTTGTGCATTTTCGATGACTCCGGCGAAGTCGAGCTCGAACGCATCGAACTGCCGGAATACACCGACGAGATTTACCACGGCTATCTGCCCGATGCCCATCCGGGACTGATCTATGGCTACCGGGTCTATGGCCCATACGACCCGGAGAACGGCCATCGTTTCAACCCGAACAAACTGCTGATCGACCCCTATGCCAAGCAATTGGTCGGTGAGTTGAAATGGTCCGAGGCACTGTTCGGCTACACCATTGGCCATCCTGACGGTGACCTCAGCTTCGACGAGCGCGACAGCGCGCCGTTCGTGCCCAAATGCAAGGTCATCGACCCCGCGCACACCTGGGGCCACGACCATCGCGTCAGCGTGCCCTGGGACAAGACCATCCTGTATGAAACCCATGTCCGTGGTATCAGCATGCGTCACCCCGCCGTGCCGGAAAACCTGCGCGGCACGTTCGCCGGGCTGATGGTCGACGATGTGCTGGAGCACATCCGCAAACTGGGTGTTTCTTCGGTAGAACTGTTGCCGATCCACGCCTTCGTCAACGACCAGCACCTGTTGCACAAGGGCATGACCAACTACTGGGGCTACAACAGCATCGCCTTCTTCGCCCCGGACCCGCGCTACCTGGCCAGCGGCAAGATCGCCGAGTTCAAGGAACTGGTCGCGCACATGCACGAGGCCAACCTGGAAGTCATCCTCGACGTGGTCTACAACCACACAGCCGAAGGCAACGAGCAAGGCCCGACCCTGTCCATGCGCGGCATCGACAACGCCTCGTACTACCGGCTGATGCCCGATGACAAACGCTACTACATCAACGATTCGGGCACCGGCAACACCCTGGACCTGAGTCACCCCTGCGTCCTGCAAATGGTCACCGACTCCCTGCGCTACTGGGCCACGGAAATGCACGTCGATGGTTTCCGGTTCGACCTGGCAACCATCCTGGGGCGTTACCATGACGGGTTCGACGAGCGTCACAGCTTCCTCGTGGCCTGTCGGCAGGACCCGGTGCTGCGCCAGGTGAAGATGATCGCCGAGCCGTGGGACTGCGGTCCCGGTGGCTATCAGGTCGGCGGTTTCCCGCCCGGCTGGGTGGAGTGGAACGACAAGTTCCGCGACACCGTCCGCGCATTCTGGAAAGGCGACGACGGCCAGCTGGCCGATTTTGCCAGCCGCATGACCGCCTCCGGTGAGATGTTCAACCAGCGGGGCCGGCGCCCTTACGCCTCGGTGAACTTCGTCACTGCCCATGACGGTTTCACCCTCAATGACCTGGTGTCGTACAACGACAAGCACAACGAGGCCAACGACGAGAACAACCAGGACGGCAGCAATAACAACCTGTCCTGGAACCATGGCGTCGAAGGCCCGACCGATGATCCTGAAATCAATGCGCTGCGTCACCGGCAGATGCGCAATTTCTTCGCCACCCTGCTGTTGGCCCAGGGCACGCCCATGATCGTGGCCGGGGACGAATTCGCCCGGACCCAGCATGGCAACAACAACGCCTATTGCCAGGACAGCGAGATCGGCTGGGTCAACTGGGACCTGAGCGAGGACGGCGCGGCGCTGCTCAAGTTCGTCAAGCGCCTGATCAAGTTGCGCCTGGCCTACCCGATCCTGCGCCGCGGACGGTTCCTGGTGGGCAACTACAACGAGGACATCGGCGTCAAGGACGTGACCTGGCTGGCCCCGGATGGCAGCGAGATGACCACCGAGCAGTGGCAGGACGGCCACGGGCGCTGCCTGGGGATGCTGATGGACGGGCGCGCCCAGGAAACCGGGATTCGCCGCAAGGGCGGCGACGCGACGCTGTTGCTGGTGGTCAACGCGCATCATGACATCGTCAACTTCCGCTTGCCGCAAGTGCCTGAAGGCAGTTTCTGGACCTGCATGATCGACACCAACCAGCCAACGATCCGCGGTGAAGAACGCTTCGACTTCGACGCCGAGTATGCCGTCACGGGGCGCTCGCTGCTGCTGTTCGAACTGCAGCGCGAAGCAGAGGACTGAAGCGCGCTATCGGAAGCCCTCTATAACGAACCGCAAGGACGCGGTTCTCGATACCTGCATCCCAGTTTGTAGAAAAAAAACCGGTTCAGACACACATGTGACGCGACGAATCGACCGTCATGGTCAATACTTCGGCTGCGGGAGTTTCCAGGATTCGGAGCACCGCAAATCGCAACCGTGCCCTTTCGGGCGCCATCGGGCAGAGGCCCGTTGCAGGTTGCAAGATTGAATACAACAAGGACGTCCCGATGAAACCCGCCTCTCGCTTGCATGGCCGGCAGCACCCGCAAATCTGGAACAGTGCTGCGCAATTGGCCGACATCCCCATCATCAGTACCCAGACACTCATTCCCGCCGGTGCTCGTCCCGTCATCCTTGCCCCGCATCCTGGGGATGAGATCGGAGCCTGTGGTGGATTGCTCCAGTTGCTGAACAACCTGAACCGGCCCGTGTTGCTGATTTCGGTGACCGACGGCGCCCTCAGCCACCCCGGTTCACCCTTGTGGGCCGACGAACGCCTGCGCACGCAACGCCCTCATCCCCAGGAAAGCGTGGATGCCCTGGGTCGCCTGGGCATAGCGACCCATGGCCTGCAATGGGTTCGTGGCGGTTTCCCGGAGAAAGCCCTGGCCGAACACGAAGTTGAACTGGCGGCTTTTATCGGCCGCCATCTGCGTCCCGGTGACGTGGTGTTCGGCACCTGGCGCAAGGACGGTGACAGCGACCACGACACGGTCGGCCGCGCCGGGGCATTGGCGGCGGACGAGATCGGAGCGGCGTTCAACGAGCTGCCGGTGTGGGCCTGGCACTGGCCGGTCCGCGAGCAGAACAAAATCCCCTGGCACCGCGCCCGCAAACTGCGCCTCGACGTCTGGACCACCGCCCGCAAACGCCACGCCATGTACGCCTACGCCAGTCAACTGAACGGCGAACCCGCCAACGGCATCGCCCCGCTGGTGCCCCGGGTCATCCTCGATCGCATGGGCATGCCGTATGAGATTGTGTTCATCTGAAAGCCCACATCTGCCAAACACAACCTGTGGGAGCCGAGCTTGCTCGCGATAGCGGTGGGTCAGCTTGAGTCGATGTTGAATGCACCGCCGTCTTCGCGGGCAAGCCCGCTCCCACAGTGGATCTTCGGTGCCCTGGGAATCCAGGCCTGACACGAATCCGGTGGGAGCGGGCTTGCTCGCGAAAGCGGTGGGTCAGCTTGAGACGATGTTGAATGTGCCGCCGTCTTCGCGGGCAAGCCCGCTCCCACAGTGGATCTTCGGTGCCCCTGGAACCCAGGCCTGACACGAGTCCGGTGGGAGCGGGCTTGCTCGCGATAGCGGTGGCTCAGGCTGTGACGTGCTCGGCAGTCACCATGAAAAATCCGGAACTGCCGCAGCCTCTCGCAAGTCGCATGAACAGGTACGTCTGATTCAGGAGCGAACGTGACTCAAGATCCCGATTGGCAGGCCCTGGAAACCATGCCATTGGACACCCCCGCCGCGGTTCATCGGTTGCGGGTTCTGACGGTCAATACCCATAAGGGCTTCACCGCCCTCAACCGTCGTTTCATCCTGCCCGAATTGCGTGAGGCGGTGCGCAGTACCGGTGCCGACCTGGTGTTCCTGCAAGAAGTACTGGGCGAACACGACCGCCACGCCTCACGCTACGACAACTGGCCCCAGACCTCGCAGTACGAATTTCTCGCCGACAGCATGTGGAACGACTTTGCCTATGGCCGCAACGCGGTGTACCCCGACGGCCACCATGGTAATGCACTGCTATCCAAATACCCGATCCGTCAGTTCCGTAACCTCGATGTCTCCATCACCGGCCCAGAGCGACGCGGGCTGCTGCATTGCGTACTGGAGGTACCCGGCCACGCCGAAGTCCATGGCATCTGCGTGCACCTGAGTCTTTTGGAAAGCCATCGCCAGCTTCAACTCAAGCTGTTGTGCCAATTGCTCGACTCACTGCCCGAGGACGCCCCGGTGATCATTGCCGGTGACTTCAATGACTGGCAATTGCGCGGCAACATCGCCCTTGCCCGCCGTGGTTACCTGCACGAAGCTTTCGAGCATCATCACGGCCGCCCCGCGCGCACCTACCCGGCGCGTTTCCCGCTGCTGCGCCTGGACCGCATCTACTTGCGCAACGCTTCCAGCCACGCTCCACAGATCCTCGGCAACAAGCCCTGGACACACCTGAGCGACCACCTGCCGTTGTCGGTGGAAGTGCATTTGTAACGCCCTCGCTGTCCCTTTCCACGGCGCGCCGACCTGTAAGTTCTGACAGTAGCGGCGCCGGTTTTTCGTTGCTACGGTGCCATCCCATACAGCGAGCGTTGCCAGGCCCTTGTGTGCCATCCGTTGTGCAACCGATGCTGAAACCGGCGTCCAGGGATGCCGACGCAGAGGGATAGCACATGAGCTTGCACGATCAAGGATTCAATCGGCTGTTCAACGCTGTGTGGGTTTTGCTCCTGTTCCAGTTCAATGCCCCGAGCGCCATGGCAGCCTGTACCCTGACGCCAACGGCGGGCGACGATGCCTATGTCTGCGACAGCGGCACCAGCGCCGGGCTGACGGACCTCTCGGGCAATAACACCTTGACCCTGCCGGCCAATGGCAGTGGCGTCATCCAGGGCGATGTCACCTTTGGCGCCGGCACCGATCACATCCAGATCAACCCCAACGGGGTCATCGCCGGTGACGTGGAACAGGGTTCAGGCATCGATGATTTCGTGATGAACGGCGGCAGCATCCAGTCCCTGGCCCAGGGCGATGGCCTGGATACCTTCCTGATGACCGGCGGCACCATCGTCGGTGCGTTCGAGGACGGCGATGAGGCTCGCATGACCGGGGGCACCATCGGCCGGGTCGACATGAAGCTCGACGACAACATTTTCGACATGTCGGGCGGCGAAATTCTCGGCAACCTGGTGACCGGGTTCGGCCAGGACACGATTATCCTGTCCGCCGGACGCATCGGCGGCAACGTCAGTGTCAGCGGCGGCAACGATAGCATTACCGTAAGCGGTGGAGAGATCGTCGGCCAGGTCCGGACCAGTTTCGGCGATGACCAACTGCAATGGAGTGGCGGTCTCATCCGTTCGGCGATCCTGATGGGCGACGGCACCGATACGGCGCTGTTGCGCAATCTGGATGAAGCCCTGCTCGCAACGACCCCCAGCCTGGATGGCGGCCTGGGTCAGGACAGCCTGACCTTTGAAGCCACGACCTCTGGCACCGGTGCCCGCTACGTCAACTGGGAGACGGTCAACCTGTCCCAGGGATCGCGCCTGGACCTCAATGACACGCTGGTACTGGGCGACTCTGCCACGGCTACGGGCGTGCTGAACATCGACAGCAGCAGCGTTCTGACGTCGACCCAGGGCAGCGTCAATCCGTTCACTGCCGGCCAACTGGTCACCCTCAATAACAGCGGCACGATCGACCTGACTCGCGACAATACCCGCACCAATGACAGCCTCACCGTGCAGGGTAACTATGTTGGCAGCAACGGCCAGTTGCGCCTGCAGACGGTGCTCGGCGCTGATGGTTCGCCCAGCGACAAACTGGTGGTCAATGGCGGAACGCTCACTGGTAATACCGCCATAGCCGTCACGAATGTCGGCGGTGCCGGTGGGTTGACAAGCCAGGACGGGATTGAAGTGGTCCAGGCCCAGGGCGGCGCGGTCAGCGACAACGGTGCGTTTTCCCTGGCGCAGTCGGTCTCGGCCGGTGCGTTCGACTATCGCTTGTTCAAGGGCGGCGTGACGGGCAATGCAAACAACTGGTACCTGCGCTCGACGGTAGTGGCCGGACCACTCGCGGCGCCCCCCGCTCCGTCACTGCCGAACGCCCCCGCCTCGCCGCCATTGCCGCCGCTGCCGGTGCCCGTCGCAGGTGCTGCGCCAATCCCGTTGTATCGTCCGGAAGTGCCCACCTGGTCCGCCATGCCTCCGGTCGCGGCGCAACTGACCCTGATGGCCTTGGGCACCTTCCATGACCGCCAGGGCGATCAGCGCCTGCTGACCGAGACCGGCGCATTCGGGGCCGGCTGGGGTCGTGTCTATGGCAAGGACCTGGACCAGACTTGGGCCGGCACGGTCACGCCGCGCTTCGACGGGTCCATCAAGGGTTTCCAGGTGGGCAGTGACCTGTACAGCGCACCAACGTCCGGCGGCCAGACCCAGCGCATCGGTTTCTTCGTGGGGCATACCGAATTGAACGGCAACGTCGATGGCTTCAACCTCGGCTTCGAAGGCCGGCGCGCAGGTAAAGTGGATCTCGATGGCGACAGCTACGGCCTCTATTGGACGCTCATCGACCCTAGCGGCGGCTATGTCGATGCGGTGGTGATGGGCACGCGACTCGATGGCGACAGCCGTTCCGAGCGCGGCCTCAAGATCGATAACCGCGGCCATGCCTTGACCCTCTCGGCGGAGGCCGGTTACCCCTTCGCCGTGGCGAGCAACTGGGTGCTCGAGCCCCAGGTCCAGATCATCCATCAGAAGGTCTCCCTGGACACCCAGGACGATGGAATCTCCCGGGTCGAATTCGATTCCGACAGTGCCTGGACCGGCCGTCTCGGTGCCCGGCTCAAGGGCCGCTACCAGGTCAGCGGCATGCCGGTGGAACCGTACCTGCGTGCCAACCTCTGGCACACGTTTTCCGGCACCGACACTGTGACGTTCGACAACACCGACCGGGTCCAGACCCAGCAGCGTTCCTCCACGGCCGACCTGGGTATCGGAGTCATCGTGAGCCTGGCGCCAGCGGTCAGTCTTTACGCAGGCGCCGACTACAGCAACAACCTGGACAGCAACCAACAACGCAGTGTAGCGGGCAATCTCGGGGTGCGAATCAGCTGGTAGGCCGGCGACGATCCGTTGACAGAAAATATGCCAGAGTAATCACTCCGTTAGATTGGCTAATCGAGAGTTTCTATACATTGGCGGTTTTCTTGACGCAGCCGCATCGGTCTTCTTGACTACAGCGTACTACCCCCGGAAACACAGTCAGGGGCAGCCTCTGGAACCCGTAGCGACGGGCCGCCAGCGGCTTGCCCTATCAATTCGGTCGCCCCTCATTCGGGGTAGGAGAGACGCCAGAAAGCGAGAAACGCATGCGATTGCAAGGCAGGCCCCCATGAAAACTTCCTTCCGCCCCCAAGAGATCACCACGACCTTCTACACCGTCTCGACTTCATTGCTGCTGCTTTCATCCATGGAAGTACAGGCCTGGCCCGCTGAAGAACTCACCAAGCCCTGGTATGGCTCACCTGCACCCGACAGCCTGAACGCCGGCCCTGGCCGGGACGCGTCGAACCGAAGCCCCGCACTGTTCACGTTGCGCAACGACAGCGGCCACACCCAGCGCATGGGCCTGGTCAGCGGACAGAATCAAATCATTACCACCGCCGGCGGCGTGCTGGTGACGCCCGTCATGGCCCAGTCGGAAACTGACGCGCTGAACCTGCACGGTCCAAGCCTCGGCGCCTACTGGAGCCTGACCGGCCCGACGGGCTGGCATGTGGACCTCAGTGCCAGTGGTGGCCGGGTCAACGGCTACAGTCGGACCGAACAAGGCCAACGCCAGGCGGCCGAAGGCAGCGCGGTGACGCTGTCGGTCGAAGGTGGCTTTGCGATCGGCATCTCCACCAATTGGGTGGTCGAACCCCAGGCGCAATTGATCAACCAGCGCGTCTCCCTCGACACACCGAACGCTGAGAACGGCAGCCGTAACGAAATGAGCGCCTGGAGCGGGCGTGTCGGCGCGCGACTCAAAGGCCGCTACCAGCTCAACGGCCTGGGCGTGGAGCCCTATGTGCGGACCAACCTGTGGCACACCGTGCAGAACACCGAGACCTTGAGCCTGGACAAGGTCGACAAGATCAGCAGCAGTCGCAAGTCGTCCACCGTGGAAGTCGGCCTGGGCCTGGTGGCCCGGGTCACGCCGGCGGTGAGCCTGTATGTCAGTGCCGACTACAGCAGCGATGTCGACGACAACGACCTGAACGGCATCATCACCAGCATGGGCGTGCGGATGCGCTGGTAAATTCCGCGAGACAGGGCCGGCGCAGCCAGTCGCCGGCCCGCTGCATTAGCCCAGGTCGAGAACGATCAGAAAAACCATCGCTGGCCCATCCCACTTAAAAACCACCTCCATTAAGGCGTATAACCCTAAAAGCGATCTACGCCTGCAAGCCTGCCCATGGCTCATTTCATTGATGGAGTAACGACATGACCAAAGCCCCCTTCCTCGCCGACCTGTTCCCCGACGCTGCCGATATCCCGGACGCTTATCGCCTCGAAGGCCCGACAGAGCAGCGCGAGTACCTGGTCGACGGCGTGCTGCGTACCTGGCAGGGGCCACTGGCCGTGGTCCGCAGCCCGGTCTACTTGACACGTGCCGATGGCGATGAGCAAGTGATTCTCGGCAGCACGCCGCTGCTGGATGCCGACACGGCCCTCACCGCCCTTGACGCTGCCGTGCGTGCCTACGATCGAGGCCAGGGCCAGTGGCCGACGATGCGCGTGGCCGAACGCATCGCTCATGTCGAAGCGTTCCTGGCGCGCATGCGTGAACAACGGGAGGCGGTGGTCAAGCTGCTGATGTGGGAAATCGGCAAGAACCTCAAGGACTCGCAGAAGGAGTTCGACCGCACCTGTGACTACATCGTCGACACCATCAACGCCCTCAAGGAACTGGACCGGCGCTCCAGCCGCTTCGAGCTGGAACAGGACACCCTCGGGCAAATCCGTCGCGTGCCGCTGGGCGTGGCGCTGTGCATGGGCCCTTACAACTATCCGCTGAACGAGACCTTCACCACTCTGATTCCTGCGCTGATCATGGGCAACACCGTGGTGTTCAAGCCGGCCAAGCTTGGCGTACTGCTGATACGCCCCTTGCTCGAAGCCTTCCGCGACAGCTTCCCGGCCGGGGTGATCAATGTGATCTACGGCAGCGGCCGGGAAACTGTCAGTGCGCTGATGGCCAGCGGCAAGATCGACATCTTCGCGTTCATCGGCACCAACAAGGCCGCCAGTGACCTGAAGAAACTTCATCCGCGTCCGCACCGCTTGCGTGCCGCCCTCGGGCTGGACGCGAAGAACCCTGGCCTGGTGCTGCCGGACGTGGACCTGGACAACGCCGTCAGCGAGGCCCTGACCGGCTCACTGTCTTTCAATGGCCAGCGCTGCACGGCGTTGAAGATCCTGTTTGTCCATGAAGACGTGGCGCCGGCCTTCATCGAGAAATTCAATGCCCGGCTTGCCGCCTTGAAACCCGGCATGCCGTGGGAAGATGGTGTGGCGCTGACGCCGCTGCCCGAAGCGGGCAAGGTCGATTACCTGCACTCATTGGTGGCCGATGCGGTCGCCAAAGGCGCAGCCGTGCAGAATGCTCACGGTGGCGAATCGCGCAGCTCGTTCTTCTACCCCGCGGTGCTCTATCCGGTGAATACCGCCATGCGCGTCTATCACGAAGAACAGTTCGGCCCGGTGGTGCCCATCGTGCCTTATCGTGACCTCAACACCGTGGTCGATTACGTGCTTGAGTCCGACTTCGGCCAGCAACTGAGCATTTTCGGCACCGATCCGGCACAAGTCGGCAAGCTGGTGGACACCTTTGCCAACCAGGTCGGCCGTATCAACATCAACGCCCAGTGCCAGCGTGGTCCGGACACATTTCCCTTCAATGGCCGGAAAAACTCGGCTGAGGGCACCTTGTCCGTCCACGATGCGCTGCGTACGTTTTCCATCCGCACCCTCGTTGCGACCAAGTTCCAGGACAGCAACAAAGCGTTGATCAGCGACATCATCCGGGAGCGGGATTCAAACTTCCTGACCACCGATTACATCTTCTGACGGTGCATTACGACAGGGCTGGGCGACGTAGCTTGATGCCCCAGCCCTGTTGCATGCCGGCAGCCGCCAGCAGGATCGCCGCTACGCCGAGCCATTGCAGCGACTCCAGTCGATGGCCGAAGGCAAACCAGTCGACGAAGATCGCCGCGATGGGATAGATGAACGACAGCGCGCCGGTAATCGCGGTGGGCAAGCGTTGGATTGCGCTGTACAGCAACACATACATCACGCCGGTGTGAACGATGCCGACGGTGATGAGGCTGGCCCAACCTTCAGGCTGTTGCGGCAAGGCCGAGAAATTCGCCCAGGGTGCCAGCAACAGCACACCTGTGCTGACCTGCACCAGCGCAATCAAGTGCGGTGGCGTGCCGGTCAGGCGCTTGACGATCAACGCCGCGATCGCATACAGCAACGCTGCACCCAGCGCCAATGCAATGCCCACCAGATAGTCGCCGCCGCCCTGCCCCTGCTCGCCATGCGCGCTGACGATGGCCAGCATTCCGAGAAACGAGACCGCGAGCCAGAACAGTTTCTGCGCGGTGATCTTTTCCCCCAGGAACAGCGCCGCCAACCCGACCAGCATGAACGGCTGGACGTTGTAGACCGCAGTACCAATGGCAATCGACGCCCGAGAGTAGGAAGCGAACAACAACACCCAGTTGCCCACGATCGCCACCCCGCTGAGCACCGCCAGCATAAAGGTGGTACGCGTCAGAATGCCCGGGCGCAGGAAGCCGAAACCGGCGCAGATCAACAGCAGGGTCACGGCGCCGAATACGCAGCGCCAAAACACCACATCCGGCACCGGCAGGCCCGAGACCAGCACGAACCAGCCTATGGTTCCGGAAATCAGCATGGCGGCCGTCATTTCCAGCGAACCACGGCGTAGGGACTTATCCATCTTCAGGCTCCTTCACAAGTGAGCCCAGTATGCCGAGCCAGCACGGGGCTGCTCCATAGCTTGAAAAAGGCTAGACTGCGCCTTGACCTTTTTTATCAAGGCAATTTTGCTGATTCGCCTAATGGAGTCACGATGACTGACGATATCGACCAGATTCTCATCAGCGCCCTGATGGAAGACTCGCGCCGCTCCCTCAAGGCCCTGGCGAACCTGAGCGGCCTGTCCTCGCCCAGCGTTGCCGAGCGCCTGCGAAGGCTTGAGGAACGTGGTGTGCTCAGGGCTTATACCGTCGAGGTGGACCCCAGGAGCTTCGGTTATCAGCTCCAGGCTATCGTGCGGATTCGACCGTTACCGGGCCAATTGCAGGAGGTGGAACGACAGATCCAGGCAATAGCCGAGTTTACCGAATGCGACAAGGTGACCGGCGACGACTGCTTCATCGCTCGACTGCATGTGCGCTCGATGGAGCAATTGGACACTCTGCTGGACAAACTCAATGTCCACGCCGAGACCAGTACGGCTATCGTCAAGAAGACCCCGGTCAAGCGGCGCTTGCCGCCGATGGTTTGAGCGGCATCAGGTTCCGGCCCCGGTGTGTCCGGGGCCGGTCGGCACGCTATTCCAGGCCTTCCACTTCTGGACTGCGTTGCACTTTGTACACCTCTTGCTGAGGCGCATTGCTCGCTTTCATCAGGTTAGTGGGCTTGATTTTATCGCAGGCATTTTTGCCGTCTGCATACACGCCGCTGTGGTTGCATTTCCAGTCGTAGAAATTTGCCAGTGCGGCAGACAATTGCAGACTGTAGTCGGTACTTTGGGTGTGCGGTGAAAAGGGTTGCCCGGCCGGGATGTTCTGGAACCATTTCATCCAGACATCCCCGCCTACCGGCGGCGGGTTGGGCTGGAAGGTCGGGTTCATCGGCGCCAATTGCTGGTACTCAGCGGTCATATGGCAACTCATGCAGGACGCCTGGGGATTGTCCACCGGGCCGTTGAGGCGTCCGTTCCAACCCAGATGGGTCGGCGGCAACTCCTTGGTGTTGGCATTGATCGCGCTCTGTTTCAGGGCCGGGTTGATTTTGGTTTCGGTCGGCGTCGGGTTGGTGAACGCGTTGCCGTTATCCTTGGGATCGTTGCCCCACATGATTCCCACCGGCACCAGGTTGTTCCAGTTAGCCTTGCCCGTCACGGCGCCGTTGTACTGGAACGTCCCGAAAAGCCAACCGGTATCTTTCACGCGGGTGTCGCGTACAGCGATATCCATCTGGATCAGCGCGACTTTTGTCACCGCCCGGTCGGTCGAAGTGAACGTCTTGGTGGTGTAGGCATTCCACAGCAAAGGATTGGCCAGGGACGGGACGGTGGTGGCGTCTATGTCGGCAAACAACGCTTTGCAGACCACGGTACCGTTGGGGAAGCTTTTGGGCTGCGACGTGTAGCTTGGATCAGGATTCTGCGGGTCTTTCCAGACCTGGCCAATGGTATAGGCACCTATATCGTTGTAGATGCCGACAGCATAGGTTTGCCCACTGCCTGTCTGAGTACTCGCCAATTGCAATGGCTTGATCGGAGCCTCCTTGGTCAGGCCACGAATACCCTCACGGCCGTTGGGTCCGTAATGCTGCCAGGGCATGTGATACCAGCGGCGGACCTTGTTCTTCTGCACATCCCAGGCAATCTCGGTATTGCCTTCCAGGCAATACGCCTTTACCTCGTTCATGTACGAGCGCCAGGTTTCAAAATCGTTGCTGAATGTCGTGGGCAGGTTTTTGAAGAATGTCGGCATCGAAGCAGGCCCGGGTGCCACGGTAGGATAGTCCTGGCTGAGCTGGAACAATTGCCCGGCATAGGCACTTTTGGGCGGAGCGAAGCCGAAATCAGGGAAGGTACCGGCCTGGACGGCCGACATGGATAAAGTACCTGCGAGGGCTAGCAGTGCTGCGATCTTTCCTTGGGGATGGTTCATCGATATCTCCTTATAGGGAAACGCCTGCCGTCCCATCGAATGGCTGGCCGATGCGCAGGGTCTCCTTCTGTTATCAGGCCTGGGCACAATGCCCAGACCCGCTCACGGTCCACGCTATTGTGATGTGACGCACCTCCTTCACGCCCGGAAAGCGGGCGCAATCAGACCTGGCCTTGTAGCCGAATGCGAACGATATCGAGGGAGTGTGCGGCGAAGATTTCGCGCTGTGATTGGCTGGCCGGCCTCATGCTGGCCCTGGCAAATGCGATCCCTTGTCATAGGTGTAGATCAATTATTCGGGAGCGCCATCATGTTGGGGATTTTTGTGAGTCATTGGCTATTGCAGCGGTCTCTGGGAAACCGTTGTGAGGCGAAAGGCTGGATATGAATGACACGACGCCTTCGCGGGCAAGCCCGCTCCCACACTTGGAACGTGGTGCAGCAGTCATCGCAGCACGGATATGTACGCAAATCCAAACCAAAAAAAACGGCGCTTCCCCTACTCGGGAAAGCGCCGTTTTATGTACCGCGATGCGATCAGTCGTCACGCCCCATCAGGCCAAACAGCTGTAGCAGGCTGACAAACAGGTTGTAGATCGACACATACAGGCTGATGGTCGCCATGATGTAGTTGCGCTCGCCGCCGTGGATGATCGCGCTGGTCTGGTACAGGATGCAGACCGACGAAAACAGTACGAAGCCAGCGCTGATCGCCAGTTGCAGGCCGCTGATCTGGAAGAAGAAGCTGGCCAGTACCGCACCCATCAACACGAAGAAACCAGCGGTGATGAAGCCGCCCAGGAAACTCATGTCCTTGCGGCTGATCAGCACGTAGGCGGACAGGCCACCAAACACCAGTGCGGTCATGGCGAAGGCCGAGCTGACGACTTCAGCGCCGCCCTGCATTTGCAGGTAGCGGTTGAGGATCGGGCCCAGCAGGAAACCCATGAAACCGGTCAGGGCGAAGGCCGATACCAGGCCCCAGGCCGAATCACGGAGTTTGTTGGTCAGGAAGAAAAGGCCATAGAAACCGATCAGCACGACGAAGATGTTCGGGTAACCCACCCGCATCTGTTGTGCGACATAGGCCATCACGCCGCTGAAAGCGAGCGTGAGTGCCAGCAGGCCATAAGTGTTGCGCAGGACGCGGCTAACCTCTAGCTGCTCAGCCTGCACGCTGTTGTTCACTGCGTAATCCTGTTCGCGCATGGCGACACTCCTCCGGTTTTGAAACATTCAGTGGCAAGGATAATAACAGACGCTCTGTAACAAGCTACGTAGAGAGTTTGACAGTGTGTTTCATTCGGGTATTATGGCGCCCGCAACGCAATACGGAGGTGTGGCCGAGTGGTTTAAGGCAACGGTCTTGAAAACCGTCGACTGTAACAGGTCCATGAGTTCGAATCCCATCGCCTCCGCCATTTTCTAACGTTAAAGCCCTGATTATTCAGGGCTTTAACGTTTCTACCGTTTAGCAAAAACTCACAACCCACACTTCAGCCCACACCCTCGATTGAGTATTGCTTTTCGACCAGCGGTCAATGTCAATTTTCGGATGCTAAATTGTCGCTGCACTCCTGCAGCGCGCTCCGGCACCGAAACAGTGCTTGTGCGGGTGGTCGCGGTGCTCGGTGCGGCACAGCCACATTGTGCTTATCTGCTCGCCAATCGCCGCGCCACTCGGATGAAAATTCTGGTGCATGACGGCTTCGGGATCTGGTTGGCTGCTCGCCGATTGAATCAAGGCAGATTTCACTGGTCTGGCATTCTTCATGGATCTGAAATGGAACTGAACCGAGCAGCTTCAGGCATTGGTGCTGTGCCTGCCATGGCAACGTGCAAGTTCCGAAGGCTTGATCACGCTGCTTTAACGGCCGCCATTAGTCCATCGACCTATCGCCGCAAATTGGCTGCTCTGGCAAAATCGGCGCCATGATTTCGCTCTCCAATCTCGATCACCTGCCCCCCGAGCTGCGCATCTAGCCGGTGCAGTTGATGACACGCGACGCCGTGGGATTCTTTGAAAATGACGTCTGGCATCTAAGTTCGGGTTTTAGTTGGCCACATTGGTTCCTATGCGTGCTTCGCCCAACGGAGGATCGATCAATGGTCAACAAAGACCTGCTTCCCTCGATGCTATTCAAACTCAATGAAAATAAGCTCGCGATCACTAAAGCCATTGAAAAGCTCTCCTACTCAGACTGTGTGAAAACCTAGCAATCTGCGCGGTGTTCAAAAAAATGCTCCGTATCGAAAGATACGGAGCATTTTTCGTTATGGCCTACATCCAAGGGCAGTCCCGTAGTCAGACCAGCCTGTTTCCGGTCTCGCTGGAAGAGTTGATCCCCGAGGATCACCTCGTTCGAGTCATTGACCTGTACGTCGCCAAACTGGATCTGGTGCAACTGGGCTTTGATAAAGCGCCTAAAGGCACTGGGCGCCCCTCTACGGTTATTTCCAGCGCATCCGTTCATCACGGCGTCTCGAGACCGAGTGCCAGCGCAACATCGAAGTGATGTGGCTGATCAACCGCCTCAAGCCCGACTTCAAGACCATCGCCGACTTCCGTAAAGACAACAAACCCGCTTTTATTGCGACGTGCCGGGCTTTCGTCCAGTTTTGCCGCACAGCGGGTTTGATCGCGGGCGATTTGGTGGCGATTGATGGCAGCAAGTCCCAGGCTGTTGCTTCCTCGCGGCGCCATACGAGTTTGCAGCGGCTAAAGCTCCAGGAGCAGAAGCTGGATAAACGCATTGCCCAGTGACTGGCCGATCTGGATGAGACGGATAAAAACGAAGCCGACGAGAAGGTTGACCGTCGCGCGATCAAGACGGCTTTGGCGCAACTTGAAATCAGGCATTCCAACAATCTGACGTGCCAAGCGCTGATGAAATCAATGGCACTTGAGCAATTCAATACCCACGAAAGCGATGCTCGAATGATGCGCACGCCGCGGGTCGGATACAACGTGCAAACCGCCTTAGACGCTGAGCATTGCCTGATCCTGCATCATGAAGTGACTCAGGACAGCGATGATCGCAAGCAACTTGAACCGATGGCCAAGGCCGCCAAGGAACACTTGCAGCAAGATGAGCTGACGGTCGCTGCCGATGCGGCCTATTCAAATGGCAAGCAGTTCCAGGTCTGTGATGATGGGAGCATCACAGCTTATGTACCGCCCAATCGATCAATTAACTCAAGCGGCGAGGAGAAGGTGTTCTTTGACCGAACCCTGTTTGCCTACGATGCATCGCAGGATCGCTATCAATGTCCAGCCGGTAAGTGGCTGACACTCAAACAGACCAGTAAGGGAGATCGCATTTACCAGGCGGCGGTAAGCGACTGCGCCAGCTGTCCGCTGAAAGCGCAATGCAACGAGGCCAAGCGTCGATATGTCTCACGCCATGCTCATGAAGAGGCTTTTGAGCGAATGGAGCGGCGAATGCAGGCGCACCCCGAGATGATGGTCAGCCGAAGATCATCCTGGAGCATCCGTTCGGCAACCTTAAACAATGGCTATTTGGCAACGCGCGCTTCTTGCTGCGACAGCTTGAGGGTACGAGAGCCGAAATGGCTTTGGCGGTGAACGCCTATAACCTGAAAAGAGCGATTAACGTGCTCGGCGCACGTCAGTTGATGGCGCTGATGGGCTGAAAAGCCTTTTCTCGTCTGCTGCCCGCACAAAACAAAACGCCCCGAATAAGTCGGGGCGTTTGCTTGACGTACCTTCAGCGTGTTTTCACACAGCCTGTACTGGTTACCTATATGACCAGCTCGATCCTGGCAGCCCAGGCCGTCAATGGATTTTCGGAAGTCGACGGTTTTGGGACAAAGATAAACTTTTTCAACTTTGCGTCGGTCGCATCATGACGCGCTGACTCCTGAGGGAGGATCGAGCGCACAGCATCGGGCATCAACTAAATAATGATCCCGGGCTTTCGATTGCCAAACTGATTACCACCGCCCACCCCGTTACCATCTAAGGAATAATTCCCCGCCCAACTGGATGACGTCGATTGCACATCGACCTGCTTGCTGTCAATGGGTGCCCTCACTGGCTAGCGTATTAGCCCTAGCCTGATGCTCACCATTACACGTTCGCAAACGATCGATGAGTGCGCTCCAGCGTACAGACCGTTAGAATAAATACGATGAGCTTACGCCTATGCGCGAAAAACCGAGGTCACAGCCATACTTCAAATGTCACCACCGGCCGGAAGGAGTCATAAATGGTGAAAACTGATCCCAAGACAGTTGAGCAGCTTTTGAATGAGTGCGTTTATTTTGACTTACGTCGTACGACCAGGCGGATTGGAAACCTGTACGATCAGATGATTGCGCCATCAGGGATTACATCCTCGCAATGGTCGTTATTAAGAGCAATTGATTTTGAGCACCATGCCGCGGTAGCCAAACTAGCTACGGATTTGGAAGTTGACCGCACCAGTCTCCGCCGAATGCTTGACCCATTGGAGCGGGACGGACTGATAACTGTGAAGGTAGATCAATCAGACAGACGGGCAAGACTTGTTGAGCTAACCTCTGAGGGGCGCATGGCATTGAAACAAGCGCACCGGCATTGGAAGATGGCCCAGGACAAACTGATGGATGTCCTGGGGGAGCCAGCCATGCGAGAACTGGTCCATGTTCTGCGCAAAGCCAACCGTGCAGTGCGGGAATCTCAAAAAAACCTCAATTTATAGCCGTTTCAGCCTCCACAATAGCGAATTTCATGACCTTTCCAATGGGGTTACGCGGTAGTGCATTCAAAAAAATGACGCGCCGTGGGCTCTTATAATGGGCAATGAGCGATCGGCAGCGCGATATTACTTCCGCCTCAGATAATGCACTACCGGACCGCAGTACGAGTGCCGCATTCACGCTCTCACCCCATCTTTCGTCAGAGCGACCATAAACGGCAGCCTCTTTGACTTCTGGGAACCCTAGCAGGACGTTCTCAACCTCCACAGCGTATACGTTTTCGCCACCGGTGATAATCATATCCTTTACCCGACCTTTAATTTCAATATTGCCGTGAGCATCAAATTCCCCAATGTCACCCCCATGGAGCCACCCTTTTTTTAGGGTAACTTCGCTAGCACTTGGATTATTCCAATACGCTGAAATTACTTGTGGGGATCGAACCACTATTTCCCCTCTGCCCATTCTGGCAAGACGCCCATCATGAGCGTCCACTATGCAAATCTCGCCTCCCAATTCAGCCCGTCCGACACAACCCGGAGCATGCTGCGCATACTTGTCATCTTGGCCGACTTCGTGCCGGGCGATGCTACCTGCCTCGGTCATACCGAGCGTATTGCTAACCTTTACCCACGGAAGCACCTTATGAATGCGATCAAGTAATACGCCAGGAAGAGGTGCCGAAGCCGATGACCAGTATCGAAAGGAGTGGAGCTGTCCCGCGCTACCGCGCTGCTCAATTCGGTCTAATAGATCGACGCCAATTGTAGGGGGGATAAACTGACCCGCAATTCGATGCTCAATCAACAGATCCAATACTGTGTCAACCTTGAACTCACTCCGAACCAGCGAAGACCCACCTGTGGTGAGAGCCCCGAAGATAGCCGGTTCATGTCCGGTGATGTGGAACATTGGGGTTGTGATTAAAAAGCTTCCAAGACGTCGTGTTCTAAACTCACTCGCCATACCAAGAAACGAAAACCACAGTACATTACGATTTGTTCGTACCGCTCCCTTTGGGAAGCCTGTAGTCCCTGCTGTATACAATATGGATGCTGGCCGCCGTTCGTCAGGCACGATACGTGGAGCGGGAGGTAAGTTATCAACTTGCACACCCGAAGCACT
Source organism: Pseudomonas sp. RGM2987 (assembly GCF_022952855.1). Classification (GTDB taxonomy): domain Bacteria; phylum Pseudomonadota; class Gammaproteobacteria; order Pseudomonadales; family Pseudomonadaceae; genus Aquipseudomonas. Next base: position 49,861 of record NZ_JALJDX010000220.1, on the reverse strand, counting down.
GGCAACCGTGGTGAGGGGGTCAAACTCTGCGAAGCGTACTGGACCTCTAACTAGCGTGCCGACCTGACCTACCACATCACCGAGATCGCGATTGTGGAGCAGAAGCTTAGCCCCGCTATCGTCCAACACAAAGGCAATTTCCTTAGCCATGAGCCGGAAGTTTATGGGTACACATATAGCTCCCAACGAATTCGCAGCCAAGTAGGAAATAACAAACTCCACGCTGTTACGCCCAATCACAGCAACCCGGTCGCCTACCCCAACATCAAGAGAATGAGAAAATATTTTCGCCAACTGCTCTACACGCGTCACCAGGTCTGCGTAGGAGATTTTGCGGCCGTCCGTATCAATGGCTAATTGCTCTGGACGCCAGCGGGCGCTGCGCCGAATCAGCTCGGTGACATCAATTTCCGAGACCCAATCAAGCTGGTTTTTTTCCAGGACTTTCAGCTTGGTGGTGACACTTTCGATAACAGTGCCTAGGTCGACACCGCCTTCCCGCGCAAATGAAAAACCATCTGAATGCATCACTACCTTCGTTGGGAGTCGACTCCAACCATCGGCGTAGAAACCGCACGATTCGTCCACTCCAAATCGGTCAACACTGATTTGCGGCGAGCGCGCTGCCAAGACCCCGTCGGCACCACTGCTCTGCTCAATTCCACTGGTGGAGACGACAGCTATGTCAACGCCAGGAAAACCATGCCACAAATCTCGGTCTGAAGAATACTCGGCAACGATCCCGTCGAGTGCACTTAAAAGCAACGGGCGAATTATTATCCCAAGCGCGTTGGCTTTTGCACTCCAGACTGGAATCACCGATGGCAAGGCTTCAGCCGCATCAATAGAGAGGATAACTGTAACTTTCGACTTTCCACTCCAAAGTCTGGAGAATGTATAAAACACCGCTTCAACATGCTTAGGCGCGACAACCAAAGTGTCAAAGCTCCGAAGATCAGGCTCGGTTCGGGAATTTCTAAACCGCTCCTCTTCAATATGATAAATTTCCACTCCACCAGCGAGACCAATAAATAGCAATATTTCAAATAACGCAGGGCTTAGAGAGCCTATCACTGCAATACGCTGGGTGCGATCCGTATGTATGGCGAATGTTCCAAAAAAACCGGTATAGGTTATTTGTCTATGTGTACGCCCGCCGCCGTATTGCCTACCAGTATTAGGAAGCGCCACAGCAGTCCACGCTATGACTGCGTCTTCATCCTCACCCTCCCCTTCATTAACCGAGCGGTTTTTTTCTTGTTCCAGATCGTGATCAGTTAACCTGAAACCGAACAGCGACTGAATATCCAACGCCTTGCCCGGCTGCTCGTGAGCAAAGCCACCGACTTGCCAGTGCGACTGTAATGGATCAATGGGCGGCTTCTCACTGCTACCCAGCACTGGCAATGCGTTCAATCTCGTCAGAGCCCAATATAACAAGGCATTCTCGACAAAACTGCTTCCTAACAATGCCACGCTATTGCCCGCGCGCACTCCAGCAGCAGACAGCGCTGCCGATAGGTGAAGGACATGGTCATAGACCTCAGTCCCGGACATCGACGGCCCTTCAAGGGCAGCTAACAAAGGCTTGTCATGAGCGGATAGTGTCCCGCGACGCAGGAGCGATTTTAAGTTGATTGCATTGACTTGATGAGGGTTGATCATGAGAGATAGGCCGCCTGGAAGTACTCAAGAGGCGTGAACAATATCCAGAAGAATTTGTGCGAACAACAGCATAAAAAGCATAAGCAAATAACCAAATGAGTGTGTACACATCCTTTTTTATCTTTTACAGTTCTTGCACTTTCTTATTCGACGGCAGCAGTCATATGAAGCTTCATGGCATACGCGTTCTCGATTTTTCGCAGTTTATGGCCGGTCCGTTGGTATCCACAACGCTCGCTGATCACGGAGCAGATGTAATAAAAATTGAATCACTGCAGGGTGATCCGACTCGTAATGTCGGTCCCGGGAGTGGACTTAACGGAAGTGATTTTTTCGCGAGTTTGAATCGGGGGAAGCGCAGCGTATCTATCGATTTAAAAAGCTCGGAATCACGTGATGTTGTGCGTCAATTAGTGGAGACGGCGGACATTCTGGTTGAGTCTTATAGCGCTGGTGTCACACAGCGTTTGGGTATCGACTATGCAACTGTCCGGGAATGGAATCCTAGAATTATCTATTGTTCCATTACTGCCTTCGGTCAGTCGGGACCATTGAGTGGCATGGCATCACATGACCAACTGGTTCAAGCAGCAGCTGGCACATTTACCTTTGGAAAGGATGGTGCGCCAATCGTTCCTACCGTGCCAATTGCAGGCGCAGTAGCCGGCTATGCCGCACTCTCAGGCATCCTTATTGCCCTATTAGCCGCACGTCAAGGTCGGGGCGGCGACCATCTAGATTTATCGATGTTTGACGCTACTCTTACGACACGCCCTACCGCTGTAGGGCATGCGCTGCAGGCGCTGCACGAACCTGAGGGCTACCACTTCAAGCCTGGAGTTGCGCTACTGGAAACTTATGAGACGGCAGATGCGCACTGGATCAGTCTAGGCGCCCATGAACCTCGTTTTGCCAAAGCATTATTCAACCGGCTTGGGCGACCGGATCTTATACCACTGGCCAACGCAGAGCCTGGCGAGGCACAAGATCCTGTGCGTGCTTTTCTGAGAACAATATTTATCAGCGAGAATCTGGACACCTGGCAGAACTGGGCGAAAGACACTGGTATCAGTTTGGGCCCGGTGCTCAATTTTGCGCAAGCGTTAGGGCACCCTCACACGTCCGCTAGAAAAATGCTAATACACGACCATGCTGGCCGGGCGCACCTCGGTACTCCGATAAACTTCACTAATGAACCAGGCTCACCAAATATGGAAGTCGCTGCGCTAGGACAACATAGTATAGCGGTTTTATCCGAAGTGGGTATTGACCCAGCATTGATCCAACGACTTGTAACCGATGGCGTTGTCCATTCTTGCCAAATACCCAGATAAGCTAAATGCGTCAAACCGTTTCAATTCTTTAGCGGCGCTGAGTCGCCACGCACCGAGCTATGTTTAAAACAGAGTGAAATAATTATGCGGATAAAACGCCGAACGCCGAAAAAAAGCATGCTCGTATTCGCTGTCTCAATGACTATGGCGATAAATGCTTTCGCGACTGACACTAAGATTCGTTTTGGATACATTCTCGGAAATCCTGCTGCCGCGCTAGTTGCACAGGAACTTGGTTACTTCAAAGATGAAGGAATTGAAGTCGAGCTCATTCCGGTACAAAGCGGGCCCGCGGCAGTAGCCGCGACAGCGAGCGGTGCAGTCGACGCCAGCTTTGGCGATGTGCTTGCCTGGGGAAGTGGCTTGGCTAACGGCTTTACTCAGGTAAAACTTATTCTTCCAGGTACCCACGGAGCCACTAGCCGGCTATTGGTCAGCAAGGGGAGTCAACTACGAACACCTGCTGACTTCATAGGCAAGCGCATTGGAGTCCCTCCACCGTCGATGATAACAGTATCCCTGAAAGTATGGCTGGCACGCGCCGGCGTCGATATCAACTCAGTCAAATTTGTGATTATTCCTAACAGTGGCGATGGCAATGCCCTTGCTCGTGGAGATGTCGACGCCGTAGTTACTTTTGAACCCGCTACTACCCGATTGGTTCTGGAGCAAGGTGCAGTGCCTCTGCTCGACCCCACGCTGGTAGGGCCGCCAGCGGATGCTACGTTCACTGCGTATTACGCTAATGATGACTTTTTGAAACGCGATCCCAAGGCGGCTGAGCGCTTCATTAATGCTATTCGACGCGGGGCAAAAAAATATGGAGACCTGCCGCGCTTAGAGGCGGTAGCAATACGGGGGAAATACAGCGGGATTGACCTTATCAATCTGTCGCACACCGTTCCAGGCTTAATCGAGCGCATGGATCTGGGAGCCTCGCAGTTATCATCTGTGAATCTTAGGGAAACCCAAGCGTGGGTCGACAGGGCGGTGACCTACGGGGGGGTGCCGCGACCAGTTGATATCTCGCCTTATGTCACGCCTTCGGCATTTGAGGCAAGTTTGAAATGAGCATTCCACTACCACGCCCCACACAGTTAATCAGTTATCAGGCACTTACAAAAAAATACGGAAAGGGAAAAAACTCCGTCGCGGCCATTAGTAACGTCAGTGGTAGTGTTCCAGGCGGCTCATTCTTATCAATTATAGGTCGCTCCGGAAGTGGAAAATCGACACTCCTCCGGTTACTTGCAGGACTGATAGACGCTGACGCCGGTATTATCAGGGTGGGAGGTCGACCCATCGGCAAAGACAGCAGCGTGCGTTATGTCTTTCAGAACTATAGTGAGTCGTTATTACCTTGGGCCACGGCCAAGAGCAATGTCGAATTTGGATTGCGCCACGCAACTGTATTACATAATAGTAAGATTTCGGAACTGGACGCTAATCACTACTTATCTCTAGTGGGCCTCGCGGGCCACGGCCACCGCTTTCCCTGGGAGTTATCGGGGGGAATGCAACAACGACTGGCAATCGCACGTGCGCTGGCTTCTGCACCGAGCATCGTATTGATGGACGAGCCTTTTGGGGCAGTGGATGCGCTAAGCCGAGCGAATCTTCAAGATATGATTCTCAAGCTATGGAGCGAGCTTGGAGTCACCATCATCCTAGTAACGCATGACATAGATGAGGCTATCTACTTATCTGACCGTGTCATGGTAATACGTTCAGATGGATCGGGAATTGCCGCCGATATCGAGATCAACCTGCCACGCCCCCGCCATCAGTTTGAAACACGTGAACAACCTGGTTTTAATCGCTATCGCAAGGAATTGTATGATCACGTCCTCAGCTAATACGAACCGAAGTACACGACTTTCTGGCATGAGAAAATTCTTTGTGCGCGCGCAGGTCTCACTACCCAATTGGCATAGAGTTGTCCATTCGCGCATTATGGGGTGGGCGGCTATAGTTGCCTGTATTTTTACTTGGGAACTTGTTGTAAAAACCGGGCTTTTAGTATCTCCAAGTCTTCCAGCCGCCTCCACGGCAGCCGCGACTTGGTGGAGGGAAATAACGGAAGGAACACTATCTACTGAACTCGCTTCCACGCTAGGAATAATGGCGGTCGGTTATTTTTGTGCAGCTGTCTTGGGTATATCGCTAGGATTGCTGATGGCGTCAGCAAGACCCGCTTGGGCTCTATTGGAGCCTGTTGTAGAGTTGCTTAGACCTGTGCCTGTATCGGCGACGGTACCTCTCCTCATCCTCTTCCTGGGCATAGACTCAAAGCTCAAAATTGTCTCCGTTGCACTAGGTGCGGTATTTCCCATTCTTCTGGCGACTTACGCGGGAGTTAAGAGCGTTACACCAACTATGCGCGAAACCGCATGCACATTCCAGCTAACCCGGTGGCAGACACTAAAAGAAGTTCTAGTGCCCAGCGCTGCGCCTCACATTTCCATAGGCTTAAGAACTTCCCTAGCAATCTCGTTAATCGTAACTGTTTTTGCCGAAATGATTGCTGGGAGTTCAGGCATTGGATTCTTTATTTTACAAGCTCAACAGACTCTGAGTGTCGATAAACTCTACGCGGGTGTTCTCATGCTTGCCATTGTTGGCTACATATTAAATGCTGCTTTCCTGCAAATGGAAAATTTAATTCTACCATGGCGTGTCGGCGGCCCACGACGTCGTCACTAACAGTGATAATAACTTAGATAAAACGAGGTAAAGATGACCACACTGAATGCGCCACTCCTAAATAATAGGAGCATATCTTCGAAGCCTATTCGAAATACCGAGATCGAAGAGTTGGCATTACAAGCTCGACTCAATGCCGGTGGTACGGTAGAAGATGAAAGCGAAATGACTGAGCGCTATCGAAATGTACTCATAGCGACTATCTCTATTGCAGCAGACCTTGAAGTCATGACGTTGCCTATGCAACACAATGCACTTTTCAAATCCAACTCTATTGACGAGCGCATTGCGTTGGCATCGGCGCTGCAGGATGAGATGGGACACGCGCACGTGATGTTTAGGCTGCTAGAGGACTTTGGCATTGATACCCAAGAATTGATTTTCGAACGCGCCCCCGAAAATTTCAAAACGTTTTACAATCTGGAGTGGGAACCTGTCGACGCTATTTCTACCGCCATCGGGCATATTATGGGTGATTTAGCTGGATATATAACTACTTTAGATCTTGAGCAAAATTGTTCATATGGCCCCTATGCGCGCTCACTTCGCAAGGTTAATTTCGAGGAAAACTTCCACGTCAAGCGAGGTGAATACAGCGTCCGTTGGTTCATGAGCTTGGGTCCTGAGATACGTAAACGAGTTCAAAAACAAATCGACGACACCTTCCCTCGAACTGCGGAATGGTTCGGGACAACTGATGACGTTAAATCGCGCACCGATCAATTGCATTATCGCGTACGCGGTCACAGCAACGACCAACTGCGCCAGCAATGGTTAGCGAGAGTAGTTCCTTTTTGTGAAGAAGTTGGTCTTAAAGTGCCGGCCCATTTCGATGAACAGCGCGGCATCTACGTTTTGGACTATCAACTTCCAATACTCTACGATGAAAAACTCGAAAAATGGGATTTTCAAACCGTGACCTGGAAAGAGAAAATTGCGCAGTGGAAACGTGGTGGGCCCTTTAAGATTCCAGCTCTCACGCGCCTTCAACAGGAACTTTGGGGTAACTCACTATGGTGAATGAACAGGACATCCGAAGGGCCCTTAGTGTAGTCAACGACCCTCACGTTCCGGTCTCAATTGAACGCATGGGCATGCTTCGTAATATCAGTATAGATGCGCGGGGCTTGGTTGTTGTTGAACTTGGCATTCCATGCTTGGCCTGCCCAGGAGTTTCTATGCTGAAGAGTGAAATCGTGAATGTGGTAGGCCGCTTGGCGGGTGTCACTCACGTGGAGGTGGATGAAGGGTGGCATCACCAATGGGACACCTCCATGATAGCGCCAGAGGCCCGTATTTTCATGCAGCGAAACGGAATCAGCACATGACAAGCAATACTCACAAAAAAATAATTGATTTGAAGCTAGAGATAGGCGAATCAGGGCCGATATATTATGAAGTTTTTGCTCGTGAAAACTCGCGAAAACCGTTGACTCATATAGGCTCAATTGACGCTCCAAACCTTAACTTAGCAAAGGCTAGAGCTTGGTTTGTGTTTGATCATCAGCCCTGGTTAGAAATGGTGCTTGTACCTAACAATGTCATCACGCCTGTTTTGAATAACGAGCACTACCTACATGTGAAAGGGGTTTAAAGATGTCAACTGACGAAATTGTTTGTCCCTCAGCAAGAGCAGAGACTGACGAAAAATTGCTTTTTGACGAACTGTTATGTGTAGCAGACAGCAAATTCATACTGGGTAACTGGTACTTTATCGCATTACCTAATGGTCGCTCAGTGTCCGACTGGACCGCACTTTGTGCGATGATGCAAAATCATTACGGGCACGCCCGAGCACTTTATCGATATCTGTCTCGCTATGGGTTCACCCGCCAGCAAGCTGAGTGGCAACGTAGCGCAGTAAGTATTCGCAGCGCGCGCGTGCTGGATAGTGCGCCAGCCTCGTGGGTTGACTTCGTTGTTACCAGCGATCTTTCTGAGCAGGCATTCTCGGCTCGGCTTGCCTCGCTCGCTGCCAGCACTTCGATCGACCCGCAACTGAGTCGCCTGGCAACGAAAATTGTCAGGGAAACCGACTTCCATCAGCTGTATCTAGATGGATGGCGCCGCCTGCTGGTCGATGGCCGTGCAGAAGAAACTCAGCATGCACTTGATCAGCGCTTACCTATTTTGCTGGAATGGTGGGGCCCAAACCATAGCGCTTCCGACCGTTTACATCTGGCTGGCCTACGCTCAGCCTCCGATCACAAACTTTCACAGGACTTCATTGAGGGGATCGCTAACGCGTACCATCCGCTGGGGGGGTCATCAGCCGTTCAGAACGCCACGGGCTCCGATACGTGGGCTCTTGAAGTGCGCCGTAGCGGTCCGCGGGGAATTCCGGCAACGCTGCATGAATTGATCCGATTCAAGGAACCAGAACTTGCGATTCCCTGACCAGGTGAAGGATAAATTTCCAAAGACGGGTCCTGGGCAAGTTCAATGTGCCCACTGCGGCAGTACAAGCGTTCAGATCCAATCTTTATTTGGAGGCAGCGTATCGGAAATACTCTATCGGTGCGCGGAGTGCCGCAGTTTCTTCCATTGGGTAAAGCTTCAAAAATAAACCGGCTGGTTACCCGCGCGGCGCCAGCTAACATACCCCAGGCGAAATCGCCAAGGTCTTTGTCACCTCAAATAATAGCAGGATAAACAGTTCGGCCTTTGAGTACAGTTAACAACTTCCTGATCTCGACCCGACACACAACTCTAAATCAGTTAATGCGTAACATTAATAATTAGTCGCACGCCCCACAATTATTAAATTAATGCTTTCTATACTTTTTAGGATCGTTAGCGCTTTGGTGCATAATCGCACTTTAAGGGCGCGAACAAACACGCGCAAACACAGCTGCACACTTCAAGCGTGCAGCTTTGCAGTAACAAACCACTAATCTCTCACGGCCCAGGCAAATCTTTTACCGCCTTGACCTCCACTAGTTAAAAGGTACACACAATGCTCCGAAACACACCCAGGGGACACATCTTAACTTTAATTGGTAAAACCGTAGCACTCACGGTCACGACGAATTCAGCGCTTGCTGATTACTTACATGATAGCCGTCTGGATATAGACATGAAAAATTTCTACCTTCACCGCAACTATTCTGGCCCACCTTCAAACGTCGGCAGTTGGTCGCAGGGTTTTGATCTAAAATTTGTTTCTGGTTATACCGATACACCACTCGAGGTAGGACTGGATATTGATGCCCAATACGCGTTGAAGCTTGACTCCGCCGGTAATGACGGTTCATTACCGTACAGCGAGACTGCCGGAAAGGCTTCTGATGCAAGCCGTGCGGGCGTAACAGCTAAATTCAAGTACTCAAATACCGAATTAAAAATTGGCGACTTTCGGCCTCGACTTCCAGTCGCGTGGTTTGATCCTAGTCGTCAGCTTGAAACTATATATCAAGGAGCAGTCGTCGAGTCCAATGAAATCGATGGTTTAAATATCATGACAGGGAGCTTCTGGTCGGCGGCAACCCGGGCCTCATCCAATCATGAAAAATTCTCTCTTTCTGGCCCACCAGAGAGCCCTGAGAGTTCGGGGCTCGATTTCGCCGGATTTAGTTACAAAATCACCCCAACTCTTGAAGCCAGTTATTACTTTGGGTTGATGCACGACTTATACAGACAGCATTACGCAGGCCTCTCGCACTTCGCCGATCTGGGTAACGGATTCAATCTCAAGACAGACGCCCGATTTTGGCAAAGCATCGACGAGGGAAGAGCAAAAGGAGGTAACATTGATAACAAAACTTATGGTCTTCAATTTACAGTCACCAAAGGCTACCACCTATTTGGATTAGGCTATCAACAATTGGAAGGCGAATCAGGTTTTCCGACGCTCAGCGGCTATATTCCGAACTTGCACATGGTCAACTGGAGTTACACTGTGTTTGCTTTCGCCGATGAGCGTTCATGGACCACTCGCTACGCTTATGATTTTGGCGGTGTCGGGATTCCAGGATTAAAAATGGGAGCGCGCTTCACAAAAGGTACGCATTGGGATCTAGGCCAAGGACAAGGAAACAATCAGCAAACAGAGCGCATTTTATTCGCCAACTACGTAGTTCAATCTGGCGAATTGAAAAACTTGTCATTCGATGCTCGAACCATTCTTGCCCGATATGAAAAAGGAGCAAACTTCAGCGAGCTTCGACTAACAACCACCTATCCCTTGAATGTCTGGTGAACAATGTCTTGAAAGACGCATTGCTGAAAAACAAACAGCTAGTCGCTTGCGCTGAAGATGGATTTCACCCCAAGAGAAAAAACGCCGAGTCGGCCTGCTGCTCATGGCAGTTAATGCTGCACAGAGGCTGTGTGCTATTTGCCGGGCTATGGCGCCAGCTGCTTGTGCGGCCTGCCTAGTTCACGAGGCAAGTAGTTGACTCTTGAAGGGGTATGCACAACATAGAGCTAATCGGAACGCCGGCTGCCGTCCATATCTCGCTCATTGAAGCGATGCCCAGTGCGCTCGACCGAGGTGCTGAGCACACGCAATTTCATCACCAACTGCGCCTGGCGCCCAGCACAAAGCCAAGCGTGAAATCGCGAACCTCAAAACCCAGACAAGGGCCAAGGTTGAGCATCCGTTTCGGGTAATCAAACGCCAGTTTGGGTACGCAAAAGTACGCTTTCTTAGGCTGATGAAGAACACGGCTCAGTTGACCACGCTATTCGCGCTGTCGAACCTGTGGATGTCTCGAAAACAGCTGACGGGTATGGGCGAGTTACACACTTTACCGGGGAGACCGGGCGAAAACGCCCTCAATACCCGATGCATTGTTCGCTTTCAGCGGACAGCGATGCGTGCCGAGGACATTTAGACTTGACGCGGTCGCGCGCCAAGTTGATCGGTGCATCCCTAACGGATTGCTACAGCCACGCGAACTGCGCCTATGAGAGGAGGTGGGTTTGACCTCATACGTTGATCGACCAGCTAATCCGCGAAACCGGCCTTAAGCGGTAAGGCTCAATCCCACGTATGTTTTGTCAGAACTCCGGGTGAAAGGGCCTGGAAGAGTCGTCATTTGCGCTTGAGAGGTTAATCCGCATTCACTGGACCGCCAATGATGCCGGCCCCATCCTCAAGGAGGATGGCAATCTGGCCTGTCGAATCTCAGTCCGCAAGGACGGTGTGTCGGTCAGCTTTTTCTAAAGTTATCGCTGGGGCGAGCAGAATAAGGAGTACGCCTGCGGAACCTGGCCGCGCGAATCCCTGACGGACATCCGCAAGGCGCGTAACCAAGCCCGGGCACTCATTGATGAGCAGATCAATCCCAATGGACACAAGAAAACCGCCAAGGCACAGCCATACGCCGCAGCTAACGGAGAGGTCGAACAAGTAAAAACGACGAAGGTGCAAACGTTGACCGTCCAGGATCTGGTCAAGGCCTGGCTGTTGGATGGCGTCGCGCGTAAAGACGGCAATGCCGAGTTGCAACGACGCCTTAACAAGGACCTTTTGCCAGCAGTCGGCAAGACCGCTGTAAGCAGTATCTCCGAACACGATATTCGGGCGCTGATCCGCACTGTGGTCAACCGCGGCGCTCACCAGCAAGCCATCAGTTTCTTCACCGACCTCACTCAGATGTTCAGCTGGGCTAGAAAATGTCAGCCCTGGCGGGCCTTATTGATTGAGGTGATCCGACGGAACTGGTCGACAACTCCCCATTGATCCCTGCCAACTACGAAGCGGAAAGAAGCCGCTTCCTTTCCCCGGCTGAGCTGTTGGAATTGCACAACCGTTTCCTGCAAATGACCGCCGATTACGACACCCTCCCCGCGGGCCAGAAATACGACGGCATTCGACTGCAAAAGAAGGAAACGCAACTGGCACTGTGGATCAGCCTGGGCACGCTGTGCTGTATTGGTGAGTTGCTCCAGGCCGAATGGAAGAATGTCGATCTGAACCGGCAGACCTGGTTCCTCCTCAGCGAAAACGTCAAAGGCAACCGAAAAAAACAGGACCACCATATCTTCCTCTCCCCCTTCGCCTTGCATTTCTTTCAGGAGCTGAAGTCCCTGACAGGAGGCTCTCAATGTTGCTTTCCGAACAAGCAGACTCTGCCCGGCAAGACAGGCACTGATTTGCACACACCTATAGTCCGGTGAAGGATTGAAGCACCCTCTCAATTAACCGAGCCTGACGCGACTCATTGGCTCGAGCGCAACCTAGAAGCGAATGGAATTAGAGTTAATGAGCAAAAACGTTAATCGTCCCGTGCTGGTGACCGGAGCGACAGGGGCTGTCGGCTGTATCGGCCGCACAGTGACCGAAACGCTGCTTGCCAGATGGCTGAAGGCACGCGCCTTGGTTCGACGCGAAGATACTCGCTCTGCCGCTTTACGTCAGCTCGACGCTGACGTGGTGGTAGGCGACCTGACCGATCTTACGTCGACGCATCGTGCGATCGAAGGTGTCGCACGAATCTACTTTGGCATGTCTGTGTCGCCGGCTTATCTGGAGGCCACGGTCAATAAGGCTGCGGTGGCGCGGCATCACGGTGTCGAGGCCTTCGTGAACATGTCACAGATGACGATGTCACAGATGAGTTTCACTGAAAACCAACAACCCTCAGCACAGCTGCACTATTTGGTCGAGCAGGCGCTCGCATGGTCGGGGCTGCCTGTCGTGACGCTTCGACCCACAGTGTTCATGGAGGGGTTCTTTCTGCGTTTTGCCGCAGCCAATGTTCGGAAAAAGAACACATAGCTGCTTCCGCTAAGCCAGAGCAGAACCTCACCCATCTGCGCCGCAGATGTGGCCGATGCCGTATCGGACATCCGGTTTGATCCTGCACCTCATATCGGCAAGGCCTACAAACTCACCGACCCGCAGTCCACTGATATGGAGCACCATGCCCGGATATTCTCTGATGCGCTCGGCCGACCCATCACCTATCGGGATGTGTCGGTGGCAACCTGCGCGGACAATTTGCGCGATGCCAGCGTCCCCCCGCACGTCGTCGACCACCTCTCGATCATGGCTCAACTGCATCAACAGGGCGGTACGACCGTGAAACAGACGAACTGCCCGCTCTGACCGGTAAGCCTGTGACCACAATGGCTGATTTCGTCCGCCGCCACGCAGCGGAGTACGCGCAGCAGACAACCGACCTATGAAATTCGGCTCACAAACATCGACTCTCTTAATCCTTTGCGTGGACATGAGTGATTGGACTACTTGCCTATAGGTTGGATGGGACCCCTATTGTCTCGGTCTTCCTAACGGACGAAGAATGGAAAACTGAAGCGTTGAACAAATCCCGGGACGTCTTCATGCCCGAGAGCAAAAGCCAAGCGGTGCTCAAGGTTTCGCGGCTCGGGCACCGCTTCTTTTCGCATAAGCCAGGTGAACGCGGACTCAGTCAGTCGGGGGGGAAAGCGATGATCATGTCATGCTCAAAATTAAATCACTTTTTGCTGCAACGGCCACGGGTTGGTCTGCACTTCCTAAGCAGTCGGGGGTGACAGCTTCCGGCAAATTTTTCGGGCTGACATTCTCTGCACTCACCCGAACGGTAAGAGCAAGGTAGCCATCGAAATACAACGATCGACACAACGCGATGTTGATTATGAAACACGCCAAAAGACCCACGAGGAAGGAGGTATCCGCTGCATCTGGATCGACATTTCCAAGAAAGCGTATCGTCATCACATCAGCAAGCCAACCAAGGCGCTTCCTCGATTCGAGTGAAAGCGTGAGTCTCCCGAGAGGGCACCATTTGCAGTACATAGACGGCTATCAGCGTCTACTCAAAACCCTAGAGCCCGCGAAATGCGGGCTTTTTGGTCTCTGGAGCTCCATCCCCGCCTCTTGCAGCCAGCCTCTTTTTGGTACATTTTCTGTACAGACGGTATGAGCAGATTACAAAGCAACTTGCGCCAATCAAAGGAGGTAGTTGCTACCAGCTCGACCAACACCTTGATCAGGAGGCACGCGCACAAATCAGCTATGAGCTGGGGCACGGTCGTATCGACGTAGTTTCGGCCTACATCGGTGGCCGAGCATGAGCAAGCCATTCGATATGGAGGTATTCCTCGCGGGAGTCATGTACGGCTCGCAAACTACACGTCAGCGCCACCTACACTAGGCAAAAGCCATCCAAGCAGCTAAAGCTGTGCGCTGGCACCGAGACAATCCATGGACTTGGCAGAGAAAACACCTTGCGTGATTTTTGAATTACCACCTAAACCATCACACTGAATCGACGCGCTATTACTATTTGCTGACCATGCAATTACTCACTCATCGCCTAGGAAAATCTTGGCAATTCAACCTCTACGCAAAGGTCAGAAAACGGCCAGAAGTAGCCGATGGACAGAGCGATGGCGCATGAGTGCCTCATCGATCGACGACTTCATCGTGCGCCTTCGCAGTGTTAAGCACCGTCCTCACGACATGCCTCAGTCAGCCATTCGCGAAATGCCACTGTCTTCGGTGAGTTTCTCTGCGTATGTCGATAGCAGAGAAAATGAATTTCGCGCACTACAGATCGACAGTCTTCAACAAGATATTTAACCAGACTGCCACTAGCCAATTCTTGTTGAGAGAAACGCACACTCTCAAGTGCCAGGCCAAGCCCATCGACTGCCGCAGCTAATGCCAGGGCGCCTCGGTCAAATGAAGGGCGATGCATGATCTCGGGGATCGGCTTTCCATGCTGACGAAAGTAATCTTGCCAGGATAGTGGGTTGAGCTGCGATTCGATAAGGGGAATGGAGTCCATTTCGTCGAGCTTGATGTCTGTTCGACCGCCCAGCAGCATCGGTGCACCTAGGGGGCAGCACTCCTCGGCCCCCAGGCTCTGAACACAAATATCAGAGCTTTTGAGGGCCGTTCCGTAAGCAATCACCATGTCCAGTTCAGCATGCTTATGCAAATCAATCGGCGTGGCGCTCGATGAGAGCTGAATGGTGAATTGGGGGTATTTGGCGAAAAAATCTGGCAGACGTGGGCCTAGCCACTTGCTCGCGAAACTTGGTGAACAATGAACCGAAAGCTTCTCGGTCTCAGCGAACGGTCGTAGCTCCGTACATATCTGATCCACAGCATTGAACGCAGGTTGGACGACATTGAACAACCTACGACCCTGGTTATTGAGCTCAAGGTGTCGACTGTGGCGTACGAAAAGTGGAAAGCCGAAAAAACTTTCGAGACTCTTGATCTGGTGACTGACTGCAGATGGAGTCTGGTGGAGCTCAGCCGCAGCAACACTGAAATTACCGTGTCTTGCAGCTGCTTCAAAGGCTCGAAGCGCAACCAGGCTAGGTCGATTACTCATTATTTTTGTCCTGTGAAATTATTTCACAGGACAGTGAAATAGCATCGTTTGTATCAGTTTGCAAGGTTTGTGAAGGTACAACCTCAACCGAGCCAATGGCGGATGCCTTCATGAATATCAGCGTTAAACAACCAGACAGCACACTGACCAAATCCAAGAACCGGATCTCCATTTATCAGCCTGAACAAGAGGGTCTGATTTATCCGGAGGTGCCGGAATTTGAAACCTATGCCGAACAACGCAAGCATTTGAAAGAGCGCCTGGTTGCGGCATGCCGGGCGTTCGCGCTGCAAGGTTATGACTACGGCTTTGCAGGTCACCTGACCGTGCGGGATCCAGAGTTTCCTGAGCTGTACTGGACGAACCCGATGTGCGTCCATTTTTCACAGGTCAAGGTATCCAACCTGATCCTGGCTGACCACAATGGCAAAATTATTGAGGGGGAATACGCCATCAATCGCGCCGGTTTTGTACTGCACGCCAACGTCCATGAGGCTCATCCACACATCGTTGCGATGTGTCATGCCCATACCGTATATGGTGGCGCATGGGCCAGTACCGGCCTGCCGCTGGAGCCGATCACTCAAGACGCCGCAGCGTTCTTCGAGGATCAACTGGTGATCACTGCCGAAGCTGGTGCGGTAGCGGTTAAAACAGACTCCGGGAAATCCATTGCCTCTCTCTTCGGCAAACACAAAGCCATCCTGCACCAAAATCACGGCCTGCTGACCGCGAGCAGCCACAGTATCGAAAGCGCCGCATTCTGGTTCATCGCGCTTGAGCGTTGCTGCCAGCAACAGCTGATGGTGGCGGCAACTGGTATCAAGCCAAAACTGGTAACTGACGAGCGCGCCCGCTTCAGCCGAGAAAACGTGGGCAGCGATTACATTGGCTGGCTTCACTTCCAACCAATCTGGGGCCAGTTGCTCCAAACCCAGCCAGACATGCTCGACTGATGGTTTCCTGCTGTAAGTTTCTAAAATAATACGACACCCCTTGCAGCGTTTGAACACTCGGCAAGGGGTGAGACGCGAGCCTTATAAATTTAAAAATGCTTGGAGGCGTCCTCATGAACACCATTGCCGACCGTGCTCAGCCATTACCAGGAACACTGTTGAACGCGGAGGATCTCATATATAAAAAGGTGATTTTCCGGCTCATTCCGTTTCTCTTCCTCTGCTATGTGTGCTCCTACCTCAACCGTATCAACGTGAGTTTTGCCAAGCTGCAAATGGCTCAAGATCTAGCCTGGAGCGACGCCGTTTATGGCCTCGGAGCAGGTATGTTTTTTATTGGCTATTTTGCCTTTGAAATTCCGAGCAACATCATCATGTACAAAGTGGGAGCTCGACGCTGGATTGCCAGGATCATGGTGACCTGGGGTGTGATTTCCGCAGCCATGATGTTCGTCAATACACCAATGCAGTTTTACGTCATGCGGTTTCTTTTGGGCGTAGCTGAAGCAGGTTTCTTCCCCGCAATCCTTCTTTACATCTCCCAGTGGTTCCCTTCATCCAAAGGTGCCAAAGTCACCGCTCTGTTCATGGCTGCGATCCCGATGTCGGGTGTCATCGGCGCTCCGCTTTCGGGGTGGATCATGCATTCTCTGAGTGGTGTGCAGAATCTCGCTGGCTGGCAGTGGCTTTTCATCCTGGAGGGGCTGCCAACCATCATCGTAGGGGTTTTCGCTTACTTTTATCTGACAGATAGAATTGAGGATGCACATTGGCTAGGCGAGGAAGACAAAAAAATTCTACGCCACAATATCGACAAGGAATCCAGCGGCAAGCACCTTCACCGGATGATGGACGGCCTCCGAGATCCCAAGATATGGCTGTTGAGCTTTATCTATCTGTTCTTCACCATGGGGCTGTACGGCGTTAGTTTCTGGCTTCCAACGCTTATCCAGGCTTCAGGCGTCACAGATTCGATGCACCTGGGTCTGCTGACTGCCATTCCCTATAGTTGCGCCGTAGTCACCATGATCCTTGTAGGGAGAAGTTCGGATCGTTTCAAAGAGCGACGCTGGCATCTTGCTGTGCCTGGCGTGCTCGCGGCAGCAGGTTTCCTGATCAGTGCATCGTTCCAATTAGACATCCTGATCAGTCTTCCAGCGTTGTGCTTGGCCACAATGGGGGTAATGACCACTATCTCGCAGTTCTGGACATTGCCGCCTGCAATCCTGACCGGCGCGGCCGCTGCCACCGGCATTGCGTTGGCTAACTCCATAGGTAGTGCCTCGGGTTTCATCAGCCCCTTCGTCATGGGCACGATAAACTCGGTAACACACAGCACCAGCGCGGGAATTATCATGCTTTCCTTCGTGCTGGTAGGCGGCTGCCTGCTTGTTTTCCTAGTCCCCAAAAGATTGCTGACCTACAAGTAATCGCCGGAAGCCCTCTCACAGAGGGCTTCTTCTTTTGTTGCCTGCCAGCGTTCTTAGCGTCATCGCCCGTGTTACTGCAACGCACCAATCTACCCTTTCCAAGCACCGTGCTAAGCCTACCGGAGGCACTTTGAGAACCATTCATTTATTAGGACTCTGCGCGAGCTTGAGGCGCGAATCGAACAACGCAATCATATTGAGCACTATAAGTACTGAATTATTGCCACCGAACGTCCTTTTGCACATCCACCCACTGCACGATCTCCCGCTATACAACGGTGATCAAGATGGGGACGACGCGCCTGTACCAGTCGTAGCATTACGCGAGGCAGTCAATCACGCCGAGGGGGTCATCCTTGCCTCTCCTGAATATAGCCACGGAATGTCAGGGGTAATGAAAAATGCCCTGGACTGGCTGTCCAGTCCCCACCGGCGGTCGCCACTAAAGGACAAGCCGACCCTAATGTTGACGGGATCGACGGCCTTCATTGGTGGCGCTCGTGCCCAGCAGCAGCTCAGCGAGACGTTATGGGCCATCCAAGCCGCACTTGTACCGTACCCTCCTATCGTTATCAGCGATATTCACACCAAAATATCTGATCACCGTCTAACGCATTCAGCAACACGTGAATTTCTTGCTCGAGGAATTGTGACGATGGAGCAGTCGATCCGAATGGAGGCATCAAAGCCAGAGCTTATTTGGGCATAGCTGCGGACACAGGAACGTGCCGAGGAAGGTATAGCTTCCTGACCTCAAATTTACCAAACTGAGCGCCTAGTCAGAATTGATCTATCGCTGGGCGTCACCCGAAATGTGCAGACACCATGCATCAGTCAAAAAGAAAAAGTCGCTTGAGGCAGGATTTCTGACCACAACTTCTACTGCCTGTAATGCATCCTGGACGTCCGCTCACGATATCAAGGGCGTCCCTTCCTTAACCTGTCGAGCCCCCCATTAACGACACTCAGCAAGCTCCTCGCTGAGCGTTTTCATGGCGCAGACCACCAACTTCGCTACATGCCAAACTTTCACACCGTCAGGGCTGAGTATCCTTTTCTTCGATGACGGGTCAAATAGCACCACACCAAATTCAACCCCCAGTGAGTTCAAATGCTTACTCACCGCAGGCTGGCCAATGTTCAACTTCAGCGCTGCAGCGCTGACCGTGCCATACTCAACGGTGGCCAGAAAACTTTCAAGCTTGATTAGATTCATTTGTGCGACCCTGATTCAGGATTGGATTTCGACGCGAATCTGGAATGGCGAGCTCAGCACGTGTAAAGTTTATTTCGCCGTAGATGTGCAGGTCGTCATCTATGCACCCATCTCGCTCCCTTGCAGGTGGGAATCTTGTTGAGTGAAATGAATAGGGTGCAGGCGGGGCATGACAGGGGTTGGCCGAACGATGTCGCCCCCCCCTATTTGTACATTCAGAGATCGAGCAGCAAAGTACCGCTCACGGCGCGAGATACACAGCAAGTAAGAAATTCAGGCCTCTCGCTGTCATCGAGAATGAAGTCTTGATGGGCGACAGTACCGGCCAGGTAGCGCACCTTACACGTCCCGCACAAACCAGATTGGCATGACGTCTCCACTGGATAGCCAGCGCTGTTCAAAGCCTCTGCCAAGCTCTGATCTGGCGCCACTTCCAAACGCTCACCCGTGCTGGCGATCTCGGCGATGAATCCACCGACAATCGAGCACTCGTCAGTTTCTTTCTTGACGGGCGCCTTGAAGTGCTCGAAATGTACCGACCCACTTGGCCAGTGCTCCGAAGCATCCTTGCAAGCCTGCATGAACCCTCCTGGCCCGCAATAATAGAGATCGCACGAGCCCTCGGGATTCTTCAAGATCGAAGGAATATCGAGTTTATTACTAGGATCACCCCCATCGAAATGGAAGCTGATTCGACCCGATTTCGCCAACCCTTCGAGCTCTGATTTGAAGGCGGCAAACTCCGGCCCCTTGGCGCAGTAGTACATTTCGTATGAAATGTTTTGCGCCTCTAAATGGTGGGCCATCGACTTCATCGGTGTCACCCCGATGCCTCCGGCCAGAAGGACGACCTTGGTTGAACCAGGGTGCAATTCAAAATTATTTCTGGGCGCGCTCACGCGTACCCGGTCACCTACTTTGATGCTTTCGTGCACCGCCGCAGAGCCGCCGCGACCATTAGGATCCTTCAGCACCGCAATCATGTAACGATGGCGCTCTGATGGAGAGTTGCAAAGCGAATATTGACGAACAATGCCAGAACCGACGTGGATATCAATGTGCGCGCCAGCAGTGAAGGGCGGCAAATCGGAGCCGTCTGAAGAGACAAACTCATAGGAATTTACGCCGTTCGCTTCCATCCTGATTTGCCTGACCACCAGCTCTAGATGCGTTGCGGCTGCGTTATCTACAATTGCGTTCATACCTCACCTCGGCGATGCGCTTACAACTCTCGAGATAAGAACTATCTCGAGAGCTGATGTGGGCCTTTTTGTTATTTTTTGAAGCTTTGTTCGAGCTGTTCGAGTCGCTCTTTCACGAATGTGGCTCGTTCGTCCCCCTTCAACTGATCTGCCTCGGTAAGAATTGCCACAGTTTCTTTGGCCAGACGACGGCGGTTTGCAACCTCTTGTTCCACCGTATCGGCGATTGGCATTTCAAAAACGTTACCTGCGCAATAGCTATTGGGAGCGCCGTTCATTGAGCGCAGCCATTCTGCAAAACCATGAGCACCTGCAGCGGGGTTCGTTCCGCGAACAGCGTCACGGAGCATTTTGCGGAACGCGTAGACACCTGCATCGAACTTGGTAGGGTTTTCGAGTTTGTGAACAGCGATAGGCCGCTGCGAGATGATCGCCTCGTAATCGCCTGGCGCGTATTGAGCGTCCTTGTAGATCTCACGTTCACGGTGATTCGTCGGGATCGGTGGCAGCTCATCAAGCTTGTATTTGCCAAAGCGCTCAGGCCGACGCATCGCCACCTGCCCTTCGAGAAAGTCGATCGTCTCGTAACCGACCATGTTTTTGTCACCGATCCCACGTGTATCAATACCTGGGCCCATGACACGCCAGCCCATCATCTTGCTGTTCTCGTCATCGACCGGAACTGTCCAGCGAACGATGTGGAATCGGCTGAAGAGCTTTTTCGCCGATCCATCCTCGGAGGTGTACGCGTGCAAGCTCAGATTGGGCAATACCTGGTGCTGTATGCGCAGGAACATCCTGTCGTCGTTCACGCGACGTGCGCCGGCGCAGGCGAGGCTTCGACCTTGATGGACGGGGATGAATTGCATGTCTGGTGCAACTTCCATTGACGCTGCGCCGACCTCATCGAAAGTCGTGCCCTGGAAATTTTTATTCACCACATTTTTGGCGGAGTGCAAGGCCGTAGGGTGGAAATTGTCTGCCGCGTTGTCTTGAACCTGCATCCAGTTGCAATGCTGGAAGTTGCTGTAAGGAACCAGCTCGTCACCTTCAGCGACGGTAAAGTTTTCTTCCCACTCAGGGAATGGCGGCTCTTCATCTGGTGGGCCCATGTAAGCGAACACCAAACCATGACGCTCGAACGCCTTATATGCACCCTGGCGGATTGAACAGGCGTATTTCTCCGCCTCTTTCTCTTCACCGGCAGGAAACGGCACGTGTAAACACGCGCCGTCCACGTCAAATACCATGCCGTGGTAGCAGCACTTAATGCCACGTTCCTGGATCGCTCCATATTCCAGAGATGCGCCTCGGTGGCAGCAGTGAGCATGCAGCACGCCAATCTGACCGCTGCCGTCACGGAATGCCACCAGCTCTTCGCCAAGAATCTTCATAAAGCGCGGAGTATCAGTGAGCTCAAGCGACATACATACCGGATGCCAGAAGCGTCGGAGGTATTCTCCCATCGGAGTTCCTGGGCCAGTCTCAGTCAATTCAGGATCATGGTCCGGCACATTGTTGGTGTGGTAACCACCATAGGCGATGAGTTTTTTGGCGATCGGTGCGCCGGCACCAGTCGACTGCTTGGCTTCGTGCTGTTCAAATTTCTCGGTCATGACCATGTCTCCGTTTTTATTTTGTCGTTAGAGCTCAGGCTACGGAACTCTGTATACACATTATCTGGACGTAATGGGCCAACGGGAATGCGTTTAAGGGTTTTTTATTTCCTCATCAATAGGTGGGCTGATCAGTTGTAAGCTTTATCCACCAAGGCCGAGGCCTTGATCCACGGCATCATTGCCCGCAGTTGTTCGCCGACGACTTCAATAGGATGGCGCTTCAGTTGATTTCTGCGCGCAGTTAGCAGGGAGTTACCTGCCTTGCTTTCAAGGATGAATTGTTTTGCATACGAACCATCTTGAATGAACGCAAGGACCTCTCGCATGGCCTGGTTGGTTTCAGCTGTCACAATCTTCGGCCCGGAAACGTATTCACCAAACTCAGCATTGTTGGAGATGCTGTAATTCATGTTGGAAATGCCGCCCTCGTAGAGAAGGTCAACGATCAGTTTCAACTCATGCAGGCATTCGAAGTAAGCAAGCTCTGGGGAGTACCCGGCTTCGACCAACACCTCAAAACCGCCCTTAATGAGTTCGACTGCGCCGCCGCACAGAACAACCTGCTCACCAAAAAGATCGGTTTCTGTTTCTTCTCGGAAATCGGTTTCGATAATGCCGGCCTTGCCGCAACCTATGGCCGAGGCATACGCCAGTGCCAAATCCTTGGCTAAATCAGAGATGTTTTGAGAGATCGCGATCAGAGCCGGTACGCCGCCACCTGCCGCGAATGTCGAGCGCACGGTGTGACCAGGTGCCTTGGGAGCAACCATGAACACATCGAGGTCTGCCCGTGGCGTCACCTGACCGTAGTGGACGTTAAAGCCATGGGCAAAGACCAGCGCCGCGCCGTTACGAATTGCTGGCTCGACCTCCTCAGTGTAGACCTGCGCAATCGACTCGTCGGGAATGAGCATGACGACGAGATCTGCACCACTCACGGCTTCGCCGACTTCCATGACCGAGAGGCCAGAGGCCGCTGCTTTTGCCCAGGATGTACCACCGGCTCGTAGACCAACGACCACGTCGATGCCACTGTCACGCAAATTCAGCGCTTGCGCGTGCCCCTGCGAACCGTAGCCGATGACTGCCACCCGCCTGCTTTCCAGCAAGGCCAGGTCGGTGTCTTTGTCGTAGAACACTTTCATTGGTAAACCTCTTCCGTCTTCTATATTCTGTATACAGAACACATTCTTTGCTCACCATCAGAGAATGTCAAGGCATCAAGTTGGAATCATTCCGGAGAACGTGGACAATGAACGCCGTTACCAAGCCAACGAAGGCACAACAGACCGCCATGATTACGAAGTTTCAGAAAATTCAAGCGCGCCCTGACTATGTGGATGAGGTCTACAGAGCGCTTCTAGATGCGATCAGCGACGGATCCATGGCTCCTGGAGTGCGATTTACCCAAGAAGAGATTGCGGAGCAGATGAATGTCTCGCGCTCCCCTGTTCTCCAGGCGATACGTCTCCTGAAAAAAGATGGCCTTGTCCAGGATGCTCCTGGCAAAGGCGTCTTAGTGACACCATTGACGGTTGAGTCAATCAGCAATCTCTACCTGATCAGAGGTGCACTGGATAATCTGGCAGCAAAAATGGCAGCGGAACAACGGCATCAAATGAATCCGAAAATCATTGAAAATGGTCGGCGGGTTTCCAGGGGGAAAGACGTCAAGGCAATGGTCGACGCTGACATTGCGTTTCACCAGGACATCTATACGGCATCGGGAAATCCTTTCATTTCTGAAAGTGCTCAGATTTATTGGGTGCATCTTCGTAGGGCGATGGGGTCGGTGTTGCAATCCTCTGCCTCCCAGCGAGAAACGATCTGGGATGAGCATGAGGCCATCGCCATCGCCATCGCCGATGGGAACTCCAAACTGGCAGGAGAGCTCACAGACGTGCACACTACGAAAGCACGTATCTATCTCGCCACTCGTCTAGACGAATTCTTAGGGCAAAAAGAACTTCTGGCTCAGTAGGTTTTGATGGCCGCTATGCCATGGCACCTACGCCCAGATGACGACCTAGCATTGAAACCAACACGGTTAGCTCGGTGACTTTGCTTAATGTGAACTAGCAAATTTCGCCGTCTGAAAAGATCAAGCATTAAATGCTAGGGCGAAATATTTTCTGTTGATGTCCAGACCGGGTATCGACCCACCTGCATATGTGAGTTTTCGGCCAATGGCCTCTGTTCTAAATGTCATCCTGCCCGTATTCGCGCTTATTCTGGCGGGCTTCGCCTGTAGAC
Source organism: Pseudomonas sp. RGM2987 (assembly GCF_022952855.1). Lineage (GTDB taxonomy): Bacteria > Pseudomonadota > Gammaproteobacteria > Pseudomonadales > Pseudomonadaceae > Aquipseudomonas. The sequence continues at coordinate 26,187 of NZ_JALJDX010000220.1, read as the reverse complement.
GCCTAGGATTGCTGGGCCCTAACGCTGCTTCAGAAATCAATCGAATGGTGGTCTGGTTGTGTCTCCCTGCTTTGCTATTTGAAGCAATGGCAACAGCGGTGTGGGAGCAGATCTGGCAACCGGGATTCATCTTCAGCTATGGGCTATCGACGGTCGGCCTATTCGTCATTACTTTGATCTGGCGACTTCGGCGTACACGTAGCCTGGTAGATGCCAGCGTTCAAGGGCTGAGCGCCACCTACGCCAATACGGGATACATGGGCATTCCGCTATGCCTTTTGGTATTCGGCAAGGCAGGCATGGAGCCCGCCCTGATCTCTTGCCTGGTCGTGATCTGCGTACTGTTTTCTATCTCGGTGATCTGTATCGAGGTCGGGCTGCAGAGTGAAAAGAGCCTCGCAAAAGCTGTGGGGAAAGTCATGTTCGCGCTGATCAAAAACCCTATCGTGGTGGCGCCGATTTTAGGATCGTTGTGGACGGCTACGGCTCAACCCTTGCCCGCGTCCTTCCATCAAGTCCTCAAAATGTTATCGGCGGCTACCGGCCCTTGTGCGCTAATTTCCCTGGGACTTTTTCTGGCTCACAGGCACAAGGGAAAAATTGAGCGTGGTACGAGCTTGGTGTTTATCAAGCTGCTTGTTCACCCCCTGGTTACGTGGGTTTTGGCGTTTTATGTTTTCCGTCTTCCACTCATGTGGACCCAGGCGGCTTTGCTCCTAAGCGCACTACCGACAGGGACAGGGCCATTCATGCTTGCCGAGTTTTACCGACGTGATGGCTCGCTGGTTTCCAGCACGATACTGATGTCGACATTGGGGTCTCTGATCACTTTGTCGATGTGCATTTATTTCATTGGAGCGTAAGCAGTCACTGAATTCCGGTAGCTGGGTTCAAAATCGCATCAGCGTCAACACATGATGAAGCTACTTTGAGAAAAATGTTTCACTTGGAGCGCATGCTAACTTCCAGAAAATAAACACAAAAAGGTTAGTTTTAGAGCATTGAGAATTTTAGAGATGAAGACACCTGATGACGAACGCTACACTCACCTCTGTGATGGAACCTTCGCCGTAAGCAGGGAGCTCAACGTGTATCCAGGTACCCGCAAACCGCCGCAACAAGCCGCACGACAAATCCACCTTTGTGTCTGGCTCAAGCCTTAGCATACCTCCCCCGACGGGAACTCACCGACGCCTTCGATAGAGACTCTGCACAGGAGACTGGCGTGACGAACATTATCCAGAAATATAAATGGCCCGCCTTGCTGGCCGTCGCGCTTGTGGTCTTCAGCGCCTTGATATTCTTCCTGATCAAGTCATACACGTACGACTCCTCGACCTACTTTGAATCCCGTGACTTCATTCGCCAACTCAAGCAATCCGACGCGAACTGGAACGTCAAAATCCTCAGGAAGAAAATCGGCGTCAGCAATAACTTGTCGCTGTCGCAGCCGGCGGAAGCAGGCAGTCGCTGGGCGCAGCTGGAGCGGCTCAACAATTCAGGCCCGTTGGCGGCGCTTTGGGTGTCCAGGCGCCAGGGCTACGTGGATGCGGTCAAGAACAAGACCCTGCTGGTGAACGAGTTCGACCAACACAATACCAATCTGCGTACATCCCTGGACGCGCTGCCGCTTGTCGAAGACCAGATTCAGACGCTGCTCAAGGGGCTGGACACTCAAAGCCCGGCACAGCGCCAGACCGCAGCCTCCCAAGTGCTGGAGCTGACGTTGACGACGCTGGAGTTCGCGCTCTATGTCACTGCCGATAAAGCCCAGGAAGTCCAACGCCAGCTGGATGAACTGACACCTTACGTTCTGCAGTTGCCCACGCCCCAACAGGCGCCCTTCTCCACGCTCGCCGGACACGTCAGGACCATTCTTGAGGAACAACCGCTGGTCAACGACCTGCTCGATCGCATCAGTGTCATTCCGGTTGCCCAGGAGTTGGACAACATCAACGAGCTGCTGAACGAAACCCAACGAAGGACAGCGGCGACGGACCGTCAGTACCATATTTACCTCGCGGTGTGTGCCAGCCTCATGGCGCTCTTGATGATCTACCTGGCGGTGCGCCTGGTGCGCAGCTACGCCGTCATCAACCAGATCAACCAGCAGTTGCAATCGTCCAATGAGCGGCTCGAAGAACGGGTACAGGAACGCACCCGCGAACTCAAGGCAGCCGAACGCGAGCTGATGGATGCCGCACGCATGGCGGGCATGGCGGAGATCGCCACGAACGTGTTGCATAACGTCGGCAACGTACTCAACAGCGTGAATATCTCCGCGGACCTGGTGACCCGCAAGTTAAGAAACAGCAAGACCATCGGGCTCGGGAAAGCGGTCAACATGATGAACGAGCACGCCAACGATCTTGGTCACTTCATCACCCAGGATGAAAAAGGCAAGTTGCTGCCGCGTTATTTCAATGAGTTGGTCGACTCCATCGCCGCCGAGCAAGCGCTGCTCATCGACGAACTGGCACAACTGACCAGAAGCATCGATCACATCAAGGAAATCGTCACCACTCAACAGTCCTACGCGGGGGCCGCCCGACTGATCGAACCGCTCAATGTCAGCGACCTGTTCGAGGACGCGTTGCGCATGAACGCCGGTGCGCTGAGCCGTCACCACGTGACGGTCATCAAGGACTACCAGGATGCTCCCGCGATCATGGGCGACAAGCACCGGCTGCTGCTGATTCTGATCAACCTGATCAGCAACGCGAAATTCGCCATGTCCAATACCCCGGAGCCGCGTGAAATCATCTTGGGCATCCGGATCGTCGATCAAGCCACGCTGTGCCTCAGCGTCAAGGATCGAGGCGAAGGCATTGCGCCCGAGAACCTGGCGCGGATCTTCAACCACGGCTTCACGACCCGCAAGGATGGCCATGGCTTCGGCTTGCACAGCTGTGCACTGGCGGCGGTTGAGATGAACGGCCGCTTGCTTGTCCATAGCGACGGCCCTGGTCATGGCGCGCTGTTTACCCTGGAGATTCCGCTGGAGCCAGCCCTCAGTTGACTACTGGCGAACATCGGTCATTGTGGGAGCGGGCTTGCTCGCGAAAGCGATAGCCCATCCAGCATTGATGTAGCTGACCCACCGCTTTCGCGAGCAAGCCCGCTCCCACAGATCATGCAGTTATTTCACATTGGCAGCCCTACCACCACGCTCTTTCCTGGCCGGTAGCGCTGCGGCGTAGGCCAGTGCTTCCTCGCGAGACGCAAAGGAGCCCAACCGGTCTGCCTGGGTGCACACCCTCCACGGCCCACTGTTTACGCTGAGCACGTCATAACCATTGATGTGCATTTTCGTCAGCATCGCACTGCTCATAGTCACCTCCTGCGAGATAAACCTGGGTTACGTCGCCCACCATACTCCAGTTCGCGAGAGGGTAACGACCGGGTGTCGCAATGCTTGTCGACGTCGCACAGCCACGAGCCCTCAGTGGGAATCCGAATCCCACAGCCAGTCCCACAGACCGGGCAGGTGCACCGGCTGGCCGGGATTCTTGATCGTGCGGGCCATGGCGGCCCGCTCCAATGCCATGCGGTCGTCGTAGAACGGCCTGGTGTCCGTCCTCACGCCCGTCTCGCGGGCCGCGTCGAGCAGGATCTGCAGGTACTCCCGGGTATGCCGTGCGGTGTAGCGGTTGAGGTCGTGAAACGTGACCACTACCGGAATCACACCATCGACGGCAGGCAGTTCTTTCGCAGCAATACGCTCGCGCACTTCTGAGAGCTGGCGTATCAGGTTGATCCGCCGTCGCGGGCTGGCGGAAAACCCCCAGATCTTGCCATCGTTAGCACTAAGGTCCGTCAGCAGTATGTGCATGCCATGCTGCTGGTAGGCGGCAAAAGTACGCCTGTCGTAGCTCCAGAATGGTGGCCGCAGCAGGACAGGCGCTGCACCGCTGATGGCAGCGATGTCGGCACTGCCATCCACCAGTGAGTGCTCCAGTTCATCCGGACTCAGGAACCGATGATTGTCGTGCCCATTGGTGGCCGTGTGAAACCCGAGTATGTGGCCTTCGCGCTGCTCCCGGTGCATCACCGAACGCCCGATAGCGCTGTTACCGGCTCTCAGTGCCCGGGTCTGGACGAAGAAGATCGCCTTGATACCCGGCTGCACGGGGTTATGAGCAAGGGCGTCCAGCACTTCTTTGCTCGGGTTCCAGAACGATGATGCGCTGGGGCCATCATCAAATGTCAGCAGAAAACGGATCGGGGGCTGCTCTTGCAAGCGCTGCTCGGTTTGCGGGGTCAGTTCGATGGGCGGGCCGATGCACCCCGACACACCGATGGCGAGGACTGCAATAACCAGCGCCCGGGTGATTCTTTTCATGTCTTGCCTTATGTAATGCCGCACCTGCCCTGCCTTTGATCCCTGGCCCACGGTGTTGAAGCTCACCTTGGAGAAGGTTAACCGGGTTTGGTTCCGGGCGACGAGCAATACGTATTCACAAGGCTGGCTGGAGATCCACCATCATGGACGATGGGTCTCATTTCGACCGTCTGGAAATCCAATGGAATTTTCCGCTTGCCTCCGTATCCATCCGTATAGGACTAATTAGGGAGGATTTATGGGCGGGCCATCGCTTTACATCATCGACTACATGCTCCATGGCGAGCCGAAGTCATTCATCATCCGCGCCGAGGTGATGAATAACTCAGAAGCTTGGCATTGGGCCAGTTGCGATGCGGGTGTCGGGCGTATACCCAAGTTCGGACGGGAAAAGGTCAAGCGGGTTTCAAAACCCCTTGCAGAGAAGTATGGCATTACCGACGTGCGCTGGCGCGCCAGTGTCGCGCCGTCCTGGATCAAGGAGTCCGGCTGATTCGATAGAACCCATCCTTCGGCGCCCGGCTGTCCAGCCGGGTGCCGGATTCTTCGACAGATCCAGAATAACTCAACTACGCTTAATCAATAGTGCGACCCACTTCTGGTGGGTTTTGTGCTGGCCTTTCCACTCATCAACGGAGGTGTGACATGTCGGAAAAAGAGTCCATCACCACCCTGCTCACCTTGCTGGAATCGCGTCAGGTCCGGCTGGCAGCAGCCTGCAAGGAAATTGCCGACTGGGTCGACAACCAGGGCGGGCATCCAACAGCCGTGCGCATCCGTGACCGACTCAACGACATCGAGAAGGATGCCCCGTCGATCCAGAGCGCGCTGACCTCTCTCAAGCCCATTGAGCGACCACTGCCCAGGTTCCGCTGAGCCTTGCGTCAACCGACTTGAAGCAGACACAGCCCTGCGAACCCACCCGTGGCCGCTGGATAACCAGTGACCAGGGGCTCGCATCCCTCTGCGCTAGCCTTTGCTATGCTCGGCAGACGTCGGGCCTTCCTTGATGCCGCGCGGCCCGGCAACGCCCCAGATGACCAGGCCCAGCACCGGCAGGATAATCAGCAACAGCGCCCAGCCAGCCTTGGTTCCGGCCGACTTGTCGCTACGAAATACACTGACGATTGCCCACAAATCCACAAGCAGTAACAGCACCGCTACGGCAATCCAGAAATAACTGGCTAATTCAGACATGGCCTAATCCTCTTGTCGGTCTATGGATTAGGCACAACCCTGTCGAGACCGTTCAAAGAATCTGTCGCCACCTCTGTGCCAGCCCCTGGCCTACACACGTTCGTTCAGATACTCGACCCAACGCTCATAGGCCTCATGCTGGAGTCGAACAGCCTCCTCCCAGATCGTCCCTGTCATCTGATGGGCACAAATGAGCTTCATCATTTCTGCCGTCGCCGCATCAAGCTCCACCAGGAGTTCGTGAGATTTGAGTCGGAAATCATCGACACTGGTCATTTCTCCTCACTTCCCCGCGCTGGGGTCTGCCGTTCACTCCCCATGGATTCATTTTTTCGCCTCTGATTCATTTTAGGCGATGATCGGTCGGCGCTTGCGATAACTGCCCGGCGGCATGAAATGAAAGTCAGCCGTTCCCACCAGGCTGCGGTCGTATTGACAAGAGCAGGAAATTTAGCGACACGTGAGTGACCCGGGCACTAATATTTCAGTCATATTTCACTTTTGTGACAGTACCCACCAGGCATGCCCATGAAAATTCGAGCGACCATCATCTGTGAGGAGGCGCGCCAAGTGCTGCTGGTGCGCAAGCCCAACAGTCGCTGGACGCTGCCAGGCGGTACGGTCGAACGCGGAGAAACCCACGTAGAAGCCGCTATCAGGGAACTGGCCGAAGAAACCGGGCTGGATGCCGAGAACCTCCTGTACCTGATGAGGATTAAGGACGGGGCCACTGAACACCACGTGTTTGAAGCATCAGTGGCCAATCTCACGGAGGCCGGGCCGCGGAATGAGATCAGTGATTGCCTCTGGCACCCATTGGATGCCATGGCTCAACTGCAGTTGAAAAAGGGGACGCGGGAAATCCTGGAAGCGTTTCGGCGAAGGTTGTAATCATTACGGCCAACGCGAGGAATCCATCAGGCTGGCTCCGACGGCTCTGGCGTTTGGGGATTGGCGCCCTGCTCCACTGGCGATCCTTTCGGGGGGATCCAGTACGCATCCCGCACTTCATCCAGAGCCCGCCAGGGTTCGATCCCGAACCTGGCGTTCGGACAATTCGATTCATGTGTAAATGTGAGCGTTCGATCTCGCTCGGGCTGCTCCGCGCCACAGCCTTTGCATTTCACGGTCTGATTTCGCAGGGCCCAGCTTTCATGCCAGGCGATCAGCTTTTCGAGAGGAGTCACTTGCTGCATTCCGCTTAAAAACCTGTACAAAAATATAATTCATGTACAGGTTATTGGCTACCCGGTCGTTCATACGTCGCTAACCTGCGGAGCTCGACCTGGAAAATTGCGGACTGGAAATGAACAAGGGTTCGCATCAGTTTCGCCCGCAAGCCCTTGATTTTAGAGGGTGCTCGACGCCGGAATATCTTCATCTACAAAGTAGTCGGATCGATACCAGCGGCCTTAAGGGACTGTGAGAATGATTCATCCAAGACCACTTCATAGATCGCTGAGGGAGTCTGATCAATACCAAATGTCCTATATTTCAAAATCTGCCCAGCGAGCATTTGGTGGAGAATCGCCCTTGCTTTTGCTCCTCCGGTAACCGTATATCCCCCCATCAGTTTGTAGACATTCAGGCCGCGGTCACCAGCTTGCTTTGAGAGTTCTGGGTCCAATCCCAATAGCAACCTCCCGGACGGCAGCGCAAAAAATATGGGAGTCTCCTGAGACGAGATTGTCCAAGCCTCGTTACGATCAATCCAGACTTGAGCGCTCAGCACCGGATTCCGGGACTCGTGAGTTGACACTAGCCCGACGTAGACGTCACCTTCAGCCATCCGTACCACTGGGTACATTTTGGTCGGATCGGCGAAAGGCGAACTGCCCGCTTTATAGCTACCCGTGGTGACCATGGCGCTGCTTTTCCGGGTAATTGCATCAGTCTCGCTTGAAACTTTCCAAGCAGGACCAGAGCAACCACCGAGTGCAGCCAAAACCATGATGGCCCCTACGAACGCACTCCTTCTCACCGTCGCCTTCTCCTTGAATACCGCGTTACTTGATAATTTCCTTTGCTACATCAGCTGAAAAGCTCAGATTGTATCCGCGTTCATGCAGCCGCCATGAAATCATTGGCATCTATTAATTGGCTCGGTCCGCTCGACGCGCCTGATCGTCACCGGACGAAAAGTGATATGCGGAGGGATTCGACACCATCCAAAGGGTGCAGGCGTCTCGACTAGGCGTTTAAAAAATGCAGTATGTGCGGGCCACAGCCGGCACGGACAAGGCAGAATCAAGCGGCGACATCATGCAGGCCAAGGATCAACTTGGGCATACGACCGTTGTCATGACAGAGCAGTACATCCGCAACCGGAAAGGCAAAAAGGTATCGCCATCGAAGTGAATTGCGGACCAGCATCAAAATAGCGGACCGGAAACGAACAAGGGTTTGCATTAGCTTTCGCCTGCAAACCCTTGATTTAATATGGTGCCCGAAGCCGGAATCGAACCGGCACGCCCTTACGAGCGGGGGATTTTAAGTCCCATGCGTCTACCAGTTTCGCCATTCGGGCGGTAGCGCGTCAAAGCCGCGGAGAAGCTTTGGATAGCCATTCTCCGGGCTGGTGCAGCAGAGGGGAAATATATACATCCCTCCCCCATGAAGCAAGGTTGCATCTGTCCTTTTCAAGACAAAAACCTTCAGCGCCTGCAAACAAAAAAGCTCTGTAAATCATAGATCTACAGAGCTTTTTAAAAGTGGAGGCCGAAGTCGGAATCGAACCGGCGTAGGTGGATTTGCAATCCACTGCATAACCATTTTGCTATTCGGCCTCAGGACGCCTGATGCAATGCAGCCACATCAACCGTTGTACAAACCTACTAAAGGAAACGGGACCCTGACTGGGCGCTATCTCCTTGAAAACATTGAGATTTTTTAGACCCCAGTGCGTTCGATGGGCGCAATTATGTACTCATTTGCCTGGACTGGCAACCCCTTGATTTCAAAAAAAAATCGCCCAGCGGTCGAGGTTTCGCCATGCGTCCAGGAACTCTATCTCGGACGGCGCTAGGCTGCGGGCGTGTCGCCCGCCTCATCGGAAAGCCCGCATACCGATGGAACAACCAGGCCGTTTGCCGGTTCATTCCTTATATCTCCTGCGGATTTATAAGGATCACTCATCATGACCGAACGTCCACAACTGGTTGCGAGTCGGGCAGCGGCTCCGACCCCGTCGCATCCCAATCTCGGCACGCCTGCGCGTGCGGCGTCGCTGCTGGCCGGCACGCTGTTGCTCGCCAACGGCCTGCGCCAGGGCGGGCTCAAGGGATGGTCCCAGGCGCTGCTGGGGGCTTGCGCCGCCTGGCGCGGGTATTCCGGCACCTGCAGAGTCAAGAGCGCATTGGCGCACACCCCGTTCGAGCAAGCTTTCGAGCAGGATCGCGGCTGGGATGGCAGCAAGGTGATTTCCCGCAGTATCACCGTGAACAAGCCACGCGAAGAGGTGTTCGCGTTTTGCCGCAATCCGGCAGATCTCGGCGCCCTCGTGCCCTGGATCGATGCGATCGAGCAAACCGGCGAGCATACCTATCGTTGGCTTGCCACTGGGCCGAGGGACAAGGTTCTGTATTGCGATCTCGAACAGTCCGAGCCCAAGGATGGCCGCAAGCTGCACTGGATCGTAGCGCCACAGACACGCTTCAAGCATGACATCCAGATGCTTTTCAGCGACGCGCCAGCTGGCCGAGGCACGCAGATCAAGGTGATCGTGGCCTGCGAGACCTCGTTTGGCGCCGCCGGTTATGCCCTGGCTGCCGCTATTTCCAAGTTCTCTGACAAGGCCCTGCTGAACCTGCTGCGTAGCATCAAGCAACAGCTGGAAACCGGCGAGGTCACCACCAACCGGATGCGTGCCCAGGGTGACAAGGACTTCCTGTTCGTCCATCCGGCTGCTGGCGCCACTCAAGATCCCACGACTACTCCAGCCACCGGAGGAACCGCCTGATGCGCGCATTGACCTGGCAAGGCCCGAACAAATTGCAAGTCGAGACGGTCGACGATCCCTCTATCCTCAACCCCCGCGATGCCATTGTCCGTGTATTGCTGTCGTCGGTCTGCGGCTCGGACCTGCATCTGTTGGGCGGCTACGTGCCGACCATGCAGGCCGGCGACATCATCGGCCATGAATTCATGGGTGAAGTGGTGGAAACCGGCTCGGCCATTACGCAGTTCAAGAAAGGCGATCGGGTGGTCACGGTGTCGATTATCGGCTGCGGGCATTGCGAGCACTGCCAGCGCTCGGACTTTTCCTGTTGCGACAACTCCAACCCCAACCCCACCGCAACGGAGATCGCCTACGGCCAGCCGGCCTGCGGCATCATTGGCTACAGCCACGCGTTCGGCGGTTTTGCCGGCAGCCATGCGACTTATATCCGCGTACCGTTCGCCGACGTGAATCTGTTCACCATCCCCGAAGGCGTCAGCGACGAGCAAGCCGTGTTCGTCTCCGATGCGGTGCCCACCGGTTACTTCGCCGCCGATAACGCCGACATCCAGCCCGGCGACACCGTGGCAGTCTGGGGCTGCGGCGGCGTCGGCCTGATGGCGATCAGCAGCGCCTACCTGCTGGGCGCCGAACGGGTAATCGCCATCGACCGTTTTGCTGATCGCTTGCGCCTGGCGGAAGAGAAAGCCGGGGCGATCGTCATCAACTACGAAACCACCGACGTGCATGCCGCCCTGCTGGAACTGACCGGTGGCCGGGGCCCGGATCGCTGCATCGATTGCGTCGGCATGGAAGCCCATGGCACCGAACTCGACTACGTCTACGACAAGACCAAGCAGATGATGCGCCTGCACACCGAGCGCGGCACGGTGCTCCGGCAATCGATCCGAGCCTGTCGCAAGGGTGGCACGGTATCGGTGGTGGGCGTGTATGGCGGCTTGCTCGACAAGTTTCCGATGGGAGCCATCGTCAACAAGGCACTGACCCTGCGGTCGGGGCAGCAACCCGGCCAGCGCTATGTGAGGCGCTTGTTCGAGCATATCCAGAAAGGTGAACTGGACCCCTCCTACCTGCTGACCCATCCCATGGGCCTGGAGCAGTCGGCGCAGGGTTATGCCATGTTCAAGGACAAGCGCGAGAATTGCCTGCGGGCAGTATTCCGGCCTGAGTGAAGCGTGGCGAGGGCGTTCGCGCCCTCGCCATCGACCCTTTAGATGTCCTGATAGAGTCGCAGCCTACTGCCATTATGGGTAACATAACGGCCTTCCCCGCAGCCCTTCTGCGACCTGCCGAATAAGCCCATTCCATGCCTTTTGAACTCAGCGTCGACCTCACTACTCTCGCTATCCTCGCCATTGTCGCGTTCATTGCCGGTTTCATCGATGCCATCGCCGGTGGCGGTGGCTTGCTGACCACGCCTGCCCTGCTCACCGCCGGTCTGCCGCCCCATCTGGTGCTGGGCACCAACAAGCTCAGTTCGACCTTCGGTTCGGCCACGGCCAGTTTCACGTTCTACCGGCGCAAGCTGTTCCACCCCCGGCAATGGACCCACGCCCTTATCGGCACCCTGGTAGGCGCCCTGGTCGGTGCCGTCGTCGCGCACTACTTGCCCGCCGAATGGCTGAACAAGATGCTGCCGGTGATCGTCTTCGCCTGCGGCTTGTACCTGTTGTTCGGCGGCACGCCCAAGGCACCGCTGGACAGCGATGCGCCGATCAGGAAAAAGTGGCAATCGCCCCAAGGCTTTACCCTGGGCTTCTACGATGGCGTGGCCGGTCCGGGCACGGGGGCGTTCTGGACGGTGAGCAGCCTGCTGCTCTACCCCATCGACCTGGTCAAGGCCAGCGGCGTGGCCCGCAGCATGAACTTTGTCAGCAATATCGCAGCGCTGGCGGTGTTCATCTTTTCTGGACAAGTGGATTGGGTAATCGGCCTGAGCATGGGCCTGTCGGTCATGGTCGGAGCGTTCTTCGGCGCCCGCACCGCCATCAGCGGCGGTGCGAAGTTCATCCGGCCGGTGTTCATCACCGTGGTCCTGGGGTTGACCGTGCGCCTAGCCTGGCAGCACTGGTTCAGCATGGCCTAGACGCCGCGCCACGTAGAGATCGATCAGGTAGCGTGCAATGGAGCGCGATGCCGGCAGCGGTGGCATGTCGTGGATGCTGAACCACTGGGCGTCCTCGATTTCTTCCTCCTGGCAAACGATCTCGCCACTGGCGTATTCGGCGTGGAAACCCAGCATCATCGAATGTGGAAACGGCCAGCACTGGCTGCCCATGTACTGGATGTTCTTGACCTCGATCCCAACTTCTTCGCGCACCTCTCGAACCAGGCAGTCTTCCACCGATTCGCCCGGTTCGGCAAAACCGGCCAGGGTGCTGTAGACGCCTGGGACGAAGCGATGGGAGCGGCCCAGCAGGACCTCGTCGCCGCGAGTGATCAACACGATCATGCTCGGCGAAATCCGCGGATAGTGCCGCAGCTCGCAGATATCGCAATACATCGCCCGCTCCCGTGGGATCTGGCTCATTCGCTTGCCGCAACTTCCGCAGAAGCGATGTTCCCGAGCCCACGTGCCAATCTGCGCCGCGTAGCCCAGCACCTTGTACAAGGTGTGGTCGTCCTCGAGCATGAACGCCCGCAGGCCTTTCCAGTTGCAACCGGGAATGTCCAGCGGACTGTGCAGTTCCAGCAAATAGACCGGCTCGCCATCGAGGTGGCCGATGCCATGCTCGGCGAGGATCGACAAGTCCTGGCGCTTGAGCCAGTCGCGGGGGAACAGTGCGCCATTGGCATCGTACAGAAAGCCTTCCGGGCTACGGGCAACCGCCCAGCCGCCCGGAAGATCGGTATCGAGTACTGCGGTGGTCCAGCGTGCAATCATGATCAATCAATCCAGAAATTCGGGTTTCTGTTTGCTCATATGGGCGGCCATGGCCACGCGCAGGTCAGTCGATTGCAGCATGGCGGCGTTCCAGGTAGCGACATATTCCAGCCCATCGTCGATGCGGTGATCGCGCATGTAGCTGATCATCTCCTTGGTGCCGGTCACGGCAATCGGCGACTTCGCGGCGATTTCCCGGGCAATGCCCATCACGCCGTCGAGCAGGCTGGCGGTATCACTGTAGACACGGTTGACCAGGCCAATGCTGCGCGCTTCGTCGGCACCGAAGGTACGCCCCGTATAAGCGAGTTCACGCAGCATGCCGTCCCCGATGATCCGGGGCAAGCGTTGCAATGTGCCAACATCGGCGGCCATGCCGATGTCGATTTCCTTGATGGAGAATTGCGCATCCTCGGCGGCGTACCGCATGTCACAGGCGCTGACCAGGTCGATGGCGCCGCCCAGGCAGTAACCCTGGATCGCCGCGAGCACCGGTTTGCGGCAGTTGTCCACGGCGTTGAACGAGGCTTGCAGTTGCAGGATCTTGCGCCGCAGCAGGCGTGCGTTGCGCCCTACATCCTTGCCCAGCTCATTGGCGACACCTGCCAGCATCATCAGGTCGATCCCCGATGAAAAATGCCTGCCGGCACCGCTGAGCACGACGACTCGTGCCTCGTCGGTATCGTCGATCCATTGGAAAATCTCGATGATCTCGCTCCAGAACGCGGCGTTCATCGAGTTGATCTTTTCCGGGCGATTGATCTGCACATGGGCAATGTTGTCTGCAAGTTCGACGGTGAACGCTTGGTATTGCGACATGGCAGTGATCCTTGACCGGCTGAAAAAGAGGCTTGAACTATAGCAAGGCAACACGACAGGTCGTAGGCAGTGCATCGGCCAAAAGCGGGACTTGCCGGTTGCCATGAAGATCAGCCTGTGGCGAGGGAGCTTGCTCCCGCTGGGACGGTCCGACGCCTCGGGCGCAGCGGCCCCATTTTTTTATGAGCGCTTCGCGCTCAAGCGGGAGCAAGCTCCCTCGCCACGGGTTTACCTGCCTTCCAATGAAAGAACGGTACGCCCCAGTCACTCGGACTTCTCCCCCGACTCCATCTGCCCATCCCAACCCCCACCCAACGCGGCGATCAGTTGCACGCTGGCGATCAGCCGGCTCTGTTGCAGGCTCAGCACGCTGCGCTCGTTGCTCAGGGCGGTGGCCTGGACGGTCACCACGTCGAGATAGGCAATCAGCCCGGCCTTGTACTGGTTCTGGGTCAGGCGCAGGGATTCGCGGGCGGCATCCAGGGCTTCCTGACGCACCCGGGCTTCGTCTTCCAGCACCTTGAGCTGAATCATGTAGTTTTCCACTTCGCGCAGGCCGTCGAGCACGGTCTGGCGGTAGGTGGCGACGGTCTGGTCGTAGGCGGCGACGGTGCGGTCGACTTCCGCCGAGCGCTGGCCACCGTCGAACAGGGTCATGGCCAACTGCGGCCCCACCGACCAGAAACGGTTCGGCACGCTCACCCAGTTGTCGTAGGTACTGCTGCTGTAGCCGCCACTCAGGCTCAGGGTGAAGTCCGGATAATAGGCGGCCTTGGCTACGCCGATATTGGCGTTGGCGGCCATCACCGAGCGCTCGGCCGAGGCGATGTCGGGCCGGCGTTCCAGCAACTGCGACGGCAGCGCCACCGGGATTTGCGGCAATGCCGGGATGTCCTGGGTTTCGGCCAGGCTGAATTCGGCCGGTGGCTGGCCCATCAGTACGGCGATGGCATTTTCAAATTGCGCCCGCTGCCAGATCAGGTCGATCAGGTCGCCCTGGGTGGTCTTGAGCTGATTCTGGGCCTGGGCCACCGCGTCCTTGCCGGAAACACCGGCGCGGTACTGATTCTCGGTCATTTTCAACGAGCGCTGGTAGTTGTCCAGCGTGGTCTGCAACAGACGCTTCTGCTGATCGATCACCCGCAACTGCAAGTAGTTCTGCACCAGTTCAGACTGTTGGCTCAGGCGCATCGCGGCCAGGTCGGCAAAACTGGCCTGGGCGCTCGCCTCGTCGGCTTCCAGGGTGCGCCGCAGCTTGCCCCAGACGTCCGCCTCCCAACTGACCCCGGCCTGGGCGCTGTAGGTGTCGCGAATGCCGCTGGAGGAGCTGCTCAGGCTCGAATTGCTGCTGCCGGTGCCCTGGCTCGAGCGATTCTTGCCAACGGTCAGGTCCACTGTCGGGAAAAATGCACCCCGGGCGCTGCGCACCAGAGCCTGGGCCTGGCGGTACTGGGCTTCGGCCTGGGCGACGGTCTGGTTCGAGGTGTTGAGTTTCTCCACCAGGCCGTTGAGCTGGGCGTCGCCGTATAGCTCCCACCAGGCACCACGGGCGAGCGCGTCGCTGGGGTTGGCCTGGCGCCAGCCCTGGGCTTGCTTGTATTGCGCCGGAGCGGCAGCTGCCGGGCGCTGGTAATCCGGGCCGATGGCGCAGGCGCTGAGCATCGCCACGCACAACGCCAGGCTCAGCGCCCGCGAACCACGGGCGGTCGTCAGCACGGTGGCAAGGTTGAAAAGCGAACGGTCGTTCATAACGGAGTTTCCAGGGCAGCATCAGTGCGCACGCCGCGCCAGCGGTTGAACCGGTGGCGCAGTTTGTCGAGATAGAGATAAACCACCGGAGTGGTGTAGAGGGTCAGGACCTGGCTGAACACCAGCCCGCCAATGATGGTCAGGCCCAGCGGCTGGCGCATCTCCGCGCCTTCGGCGGTGCCGAGCAGCAGCGGCAAGGCACCGAGGATCGCCGCCAGCGTCGTCATCAGGATCGGTCGCAACCGCAGCAGGCAGGCGCTGCGGATCGACTCCTGCGGCGACATCCCCCCACGCTCCAGCTGCAGGGCCAGGTCGATCATCAGGATCGCGTTTTTCTTCACCACGCCGATCAGCAGGAACAGACCCAGCAACGAGATCAGGCTGAACTCGCCGCCCAGTGCGTAGATCGACAGCAGCGCGCCAACCCCGGCCGACGGCAAGGTAGACAGGATCGTCAGCGGATGAATGTAGCTTTCATACAGCACACCCAGCACCAGGTACACCGCCAGCAAGGCACCGAGAATCATGAATGGCTGGCTCTTCTGAGTGGCGGCGAACGCATCGGCGGTGCCGGCCATTTTCGCAATCACATCCTCGGGCATTCCCAGTCTGGCAATGGCCCGCTCGATGGCCGCCGAGCCCTGCTCCACGGTCACGCCCTCGGCCATGTCAAACGAAATACTTTCGGAGGCAAACTGGCCTTCATGGCTGACCCGGTCGTCCTCCAGGCTGTTCTCGTAATGGGCGATCGTTGACAGCGGCACCCGCGCACCGTCGGCCGTGATGACCTGCACCTGCTCGAGGGTACTCGGGTCCTGGGCGTACTTGGGATTGACCTCCATCACCACCTGATACTGGTTGAGGCTGTCGTAGATGGTGGAGATCTGCCGCTGGCTGTAGGCGTTGTTGAGCACCGCCGTCACCATGCTCATGTCGATACCCAGGCGCTTGGCCTGGTCGCGATCCACCACCAGCGTCACTTGCTGCGCCCCGCCCCCGTCGCGAGCGTCGATGGCGGTCAGTTCCGGCAAGGCCCTGAAGGCCGCCGTGACCTTGGGGTACCACTCACGCAAGGACGCCAGGTCAGCGCTTTGCAGAATGTAGGAATATTGCGAAGTGGTCTGCTCGCGCCCCCCACCAAATTGCAGGTCCTGGTCGGCCATCAGCATCAACTGGGCACCGGGCACCTTGGGCATTTCCTTGCGCAAGCGCTCAATGACCTTCTGCGCAGAAATACTGCGCTCCTTGATCGGCTTGAGGCGCACCAGCATGAACGCGTTGTTGGTGCCGTTGTTGCCGCCGATGAAACCGGCAACGCTCTGCACCGCGTCGTCCTTGAGCACCGCGCGGCGGAAGATTTCCATCTTCGGCTGCATCACATTGAACGACAGCCCATCGTCACCGCGCACGAAGCCGATCAGTTGGCCGGTGTCCTGCTGCGGCATGAAGGTTTTCGGCACCACCACATACAAGGCGACGTTCACGCCGATGGTCAGCAGCAGGCTCAGCAAGGTCAGGCGCCGGTGGCGCAGCACCCAGTCGAGGCTCGTGGCATAGCCGCGGACCATGCGGTCGTTGAGGCGCTGGCTCCAGCGTTGCAGGCGGTTTTCCTGCCCGGGCACGTGGGGTTTGAGCCAGCGGGCGCAGAGCATCGGCGTCAGGGTCAGGGAAACCACCAGCGAAACGACGATGGACGCGGCCAGGGTGATGGAAAACTCACGGAACAGGCTCTCGATGATCCCGCCCATGAACAGGATCGACAGGAACACCGCCACCAGCGAGACGTTCATCGACAACAGGGTGAAGCCCACCTCCTCGGCTCCCCGGTACGCGGCCTGCATCGGCGGCACACCTTCGTCGATGTGCCGGGAAATGTTCTCCAGCACCACGATGGCGTCGTCCACCACCAGCCCGGTGGCGAGGATCAACGCCATCAACGACAGGTTATTCAGCGAGAAGCCATACAGGTACATCACCGCGAACGTACCCACCAGCGAGACCGGCACCGCCAGGGTCGGGATCAGCGAGGCGCGGAAGTTACCGAGGAACAGGAACACCACCAGCACCACCAGCGCCACGGCGATCAGCAGGGTCATTTCCGCTTCGTGCAAAGTGGCCTTGATCACCGGCGAACGGTCCATCGCCAGGTTCAACTTGACGCTGGCCGGCAGCACCGCCTGCAAGGCCGGCAGTTGTGCCTTGATCTCGTTGACCGTCTCGATGATGTTGGCGCCGGCCTGGCGGTTGATCACCAGCAACACGGCCGCGTCGTCATTGAAGAAGCCGCTGTTATAGCGATCCTCGACGCTGTCACTGACTTTCGCCACGTCCTTGAGTCGCAGCACAGAGCCGTCCTGATAACGGATGACCAGGGTCTCGTAGTCCTTGGCTTTCTCCAGCTGATCGTTGGCCTGGACCTGCCACATGCGCCGGTCGTCCTCCACCGAGCCCTTTGGCCTGCGCACGTTGCTGTTGGCGATGGCCGTGCGTACATCGTCCAGGGCGACGCCGTACTGGTTGAGCAACTGTGGTTCCAGCTCGATACGCACCGCCGGCAGGGAGCTGCCGCCGATCTGCACCTCGCCGACTCCCGACACCTGGGACAGGCTCTGGGACAGGATGGTGGACGCCAGGTCGTAGAGCTGGCCTTTTTCCAGGACGTCCGAGGTCAGCGACAGCACCATGATCGGCGCCTGGGACGGGTTGACCTTCTTGTAGGTGGGCATGCTGCGCATGCCGCTGGGCAGCAGATTGCGCGAGGCATTGATGGCCGCCTGCACTTCCCGCGCCGCGCCGTTGATGTCGCGGTCCAGGTCGAATTGCAGGATCACCCGGGTGGAACCCTGGCTGGAGCGGCTGCTCATGGTGTTCACCCCGGCGATGGCGCCGAATGAACGCTCCAGCGGCGTGGCCACCGTCGAAGCCATCACCTCCGGACTGGCGCCTGGCAAGTTGGCCTGGACAACAATCACCGGGAAATCCATCTGCGGCAGCGGCGAGACCGGCAACAGCCCGAAGCACACGCCGCCGAGCAGCATGATGGCGAAGCTCAGGAGCATGGTCGCCACGGGGCGGCGGATGAATGGCCCGGAGAGGTTCATGGGTGAGCGCTCCAGCCATCAGGCGCCATGTAGCACACACTTATGTGGCAGGCGCTTTTGTGGCCGATGCTTTTGTGGCGAGGGAGCTTGCTCCCGCTTGAGTGCGCAGCACTCACAAAAAGGTCTGCTGCGCAGCCCAGCGGGAGCAAGCTCCCTCGCCACAGGGTGTTCGTCCGGCCCACGCTACGCGTCATACCTGCACCTCTTTCCCATCAGCCCGGGCAAAGCGCCGCCCCAGCCGATCGAAATACAGGTAGATCACCGGCGTGGTAAACAGCGTCAGCACCTGGCTTACCAGCAACCCGCCGACCATCACCAACCCCAATGGCTGGCGCAGTTCGGCGCCGGAGCCGGTGGCGAGCATCAGCGGCACCGCACCGAACAAGGCCGCCAGGGTGGTCATCAGGATCGGCCTGAAGCGCAGCAGCGCGGCTTGATAGATCGCGGTCTGCGGGTCCATGCCCTGGTTGCGCTCGGCGTCGAGGGCGAAGTCGATCATCATGATCGCGTTCTTCTTGACGATGCCGATCAGCAGGATGATCCCGATGATCGCAATCATGCCCAGGTCGTTGCCGCTGAGGATCAAGGCCAGCAAGGCGCCGATGGCCGCCGAGGGCAAGGTGGACAAAATGGTGATCGGGTGGATGTAGCTCTCGTACAGCACGCCCAGCACGATGTACATGGTCACCACCGCCGCCAGGATCAGCAGCAACGTACTCGACAACGATGCCTGGAAGGCCTGGGCCGCTCCCTGGAATTCGGTCTGTACGCCCACCGGCATGCCGATGTCCTGCTGGACTTTCTCGATCACCTCCACTGCATGCCCGAGGGCTACGCCCGGCGCCAGGTTGAACGACATCATCACCGCCGGGAACTGCCCGATGTGGGCAATCGCCAATTGAGCCTGGCGCTCCTCGACATGGGCCAGGCTCGATAGCCGAACCTGTCCGCCGTCGGTGGTCTTGACGTGGATCTGATCCAGCGCCTGGGGCCCGATCCGCTCGCCGGCCTGGGCTTGCAACACCACGCGGTATTGGCTGGCCTGGGTGTAGATGGTGGAGATCTGCCGTTGGCCGAAGGCGTCATACAGCGCGTCGGTGATGTTCGCCACCGAGACGCCCAGGCGCGAGGCCGCGTCGCGGTCGATCACCAGATAGACCTGCAAGCCCTTGTCCTGCAAGTCGCTGGCGACGTCGGTCAGTTCCGCCTGGCGCGCCAGGGCCTCGGCGAGACGGCCGCTCCAGAGGCTGAGCAACTCGGCGTCCGGCGACGACAGGCTGAACTGGTACTGGGTGCGGCTGACCCGGTCTTCGATGGTCAGGTCCTGCACCGGCTGCATGAACAGGCGAATGCCCACCAGCCGGTCCAACTGTGGCTGCAAGCGGGCAATGATCGCCGTGGCGCTGTCATCCCGTTGGCTGTGGGGCTTGAGGTTGATCAGCAGGCGGCCGCTGTTGAGGGTCGCATTGTCGCCATCCACGCCGATATAGGACGACAGGCTCTCTACCGCCGGATCGGCAAGGATCACCTTGGCAAGCTGCTGCTGGCGCTCGCTCATGGCGGCAAAGGAAATCGACTGCGGCGCCTCGGAAATACCCTGGATCACCCCGGTGTCCTGCACCGGAAAGAAACCCTTGGGCACCGCCAGGTAGAGCACCACCGTCAAGACCAGACTGCCCACCGCCACCAGCAACGTCAGCGGCTGGTGCTTGAGCACCCACTGCAATTTGCGTCCATAGGCGGCAATCAACCAGTCGATCCAGGCGCCGCTGGCGCGGTAGAAGCGGCCCTGCTCCTCTTCCTTGGGCTCACGCTTGAGCAGCCGCGCGCACATCATCGGCGTCAGGGTCAGGGACACCACCAGGGAAATCAGGATCGCCACCGCCAGGGTGATGGCGAACTCGCGGAACAGCCGCCCAACCACGTCGGCCATGAACAGCAGCGGGATCAGTACGGCAATCAGCGACAGCGTCAGGGAGACCAGGGTAAAGCCGATCTGCCGGGCGCCCTTGAGCGCGGCCTGCAACGGGCTGTCGCCTTCTTCAATGTAGCGGGCAATGTTCTCCAGCATGACGATGGCGTCGTCCACGACGAAACCGGTGGCGATGGTCAAGGCCATCAGCGTCAGGTTGTTGATGGAGAACCCCGCCAGGTACATCACGCCGAACGTACCGATCAGCGACAGCGGCACAGCCACGGAAGGGATGATGGTCGCGCTGAAACGGCGCAGGAACAGGAACGTCACCATCACCACCAGTGCGATAGCGATCAGCAATTCATGCTGCACATCGGTGACCGAGGCGCGGATGGTCTGGGTCCGGTCCGTCAGCACGGCGACATCCAGGCCGGCCGGCAGGTTGTCGGTGATGCTCGGCAACAGGGCCTTGATCCGGTCTACCACTTCAATGACGTTGGCGCCTGGCTGGCGCTGGATATTCAACAGCACGGCCTGGTTTTCATTGGCCCAGGCGGCAAGACGCTCATTTTCGGCGCCGTCGACAATCTGCGCCACGTCCTTGAGCCGCAACGGCGCGCCGTTGGCGTAGGCCAGGATCAGTTCGGCGTAGTCCTTGGGCGAGGTCAACTGGTCGTTGGCGTCAAGCATCGAGACCCGGGTCGGGCCGTCGAAGTTGCCCTTGGGCTGGATGACGTTGGACGCGCTGATCAGCGTGCGCACGTCCGCCAGGTTGAGTCCGTTGGCCGCCAGGGCCTCGGGGTTGACCTTGATCCGCACGGCCTGGCGCTGCCCGCCGGCGATGGTGACCATGCCGACCCCGCTGATCTGGGCGATTTTCTGCGCCATGCGCGTATCGACCAGGTCATTGAGCTTGGGCAGCAGCATAGTCTTGGAAGTGATCGCCAGGGTCAGCACCGGGGTATCGGCCGGGTTGACCTTGTTGTAGACCGGCGGTGCCGGCAGGTCGTTGGGCAGCAGATTGGTGGCCGCGTTGATCGCCGCCTGCACCTGCTGCTCGGCGACGTCCATGTTGATTTCGAGGTTGAAGCGCAGGGTAATCACCGACGCACCGCCGGAACTGGTGGAGGCCATCTGCGTCAGGCCCGGCATCTGCCCGAACTGTCGCTCCAGGGGTGCGGTCACCGCGCTGGTCATCACGTCGGGGCTGGCACCCGGGTACAGGGTCATCACGCGGATGGTCGGGTAATCGACCTGGGGCAAGGCCGATACCGGCAGCAGCCGATAGGCGATCAGGCCGGCCAGGACAATGGCCAGCATGCTCAGGGTGGTGGCAACGGGGCGGAGGATGAACAGCCGCGAGAGATTCATGCGCCGTCCTTTTTCGCCTTGTCGGTCGCAGCCGGCTCAGCCGGGGCCGCCGCGGTCTTGCCTTGCAGGTGCTCAGTGGGCGTGGTGGGCACGTCCTGGCTGTCGTTGACCACTTCCACTTCGCTGCCTTCCTTCAAGCGGTCGGTGCCTTCGAGCACGACCCGGTCACCAGCGGCCAGGCCTTCGGTGATCACGGTGTTCTCGCCGTCGCTGGCACCAATCTTCAACTTCCTGATGGTGACTTTCTTGTCGCCCTCCAGGGCATAGACGAAGGTGCCGCTGGTGCCGAACTGAATGGCCGCGGTCGGTGCCAGCACCACGCCTTTGAGGGTGTCGGCCAGCAGGCGCACATTGACGAACTGGTTGGGGAACAGCGACTGGTCGCGGTTCTCGTAGCGAGCCTTGAACTTCAGGGTGCCGGTGGTCACGTCGATCTGGTTGTCGAGGCTTTGCAGGACGCCGCTGGCCTGGAGTTTCACGTCGCCACGGTCCCAGGCTTCCACTGGCAGCTTCGCGCCGCTGCGGTAGCGTGCGAGCACGGTTTCCAGGTTGTTTTCCGGCAGGGTGAACACGACGCTGATGGGTTGGGTCTGGGTGATCACCGCCAGGGCGGTGGTGTCATTGGCCGCCACCAGGTTGCCGATGTCCAGTTGCCGCAGGCCGACGCGCCCGGAGATGGGCGCACGAATCCTGGTGAATTCGAGGTTGAGCTTGGCGTCGTTGACCGCCGCCTGATTGGTCTTGACCGTGCCCTGATACTGGCCTACCAGCGCGGCGGCGGTGTCGAGGGTCTGCTTGGCGATGCTGTCTTCGGCATACAGGCCGCGGTAGCGTTCAAGATCGACCTGGGCATTTTTCAGTTGAGCCTGGTTCTGCAGCAACGTGCCCTCGGCCTGGAGCAAAGCGTTCTGATAAGGACGCGGATCGATTTCAGCCAGCAAGTCACCCGCCTTGACCATCTGCCCCTCTTCGAAAGCGATCTTGACCAGCTCACCGCCCACCCGGCTGCGTACGTTGATGGTGTTGAGCGCGGTCACCGTGCCCAACGCCTTGTAGTACAACGGGAAATCTCCGGTGACCGCCGGCGCCACCCGAACCGGAATCGGCCCGGCCGCGCCGCCAAACCCGGGTCGCATGCCCCCTGAGCGCCCCATGTGCCCGGCTGCGGCCTTCTGCCCTGCCCCGGGCTTCTGGCTGGTGGCGGTAGGCCAGAATTTCCAGGCGAGCAGCGCGACGACCAGGACGATGAACAGGCCGAACAGCCAGCGACGGGAATTGCGAGAAACAGAGGATGGCATGGAGTGGTCAACCATTGGGCGCGAGGGCTTCTTTTACGGAAGGCTGAACGATAAGCACTGTCGGGTATTTAGCAAAGCGCCTTTACCGGCAATTTACCTTGGGCTTACGAATCCAGGAGTCAGGCTAAGACGTTGAAACACAAATGAAAACGGCCTGGACTCAAGGCCCGGGCCGTCAACAATTGTAATAAATGCTTATATCAGGAAACTTATTTCAAGGCAGCCAGCGCCGCGTCGTAGTCAGGCTCTTCTGCAATTTCCTTGACCAGTTCGCTGTGCAGCACGGTGTCGTTCTCGTCCAGTACGACCACGGCACGGGCGGTCAAGCCCTTGAGCGGGCCGTCGGCAATCGCCACGCCATAGTCCTGGATAAATTCGGCGCCACGCAGGGTCGACAGGTTCTGGACGTTTTCCAGGCCTTCGGCACCACAGAAACGCGCCTGGGCAAACGGCAGGTCGGCAGAGATGCACAGCACCACGGTGTTATCCAGGCCGTTGGCCTGGGCATTGAACTTGCGCACCGAGGTGGCGCAGGTCGGCGTGTCGACACTTGGGAAGATGTTCAGCACTTTGCGCTTGCCGGCGAGGCTCGCCAGGGTGACATCAGACAGATTGCCGGCCACCAGGGAAAAGGCTGGCGCCTTGGCGCCGACTTGCGGCAGCTGGCCATTGACTTGTACCGGGTTGCCTTTGAGCGTGACTGTAGCCATGAACGGACTCCTTCTGACAGGTTTGAAAAAGGCTGAGGCCGGAAGTTAACCATGAAATGGTTGCGCGACCTATGGCTGGTGATAAAAAGTCATGGTGTGGGACCACGCTATTTGCTGAAGGTTTGGACAAACATCGTGGCGAGGGAGCTTGCTCCCGCTTGAGTGCGCAGCACTCACATAGGGCTGCTGCGCAGTACTCACATAGGGCTGCTGCGCAGCACTCACAAAAAGGGCTGCTGCGCAGCCGCGGGAGCAAGCTCCCTCGCCACGGGTCCGGTGATCTCCTCGGGATGTTTATTTGGATTTGAGTTTCAGGAACGACTGGTGCAGATCCGCTGCCCAGCCATCGATCACACCTTTGACGTCGTCTGGCTTCATCACTTGGGATTCATTGGACAATGGCTTGCCCGTGCCCTTGCGCACGACCTGGGCCACCAACGCATTGTTGCCACCGTCGAGAAACACCGCTTCGGTGCCCAGGGTGGTTTCCTGGTCACGGATGCCGCTGGCGGTGCTGACCGCTGCCGCCACCAGTGCAATCGGCACCACTTCATAAGGTTTCAGGCCTTCGGTCTTGCTGCTGACCGCGGTGATGGCCGCACGCACCACTAATACACCGGGACCAGGCGCGGTTGCCAGGGGCAGGGATTTTCCCGCTTCACGCTTGAGCGCCTGGTCGTAGTAGCTGGTGATGCCGGACAGGGTCGCCTGAGGGATCTTCACGGTCGGCTGTGGCTTGGGGTACAGCTGGGTCGGTTCGATATAAAGGCTGGTGTACTTTTTCAGGTCGATCTTCGGATCGACCCAACGCATCACCTCGGCCCCCGACGGTGATTTTTCTTCCTTGAGGCGGCTGTAATCACCGAGAAATCCCGAGTACTCATCCGGCTGGGTGACTTTGCTGGAGCAACCCGTCAGGACAAGCGAGGCGATGCATACGGTGCCAATCATTGACGCGAGCTTCATGCTGTCACTCCTTTAGGCCACACGAGACGGGGCGGAATTACAGGTATAGCCAATGCACAGGTTTTTGCCTGTCCTGACACATGTTCAGCGCAGCCGCGCCATTGCTAGGGTGTCGACCCAACGCCCGTCGCGCACGGCATAGTCACGCATCAAGCCTTCGGTTTCGAAACCGAACTTGCGATACAGCCCGATAGCCGCCTCGTTGTCTGCGTACACAATCAATTCGACACGTCGCAGGTTCATCCAGTTGTCGGCCACGTCCAGGGCAGCCGCCAGCAACATCGAGCCCACGCCCTTTCCGTGCCAGGCGACGGCTACGCCCATGCCCAGGCTGGCGCAGTGGGCGCGGCGAACCCGCGAAAACTGTTCCATCCCAAGATGACCGATCACCTCGCCCTGATGGAGAGCAACCAGTTTCAACTGTCGTTCGTCCTCTGCTCCCAGGCGCTTGCGCCAGACTTCACTGGACTGGAAGGGCATTTGCAGCACCTGCCGAGTCACCGCCGGATCGTTGTAGAGCGCGGTGACGTCGCAGATATGGGCTTCGGTGAAGCGTGCGAGGGTGATGGAAAAATCAGGCATGCGGCTCCTCCCTGGAGTCATGAAAAGACCGACCACTATAAGCCGTCGATTCTCTCGTTAGCGAGCAAAAGCCTGTGGGAGCCGAGCTTGCTCGCGATGACGGCAGCAAATTCGATAGATGTCCGCCTGACCCACCGCCATCGCGAGCAAGCCCGCTCCCACAGGGCGCAGCTCACTACCGGCTCAGGTTTGAAACCAGTCCTTGCGCTCATCCAGTGTGTGGTGGATCAGCTCGATGAGCAGTTGCACTGGCGGCAGGGCTTGGGCCTGGGCGTTGACGGCCATCCACAAATGCCGCTGCATGGTCTGATCGAACAGCCCTGGCAAGGCGACCAGTCCTCGGTCGAAGCGACTCATGTACTGCGGCAACAGCCCGATGCAGGCGCTGCAGCGGATCATTTCCAGCATCAGTTCATAAGACTGCACCTGCACGACGCCGGCCCGGCGTTGCTCCAGCAGCTTATTCCACGGTGCGAAGCTGTCTACCTGCTGGTCTGCCTGCCATTGCACCAGCATATAGTCGCTCAGGTCGTTGAGGCAGTCCGGGCGGGTGGCTGGCCGGGAATAACGCTTGGCGATGTGTGGCACATAGTCCAGGCACGCCAGCCGAACCGCCGGCAGCGTGGCAAAACTCGGACCGGACGCCGACGTCTGCCCATCGCTCAACCACAACACCAGATCGGCACTCACGGCTTGCAAGGCCAGTTCACTGTCCAGCGTGAGGATCTGCAATCGTGCACTGGCGTTGCGCCGCAGCAACGAGATCAGGTCGCGCCCCAGGATGTCATGCAGGATCGATTCGGCCACCGCCAGGCGCACCAACGGTTGCTCGTTGAGTGGCGGTGGACCGTCGTTGATCAGCGCGATCAATCGCGCCTGCAACTGCCGTCCGTCACGGCTGAGGGTCAAGGCGCTGCCCTGGAAGCTGAACAGCGGCCGTTGCAGTCGCGCTTCCAACTGCGCCAGTTGCTTGCGCAACCAGGTCGCCTTGACGTTGAGGCTGCGGGCCGCTTGCATGAAACAGCCGCAACGGGCACTGACCAGGAAACACTGGGCCACCGCAGGCTCGATGCCGCCGGCCAATGCCAGCCAAGGGTCCGGGACACGCAACGGCGTGCGATATGGTGTAACAGCCTGGCGTCCTGCTGGCTCGGTGAAGGTCATGGGTGACTCCCTGTCGGTTGTTCAAATAAGCGAGGAATGTGCATGACTCCAGCCAGGCACTTTCCCTTGTGGCGAGGGAGCTTGCTCCCGCTGGGTTGCGCAGCAGCCCAAAAGCAGGCATCGATTGATTC
>NZ_JALJDX010000184.1 GCF_022952855.1 Pseudomonas sp. RGM2987 | reverse complement strand
GTGTATCAGGCGACATTGCTTAACCTGACCCACCGTCTTCGCGAGCAAGCCCGCTCCCACAGAGAGAGTGGTGTCTTCCTACTCTATTCAACGATTCGGTTGCGGTGTCAGGCGCAGATAGGGCTTCACCGCCCTATAGCCTTTCGGGAAGCGCCGCTTGATCTCTTCCTCATCCTTGAGCGACGGCACGATCACCACTTCATCACCGTCCTGCCAGTTGGCCGGGGTGGCGACTTTGTGGTTGTCGGTCAATTGCAAGGAATCGATCACCCGCAGGATCTCGTTGAAATTGCGTCCGGTACTCGCCGGATAAGTGATCGTCAGGCGAACCTTCTTGTTCGGGTCAATCACGAACAGCGAGCGCACGGTCAAGGTGTCGCTGGCGTTGGGGTGGATCAGGTCGTACAGGTCCGACACCTTGCGATCGGCATCGGCCAGGATCGGGAAATTGACCACAGTGTTCTGGGTCTCGTTGATGTCCTCGATCCACTTGTGATGGGAATCCACCGGGTCTACCGAGAGAGCAATCGCCTTGACGCCGCGCTGGGCGAACTCATCCTTGAGCTTGGCGGTGAACCCCAGTTCGGTGGTGCACACTGGCGTGAAGTCCGCCGGGTGAGAGAACAGCACGCCCCAGCTGTCGCCGAGCCATTCGTGGAAACGGATCTTGCCGACGCTGGAATCCTGTTCGAAATCGGGGGCGATGTCGCCGAGTCTGAGGCTCATGATGCGGCTCCTTGTGAGGTGTTGTGGAGCCTGACTGTGCCTCGGTTCCGGCGCTTTTAAAAAGAATAAATATTGATCTTATTAGAACTATTGTGAATATAAAAAACTGTTCACTGGCGCAGGCCTGTCTATGGGCAGAAGATCCCCTGCGAGGTTCGAGAAGGCCTCGAGTTGCTGAAAGAGGAGTTGTTTCGAGAAAGGCTACAGGGGTGGGCCTGACTCGAAAACGTAAAAGCCCCGCTCGGCGTGATGCCGGGCGGGGCTTTTTTTCGTTACGCGTGCGTGTTGCTTACAGCAGCGGCAGCGAGTAGCTGACGATCAGGCGGTTTTCGTCCTGGTCGCGCTGACCTGGGACGTCGTTGCGCCAGGTAGCGTTTTTCCACATTACGCCAACGTTCTTCAGCGGACCTTCCGGTACGACGTAGCCGACAGTGATGTCGCGTTCCCACTCGGAGCGGCCGGAGCCGTTCTCACGACCATTGGAACCGACGGTGTCGATGTTGTCGCCGCGCAGGTAGATCACACCAGCGGTCAAGCCAGGCACGCCCAGCTTGGCGAAGTCGTAGGAGTAGCGGCCCTGCCAGGTACGTTCGCCGGCACGGGCGAACTTGGCGATCTGCATGTCGGTGGTCAGGTAAGCCGACGAACCGTCACCCTGGTTCAGCCAAGGGAAATCACTGCTACCGTTGCTGACCTGGTAGCCGCCACCGAAGGTGTGACCGGCAACGGTGTACAGGAACAAGCCGCTGTACAGGTTGTTGTCGACTTTACCCCGGCCGGAGGTAGAACCGGTGTAGTTACCGCTGCTGTAGTAAGTGGAATCGTTACCGTTGGCACCGTCGCTGCGGCTGTTGAAATAGCGCAGGTCGGATTTCAGTACGCCCGGACCGATGGCCCAGTTGTGAACCAGACCCAGGAAGTGCTGCTTGTAGAAGTCGTCCAGGTTGCCGTAGTAGTACTGGGCAGTCAGGTCCTTGGTGATTTTGTAGTCACCGCCACCGTAGATGAACTTGTTGCTATCGCGACCGCTTGCGGTACGACCGTTCGCACCGGCAATGGACAACTCCTCGTTGTTGCTGGAGTTACGACCTTTGGCGTGCTCGATCTGACCACCCACCAGGGTCAGGTCCTTGATTTCGTTCGAGGTGATCTGGCCGCCCTGGAAGGTTTGCGGCAGCAGACGACCATCGTTGGTCACGATCACTGGCAGTTTTGGCTGCAGGGTGCCCAGCTTCAGCTCGGTCTGGGAAATCTTGGCTTTCGCAGTCAGGCCCAGGCTGGAGTAGTTATCCACCGCTTCGCCGTTAGACTTGCTTGGGAAGACCGTACCGCCGTAGCTGTTGTTGGAGGCGCCATTGGTGCCACCGCCCGAATCCAGCTTGATACCCAACAGGCCAATGGCATCGATACCGAAGCCAACGGTGCCCTGGGTGTAGCCAGAGGTGAAGCGCAGGTCAAAACCCTGGCCCCATTCTTCAGCTTTGTTGGTGGTGGCAGCCGAATCACGGTTGTCGTTGTTGATGTAGAAGTTACGCAGACCCAAGGTAGCCTTGCTGTCTTCGATAAAACCGGCGGCGCCTGCCTGCTGCGCCAAAACCCCAACGGCCACGGCCAGGGCCAAGGTGGACTTGTTCATGCTTCGCTCCTCTCGTTTTCTAATTCTTGTGTTTCTTTGGTTCCGGGTCGAATGCCCTGAATCCGCGGATGCGCGATTAGCGCCAGAGTGTGACTGGCAAGTCAATCGTAACCCTTTGTGATTACGACCATTGTCTAACCCCGCGATTCCGGCCCGCAGAATAATGGATTCTCGATACTTCCAAAAAGAATTGTTTCAGCACTTTTCAGATTATTTTGAAATATAGCTGCCATCAAAGCTTCGTCAAATCGCGATAGGGGTATCGGCCAGTATGCGGATTACTGAATGGACTGTTCGTCTGCACCTTTACAGGGCACAGATCCTTCAATCTCAAGGCCGGAAAGAAGATGCGGTGGCTTACGCTTCATGGGCAAACCTGCGACAGGCTGCAATCTTCGGTTTTTTTCTGCGGACAATTCCTTGTCCGAAGTCAAAAAGAGTGCAGCCTGACGCACAGTAACGGGGCGTTATACCTACAGGGCTTTCTCGAAGATCTTCGAGTTGCGCTGATAGTTGTAAAGCGACGCACGCGCTGCCGGTAACCGGTCCACGCTGCTGGGCTCGAAACCGCGCTCACGGAACCAGTGGGCGGTACGGGTGGTGAGCACGAACAGGGTCTTGAGCCCTTGGGCACGGGCACGGGTCTCGATCCGCTCGAGCAATTCATCGCCCCGGCCACCGTGGCGGTATTCCGGGTTCACCGCCAGGCAGGCCAGCTCGCCGGCATCCGAATCGGCGATCTGGTACAACGCCGCGCAGGCGATGATCATGCCTTCGCGCTCTACCACGCTGAATTGTTCGATCTCGCGTTCCAGCACTTCCCGGGAACGACGCACCAGGATCCCCTGCTCTTCCAGCGGGCTGATCAGGTCCAGCAAGCCGCCGACATCTTCGATGGCCGCCTCGCGTACCACTTCGAACTGTTCCTGGGCCACCAGCGTGCCGCTGCCATCGCGCGTGAACAATTCTGCCAGCAGCGCACCGTCCTCGGCGTAGCTGACGATATGGCTGCGTGCTACGCCGCCACGGCAAGCCTGGGCCGCCGCATCCAGCAGCTCGGCCTGATAGTCGCTGCCCAGGCGCTGGATGTGGGCTGGAACCTGCTGCGGGCGCAGTTCGCGCACCAACCGGCCATCTTCGCCGATCAGCCCCTGCTCGGCGCCGAACAGCAGCAGCTTGTCGGCGGCCAGGTCGATGGCCGCCCGGGTGGCGACGTCTTCGCAGGCGAGGTTGAAGATTTCCCCGGTGGGCGAATAGCCCAGCGGCGACAACAGTACGATGGAACGCTCGTCCAGCAAGCGGTTGATGCCCTTGCGATCGACCCGGCGCACTTCGCCGGTGTGGTGGTAATCCACGCCCTCCAGCACGCCGATGGGCCGCGCGGTGACCAGGTTGCCGCTGGCCACCCGCAACCGCGAGCCCTGCATGGGCGAGGACGCCATGTCCATCGACAGGCGCGCCTCGATGGCGATGCGCAGTTGGCCAACCGCGTCTATCACACACTCAAGTGTCGCCGCATCGGTGATGCGCATGCCGTGATGGTAATGAGGGGTCAGGCCTCGCGCAGCGAGGCGGGTTTCGATCTGCGGGCGCGAACCATGGACCAGTACCAGGCGCACGCCGAGGCTGTGCAACAGCACCAGGTCATGGACGATGTTGCCGAAATTAGGGTGTTCCACCCCATCGCCGGGGAGCATGACGATGAAGGTGCAATCGCGGTGGGCATTGATGTAGGGCGAAGCGTGACGAAGCCAATTGACGTATTCGGGCATGAACCTGGGCCTGTAATAAATAACAGCCGAAAAAAGACGAAGCAGGACGCACAGCGGGCTGGTGGTTATCGTCGGAACAGGCTTGGCGGCACGCGCGCTCTCCTTATGAATACGGGCCCGCGAGCGGGCAATTTAGCCAGCGGAGGCCGGCGTCAGGCAGTAATGTCCGATCAGTTGCCGCAACAACTGCACGGTAGGTTGTATACGTGACATTTCGAGGTACTCGCCCGGTTGATGGGCACAGGCAATATCGCCAGGGCCGAGCACCAGGGTCTCGCAGCCAAGGCGCTGAAGATAAGGCGCTTCGGTGCCGAACGCCACTGCTTCGGCAACGTAGCCGGTGAGTCGCTCGGCCACGCGCACCAGTTCGCAGTCTTCGGACTGCTCGAACGGCGGCACTTCGGGGAACAGCGGCGCGTAGTCGATCTTGACCTTATGGCGCTCGGCGATGGGGTTGAGCTTCTGCTGGATGGCCGCACGGAGCACCTGCGGGTCCATGCCGGGCAAGGGGCGCAGGTCGAATTCCATGGAGCATTGGCCGCAGATCCGGTTGGGGTTGTCGCCGCCATGGATGCAGCCGAAGTTCAGGGTCGGCTGGGGCACCGTGAACTGCGGATTGCGAAATTCGCGCTGCCATTGCAAGCGCAGGCCGCGCAGTTCGCCCATGGCGTCGTGCATGGCTTCAAGGGCGCTGTGGCCCAGGCTCGGATCGGAGGAATGCCCGCTGCGCCCGAGAATGTCGATGCGCTCCATCATCACGCCTTTGTGCAGGCGAATCGGCCGCAGGCCGGTCGGCTCGCCAATGATCGCCGCCCGTCCCAGTGGCCGCCCCGCATCGGCCAGGGCCCGGGCACCAGCCATGGAGCTTTCTTCGTCGCAGGTGGCGAGGATCAACAAGGGTTGCTTGAACGGTTGGTCCAGCAGCGGCTTGAGCGCTTCGATTGCCAGGGCAAAAAAACCCTTCATGTCACAGCTGCCCAGCCCGATCCAGCGATTATCGACTTCGGTGAGCTTCAGCGGATCGGTCTGCCACAGCCCACCGTCGAACGGCACCGTATCGCTGTGACCGGCCAGCACAAGGCCACCAGGACCACTGCCGTACGTTGCCAGCAGGTTGAACTTGCCGGGGCTGACCTGCTGGATATCGCAGAGGAACCCGAGGTCTCCGAGCCAGGCCGCCAGCAGCTCGATCACGGCACTGTTGGACTGATCCAGCGTCGGCTGGGTACAGCTGACCGAAGGCGTGGCGATCAGGGCAGCGAACTGATCTTTCATGGATGGCAAAGGCATCGCTGACTCCGGGCTTACGATTTGGCGTCCATCATAGAACCATCCGGCGCATGGAAGAAACCGTCGCGGCACGTAGGACGGATGACTCCTGTACACTGCACGACCTTGGCAGCCACACCCTTTCCCGGCTGCGCACCCGATCCCTGGATTTTCCGGCCATGCAGAAAGAAACCGAAATCAAACTCCGCGTCAGCCGCGAGACCCTGGCAGCCCTGCGCGAGCATCCGCTGCTGAAAAAACGTAACAAGAGTGGCTGGGAACGCCACGAATTGATGAATCAGTACTTCGACACGCCGGAGCGTGACCTGGCCCGGGCCAAGGTCGCCCTGCGCCTGCGTCGCGACGGTGAAGAGGTGATCCAGACCCTCAAGACCCGCGGCCAGAGCATTGCCGGCCTGTCCGAGCGCAACGAATACGACTGGCACCTGCCCAAGGCCAAGCTCGACCTGAAGAAACTCGACGGTGAATGCTGGCCCGAGGCCCTCGCGGACCTGGACAAGAAAACCCTCAAGGCCATCTTCACCACCGATTTCGTTCGCGAACGTGCGGAAATCGCCTGGGGTCGTGGCAAGGGCAAGGTGGTCATCGAAGCCGCCCTCGACCTGGGCCATGTGGTGGTCGGCAAGCAGAAGGAAGAGATCTGCGAGCTGGAGCTGGAACTGCGCGAAGGCGAACCCGCCGCCCTGCTGGAACTGGCCGCCGAGCTGGCTGAGACCCTGCCCCTGATGCCTTGCGACATCAGCAAGGCCGAACGCGGCTATCGCCTGCATGACGCGGCCAGCTATGCCCTGAGCCTGCCGGCGCCGCAACTGAGCGCCGAAATGCCGCTGGACGACGCCTTTGCCGCGCTGAGCTGGCACCTACTGGGCAGCAGCCAGCGTCTGGCCGAGCAATACCGCTTCAATGGCCATTGGCGCCTTTTGCAGGATTGGGTAGAGAACCTCGCCGAATTGCGCGCCCTGCTCAGCAGCCTCGGCCAGGCCGCGCCGCGCCAATCGACCCATGACCTGCGTGTCGCCCTGGATGCATTGCTGGAAGACTGGCGCCCGCTGGTGCAGGCCGGTGTGGAGGATGAAGACGTGCGCAAGGCGGCGCCGGAGCAGTTCCTCGAGGAGCTGCAGGACCCACGCTGGGGCCTGTTCTCCCTC
The DNA here is from genome assembly GCF_022952855.1 of Pseudomonas sp. RGM2987. Classification (GTDB taxonomy): domain Bacteria; phylum Pseudomonadota; class Gammaproteobacteria; order Pseudomonadales; family Pseudomonadaceae; genus Aquipseudomonas. The sequence continues at coordinate 39,560 of NZ_JALJDX010000184.1, read as the reverse complement.
AATACCGCGCGCTGGCTGCTGGCCCGTAGCTGGGCCGCCGAGCGCAACACCCGTGGCAACCGCCAGGGCGCCGCGCAACTGGGCAGCTGGCTGCCTCGCCTGCTGGGCGAGGAAGCCACCTCCCTGCAATTGCAACGCTACCAGCAGCAACCGGAAGACCTCGCCGAGCAACTGCCGCGCATCGAACGCATCCAGTCCTGGCTGCACCACGCCCGTCAGGTGCTGGAAGTGCCAGAAATGGATCGTCTCTATGGCGAGCTGAACAAACTGGCGCAACTGGCCAACGAACCGATTACCGACGAAACCCTGGATGCGCGCAAGCACCAGGCGATTGCGGTGTATCAGAATCGGGCGTGGAAGACTTTGTTGCGCCTGTAATCAAAATTTTGCGGTGTCTGAAATATCGCCTTCGCGAGCAAGCCCGCTCCCACATAAGGTCTTTGTCGTACACATTGCCTGTGTTCACTGAGGACTAACATGTGGGAGCGGGCTTGCTCGCGAAAGGGCCGGTACTGACTCCTTTGAAATCGGATCAGCGCACCACCGGCAGACTCGTCGTGGACTTGATCTCCGAAAGCGCCACGATCGAATTCACTTCCTGAATCCCCGGCACCATCGATAGCTTTTCAAAGAAGAAACGCTCATACGCCTCGATGTCCGCCGTGACGATACGCAGCAGGAAATCCACTGCGCCCATCAACACGTAGCATTCCAGCACTTCGGGAAAGCCGCGGATCGCCTCGGTGAATTCGGTGAAATTCGACCGACCGTGGGCATTGAGTTTGATCTCGGCGAAGATCTGCGTGTTAAGGCCGATTTTCTTCCGATCCAACAGGGTCACCTGGCTGCGAATGATCCCCTCGTCCTTCATCCGCTGGATCCGGCGCCAACACGGCGACTGGGACAAACCCACCTGCTCGGCAATCTGCGCGCTGGACAGCGAAGCATCCTCCTGCAGCAGCGCCAATATCTTGCGGTCGTAACCGTCCAACTCATTTTGCATAATTAAACCTATAGCCGTGGTGCCGACGAATTAATTAAACCCGCACATCACTAAAATAAGGAATTTTAGACAGGAAATACCGGCTCGCCCATGTAAACATTTCTCCCGCCTCCAGGAGAAACCACATGCCTTCACTCGACACCCTTGCCCCTGCTCGCGCCGATGCATGGCATCCCGCCAATCCCCATTGCCACGTGCAGTACCGCCTGCTGGCCGAAACCGAGCCCGATCTGTTGTGTCGGGCGTTGAATCTGTTTGCCTTACAAGGCCTTATCCCGCGGCAGGTTCACGTCGAGCGTCACGACGATCTGCTGTCCATGGACATCGGGGTGGACGGAGTGAGCTGGCACCGTGCCCAGGTGATCGCTGAAAAATTGCGTAACCTGATCAGCGTGTGCTCCGTGGAGCTGCAAGCGGCTGATATTGCGCGGGTTGCGCCGGTTCTGGCGGCAGGTTGAGCAGCCAAAGGCAAGAATTCGTAACGCATTGGTCGGGTAGTGGCCCAACGGTCCGCGGTGTCGGGACTATTCTTTTGCAGACCGAGCGAAGACGCAGAAGCGTCTGTATCGCGGCTTTGCTGCAACTGTCCAATAGGAAACCGCATGTCCACCAAACACGCCGCCACTCAGGATCGCTGGCTGGACCTCAATGATCTGCTACGCCAACTGGTTGCCCAAGGCATTATCAACCAGGACGCGGCCGAAACCGCGCTCAACGCCCGCCGACGCCACAGCGCCAGCAGCCAATTGCATCCACTGGAGTTCATCGCCAACCAGCATCTGGATGATCTGAGCCGACCCGGCAAGCGCCTGGACCTCGAAAGCCTGACGTTGTGGCTGTCCCAGCAGGCCGGCCAACCTTACATGCGTATCGACCCGCTGAAGATCAACGTAGCGGCCGTTACCCCGCTGATGTCCTATGCCTTTGCCCAGCGCCACAAGATCCTGGCGGTGGCGGTCGATCGTGATTCGGTCACCGTCGCCAGTGCCCAGCCGTATGTCAGCAGTTGGGAAGCCGACCTGACCCACGTGCTCAAGCTGCCCGTCAAGCGGGTGCTCGCCAACCCGGTGGACATCCAGCGTCTGAGCGTGGAGTTCTATCGCCTGGCCAAATCGGTCAGCGGCGCTACCACGGTTGACCAGCAGCCGAGCAACCTGAGCAATTTCGAACAGTTGCTCAACCTGGGCGCCAGCGACCAGGAGCCCGACGCCAACGACGCGCACATCGTCAATATCGTCGACTGGCTGTTCCAGTACGCCTTCCAGCAGCGGGCCAGCGATATCCACATCGAACCGCGCCGCGAGCAGGGCACCGTGCGGTTTCGCATTGACGGCGTGCTGCACACGGTCTATCAATTCCCGCCGCAAGTGACGATGGCGATCATCAGCCGCCTGAAAAACCTCGGGCGGATGAACGTCGCGGAGAAGCGCAAGCCCCAGGATGGCCGGGTCAAGACCAAGACCCCGGAGGGCGGTGAAGTGGAACTGCGCCTGTCGACCTTGCCCACGGCGTTCGGCGAGAAAATGGTCATGCGGATCTTTGACCCGGAAGTCCTGCTCAAGGATTTCGACCAGCTCGGCTTCTCTGCCGACGACCTGCGTCGCTGGCAGGATATGACGCGCCAGCCCAACGGCATCGTCCTGGTGACCGGGCCCACCGGTTCCGGCAAGACCACCACCCTCTACACCACCCTGAAGAAACTGGCGACGCCGGAGGTCAACCTCTGCACCATCGAGGACCCGATCGAAATGGTCGAGGCGTCCTTCAACCAGATGCAGGTCCAGCACAACATCGACTTGAACTTCGCCGCCGGGGTGCGGGCGCTGATGCGGCAAGACCCGGACATCATCATGATCGGCGAGATCCGCGACCTGGAGACCGCTGAAATGGCGATCCAGGCGGCACTGACCGGGCACCTGGTGCTTTCGACCCTGCACACCAACGATGCGCCGAGCGCCATCAGCCGCCTCTTGGAGCTTGGCGTGCCCCACTACCTGATCAAGGCCACGGTGCTGGGCGTCATGGCCCAGCGCCTGGTGCGCACGCTGTGTCCCCACTGCAAGGCCCCGCTGACGTTGGAGGAAGACGACTGGCAGACCCTGACCCGCCCGTGGCAAGCGCCTTTGCCAAGCAATGCCCAACAGGCGGTCGGTTGCCTGGAGTGTCGCGACACCGGTTATCGCGGCCGGGCCGGGGTCTATGAAATCCTGCAACTGACCGACAGCGTCAAGGCGCTGATCCATCCGGATACCGACCTGCTGGCAGTGCGGCGCCAGGCGTTCAAGGAAGGCATGCGCAGCCTGCGGCTGTCTGGCGCGCAGAAAGTCTCCGCCGGACTGACGACGGTTGAAGAGGTGCTGCGGGTGACGCCCCAGAGCGAGCAGAGATAGGGCCTGCTCGCATCCGCCAGCGAATGGAAGGATTCTGCAAACAAACCGAAGGGAACCCAAGCGAAGAGAATGGCCGATTGCCCTACACTCAGGATCAAGTCATCAACCGAACAAGGAACAGTCATGCAAATCGGCAGCGTACTTTTATTATTCGTCGCCCTGGTGGTCGCCATCCTGCTCATGGGCTTCAAGGTCGTACCCCAGGGCTATCAATGGACCGTCGAGCGCTTCGGGCGCTACACCAACACGCTCAAGCCCGGCCTGAACATCATCATTCCGGTGATGGACCGCATCGGTCGCAAGATGAACGTGATGGAAAGCGTGCTGGACATCCCGCCGCAAGAAGTCATCACGTCCGACAACGCCACGGTGCAAATCGATGCCGTGTGCTTCTTCCAAGTGGTCAACACGGCCCAGGCTGCCTACGAGGTCAACAACCTCGAACATGCCATCCGCAACCTGCTGCAAACCAATATCCGCACTGTGCTCGGCTCGATGGAACTGGATGCGATGCTGAGCCAGCGCGATGCCATCAACGAAAAGCTGCTGCGTACCATCGACGAAGCCACCGCACCGTGGGGCATCAAGATCACCCGGATCGAAATCAAGGACATCAGCCCACCGGCCGACCTGATGGCCGCGATGTCGGGGCAGATGAAAGCCGAACGGATCAAGCGCGCCCAGATCCTGGAAGCCGAAGGCCTGCGGGCCTCGGCGATTCTCACCGCCGAAGGCAAGAAGCAGGCGCAGATTCTCGAAGCCGAAGGCAGCCGCCAGGCCGCGTTCCTCGAATCCGAGGCCCGTGAACGCCAAGCCGCAGCCGAAGCGCTCGCCACCAAGGTGGTGTCCGAGGCGATTGCCCAGGGCAACGTCCAGGCAGTGAACTACTTCGTCGCACAGAAATATATCGACGCCCTGGGCCGCCTGGCCTCGGCCAACAACAGCAAGGTGATCCTGATGCCGCTGGAGGCCAGTCAGGTGATCGGTGCGGTTGGTGGCATCGGCGAGATCGTCAAGGCCACCTTCGACAGCAAGAAAGCCTGAGGCTCGCCCATGTGGTCTTTCCTGCAACACTTGTCGTATTGGGATTGGCTGGCGCTGGGCGTCATCCTGCTGATCCTGGAAGTATTCGGTGCCGGTGGGTACCTGCTGTGGATCGGCATGGCCGCGGCAGCCGTCGGCGTGCTGACGTTCCTTGCCCCGCAGCTGTCATGGGAGCTCCAGTTCCTGCTGTTTGGCCTGTTCGCCATGGCGACGGCGCTCTACTGGTGGCGCCGCCAGCGCAGCGCCATACGCGAGAGTGACCAGCCGCTTCTGAACCTGCGTGGGCAGGAGCTGATAGGCAAGACGTTCCAGGTACACGAAGCCATCGTCGACGGGCGTGGCAAGATCAAGGTGGCCGATGGTGTGTGGCTGGTAAAGGGCCCTGAAGCCCCGGTGGGCACTCGGGTCAGGGTGGTTGCACAGGAAGGCGCGGTATTGAGGGTGGAACGCCATGACTGACAGGTCATGGAACTGAACCGGGTGGCCGACGCTCAAAATGAGTAGTTAACCCAGTGGAGTCACCTATCATGCGTCTCAAACTTGCTGTCGCTACCCTGGCCTTGCTGTCGCTTCCCGTTGGCTCGGCAATGGCCGACACGTTTTGGCGTAACGTCATTTCGTCCGGTGCGACCACCGGCTCGACCTACCTGACCTTCAAGGATCACAAGCTGATCGTCGCCGCCCAGGACGACGCCGGCAGCTTCGTCGCCAGTGACGGCGGCATTCGTGGACCATACCTGGAAGCGGCAATGCAGAAAGTCCGTGCCGACAACCCAGGCCTGCAAGCCACCGACATGGAACTGGCCAACGCGATCCTGGCGAAAAACGCCGTCGCCCAGGATTGATTTCCAGCCGATAGAAAAATGCCGCTCGATTGAGCGGCATTTTTTTGCCTGCAATTAAAGACTGTATCCACCATCTTGTGGGAGCGGGCTTGCTCGCGAACGCGGTGGATCAACAACAAATCCGTTAACTGACACACCGCTTTCGCGAGCAAGCCCGCTCCCACAGGTTTTGAGTCACTCGCCGATGGCAGCCTGGTAACCCGCCGCATCCAGCAACTTGTCCAGCTCGGCCTTGTCGCTTGGCTTGAGCTTGAAGATCCAGGCGCCGTACGGATCAGAGTTGAGCAACTCCGGCGCGCCGCCCAGTTCTTCGTTGATCGCGATCACTTCACCCGCAATCGGGGAATAGATATCGGAAGCAGCCTTGACCGACTCCACGACTCCGGCCTGATCACCCGCGGCAAAGACCTTGCCGACCTCGGTCAGCTCGACAAACACCACATCACCCAAGGCTTCCTGCGCGTGGTCGCTGATGCCTACGGTGACGGTGCCGTCAGCCTCCAGGCGTGCCCACTCGTGGCTTTCGGCGAAACGCAGTTCGGCAGGGATATCGCTCATATTCTGTGTCCTCAAGAGAAGTGTCAGCGGCAAGCCACCTGCCGCAAGAAAAGGTTAGATCAGGGTTTTGCCATGACGCACGAAGGTCGGCTTGACCACTCGCACCGGGTACCACTTGCCACGAATTTCTACCTCGGCACGGTCAGCGGTCGCCATCGGCACCCGTGCCAGGGCGATTGACTTGCTAAGCGTAGGAGAAAAACTACCACTGGTGATCTCCCCTTCGCCAACATTGGCGATACGGACCACCTGATGGGCACGCAGGACGCCGCGCTCTTCCAGCACCAGGCCGACCAGTTTGTATTGCACACCGGCCGCCAGCTCGGCTTCCAGCGCAGTGCGGCCGATGAACTGACGACTTGCCGGCTCCCAGGCGATGCTCCAGGCCATGTTCGAAGCCAGCGGCGAAACGTCCTGGTGGATGTCCTGGCCATACAGATTCATGCCAGCCTCCAGACGCAGCGTGTCACGGGCGCCGAGGCCGATGGGAGAGATGCCGGCTCCCACCAGGTCGTTGAAGAAACTCGGGGCTTCGTGGGCCGGCAGGACAATTTCCAGGCCATCTTCGCCGGTGTAGCCGGTACGGGCGATGAACCAGTCGCCATCGGCGCGCCCTTCGAAAGGCTTGAGTTGCTGGATCAACTGGCTGCGGGACTGGCTGACCAGTTCGGCGATTTTATGCCGGGCCTGAGGGCCCTGGATCGCCAGCATCGCCAGCTCGGGGCGCTCGTGCAATTGCACGGCGTACTCGCCGAGCTGTGCCTGCATCCAGGCCAGGTCCTGATCGCGGGTCGAGGCATTGAAGACCAGCCGATAGCCGTCGTCGACACGATAGATGATCATGTCGTCGACGATGCCGCCGCGCTCAGTGAGCATGGTGCTGTACAAGGCACGTCCTGTGTCCTGCAAGCGGTCTACGTCGTTGGCCAGCAGGCGCTGTAGCCAGACCTTGGCCTGGGGGCCCGTCACGTCGATTACGGTCATGTGGGAAACATCGAACACACCGCAGTCGCGTCGCACCTGATGGTGCTCCTCGACTTGCGAGCCGTAATGTAGAGGCATATCCCAACCGCCAAAATCGACCATCTTCGCGCCAAGGGCGAGATGAAGGTCATACAGAGGCGTACGCTGTCCCATGGGTTTCTCCTTCCGGGCTTGGCGAAGGTGCGCACGTCCGACAGACGGACCGCACCGAATGCCGCGCATTGTAGCCGCACGATGTAGGACTGGCACCTAACTGTTTTGATGGGCTGAACGTCGTATCAATCCGATGACCGGCACCAGTCCCACCAGTACCAGCGTCAACGCCGGGAGCGCGGCCCGGGCCCACTCCCCTTCGCTGGTCATTTCGAAGATCCGCACCGCCAGCGTGTCCCAGCCGAATGGACGCATCAGCAAGGTCGCGGGCATTTCCTTGAGCACATCGACAAACACCAGCAATGCCGCGCTCAACGTGCCGGGTAACAGCAACGGAAGATACACCTTGAAAAACAATCGCGGCCCACTGACCCCTAGACTCCGCGCAGCTTCAGGCAGTGATGGGCGAATGCGCGCCAGGCTGCTTTCCAGCGGGCCGTAGGCCACGGCCATAAAGCGCACCAGATAGGTCAGCAGCAACGCCGACAGGCTCCCTAGCAACAATGGTTTGCCCGCACCACCGAACAGGGTCGACAGCGGGATCACCAGCTCACGGTCCAGATAGCTGAACGCAAGCATGATCGACACCGCCAACACCGAACCGGGCAAGGCATACCCCAGGTTCGCCAGGCTCACTGCGGCGCGAATCGGACGGGTCGGCGCCAGGCGCCTTGCGAACGCCAGCAGCAAGGCGACGCAGACGGTGATCAGCGCCGCCAGCCCTCCCAGGTAAAGCGTGTGGGCAATCAGCCCGGCATAACGCTCGTCCAGATCGAAGCGACCGCGCTGCCAGAACCACACCACCAGTTGCACCATGGGGATGACAAATGCGCAGGCGAATACCAGCAAGCACCAAGCGCTGGCCGCCAGCGCCTTGAGCCCGCGCAATACGTACAAGGCCTGGGCCCGTGGACGTTCGTTGCTGGCGCGCTGGGCACCACGGGCCCGACGCTCGCCATACAGCACCAGCATCACCGCGAGCAGCAGCAGGCTGGCCAGCTGCGCAGCACTGGAAAGACTGAAGAAGCCGTACCAGGTCTTGTAGATGGCGGTGGTGAAGGTATCGAAGTTGAACACCGATACCGCGCCGAAATCCGCCAGGGTCTCCATCAGCGCCAACGCCACGCCGGCGCCAATGGCTGGCCGGGCCATCGGCAGGGCCACGCGCCAGAACGCCTGCCAGGGTGATTGCCCGAGCACCCGGGCCGCTTCCATCAGCCCTTTGCCCTGGGCCAGGAATGCCGTGCGCGCCAGCAGATAAACATAAGGGTAAAAGACCAGGACCAGTACCAGGATCACCCCGCCCGTGGACCGCACCCGAGGCAGGCGCAGGTCGTTGCCGAACCCTTCACGCAGCAGGGTTTGCACCGGGCCGGCGAAATCCAGCAGGCCGACGAAGACAAACGCCAGCACGTAGGCCGGGATCGCAAACGGCAGCATCAACGCCCAGTCGAGCCAACGCCGGCCCGGGAACTCACACAGGCTGGTAAGCCAGGCGAGGCTGACCCCCAGCAATGTCACGCCAACGCCCACACCCATGATCAACGTGAGCGTGTTGCCCAGCAGCCGTGGCATTTGCGTGTCCCACAGGTGGGACCAGATCTGTTGATCGACGCTTTGCCAGGACAGCAGCAGGACACTCAGGGGCAGCAGCACCAACGCGGCGATGACGAAGGCCAGCGGATACCAGCGGCGTTGGACGGTGTGGGTCAAGGGGGACGCTCGTTCAGGTCAATGTGCCCATGTTAGGCGTGGAGCTGCATGGAATCACCTGTGGCGAAGCAGCTCGCTTGCGCTTGACCGGACAGGCGCTCCAGTGCGGAATGCTCGCAGGACAGGGGCTGCTACGCAGCCCAGCGGGAGCAAGCTCCCTCGCCACAGGATCATTTCAAATCCCTATGTTTGTGTTGCCTGCGTTTGTGGGAAAGACTCAACGCCAGCCGGCCCGATCCATCATGCGAATGGCCTCGGCCTGGCGCTTGCCGGCCACTTCCACCGGCAAGGTGTCAGCCTTGAACGTCCCCCAGGCAGCCACTTCCTTGGACGGCGCGACGTTCGGGTTGGCCGGGAATTCCTGGTTCACGTCGGCGAAGATACTTTGTGCCTCAGGCGTGGTCATCCATTCCACCAGCTTTTTTGCAGCTTGCGGATGCGGTGCATGTTGGGTCAGGCCGATGCCCGACAGGTTGATGTGCACGCCGCGATCCGCCTGGTTCGGCCAGAACAGCTTGACCTTCAGGTCCGGCTTCTGCTGGTGCAGGCGGCCGTAATAATAGGTGTTGACGATACCGACGTCGCATTGCCCGGCGTTGATCGCCTCAAGCAGCGCGGTGTCGTCGGAGAACACGTCGGTGGACAGGTTCCTGACCCAACCCTGAAGGATCTCCTCGGCTTTTTGGGCGCCGTGGGTTTCGATCAGGGTCGCGGTCAGGGACTGGTTATAGACCTTCTTCGAGGTGCGCAGGCACAGGCGGCCTTCCCATGCGTCACCTGCCAGGGCTTCGTAGGTACTCAGCTCGCCCGGCTTGACCCGGTCGGTCGAGTAGGCAATGGTCCGCGCCCGCAGGCTCAAGCCGGTCCAGGCGTGGGACGAGGCGCGGTATTGGGGCGGGATGTTGGCGTCGATCACCGGCGAGCTGAACGGCTGGAGAATCCCCATCTGCTCAGCCTGCCAGAGGTTACCAGCGTCGACGGTGAGCAGCAGGTCGGCGGTGGCATTTTCGCCTTCGGCCTTGATCCGCTGCATCAACGGGGCTTCCTTGTCGGTGATGAACTTCACCGCTACGCCGGTTTTCCTGGTGTAGGCATCGAAGACCGGTTTGATCAACTCATCGATACGCGAGGAGTAGACCACCACCTCGTCGGCGGCCTGGGCGAGCGTGGAGCCGATCAGGGTCAAGGCGAGGGCGGACAGCAGGCGCTTGGGTGCCAACATGGGGAGCGGTCTCTCGGACGGTGAAAGTGCGCAAATGATAAGGACTCACATTTGGCTTCTCAATCGAACAGTGGGCGGACACATTTCCAAATGTTGCAATAAGGGGATGGCGTGGTAACCGGGTGATCCTATCGCGATCAGGCCCGCTCCCACAGGGTTCTCTGTCGGGCACAGATTATGTGTTCGCTGAAGATCCATTGTGGGAGCGAGCTTGCTCGCGATGAGGCCATAAGCCTCACCCCAGGTCTCAGGCCTTGGCCAGCTCCGGCAGATCCCCGATCAACCCCAGCGCCTCACGCACAAACAGCGCCTTGGCTTCAGGCATGCGATCCACCAGCTTCAACCCGGTGTTGCGCAACCAGCGCACCGGCAACGGATCGGCCTGGAACAAGCGCTCGAAACCTTCCATCGCCGCCATCAGCGCCAGGTTATGCGGCATGCGGCGGCGCTCGTAGCGGCTCAACACCTTCACCTCCGCCAGCCGCTCACCCCGCTCTGCTGCCTGCAACAGCACTTCGGCCAGCACGGCGGCGTCGAGGAAACCCAGGTTCACCCCCTGCCCGGCCAACGGGTGAATGGTGTGGGCCGCATCGCCGACCAGCGCCAGCCCTTCGGCCACGTAGCGCTTGGCGTGGCGCTGGCGCAGTGGCACGCACAGGCGCGGGTCGGCGGCCAGGACGCTACCGAGCCGACCTTCAAAAGCCCGCTCCAGCTCGCTGCAAAATTCACCGTCCTCAAGCGCCATCAAGCGCTGTGCCTCGCCGGGCGTGGTGGACCAGACGATCGAGCACCAATCCTTCTGGCCATCGCGCTCCAACGGCAGGAACGCCAGCGGACCGTTGTCGGTGAAACGCTGCCAGGCAGTCATTCGATGGGGTTGGGTGCTGCGCACGCTGGTGACGATGGCGTGGTGCAGGTAATCCCATTCGCGGGTGGCGACGCCCGTCAGCCGGCGCACGGCGGAGTTCGCGCCGTCGGCGGCGATCACCAGCGGTGCCCGTAAAGTACGACCATCGGCCAGGGTCAGCAGCCAGTCGTCACCGGAGCGGCGCATCTGTTCCAGCCGTGCATTGGCCAACAGGCCGAGGTCGCAGTCATGCAGACGGTCCAGCAAAGCATCCTGCACCACGCGATTCTCGACGATGTGTCCGAGCACCTCGGCATGCAGGCTGGCGGCCGAAAAGTGGATCTGCCCGGTGCCGCTGCCGTCCCAGACGTGCATGTCGGTGTAGGGACTGGCGCGTCGGGCGGTAATCCCCTCCCACACGCCCAGGCGTTCGAGAATTCGCTGGCTGGCGGCAGACAGGGCACTGACCCGCGGCTCGAACGCAGCCTGGACATCGAACGGTTTGACGCTCATCGGGCTGCCGTCGAGCAGCAGTACTTGCAAGCCACTGCCCTGTAGGGCCAGCGCCAGGGCGCTGCCGACCATACCGGCGCCGACAATCAGCAGATCTGCACGCAATTCCATGCTTTAAGCCTGTTTTGCGGGCGGTGTTTGCCGCCCATGAAAAGAAAATCCAGCGCCGCGTTCAAGCATCCGGGCGCGTCCCCAGCCCCATGGCCTGGCGGGCGAACCAGCGCTTGGCCGGCGGCAACAGGTCGAGGCCCAGCAGGCCGAGATTGCGGCCCAGGGACACCAGCGGCAGATTGCTGCTGAACAGCCTCGTAACCTGGTCGGAGAAGCCTACGGTCAGGGTCTGGTCCAGCCGCTGGCGCTCGCGATACACCTGGAGTACGGCGAAATCCCCCGGCTCGCTGTCACTCTCGAGCAAGGCATCGGCCAGGGCCTGTGCGTCGCGCAGGGACAGATTGAAGCCCTGCCCGGCAATCGGATGCAGGCTGTGGGCGGCATTGCCGAGGATTGCCAGATGGGGACGAACCTGTTCTTCAGCCTCTACCAGCGCCAGCGGATACAGGTGCCGCACGCCGACCTGCTTCAGCGTACCCAGGCGATAACCGAAGACGCCCTGCAGTTCGCTGAGAAAACTCCGCTCATCGAGGGCCGCCAACCGCTGCGCGTCCATGCCCTGGCGAGTCCAGACCAGGGCGCAGCGGTTTTCCGGCAGCGGCAGCAAGGCCATCGGCCCGTCATCGGTGAAGCGCTCGAAGGCCATGCCGTTGTGCGCCTCGCTGGGCGTGACGTTGGCGATCAACGCACTCTGGTCATACGGCCGGTTGCGCACGCCGACGCCCAACTGTTCCCGCAGGCCGGAGCGGCCGCCGTCCGCCAGCACGGCAAGATCGCAATCGAGGATGGTTTCATCGTCGAGGGTCAAGCGATAACCGCCGACCAGAGGCTCCATGCGAGTGACCTGGGCCGGACAGCGCCAACTGACCACCTCTTTGTCCAGGCCTTGCCACAGGCACTGGCCGAGCCAGGCGTTTTCCACGACGTAGCCCAGTGCCGGAACGCCTTCTTCCATGGCCGACAGGCGCGCCGTGGAAAACCGCCCGCGATCGGACACGTGAATCTGCTTGATCGGTTCGGCGCGCCGGGAGATTTCCTGCCAGGCACCCAAGCGCTGGTAGATCTGCCGCGCGCCATAGGACAGCGCCGAGGACCGGGCATCGTAGCTCGGCTGCCAGGCATCGCCGGGGGCGAAAGGCTCGATCAGCATGATCTTCCAGCCCCGCGCCTTGGCGCCGGCTTGCAGGGCCAAAGCCAGGCTCGCGCCAACCAGGCCACCGCCGATGATTGCCAGGTTGACCCGGCTCATGCCGCGTCTGTCCGCGCAGCGGCCATCAGGGCCTCGATTTCGGCGACCGTCTTCGGCACGCCTCGGGTCAGGATTTCACAACCGGTTCGGGTCACTACCACGTCATCCTCGATGCGCACGCCAATGCCGCGCCATTTCTTCGCGACGCTGCGGTTGTTCGGGCTGACATAGATGCCCGGCTCAACCGTCAACGTCATGCCCACTTCCAATACCCGCCACTCGCCACCGACCCGGTATTCGCCGACGTCATGTACGTCCATGCCCAGCCAGTGCCCGGCGCGGTGCATGTAGAACGCACGGTAGGCTTCGCTGGCGATCAATTCGTCCACCTCGCCTTCGAGCAGACCCAGGCGCACCAACCCTTCGGTGATGACCCGGACCGTTGCCTCATGGGCCTGGTTCCAGTGCTTGTTGGGCGCGATCTCGGCGAATGCCGCTTCCTGGGCCGCCAGCACCACTTCATAGATCGCCTTCTGCTCCGGCGAAAACCTGCCGTTGACCGGCCAGGTACGGGTGATGTCACTGGCGTAGCAATCGATCTCGCAACCGGCGTCGATCAAGACCAGGTCGCCATCCTTGAGCGGCGCGTCATTCTGCTGGTAGTGCAGGATGCAGCTGTTGCGCCCCGCCGCGACGATCGAACCATAGGCCGGCATTTTTGCCCCACCCTTGCGAAACTCATAATCGAGCTCCGCTTCCAGGCTGAATTCATACAGCCCCGGCCGTGCTGCCTGCATCGCCCGGATATGCGCCTGGGCGGAAATCCGCGCGGCTTCACGCATCACCTTCACCTCTGCCGCCGACTTATACAAGCGCATGTCGTGGAGCAGGTGATCCAGGGCAACGAATTCGTTCGGCGGCTGGGCGCCAAGGTTGGCCTTGGAGCGGATCACGTTGATCCATTCCATCAGGTGCCGGTCGAATTCCGGGTTACTGCCCATGGCCGAATACACCCGGTCGCGACCTTCGATCAAGCCTGGCAGGATGTCGTCGATATCGGTGATGGGGAATGCGTCGTCGGCGTCGTAGTCACGGATCGCGCCTTCCTGACCGGCGCGCAGGCCATCCCACAGTTCGCGCTCGGCGTTGCGCTCGCGGCAGAACAGGATGTACTCGCCATGGGCCCGACCGGGCATCAGCACGATGACCGCCTGCGGCTCGGGAAAACCACTGAGGTATTGGAAATCGCTGTCCTGGCGATAGACGTGCTCGACGTCGCGGTTGCGGATCGCAACGGCGGCGGCGGGCAGGATTGCGATGCTGTTGGGCTCCATCTGCGCCATCAGGGCCTTGCGGCGACGGCTGTATTCCGATTTCGGGATATGGATCATGGGCAGACGGTGTTCCCTTTCAAGCGATCAGTGCAAGGACGGCTTGGCGGCCGGTTCAGCGGTTTTCTTGGTCTCGGTGAACAGCAGCAACGGCGCGACCCGCAGGTATTCCATCACTTCCATGTAGTCGCTCTCGCCATCATCGGACTCTTCCAGGGCGTCCTGGACCTGGGAGATCGCGGCCAGATCCTGCAACACTTCCTTGGCCTCGTCGCTCAGCGCATATTCGCGACGGGTCAGGCCGAAGCCGGCGAGGAAGCCCTGGCACCACTGGCCCAGCGCAGCGGCACGTTCGGCCAGCGGCGCATCGTCGGTGGGCAGCAGCAGGACGACGGTCATGTCGTCGCTGGTCAACTCGCCCTTGACCATTTCCTGCAGGCCGATCAGCGCGTTACGAACGTTGTCCGCCGGCTCGCCTTCCAGCAGCTCGGCGGCGTCGGCCAGCCAGCCTTCGGCATCAAAACCGGCGCCGGCGCAACTGCGACCCAGCAACAGGCCGTGCAGTTCGGCAGGCGAGACAGGATGACCGCTGGTGCTCAGCAGGGTGGCGAATGCTTGGTACGGGGAATTCTGAATGGGCATGGGCAGCTAGGCGCCAGACGGCGCTATGTCTAGAATGGAGGCCTTGTATCCTACATCGACAGACTCGCCAAGACTATCAGAGGCTGTGCGACCCTCATCCCCCATCAGACACAATCTTCAGTGGACACAATGGAAGACAACGACCTGCAAGCGCTGATGGCCAGACTCGAATTGTTAATTGACCGGGTCGAGCAACTTAAAAGCCAGAACGGACTCTTATTAGCTCAGGAAAAAACCTGGCGCGAGGAACGCGCGCACCTCATTGAAAAAAACGAAATCGCCCGGCGTAAGGTCGAATCGATGATTTCGCGCCTCAAGGCCCTGGAGCAAGACTCATGAGTTCAAGCAATAGCGTTACCGTGCAGATCCTCGACAAAGAGTATTCGATCATCTGCCCCCAGGAGGAGCGCAGCAACCTGGTGAGCGCCGCCCGTTACCTGGACGGCAAGATGCGCGAGATCCGCAGCAGCGGCAAAGTCATCGGCGCCGACCGCATCGCCGTGATGGCCGCCCTGAACATCACCCACGACCTGCTGCATCGCCAGGATACGCCGGACTTGCAGGTCAGCGGCTCGACCCGCGAACAGGTGCGCGACCTGCTCGAACGAGTGGATCTGGTGCTCGCCACTGATCCGGACGTCAGCAAGGGCTGATTCGAGAGATTGCCTGGGGTATACTTGCGTCACTCCCTGGGGTGCTTGCCAGTTGGTGATGTCCCTGAGCCGATACGCACAACCACGGGGGTTGCACGTTGGGGCCGGTGTGCATGTCCGCTTGACGGAAAGCCTTAACGCCCCCTGCAACTTCCACCTTGAACTTTCGGGTTCAAGGGCTAAGCCGACAGCGGTTCATCCGGGGAGCCTGATACCAGACAATGCCAGTCCATACGGACTGGCATTGTCGTTTCTGGCGCAGACGTTCCTGAGCGCGCCGGTTTACGGTTACGCTGTGGGCATCGCCACTGCGTGAAGCCTCGATATGACCGAACCTGCGCCACTGTCCCGCCCGCAACTTCGCCGCCTGCTGCGCCAGGCCCGTCGCGCGCTGACGCCCGCCCAGCAGAAACAGGCCGCCTACGGTCTCTATCGGCAACTGGCCCAGCATCCGTTGTTTCGTCGTGCGCGGCATATCGCCCTGTACCTGCCCAACGACGGCGAAATCGATCCGCGCCTGCTGCTGCGCGCCGCCCAGCGCCGGGGCAAGGCCACTTATCTGCCGGTGCTCAGCCCTTGGCCGCAGACCAAAATGGTTTTCCAACGCATCCGCCCCGGCGAAAAGCTGCGCCCTAATCGCTTTCGCATCCTCGAACCACAAATAAACATCGCCCGGCAACGCAAGGTCTGGGCACTGGATCTGGTGTTGTTGCCGCTGGTGGGGTTTGACGACGCGGGAGGCCGGTTGGGCATGGGCGGCGGATTCTACGACCGCAGCCTGGCGTATCTGGCACGGCGCAGGCAATGGCGCAAGCCGACGCTGCTGGGGCTGGCCCATGAATGCCAGAAAGTCGAACGGTTGGCGCAGGCAAGCTGGGACGTGCCGCTACAGGGAACGGTCAGCGACAGGCGCTGGTATATCGCAGGATAGACGCCGCACTTATCAGCGGCGCCAGGAACACGGGCTCAGCGTTTAAGCGACGGCGCAGGCTGGGTGATTTCCATGGGTGCGTCAGTCTTGCTGGCCCAAAGGCTTTGGGCGTAACCCGTGGTCACGACACCCAGGCCGAACAGAATGACCAGAATCCACAACAAATCCGGTTTGCGTTTCATCGATTGCCCCCCTCAAGGCATATCACACACGATGACAGCAGCGGTTTTCTTATTGGCCGTGCAGCAGCGTCAAGCTTGGAAGGCCGGCATTTTGCGGCAACCTGCGACGACACGCAAACTCTGGCGTCAACCGACTGTCGGTTTGTCATAAAATCGCTGAACTATTTTTAACTACACCGCCAAGGAGTAGAAGTCATGGCCTACTGGCTAATGAAATCCGAGCCCGACGAACTGTCCATCCAAGGCCTGGAAAAGCTCGGCCAGGCACGCTGGGACGGGGTTCGCAATTACCAGGCACGCAATTTCCTGCGGGGCATGGCGGTAGGCGACTCGTTTTTCTTCTACCACTCCAGTTGCCCCGAGCCGGGCATCGCTGGCATCGGGCAGATCGTTCGTGCGGCCTACCCTGATCCCACGGCGCTGGAGCCCGACAGTCACTACTTCGACCCCAAGGCCACCGCGGAAAAAAATCCCTGGACCGCCATCGATGTAGCCCATGTCGAAACCTTCACCCGTGTGCTGAAGCTCGATTTCCTCAAACAGCAAACCGCTCTGGCCGAAATGCCGCTGGTGCAGAAAGGCTCTCGACTGTCGGTGATGCCGGTGACGGCGCAGCAGTGGGCGGCAGTGGTTGCGCTAAAGCCCTAGATTCATCGGCGCCCTTCAGATTGCCTTCGCGAGCAAGCCCGCTCCCACAGGGGGATCTGCAGTGAACGGAGATTCAGTGTGGGAGCGGGCTTGCTCGCGAATAGGCCCGACCAGACAGCAAAAAACCTACTGAATGATCAAGTTGTTGAACAACAGATCATCCACCATCGGCTTGCCGGTCTCGTCGTTCATCACCTGCTGGGTCTGCTTCAACGCTTCCTGACGCAGCTTTTCCTTGGCCTCCAGGCTATTCATCGTCTCGCTGGTCTGCTGCGAGAACAACGCCACCAACTGGTTGCGAATCAGCGGCTCGTTGGCCTTCACTGCCGCAACCGCGGCGTCGCCGGTCACACGCAAGGCCACATCGGCCTTGTAGACCTTCAGCTTCGCCGTGCCGTCCAGGCCGTAGTTGCCTACAAATGGCGGGCTGAGCGTGATGTAGCTGACTTTCGGTGCCTCGCCCTCTTTGGCTTCCTTGGCCTCTTCGGCCATTACTGCTGCCGGCACCGACAGGGCCAGCATCAACACGATCCACGCTTTCACATTTGACTCCTCATCCGGTTTGCGGCCCAGCATACCGCCCCGCCGTTCAAGCACAAGCTTATGGCCGGCTATCAGGGCGGGGCATGCTCGTTGACCCGTTGACTCTCACACCTACACTTATCGGCCATCACTCCCAAAGGAATAGCCCTGATGAAAGCCGTGCTGTGCAAAGAATTCGGCCCCGCCGAATCGCTGGTGCTGGAAGAGGTCGCCAGCCCCATCGCGAAGAAGAACGAAGTACTGCTGGACGTGCATGCCGCCGGGGTGAATTTCCCTGACACGCTGATCATCGAGGGCAAATATCAGTTCAAGCCACCCTTCCCGTTCTCCCCGGGCGGCGAGGCGGCGGGGGTGGTCAGCGACGTCGGTGAAAAGATCAGCCATCTGAAAGTCGGCGACCGGGTCATGGCGCTGACCGGCTGGGGCAGTTTTGCCGAACAGGTGGCGGTGCCCGGCTATAACGTGCTGCCGATCCCACCGTCCATGGACTTCAACACCGCCGCGGCATTCAGCATGACCTATGGCACCTCGATGCACGCGCTCAAGCAACGGGCCAATCTGCAATCTGGCGAAACGCTGCTGGTGCTGGGCGCCTCCGGTGGGGTCGGGCTGGCGGCGGTGGAAATCGGCAAGGCCATGGGCGCACGGGTGATCGCCGCCGCCAGCAGCGCCGAAAAACTCGCGGTTGCCAAGGCGGCCGGGGCCGATGAGCTGATCAACTACAGCGAAAACAACCTCAAGGACGAAATCAAACGCCTCACCGATGGTCAGGGTGCCGATGTGATCTACGATCCAGTGGGCGGCGACCTGTTCGACCAGGCCATCCGTGCCATTGCCTGGAACGGCCGGCTGCTGGTGGTCGGCTTTGCCAGCGGGCGCATTCCTGAGCTGCCGGTCAACCTCGCCCTGCTCAAGGGCGCCGCGGTGATGGGCGTGTTTTGGGGTTCCTTCGCCCAGCGCCAACCCCAGGACAATGCCGCGAATTTCCAGCAGTTGTTCGGCTGGTTCAGCGAAGGCAAGCTCAAGCCGCTGGTCTCGCAGGTTTACCCATTGGAAAACGCAGGCCAGGCAATCAACGACCTGGGTCAGCGCAAGGCCGTGGGGAAAGTGGTCGTGCAGGTGCGCTGAAACATCATGGCGGTCCGGGCATCCTGCGCCGGACCGCTATCGCACGCATCCGCAACCACTCGCCACCCCCTCCAGCCCTTCGCCTCACTACGCGCCTTCGCAAAAACCTGGCCGACGTTTTCCTACAACGCCACCTCCTGCGTCTGAACGAAATGTTCGCTTAAGAACATCCACAGTAAAAATTCCGCTGTTTAAGCGATGAGAAGCAATGCTATTTTCGGTAACGAAACTGTAACATTCGCATCCGCAGTCATAACAAGAATCTGGAGCTCCTTGAATGTTTGCCTTCTTTCGCCCTGCCGCACATCAGGCGTCACTGCCTGAAGAAAAAATAGACAGCACATACCGCCGCCTGCGCTGGCAGATCTTTGCCGGGATTTTCATCGGCTATGCCGGGTATTACCTGCTGCGCAAGAACTTTTCACTGGCGATGCCGTACCTGATCGACGAGGGTTACAGCCGTGGCGAGTTGGGCTTGGCGATGTCAGCCATCGCCATCGCCTACGGGCTGTCGAAGTTCTTGATGGGGCTGGTGTCCGACCGCTCCAACCCGCGCTACTTCCTGCCATTCGGCCTGCTGGTGTCGGCAGGCGTCATGTTCATTTTCGGATTCGCGCCCTGGGCGACGTCCAGCGTCACGATGATGTTCATCCTGCTGTTCATCAACGGCTGGGCCCAGGGCATGGGTTGGCCGCCCAGTGGCCGGACCATGGTGCACTGGTGGTCGCAGAAGGAACGCGGCGGCGTGGTGTCGGTATGGAACGTGGCGCATAACGTCGGTGGCGGCCTGATCGGCCCGCTGTTCCTGCTGGGAATGGGTTGGTTTAATGACTGGCACGCGGCATTTTATGTACCCGCTGCCGTAGCGCTCGCTGTTGCAGTGTTTGCCTTCGTGACCATGCGCGACACGCCGCAATCGGTAGGCCTGCCGCCGATCGAGAAGTACAAGAACGACTACCCTGAAGGTTACGACGCCAGCCACGAGAACGAATTCAGCGCCAAGGAAATCTTCGTCAAGTACGTGCTGCGCAACAAAATGCTCTGGTACATCGCCATGGCGAACGTGTTCGTCTACCTGCTGCGCTACGGCGTGTTGGACTGGGCGCCCACCTACCTCAAGGAAGCCAAGGGCTTCACCGTGGACAAGAGCTCCTGGGCTTATTTTTTCTACGAGTGGGCAGGCATTCCCGGCACGCTGTTGTGCGGCTGGATGTCGGACAAGATCTTCCGCGGCAACCGTGGCCTGACCGGCATGGTGTTCATGGCCCTGGTGACCGTGGCGACGCTGGTGTACTGGCTGAACCCGGCCGGCAACCCCACCGTGGACATGATCGCCCTGGTCTCCATCGGGTTCCTGATCTACGGCCCGGTCATGCTGATTGGTCTGCAAGCCCTGGAACTGGCACCGAAGAAAGCCGCCGGCACCGCCGCAGGCTTCACCGGTCTGTTTGGTTACCTGGGTGGCTCGGTCGCGGCCAGTGCCGCCATGGGCTACACCGTCGACCACTTTGGCTGGGACGGTGGCTTTGTCCTGCTGGTCGGTGCTTGCCTGCTGGCAATGGCCTTCCTCGCGCCAACCCTGTGGCACAAGCAAGTTGCCAGTCAGAGCCGCGAAGCGGTGGCCTGATCCAGCGCTGACTTGCAGCGCTTGAGCCGCGCCTCCAGATTCCGGTCTGGCATGGCGTGGCTGCGCAGGGCGTGGATGGTCTGCTCGACATAATCGCGAGTGGTGCCGAACCGCCCGCAAGCGCTTTCGAACACCTGGCTCAGCACATGGTCCGGCAGGTTGCCGGCATAGCTGGGCAGGTGTCGTTCCAGTACAAATCCCAAGGCCTGCACCCGGCTGCCATCCTCGAGACGGCAACTGAGCCAGTGAGGACGATAGGACGGGACCGGCATCTCGCGCTGCCACAAGGCAAACAGCGAATCCTCGAGGTTTTCCTCCGGCAAGCGGTAGGCAAACCCACTGCACGAACCGCCGCGATCCAGCCCGAACACCAGCCCCGGCATTTCCGGAGTGCCGCGATGTTCATGGGACCACAGGTACAAACCGCGATGATACCCATGGACCCGACCGCGCACCCGTTCCACCGCCGTGCATTCGGGCCGCCAGATCAATGAACCATACGCGAACAGCCAGACCGGCCCGCCCTGGTGCAGGCTCATGGTCGATTGCATCGAGGCGAGCAATTGCTCACGGGTCAGCCGTGGCCCCATGTCTAGGCGTGGAGGATAGAGGGGACAGGTAATGGCGGATTCGATAGCGGTCATGGCCGGTAGCGTTTGGCTCGCGGTTCAGTGGCTTGGCGCGTCAGGCTGCTGACGTTTGGCAGGAACAAGGCAAGTTAGATGCCATGGCGCGCCTATATACGTTATCGGTATTCATCCGAGAGCCTAAATACCGATACGAAATATAGAGGGTTATAAACAACCGTGGCGAGGGAGCTTGCTCCCGCCGGGCTGCGCAGCAGCTCTAATGACGACGGTTGCTTCGCAACCGAGCGGGAGCAAGCTCCCTCGCCACAAACGGCGTGGCCCTGGGCTTCGTTGGTCATGCCCGCGGAGCGTAGGCAAACACGTCGGCGCGCATCTGATGGGCGTCCATCCCGGCTTCTACCAGCGCATCGAGGGTGCCGTAGATCATCGCAGGCGAACCGCTGGCGTAGACATGCACGCTCGAAAGGTCGCTGATGTCCTCGCATACCGCTTCGTGGAGCATTCCGCAGCGACCTTCCCAACCGCACAAATCGCTGACGACTTTATGCAGGTACAGGTTCGGCAGCTTGCGCCATTCGTCCCAATGCTCGAGTTCATAGAAATCTTCCGGCCGCCGCACCCCCCAGTACAGGTGCACCGGGTGCTTGAAGCCCTGGGCCCGACAATGCTCGATCAGGCTGTGCATCTGCGCCATCCCGGTTCCGGCAGCGATCAGCACCAGCGGCTCCTCGGGCAGCTCGGACAAGTGCGTGTCGCCAAATGGCATTTCGACACGCACAGTGGGGTTGCGCCGCAGCTGCTCCAGCAGCGTTTGTGCACTGCTTTCGCGCGCCAGGACGTGCAACTCGAGGTCGCGCCCGGAATGCGGCGCCGAGGCCAGGGAGAATGCCGATTTCTCGCCGTTCTCCCGCTCGATCATCAGGTACTGCCCCGCGTGATAGCGCGGCGGCTTGCCCGCCGGCGCACGCAGGCGCACCCGCCAGACATCGCCGCCCATGTCGGCGCACTCGATCACCTGGCACGCCAGCTTGCGTACCGGCAACTCGCCTGGCGCCAGCACACCATCCCACAGCACCACGCAGTCCTCCAGGGGTTCGGCGATGCAGGTGAAAATCTCACCGTGATCGCGCACCTCGCCAGCCTGCTCCACACGCCCTTCCACCAGCAACGCCCCACACACGTGGCAGTTGCCGTTGCGGCAGCTTTGCGGGCACTCATAGCCCAGGCGCCGGGCGCCATCGAGAATCCGCTCGGCGGGCTGTATCTCCAGCACCGCCCCGGAAGGCTGCAAGGTTACACGCATCAATCTATTCCTAACTGATTCCAGATGGCATCGATCCGTTGGGTAACGGCTTCATCCTTAACGATAACCCGGCCCCATTCACGGGTGGTTTCACCGGGCCATTTGTGCGTGGCATCGAGGCCCATCTTCGAGCCGAGGCCAGACACCGGCGAGGCGAAGTCGAGGTAGTCGATCGGCGTGTTCTCGATCATCACCGTGTCGCGCTTGGGGTCCATGCGCGTGGTAATGGCCCAGATCACGTCGTTCCAGTCCCGTGCGTTGATATCGTCGTCAGTGACAATAACGAACTTGGTGTACATGAACTGTCGCAAAAACGACCAGACCCCCAGCATCACCCGCTTGGCGTGCCCCGGATACGACTTCTTCATGGTCACCACGGCCATCCGGTACGAACAACCTTCGGGCGGCAGGTAAAAGTCGGTGATTTCCGGAAACTGCTTTTGCAGGATCGGCACGAACACTTCGTTCAAAGCCACGCCGAGGATGGCCGGCTCGTCCGGTGGACGGCCGGTGTAGGTGCTGTGGTAGATCGGCTTGATCCGATGGGTGATGCGCTCCACGGTGAACACAGGGAAGCTGTCGACCTCGTTGTAATAACCGGTGTGGTCGCCATACGGACCTTCATCGGCCATTTCACCGGGATGAATCACACCTTCGAGGATGATTTCGGCGGTGGCCGGCACCTGCAGGTCGTTGCCGCGGCACTTCACCAGCTCGGTGCGGTTGCCGCGCAACAGCCCGGCAAAGGCGTATTCGGAGAGGCTGTCGGGCACCGGCGTGACAGCGCCGAGGATGGTCGCCGGGTCCGCGCCCAAGGCCACCGAGACCGGGAATGGCTGGCCGGGGTGCTTTTCGCACCATTCGCGATAATCCAGCGCGCCGCCCCGATGGCTCAGCCAGCGCATGATGACCTTGTTGCGGCCAATCACTTGCTGGCGATAGATCCCCAGGTTCTGGCGATCCTTGTTCGGGCCTTTAGTGACAGTCAGGCCCCAGGTGATCAACGGCCCGACGTCGCCCGGCCAGCAGGTCTGCACCGGGAGCATCGCCAGGTCGACATCGTCGCCCTCGATCACCACTTCCTGGCAGATCGCATCCTTGACGACTTTCGGCGCCATGGAAATGATCTTGCGGAAAATCGGCAGCTTGGACCAGGCGTCCTTCAGGCCTTTGGGCGGCTCGGGCTCCTTGAGGAACGCCAGCAGCTTGCCGATCTCGCGCAGCTCGCTGACCGAATCGGCGCCCATGCCCAGGGCCACGCGCTGCGGCGTACCGAACAGGTTGCCCAGCACCGGAATGTCGTAGCCCGTAGGGTTTTCGAACAACAGCGCCGGGCCTTTGGCCCGAAGCGTGCGGTCGCAGACTTCCGTCATTTCCAGCACTGGAGAGACAGGAACCTGGATGCGTTTCAACTCGCCGCGCTGCTCAAGCTGCTGCACGAAATCCCGAAGATCCTTGAATTTCATTGAGATGCCACCCCGAAAATAGGCGTACATCCTACCTGCTCCGGCGTCCGAACAGCAGCCCGTGCGTGCACGGCCGTCATCAATTGTCGGTTGTACCCAACAGTACCGGAGCGAACAGCGGACTCAGCCGTGCACTGCCTGCGTCAGAGAGATGATCCTCGTCCTTGTATTGCGTATGGCCATTAAGCTCCACACTGCAAACCCCACTGGCACACATCAGGGGTGTTGGATCGATGACGTGCACGCCGGGGTCGGCAGCGCTCATAGCGTCGAACAAAGTGCTGAGAAAGTGCTGGCGTGCCAGGTGCTCCTGGAGCGGACGCCCCAAGCCTTCGGCCGAGCGCCCGACCCGCGCCAGGCTTGTCAGCCTGCTGATCACACCTTTGCGTTGCAGTGGCACTTCCTTGAACAACCAGACTTGCGCGCCCGCCTCCCTTATCGCCTTGACCCGTGCCTGGAGTGCCGCGGCCATCCGCGCTTCGGCCTCGGCGGTGCTGTCATGGGCATTGAGCAACACCTTCCGATCGCCGTCCTCACGACCGTAGACGTACAGGCTCCAGTTCGACGCCAGCACCACATCCTTGATCTGCAAGCGGCGAACCTGCTCCATGGTGTGTTCATTAAAGTCCCGGCAGCGCTGGCGCGGGTCATCGCTGAGGATCGGCGGGCAGGCGCTCATGCTGTAAAGCCATACCGGCCGGCCTTCTCGTGTCGCGTTGTCTTCGATCGCCGGCAGCAGGGCCGCCGCGTGACTGTCGCCCCAGAACAACTGGGTCGCCGCAGCGTCTTTGTGTGCGCCAAGTAGGCACGCTCTGTCCTGGACCTTGTCGGAGGTCACCAGCATGCATTTCATCTGCCCGGCCCGCCAATCCCGCGCCTGGGCATACTCCAGCGCCTTCCCGCTCAGACGCTGGGGAAAACCATCGCTCGACCGCACCACCGACCCCGTCACCGCCAGGACCGCCATGGCCAGCAAGCCACCCAGCAACACCGGCTTGCGCCCGGCCAGCAGGCGCTTGTCCCGAAACGGCAGTTCGACGAAGCGCCAGCTCAACCAGGCCAGGCCCAGCGCCAACAGTATCCAGCCCGCGGCTTCTGCGTGCTGGATACCGTCGATGGAAATGGCGTTGGCATAGACGAATACCGGCCAGTGCCACAAGTACAGGGAATAGGAAAGCAAACCGACCCAGACCATCGCCCTGGTACTCAGCGCCCGGGCGACCCAGGTCGGGCCCTGGGCACCCGACCAGATGAGCGCGGTGGCCCCGAGCACGGGCAGCAAAGCGGCCCACCCAGGGAACGTCGTGGTCTTGTCGAAGCTGAAAATCGCGATCAGGACACCGGCCAACCCCGCTACGCCGACACCCTGATAGAGCCACGGCTTCACTGCTTGCCTTGGCGCTGGCAAGACCGCAAGCATCGCCCCGCACAACAGTTCCCAGGCACGGGTTGGCAAGGAGAAGAAGGCGACGTCGGGCTTGCGCTCGATAAAAACAATGTTCAACCCGAAGGAAACCAGCAGCACGGCCAACAGCATCCAGCGCCAATGGCGAAGATGGCGCATCAATAACGCCATCAGCAGCGGGAAGAAAATGTAGTACTGCTCTTCCACAGCCAGGGACCAGGTGTGAAGCAACGGCTTGAGGTCCGACGCAGGCTCGAAATAGCCATCCTCGCGCATGAACAGGATGTTGGAGATAAACAGCGACTGATAGCGAACGGTCCTGCCCAGCTCCGAGAAGTCCTTGGCCGTCAGCAACAACCAGCCGAGGATCAACGTCGCCAACATCATCACGCTCAGGGCCGGAATGATGCGTCGCGCCCGGCGCGCCCAGAAATCAACGAAGCTGAAGCGTTGCGCGCCGATCTCGCGAAACAGGATGCTGGTGATCAGGAATCCGGAGATGACAAAGAAGACATCGACCCCGACGAAGCCGCCGCTGAACGAGCTGAAGCCAAAGTGAAACAACACCACCGGAATAACGGCCAGCGCTCTCAAGCCGTCGATATCACGGCGATTGCCGAACGTGTGCATAACGCTCCTTGTCAATTTAGATACCCATGATTGAGCACGGACACCTGCAGCCTGCGAAAGTTGTCACTTTGATACAAATGCTGCGAAAAAAAAGAGCGCCCCTGTTCAGGGCGCTCTTTGTTGAAGCGGACTTCGTATTACTTGCGCTTCATCGACAGGAAGAACTCATCGTTGGTCTTGGTCGTTTTCAGCTTGTCGACCAGGAACTCGATGGCAGCGACTTCATCCATCGGATGCAGCAGCTTGCGCAGGATCCACATGCGCTGCAACTCGTCGTCGGCGGTCAGCAACTCTTCGCGGCGCGTGCCGGAACGGTTGATGTTGATCGCCGGGAATACACGCTTCTCGGCGATGCGACGATCCAGAGGCAGTTCCATGTTGCCGGTGCCCTTGAATTCCTCGTAGATCACTTCGTCCATCTTCGAGCCGGTTTCAACCAGCGCGGTGGCGATGATGGTCAGCGAGCCGCCTTCTTCGATGTTGCGCGCGGCGCCGAAGAAACGCTTGGGCTTTTCCAGCGCGTGGGCGTCGACACCACCGGTCAGCACCTTGCCGGAGCTCGGGATCACGGTGTTGTAGGCCCGGGCCAGACGGGTGATGGAGTCCAGCAGGATCACTACGTCTCTCTTGTGCTCGACCAGGCGCTTGGCCTTCTCGATCACCATCTCGGCAACCTGCACGTGGCGGGTCGGCGGCTCGTCGAACGTCGAGGCGACCACTTCGCCGCGCACGGTGCGCTGCATCTCGGTCACTTCTTCCGGACGCTCGTCGATCAGCAGCACGATCAGATGAACTTCAGGATTGTTACGGGCGATGTTGGCCGCGATGTTCTGCAACATGATCGTCTTGCCCGCTTTCGGCGGCGCCACGATCAGGCCGCGCTGGCCTTTGCCGATGGGTGCGCACAGGTCGATCACACGACCGGTGAGGTCTTCGGTGGAACCGTTGCCGGCTTCCATCTTCATGCGCACGGTCGGGAACAGCGGGGTCAGGTTCTCGAAGAGAATCTTGTTCTTCGCGTTTTCCGGACGGTCGAAGTTGATCGTGTCGACCTTGAGCAGCGCGAAATAACGCTCGCCTTCCTTGGGAGGGCGGATCTTGCCAACGATGGTGTCACCGGTGCGCAAGTTGAAACGACGGATCTGGCTCGGCGAGACGTAGATATCGTCTGGGCCGGCGAGATAGGAAGCGTCTGCGGAGCGGAGGAAGCCGAAGCCGTCCTGGAGAATCTCCAGCACGCCATCACCGGAGATTTCCTCGCCGCTTTTCGCGTGCTTCTTGAGCAGGGAGAAAATCACGTCCTGCTTGCGCGAACGGGCCATATTTTCTATGCCCATCTGTTCGGCCAATTCGAGCAGTTCGGTAATCGGCTTTTGCTTGAGTTCAGTCAGATTCATATAGGAATGACGTAATCATTTATGGAGGGGGGAAATTAAGCTTTTGGCTTAATGAGGCCGCGCCGCGGCGAAGGCGACAGGATCGCGTACTTGTTCGAAAGGAGTGCGTCGGCGACGGCTTGCAGGGGGCACTGGAGAAACCGGTGCGGGGCCGAATGTAACACCTGGGTTTGCGAGCGTCTAGCCCCGGATAACGAAAAAGCCCCGCGATTCGCGGGGCCTTTCCATTGGCATTCGGCGCTTAGATGTTGGCGTCGAGGAAAGCCGCCAGCTGCGACTTCGACAGCGCACCGACCTTGGTGGCCTCGACGTTGCCGTTCTTGAACAGCATCAGGGTCGGAATACCACGCACGCCGTGCTTGGCCGGAGTCTCCTGGTTTTCGTCGATGTTCAGCTTGGCAACGGTCAGCTTGCCTTTATAGGTCTCGGCAATCTCGTCCAGGACCGGGGCGATCATTTTGCACGGACCGCACCACTCAGCCCAATAGTCCACCAGTACAGCGCCTTCGGCCTTGAGTACGTCAGCCTCGAAGCTAGCGTCGCTAACGTGTTTGATCAGATCGCTGCTCATGGAAATCTCCGGGGTTGTCAGCAAAAAAACGTGGCCCATCATAGCCGCCCTTCCCGGGTTCAGGAAGCCGCAGTTGATTGAGTCTCGCTATGGCGCACGTTGCATTTGGGTATAGCTCAGTTCACGAGGCAGAAGGCGCAACGAAGGAAATTCCGGTACGCAAGGCAGCATTACGCACATGTTCCTGCATGGCTTTCTGCGCGGCGCCCGAAGCGCGACGGGCCAGGGCGCGAAGGATCTTGCGGTGTTCCTGCCAGGTTTCCATGGCTCGTTCCGCCCTGATGAACGGTAGCTTCTGGCTCTCCAGGAAGAGGTCGGCAGTGGCGGTGAGGATGCTCAGCATCGCCTGGTTCCCGCCAGCAACCAGAATTCGCCGATGAAAGTCGAAATCCAGGCGCGCCGCTGCGTCGAAATCCCCGACCTTCAATTCCCGGCGCATGGCTTCGACGTTATCTTCCAGAGCGTCCAGTTCATCGGTGCTCAGGGTCAGTGCCGCCAGCCCCGCCGCGAACCCCTCCAGGGCGTAGCGCAACTGGAAGATGTCCACCGGCGAGGCCTGGGCCGCGAACGGCCAGCCCGGCGTCGACTCGCTGCGCACCAGCTCTGCCGGCGACTGCACGAACACTCCCTTGCCCGGCTGCACGCTGATCAGTCCCAGCGCACTCAACGAGGACAACGCCTCGCGCAGCGACGCCCGGCTTACGCCCAATCGCAGCGCCAGGTCCCGTTGCGAAGGCAACGCATCTCCCGGGCCGAAGCCTTCATCGGCGATCAGTTTGCGGATGGCTTGCAGGGCCACTTCAGGAACGGCGCGAGCGATGGAGTACATGATTTTCGAGACAGACCAAGGCAATGAGCGACCAGTTTTAAAGCTATTCGCCGCGCCGGGCAAGTCGTGCCCCAGCGGGGTTCGACGACCATTACCGGCGCCCGATAAAGGTGCGAAACGCCGCACAACTGTTCAGACCAGTAAGACCTCATGGCACCAGCAAAGCCGTGGCTTTGACGGATGAAAAAGCGCTTTGGCATGGCCTGTGCTCTGTCCGAATGCAGAAATCACCTCACCGATTGCGGAGACCCGCCATGATTCAGCGTTGCAGCGCCCTGCTCACTGCTCTGTTCGCCAGCCTGATGCTTTGTCAGCTGCCCGCCCACGCCGATGGCCTGGACGACGTAGTCAAGCGCGGCACCCTCAAGGTCGCGGTCCCCCAGGACTTCCCTCCATTCGGATCGGTGGGCCCGGACATGAAGCCTCGCGGCCTGGACATCGACACCGCGAAATTGCTGGCCGACCAGCTCAAGGTCAAGCTTGAACTGACACCGGTCAACAGCACCAACCGCATTCCGTTCCTGACCACCGGGAAGGTCGACCTGGTGATCTCCAGCCTGGGCAAGAACCCGGAGCGTGAGAAAGTCATCGATTTTTCCAGTGCCTATGCGCCGTTCTACCTGGCCGTGTTCGGTCCGCCCGACGCCGCGATCAACGGCCTGGATGACCTCAAGGGCAAGACCATCAGCGTCACCCGGGGCGCCATCGAAGACATCGAACTGACCAAGGTCGCCCCCGAAGGCGCCACCATCAAGCGCTTCGAAGACAACAACTCGACCATCGCCGCCTACCTGGCCGGCCAGGTGGACCTGATCGCCAGCGGCAACGTGGTGATGGTCGCCATCAGCGAGCGCAGCCCCAAGCGCGTCCCGGCCTTGAAGATCAAGCTCAAGGATTCGCCGGTCTACGTCGGCGTGAACAAGAACGAGCCGGCGTTGCTGGACAAGGTCAACCAGATCCTCGCCACCGCCAAGACCGACGGCAGCCTGGAAAAAAATGCCCTGACCTGGCTCAAACAACCCCTGCCGGCCGACCTCTGACCGACGCCTGAGAGATTGAGCATGGCTTATCAGTTCGACTTTCTACCGGTGGTGCAGAACACCGAGCTGTTGTTGCGCGGCGCGTTGTTCACCCTGGAGCTGACGGCCATCGGTGCGTTGCTCGGCGTCAGCCTGGGCATCGTCGGGGCCGTGGTGCGAGCGTGGAACATTCGTCCGTTCGCGGCGATATTCGGTGTGTACGTGGAGCTGATCCGCAATACGCCGTTCCTGGTGCAGTTGTTCTTCATCTTCTTCGGCTTGCCGTCCCTGGGCTTGCAGATTTCGGAATGGCAGGCGGCAGTGCTGGCGATGGTGATCAATCTCGGCGCCTACTCCACCGAGATCATCCGTGCCGGCATCCAGGCCATCCCACGCGGGCAACTGGAGGCCGCCGCGGCCCTGGCGATGAGCCGCTTCGAGGCCTTTCGCCACGTGGTGCTGCTGCCGGCGCTGGGCAAGGTCTGGCCGGCCCTGAGCAGCCAGATCATCATCGTGATGCTGGGCTCGGCGGTCTGCTCGCAGATTGCCACCGAAGAGCTGAGCTTCGCCGCCAACTTCATTCAGTCGCGCAACTTCCGCGCCTTTGAAACCTATGCACTGACCACGCTGATCTACCTCTGCATGGCGCTGTTGATCCGCCAGTTCCTGAACTGGCTGGGACAGCGCTACATTTCCAGGAGCGGCCAATGAGCGAATTCACGCTGTGGGACGTGATACGCAATCTGCTCACCGGCCTGCAATGGACCCTGGCGCTGTCGTTGGTGGCGTTTGTCGGCGGCGGCGTGATCGGCTTGCTGGTGATGGTACTGCGCATCTCAAAAAACGCTGTGTCGCGCAATCTCGCCCGCACCTACATCGAGCTGTTCCAGGGCACGCCGCTGTTAATGCAGCTGTTCCTGGTATTCTTCGGCGTGGCCCTGGCCGGGGTGGAAATTTCACCGTGGATGGCCGCAGCGATTGCCTTGACGCTCTTTACCAGCGCCTATCTGGCAGAGATCTGGCGCGGTTGCGTCGAGGCGATTCCCAACGGTCAGTGGGAAGCCTCCTCAAGCCTGGCCCTCAATCCGCTGGAGCAATTGCGCTATGTGATCCTGCCTCAGGCCCTGCGCATCGCCGTGGCGCCGACCGTGGGCTTTTCCGTGCAAGTGGTCAAGGGCACGGCGGTCACTTCGATCATCGGCTTTACCGAACTGACCAAGACCGGCGGCATGCTCGCCAACGCCACGTTCGAGCCGTTCATGGTCTATGGCCTGGTGGCCCTCGGTTATTTCCTGCTCTGCTACCCCTTGTCCCTCAGTGCGCGCTACCTGGAAAGGAGACTGCATGCCTCTGCTTAGAATTTCCGCCCTGCATAAATACTATGGCGACCACCACGTGCTCAAAGGCATCGACCTGAGCATCGAGGAAGGCCAGGTGGTGGCGATCATCGGCCGCAGCGGCTCGGGAAAATCCACCTTGCTGCGCACCCTCAATGGCCTGGAGTCGATCAACGACGGCGTGATTGAAGTCGATGGCGAATACCTCGACGCGGCCCGTGCCGATCTGCGCAGCCTGCGACAGAAAGTCGGGATGGTGTTCCAACAGTTCAACCTGTTCCCGCACCTGACCGTCGGCGAAAACGTGATGCTCGCGCCGCAGGTCGTACAGAAAGTATCCAAGGCCAAGGCCGTCGAGCTGGCGCGGCAGATGCTGGAACGGGTCGGGCTCGGTGAAAAATTCGATGCCTTCCCGGACCGTTTGTCCGGCGGCCAACAGCAACGGGTGGCGATTGCCCGCGCCCTGGCAATGTCGCCGAAGGTACTGCTGTGCGATGAGATCACCTCGGCCCTGGACCCGGAACTGGTCAATGAAGTGCTCAGCGTGGTGCGGCAACTGGCGAAGGAAGGCATGACGCTGATCATGGTCACCCACGAAATGCGCTTCGCCCGGGAGGTCGGCGACAAACTGGTGTTCATGCACCAGGGCAAGGTGCATGAGGTGGGCGATCCCAAGGTGTTGTTCGCTGCTCCGCAAACGGCAGAGCTGGCGAACTTTATCGGGATGGTCGAGCCTGCTGCCTGACTTGTGGCGAGGGAGCTTGCTCCCGCTGGGCTGCGAAGCAGCCCCATGACCATTCGACCCGGCCCATCAGGAAAACCCGGTTGGCCGGTTTCACGACTGCTTCGCAGCCGAGCGGGAGCAAGCTCCCTCGCCACTGGGACTGCTCTGGCTCAAGGGTTTGTCTCAGGTGCGTTGGCGTAAGCGGTCGATCGTGGCAGGATGGCGAGGTTATCGACCGAGACTTTTTGACCATGCCGCCATCCCAAGCCAAGAATCTGTCCCTGATCGCTGCCATAGACCTGGGCTCCAACAGCTTCCACATGGTCGTCGCCAAGGCCCAGAACGGGGAAATCCGCATTCTTGAGCGGCTCGGCGAGAAGGTCCAGCTGGCCGCCGGCATCGACGAAGAACGCAAGCTGAGCGAAGAATCGATCCAGCGCGGCCTCGATTGCCTCAAGCGGTTTGCCCAACTGATCAACGGCATGCCCCTGGGCGCGGTGCGGATCGTCGGCACCAACGCCCTGCGCGAGGCGCGCAACCGTGGCGAGTTCATCCGCCGCGCCGAAGAGATTCTCGGCCATCCGGTGGAAGTCATCTCCGGCCGTGAGGAAGCACGCCTGATCTACCTCGGTGTTTCCCACACCCTGGCCGACACGCCCGGCAAGCGCCTGGTGGCGGACATCGGCGGTGGCAGTACCGAGTTCATCATCGGCCAACGCTTCGAACCGCTGCTGCGCGAAAGCCTGCAGATGGGCTGCGTCAGCTACACCCAGCGTTATTTCCGCGATGGCAAGATCACCCCAGCCCGCTACGCCCAAGCCTACACGGCGGCGCGCCTGGAAATCATGAGCATCGAACACGCCCTGCACCGCCTGACCTGGGACGAAGCCATCGGCTCCTCGGGGACCATTCGCGCCATCGGCCTGGCGTTGAAGGCCGGCGGCCATGGTTCCGGCGAAGTCAACGCCGAGGGCCTGGCCTGGCTCAAGCGCAAGGTCTTCAAGTTGGGCGAATCGGACAAGATCGATTTCGAAGGCATCAAGCCTGATCGCCGGGCGATTTTTCCGGCCGGCCTGGCGATCCTCGAAGCGATTTTCGACGCCCTTGAGTTGCAACGCATGGACCACTGTGAGGGCGCCCTGCGTGAAGGCGTGCTCTATGACCTGCTGGGTCGCCATCATCACGAAGACGTCCGTGAACGCACCCTGGGCTCGCTCATGGAGCGTTATCACGTCGATCAGGAACAGGCCGCCCGGGTCGAGCGCAAGGCGCTGCACGCCTTCGACCAGGTGGCCGACGATTGGGAGCTGAACGACGGCGTCTGGCGCGAACTGCTCGGCTGGGCCGCCAAGGTGCATGAGGTGGGCCTAGACATCGCCCACTATCACTACCACAAGCACGGCGCCTACCTGATCGAGCACTCGGACCTGGCAGGCTTCTCCCGGGAAGACCAGCAAATGCTCGCGCTGCTGGTGCGTGGGCACCGACGCAATATTCCCAAGGATAAATTTGCCGAGTTCGGCGAGGACGGCATCAAGCTGATTCGCCTGTGCGTGCTGCTGCGCTTCGCGATCCTGTTCCACCACATCCGCGGCACCCAGGAAATGCCCCAGGTAGCCCTGCGCGCCGATGGCGATCAACTGGACGTGGTGTTCCCCGCGAACTGGCTGGAAGAGAACCAACTGACCCAGGCCGACTTCGCCCAGGAAGCGGACTGGCTGACCCGGGTCGGGATTGTGCTGAACATTCACTGATCCCGCAGCTCAGAGCCCCATTGTGGCGAGGGAGCTTGCTCCCGCTGGGCTGCGAAGCAGCCCCAGATCTTGGGAGGGCTTCGCCCTCCAACGGGAGCAAGCTCCCTCGCCACAAAAGCCAACCTGCCTACTACCGTTTAGCGAACCGGCAACACCGGGCTGCTCAGGCGCTCCAGCAAGGTCGCCTGGGCGCTGCGCGGGTTCTGGTTGCCGGTCGGCGTGTTGCGGATGTAGCGACCGTCCGATTGCAGGCTCCAGCTGTGGGTGTTGTCGGTGAGGTAGCTTTCCAGCTCCTTCTTGACCCGCAGGATCAGCTTCTTGCCTTCCACCGGGAAGCAGGTCTCGACGCGCTTGTCGAGGTTGCGCTCCATCCAGTCGGCACTGGAGAGGAACATCTGCTCCTCGCCGCCGTTGAGGAAGTAGAACACCCGCGTGTGTTCCAGGAAGCGGCCGATGATCGAGCGCACGTGGATGTTATGGGAGACCCCCGGGATGCCCGGTCGCAAGCAGCACATGCCGCGCACCACCAGGTCGATGCGCACGCCCGACTGGCTGGCCTTGTACAACGCACGGATGATCTTCGGATCGGTCAGCGAGTTGAACTTGGCGATGATGTGGGCCGGCTTGCCATCCAGGGCGAACTGCGTCTCCCGGGTGATCATGTCGAGCATGCCCTTCTTCAGGGTGAACGGCGCATGCAGCAGTTTTTTCATGCGCAGGGTCTTGCCCATGCCGATCAACTGGCTGAACAACTTACCGACGTCTTCGCACAAGGCATCGTCGGAGGTCAGCAGGCTGTAGTCGGTGTATAAACGAGCGTTGGCCGCGTGGTAGTTACCAGTGCCCAAGTGCGCGTAACGGACGATCTCGCCGGCCTCGCGCCGCAGGATGAGCATCATCTTGGCGTGAGTCTTGAAGCCGACCACGCCGTAGATCACCACCGCACCGGCCGCTTGCAGGCGGCTGGCCAGTTGCAGGTTGGACTCTTCGTCGAAGCGCGCACGCAATTCGATCACCGCCGTGACTTCCTTGCCGTTGCGCGCCGCGTCCACCAGGGCGTCGACGATTTCCGAGTTGGCGCCACTGCGGTACAGAGTCTGGCGCACCGCCAGGACGTGCGGGTCCTTGGCGGCCTGGCGCAACAAATCGACCACCGGCGTGAACGACTCGAACGGGTGCAGCAGCAAGATATCCTGCTTGCTGATCACGCTGAAAATGTTCTCGCTGTTTTGCAGCAGCTTCGGGATCTGTGGCGTGAACGGCGCGTATTGCAGCTCCGGATGGCTGTCCAGGCCGGTGATGCTGAACAGTCGCGTCAGGTTGACCGGGCCGTTGACTTGATACAGCTCGGTCTCATGCAGGTTGAACTGCTTGAGCAGGTAATCGGACAGGTGTTTGGGGCAGGTGTCCGCCACTTCCAGGCGCACCGCGTCGCCGTAGCGGCGGGAGAACAACTCGCCGCGCAGGGCGCGGGCCAGGTCTTCGACGTCCTCGGTGTCCACCGACAGGTCGGCGTTACGGGTCAGGCGGAACTGGTAGCACCCCTTTACCTTCATGCCCTGGAACAGGTCATCGGCGTGGGCGTGGATCATCGACGACAGGAACACATAATTGTCGCCAGGGCCGCCGACGTCTTCCGGCACCCGGATGATGCGTGGCAGCAGGCGCGGCGCGGGAATGATCGCCAGGCCGGAATCGCGACCGAAGGCGTCGATGCCTTCCAGTTCGACGATGAAGTTCAGGCTCTTGTTCACCAGCAGCGGGAACGGGTGCGTCGGGTCGAGGCCGATCGGGGTGATGATCGGTGCGATTTCATCGCGGAAGTAACGGCGCACCCAGGTCTTGATCTTGGTGTTCCAGTTACGACGACGGATGAAGCGGACCTGATGTTTTTCCAGCTCCGGCAACAGGATATCGTTGAGGATCGCGTATTGGCGATCCACATGGCCGTGGACCAGCTCGCTGATGCGCGCCAGGGCCTGGTGTGGCTGCAAGCCGTCGGCACCGGCCTGCTCACGGGCGAACGTGATCTGCTTTTTCAGGCCGGCGACGCGGATTTCGAAGAACTCATCCAGGTTGCTGGAAAAGATCAGCAGGAACTTCAGCCGCTCCAGCAACGGATAGGACTCATCCAGCGCCTGCTCCAGCACGCGGATGTTGAACTGCAGTTGCGACAGCTCGCGGTGGATGTACAGGCTGCTGTCATCCAGGTTGGGAATCGCAATCGCCGGGGCCGGGGCGGGCTCGGTGACCGCCGGGGGAGCGGGCTCCATTTCCGGCGGCGTTTCGGCGATCTGCTCGACCACGGGTTGAGCGTCTTTTACGGCAACTTCAGAGAGTCCTTCGGTATTCATCGCAAGTTCCTGGGAGGCTATTTCTGCTCTCGTAACAATTGGGCGGCGCGCACGGCGAAGTAGGTCAGGATGCCGTCCGCCCCTGCGCGTTTAAATGCGGTCAAGGATTCGAGGATCACCCCTTCGCTCAACCAGCCGTTCTGGATGGCCGCCATGTGCATGGCGTACTCGCCGCTGACCTGATAAACGAGGGTCGGCACTTTGAATTCGTCTTTGACCCGGCAAAGAATGTCGAGGTAAGGCATGCCCGGCTTGACCATGACCATGTCTGCGCCTTCTGACAAGTCGGCCGCCACTTCGTGCAAGGCCTCGTCGCTGTTGGACGGGTCCATCTGATAAGAGGCCTTGTTGGCCTTGCCCAGGTTCAGGGCCGAGCCGACCGCGTCACGGAACGGGCCGTAGTAGGCGCTGGCGTACTTGGCCGAATAGGCCATGATCCGCACATTGACGTGACCGGCCACTTCGAGGGCTTCGCGGATCGCCTGGATGCGCCCGTCCATCATGTCCGACGGCGCCACCACTTGGGCACCGGCCTCGGCGTGGGACAGCGCCTGCCGGACCAGTGCATCGACGGTGATGTCGTTCTGCACGTAGCCATCTTCATCAATGATGCCGTCCTGGCCGTGGGTGGTGAACGGGTCCAGCGCTACGTCGGTGATCACCCCCAGCTCCGGGAAACGCGCGCGCAGGGCACGGGTCGCGCGCTGGGCAATGCCCTCAGGGTTCCAGGCTTGCGCAGCGTCCAGGGATTTGAGCGCCGGTGGCGTCACCGGGAACAGCGCCAGGGCCGGGATGCCCAGCTCGACCCAGTTCGCGGCTTCTTCGAGCAGCAGGTCGATGGTAAGGCGCTCTACCCCAGGCATCGACGCCACCGCTTCGCGACGGTTCTCACCCTCCAGCACGAACACCGGCAGAATCAGGTCATCGGTGGTCAGTACGTTTTCACGCACCAGCCGACGCGAAAACTCGTCACGACGATTGCGACGCAGGCGGGTGGCAGGGAACAGACGATTGGCGGGGGTAAAGCTCACGGCAGACTCCTGAGCCCGCGCTGGCGGGCGAGCGTGACAGTTATAAGCGCTCATTATGACGAACACATTACAGAAGTGTTGCGCCTGTGACGGGCTGTCGCAGTTATTGTGGTTGTAGGAAATGTTCACGTCGAGACACATTTCGATACTTTCCTGAATGTGCCCGAAGGGTTAGGCTGCGCGTTCATTTCGCCAGCACCCAGACAATGCTCCAGCAATTTCTACATGACTTCGGCTACTTGGCCCTCTTTATCGGGACGTTCTTCGAAGGCGAAACCATCCTCGTGCTCGCAGGCTTCCTGGCGTTCCGTGGCTATATGGACATCAACCTGGTGGTGGTCGTGGCGTTCTGCGGCAGCTACGCAGGCGACCAGCTATGGTATTTCCTCGGTCGGCGGCACGGGCGCAAGCTGCTGGCGCGCAAGCCACGCTGGCAATTGATGGGCGATCGCGCGCTGGAACATATTCGCCGGCACCCGGACATCTGGGTCCTGAGCTTCCGCTTCGTCTACGGCTTGCGTACGGTGATGCCGGTGGCGATCGGCCTGTCCGGCTATCCGCCCGGCCGCTACCTATTGCTCAACGGCATCGGCGCGGCAGTCTGGGCCACGGCGTTGGCCGCTGCGGCGTACCACTTTGGCGCCGCGCTCGAAACCATCCTGCCCAGCATCAAGAAGTATGAACTGTGGGTGCTCGGCAGCCTGCTGGTGCTGGGTTTCGGATTGTGGCTGCGCCGACGCATCAAGAATGCGCGGCTGGCCAGGAAGGTGCTCGAAGCCGAGCGCCTGGAACAGGCCCGCAACGGCGAACCTACGACGCCAACCGAGTAACCCGGTTGCGGCAGCAATACAGCCCGATGCCACTGAGCAGGCTGTAACTGAGCAACCCGACCCAGGCGATGGGCTGGCCGGCCACAACCCGGCCAGCGGCGCCAGCCACACCAGTAGCAGCCCCGAGGCCAGCCGCAACAGCTCCAGCCTAGGCGCCCACGGGCGATTCTCCAGGGCCATGCCCAACACGAACAAGCCGAACGCCACCGCGCCCCAACCCAGTATCAGGGCGGCCACCGGCAGGCTGTGCTCCAGGTTCATCAGGTAGCTGCCCAAGGCGATGTAGATGCAGAATTGCAGCGCCACGTACCACTGCTGGCGCCCGTCCAGCGGGACTTCGAATTTGCGAAAGCGGCTCAGGTCCGGTTTGTCCAACGGGTACCTCGCAGCCACATCCGCCGGCCGCCAGCCGGTGGGCATGAACCAGATCCGCAGCTTGTCCCACCAGCGCCCGGCCCGCCGCGCATCGGCCCAGAGCTGGGCGTAGAACTGCAGGTTGGCCCACAGCGGATTCCAGCTCGCCAGCGGTGTGGTTACGCCGAAAATCACCGGCTCGTTGTCGTCTTCCTCCTGGAAGCTGCCGAACAGACGGTCCCAAATAATGAACACCCCGCCGTAGTTGCGATCCATGTAGAGAGGGTT
The DNA here is from genome assembly GCF_022952855.1 of Pseudomonas sp. RGM2987. Taxonomy (GTDB): domain Bacteria; phylum Pseudomonadota; class Gammaproteobacteria; order Pseudomonadales; family Pseudomonadaceae; genus Aquipseudomonas. The sequence goes on along the minus strand of NZ_JALJDX010000184.1, from coordinate 1,421 downwards.
CTGTGCATGGTGGGCACGATGATTGGACGGCGTGACGAAGCACCATTCCAGCCAGCCAAGCTTGGGAATGTGCTGGGTGTGCACCCAGAATTGATACAACAGGTTCAATGCCGCGACGCTGACGAACACCATCAGCGGCACGCCCGCTACGGCGAGCGGGACGTAGAAAATCCAGCTCAACAGAAACCCGGTGCTGGTCTGGCGCAGCGCGGTGGACAGGTTGTAGTCCTCGCTCTGGTGATGCACCGAATGGGCCGCCCAGAGAATGTTGCGCTCGTGGCCCATGCGGTGCAGCCAGTAGTAGCAGAAATCGTAGAGCACAAAGGCAAACACCCAGGTCCAGGCCTTGTCGGCCGGCAGCTGGAGCACCGCCAGATGCTTCAATGCAAAGGCGTAGGTCACCAGCCCCACGCCCTTGGTCAGCAGGCCGGTGGTGGTCGACAGCACCCCGGTGCTCAGGCTGTTGACCGCGTCCGCCAGGCGGTAGTGGCTCACCCCACGCCAGCGATCGGCCAGCAACTCGACGGCAATCAGCACGAAGAAGAACGGCACGGCATACAGAATGAAATTCATGACGCGACCCGAGCATGGAGGAACCCGCAGATTAGGTGTAGCCGCTGGATATCCCTATGGCAACGAGTGACAAATTAGTGGACATTTAACGCCATGAATCTGGAGAACAACCCATGAGCAAAAAAATTGCAGTGATCCTTTCCGGCTGTGGCGTGTACGACGGCGCCGAGATCCACGAAAGCGTGATCACCTTGCTGCGCCTCGACCAACGTGGGGCGCAAGTCCAGTGCTTCGCCCCGAATATCACCCAATTGCATGTGATCAATCATCTGACCGGCGAAGAAATGCCTGAAAGCCGCAACGTGCTGGTGGAATCGGCGCGCATCGCCCGGGGTGACGTCAAGGACCTGCGCGACGCCCGGGCCGAGGACTTCGACGCGCTGATCGTGCCGGGCGGTTTCGGTTCGGCGAAAAACCTTTCCAACTTTGCCGTTGAAGGCGCCGGCTGCACGGTCCAGCCAGAGGTCCTGGCATTGGCCGAAGCCTTCGCCGAGGCCGGCAAACCGGTGGGCCTGATCTGCATCTCCCCGGCCCTGGCGGCGAAAATCTATGGCCCTGGGGTGGTCTGCACCGTCGGCACGGATGCTGACACGGCAGCCGCAGTGACCAAAATGGGCGGCACTCACGAAGACTGCGCCGTCACCGACATCGTCGAAGACACCGCACGCAAACTGGTCACGACCCCGGCCTACATGCTGGCCAAGAACATCAGCGAAGCGGCTTCGGGGATCAACAAGCTGGTGGATCGGGTGCTGGAATTGACGCACGAGAACGATGCCTGAGCACCGCCACTCTCAATGTGGGAGCGGGCTTGCTCGCGAATGCGGTCTGTCAGCTAACAGATATGC
>NZ_JALJDX010000185.1 GCF_022952855.1 Pseudomonas sp. RGM2987 | reverse complement strand
GCTTTGGCTTGAAAGCCCGCTCCCACAGTAGATCGCAGGTGTATTCAGTCTGGTGGTCGGCACAAGAACCTGTGGGAGCGAGCCTGCTCGCGATGACGGCGGCACATCCAACATCATTGCGCCTGACAGGCCGCTATCGCGAGCAAGCCCGGCTCCCACAGGGTTTTGTGGCGGGGCCTGCTGCGATGATTAAAAAAGCCCGCAGTGTGAGCAGGCAAAGGTGTCGCAGGTTCGTCAGGCGGGTTAACGATCAGAGCGCTGCGGCAATCGCCGCGCCGACCTCCTGGGTCGAACCCTGGCCGCCCAGGTCAGGGGTGATCGGACCTTGGGCGATGACCTGCTCGATGGCCTGGAGAATCCCGTCATGGGCCGCCCGGTAGCGCTCGTCGCCGTTGCCGAGGAAATCGAGCATCAGCGCGCCGGACCAGATCATCGCGATCGGGTTGGCGATGTTCTTTCCATAAATATCCGGTGCCGAACCGTGCACAGGCTCGAACAGCGACGGAAAGCGCCGTTGTGGATCGAGGTTGGCCGACGGTGCGATGCCGATGGTGCCGGCGCAGGCCGGGCCGAGGTCGGAGAGGATGTCGCCGAACAGGTTCGAAGCCACCACCACATCGAAACGGTCCGGCTGCAACACGAAACGGGCGCAGAGGATATCGATGTGTTGCTTGTCCCATGTCACCTGCGGGTACTGCTCGGCCATCAACGCCGTGCGCTCGTCCCAGTACGGCATGCTGATGGAGATGCCGTTGGACTTGGTCGCTGCCGTCAGGCGCTTGCGCGGCCGGGTCTGGGCCAGGTCGAAGGCGAACTTGAGGATGCGGTCCACGCCACGCCGGGTGAACACCGACTCCTGGAGCACGAACTCGTGCTCGGTGCCTTCGAACATCTTGCCGCCGACGGATGAATATTCGCCCTCGGTGTTCTCGCGGATCACCACGAAGTCGATGTCCCCCGGCTCGCGTCCGGCCAGCGGGCACGGCACGCCGGGAAACAGCCGCACCGGGCGGATATTCACGTACTGGTCGAAGTCGCGACGGAATCTGAGCAGCGAGCCCCACAGGGAAATGTGGTCCGGCACCTTGTCCGGCCAGCCGACGGCGCCGAAGTAGATCGCGTCGAAATCCTTGAGTTGTTCGAACCAGTCGTCGGGCATCATCTGCCCGTGCTCCAGGTAGTAATCGCAGTGGGCCCAATCGAGCACTTCGATGCTCAGGTCCAGCTGCCATTTCTGTGCGGCCTGCTCCAATACCCGCAGCCCCTCTGGCAGGACTTCCTTGCCGATACCATCGCCGGCGATGGCGGCGATTCTGAATGGTTTGCTCATTGATCGTGGCTCCCTGGTGTCTGTTCAAACGATAGCCGCATCACAACCCGCCGATGTGGAAGGCTTTGACTTCGAGGTATTCATCCAGGCCGTACTTGCTGCCTTCGCGACCCAGGCCCGATTGCTTGATGCCACCGAACGGCGCGACTTCCATGGAAATGATCCCGGTATTGAGGCCGACCATGCCGAACTCCAGCGCCTCGCCGAAACGCCATGAACGGCGCAGGTCCTGGGTGAAGAAATACGCACCCAGGCCATACGGCGTGGCGTTCGCCAGGGCCAGCGCCTCTTCCTCGGTACTAAAACGCATCAACGGCGCAACGGGGCCGAAGGTTTCCTCATTCGCCAGCAACATCCCGGCATGGGCCTCGCCCAAGACCGTCGGCTCGACGAACTGACTGGCGCCATCCGGGACCCCGCCACAGAGCAGGCGTGCACCCTGGCTCAAGGCGTCATCGATATGCCGGGCGACCTTGCCGACGGCCGCCAGGTTGATCAGCGGGCCGATCGTCACGCCGGCCTCCAGGCCGTTGCCCACCTTGAGCTTGCCCACCTCTTGCACCAAGCGCTCGGCGAAGCGTTCGTAGATGCCATCCTGCACCAGGATGCGGTTGGCGCACACGCAGGTCTGGCCGGCGTTGCGAAACTTGCTCAGCATGATCCCGGTCACGGCCTGTTCCAGGTCGGCGTCGTCGAACACGATAAAGGGCGCATTGCCACCCAGTTCCAGGCTCAAGCACTTGATGTGTTCGGCGCTCTGGCGCATCAGCAGGCGGCCGACTGCGGTGGAGCCGGTGAAGGAAATCTTGCGCACCGTCGGGTTGCCGGTCAGTTCTTCGCCGATGCCGGCCGGCAGCCCGGTCACCACGTTGAACACCCCGGCCGGGATCCCGACCCGCTCGGCCAGCACCGCCAGGGCCAAGGCCGACAAGGGCGTCAGGTCCGACGGCTTGACGACGACAGGGCAACCCGCCGCCAGGGCCGGCGCGCATTTGCGGGTGATCATCGCATTGGGGAAATTCCACGGGGTGATCGCGGCACACACGCCCACCGGTTGCTTGAGCGTCAGCAGGCGACGGTCGCCGCTGGGGGTCGGAATGGTTTCGCCATACACCCGGCGCGCTTCCTCGGCAAACCATTTGGCGAAACCGGCGCCGTAGCGGATCTCGCCCTGGGCTTCGGCCAGCGGCTTGCCCTGCTCGCAGGTCATGATCAACGCCAGGTCGTCGAGGTTGTCCATCATGGCTTGATACCAACGCTCAAGCAGCGCCGCACGCTCCGCCGCCGGACGCGCCCGCCACGCCGGCCACACGCGCTCGGCGGCCTCGATGGCGCGGCGGGTTTCGACGCCCTGCATGGCCGGCACCCGGGCGAGCAACTCGCCGCTGGCCGGGTCGATGACGTCCAGGGTGGCGGCATCGTCCGCGCCGAGCCACTGCCCGTCGATATAAGCCAGATCTGCCAATAGGCTGGGGTCTTTCAAGCGATTCTTGAGCATGGTCGTGTCCTGTTCCGAGGGTGATTCCAGTCTAGGGAGATGCCACGGGGCAGGATGCTGAAAGCGCGGTTTGGGCAGTGTTGGATGCTGTAATTTATTCTGAAGCAGCAGGCTCTACCGAGGCATCAGCAACACCGCCAACCCCGTGTGGGAGCGAGCTTGCTCGCGATGCGGTGGGTCAGTCGGCGGCGATGTTGAATGTCAGATCGCAATCGCGAGCAAGCTCGCTCCCACAAGGGTTCTGAGTGGATAAAAATTTCGTGCACGTCACAGATCCCTTGTGGGAGCGGGCTTGCTCGCGAAGGCGGTGCATCAGTTGGCACATCGCTGGATGACACACCGTTTTCGCGAGCAAGCCCGCTCCCACAGGGAACTGGGTTGGCTTGGAAGTTGGTTATAGCTTCAACGACCCCAGCAATCCTTCGAGAAAGCGTTCGCCGGCGTCCATCTGGCTGACCTCGATAAACTCGTCGGGCTTGTGCGCCTGTTCGATGGAGCCCGGGCCGCAGACCACCACCGGTACATCCAGCCGCTGCTTGAACAAGCCACCTTCAGTGCCGAAGGAGACTTTGGCGGTACCGATATCCGGAGCGGCGAAGTTTTTCAAAAAGCGCACCGCTTCCACGCTCGGATGGGTGTCCAGGCCTGGATAGACATTCAAGGTCTGGATCTCGATATCGGCCACGCTGGAGAGCTTTTTCGCCTCGCGCACGATGGCTTCGGCACGCTCACGCAACTGTTCCAGGAACAGCTCCAGGTCATCGGCCGGCAGGTTGCGCACTTCGAAATCCAGGGTGCACAGGTTGGGCACGATGTTCAGCGCCTTGCCACCGGTAATCTGCCCGACATGCACGGTGCTGTAGGGCACATCGTAATCGGTATCCTGGGCGCCTTGCTCCTGCAACTGCTGCTGGCTCTGGCGCAACGCGGCGATGAAATCGCAGGCCACGTGGATCGCGTTGACCGAACGAGGCGCCAGCGACGAATGCGCCTCCAGGCCCCGGCAGTAAGTGCGATAGGAGCCCTTGCCCTTGTGCCCGAGCACGAACTGCATGTTGGTCGGCTCGCCGATCACGCACAGGAACGGCCGCACCGGCGCCAGGTGCAGCACGTCAAGCAGGCGACGCACCCCCACACAACCGATTTCCTCATCGTGGGAAAGCGCCAGTTGCAACGGCCGGTTCAACGCGTGGTCGGCGGCTTCGAGCATGGCGTCGACAGCCAGGGCGATGAAGCCTTTCATGTCGCAGCTGCCGCGCCCGTAGACCCGTCCGTCGCGCAGCGTCGCCTGGAACGCCGGGACCGTCCAGGCCTGCCCCGTCGCCGGCACCACGTCGGTGTGCCCGGAGAGCAAGACGCCGGGCAATTCCCGTGGCCCGGTGCTGGCAAACAGGTTGGCCTTCTTGCCGCTTTCATCCTTGACGATCAGCGACTCGATGCCCTTGCCCAGCAACAGCTCGCGCACGTACTCGATCAGGGCCAGGTTCGATTCTGAAGAGACCGTTTCGAACGCCAGCAGGCGTTCGAAAATGGCCAGTACCCGGGGTTTCATGAGGCCTTGCTCCGTTCAGCGGAAGGGGCGAACCGACTGACGGAAAACGGTTCGATCGAGGTGCTGGTGCTGCCGGTGCTGATCAGTTCGGCCATCACGTCACCGACCCCAGGGCCGAGCTGGAAACCATGGCCGCTGAAACCGAACGCGTAGTACAAGCCATCGACGTTGCCGCTGCGGCCCATGACCGGCAGCGAGTCCGACAGATAGCCTTCGATGCCGCTCCATACGCGAATGATGTTCAGATTGCCAATACCCGGCAGCAAGCGCCGCATCTGGTCCAGCTGATTGAGGGTACTGCGCGGCTCGACATAGGCCCGGCGGTTGAGCATGTCCGGTTTGCTGCGATAGCCGCCACCGATGATGATGTTGCCCCGAGGGATCTGACGGAAATAGATCACCTCTTCAGGGATTTTAGTGTAGACCCCGATCACCGTTGGCAAGGCGTAAGGCACCGGTTCGGTCACTGCCATCTGCGGGCCGTTGGTCTCCAGCGGCACCGGCTCACCGAACTGCGCCGAGAGTTTCTCGCCCCAGGCACCGGCGGTGATCAACAACTGGGCGGCGCTGAACTGGCGGCCATCGGTGGTGCTGATGCGGAATTCGCCAGCGACTTTCTGCACCTCGGCCACTTCAGTGCGTTCCTCGATGTGTGCACCCAAGCGGCGTGCTGCCCGGGCAAAGGCCGGGGCGGCGAGGCGCGGGTTGGCGTGACCGTCGTGGGGCGCATAAGAGCCGCCCTTCACCTCCTTGCCGAGGAACGGAAAACGCTCATGCAGCTCCTTGCCGCGATAAATCTGCAAATCCAGCTGCGCCGCCTCGGGTGCAGCCGCGTAGGCCTCAAGTTCAGGGATTTCATCTTCGCGATAGCACACGCGCATGTGCCCGCTGGCGATGAATTCCAGGTCGTCATCGATCAACTCCGGCAGACGCTTCCACAGCGCGAAGGAGCGGTTCGCCAGCGCCAGTTGCCCGAGGTAGCGTCCCTGGCGCCGCACGTTGCCGAAGTTCACGCCGCTGGCGTACTGACCGATCTGGTCGCGCTCCAGCAGGATCACCGACTGCCCGCGCTGGCGCAGGAAAAACGCGGTCGCCGAGCCCATCAGCCCACCGCCGACAATCACCACATCGGCTTTATCCGGGGTCATGACGACACCTCCTGGGTGAGCATCGAAAGCGGTTTCACCGGGGCTTGTCCACGCTGGCGTCCGACCTGCTGCACATCGACACCGGCCGCCGCGGCAATCACCTCGGCGCCGGCCTGGGAGCAATACCGGCCCTGGCAACGGCCCATGCCGACCCGGCTGAAAGCCTTGGCGCGGTTGACCTCGCAGGCGCCTTTCTCACTGACGGTGCGGCGCAACTCGCCCGCGCTGATCATCTCGCACCGGCAGACAATGGCTTCGTCCGGCAAGGCCTTGGCTTGCTCCGAAGGCCAGGGGAATGCCTGAGCCAGGCCGAGGCGAAACGCATCCATGACTTTCAGCGCCTGGCGATGCTCACCAAGCTGTGCGGCGTCCACCGACTGTTGCAGGTCGCTCAGCAGCGCCAGGGCGACCAGCCGCCCGGCGTGCTCGGCGGCATCGGCACCGCGGATCTTCGAACCGTCGCCGGCAGCATAGACACCACTGACCGAAGTCCGGCCCTCTTCGTCCGTGTCCAGCCACCATTGGCTGGAGGCCTCGTCAAAGCGCAGGCGACAGCCTGCAAGGTCAGCCAGTTGAGTTTCCGGCCGCAAGTGGTAACCCAGTGCCAGCGCGTCGCAGTCCACGGTCAGGGTCTCGCCGTTAGCGGTGCGCACCTGCACGCCACTGACGCCGCTAACCGCCTCGCCGAGTACCTTGAGGGGTGAAATTCCCAGGTGCACCGGGATCTTCGCCCGATACAGCTGCGCCAGCAGCTTCATGCCGGTGAACAGCAGTCCCGGGCGCGCCATGAGTTTGGGCAAGGCCTTGAGACGATTGCCCAGGGGCGAAGTGTCCAGCACGGCGGCGACCGTGGCCCCGGCTTTCACGTACTGATTGGCAACCAGGTACAGCAACGGCCCGCTACCCATGAACACCACGCGCCGGCCAATGGAAACCGCCTGGGCTTTCAAGGCGATCTGCGCCCCGCCGAGGCTGTAGGTGCCGCCCAGTTGCCAGCCTTCGACCGGCATCAACCGATCGGTGGCGCCGGTACAAAGGATCAGCGCGTCGTAATCCACCGTGGTGTGCCGGCCCTGGCTGACGCAGCACAGTTGGCCCGGTGTCAGGTTCCAGACCAGGGTGTCCGGCCGGTAGTCGACCTGTGGCCGCAGGTGGTCGAAGCTTTCGTGCAGGCTCTGGGCCTTGGCCGCTTCGGTGCCGTACAGCGTCGCGTAGCTGCGGGTGAATCCTTCGGGCTGGCGGCGATAGATCTGCCCGCCATCACGCCGGTTCTCGTCAATCAGGATCGGCTTGAAGCCCGCCGCGACCAGGGTCTCGGCGCAACGCACCCCGGCCGGCCCGGCGCCGACAATGACGATTCGCTGAGTGTTCAGCCGCGCAGTGGCCATATTGCCTCCGGTTGCTTGGTGATGATGTCCAGCCCTTCGCGCACCTCGTTGGAACAGGCACGCAGGCGCTCGCCGCCGCGGGTCCAGACCCAGCAATCCTGGCAGGCGCCCATCAGGCAGAAACCGGCGCGGCTGCCGGGGTCGAACTCCGACTGGCGCAACGCCGGCCCCTGGGTCAGCAGCGCCACCATCAGGGTGTCGCCCTGCAATGCTTCGACGGGCACGCCATCGACGGTCAACTTGACGACGGGCCGGCCCTGTTCGGCCAGCCTCACGAAACGGGCACTCATGCGTAGGCTCCCACGATCATGCTGTTTGAATCCTGCTGGCTCTTGAGCAACTCAGCGCTGTCGTGATGACAGAGCACTTCACTGCCGCCGTCGATGATCCGTCGTGGCGGCGTGCTGTGGTTGCACACCCCGTCGACCCGCACCGGGCAGCGGTCGAGGAACGTGCAAAGGTCCGCCGCAGCGGTCCTTGGGCCCAAGGCCGGCAGCGTGCCGCAGGTGGTGGCGCCACAACTTTCCAGCCAACCCTGGCGCATCTCCGGCACCGAGTGGATCAGCAGGTCGGTGTACGGATGGAACGGCGCCTGGGCGAAGGATTGCCGGGTGCCGGCCTGGACCTTGTGGCCGCTGTACATCACCACGATGTCATCGCACAGCGCGCGCACCGTGGAGATGTCGTGGCTGATGAACAGGTACGAAACCCCCAGTTGCTGGCGCAGGTCGCGTAGCAGTTCGAGGATCGCCGCGCCGACCACGGTGTCGAGCGCCGAGGTCACTTCATCGCACAAAATAAGGTCCGGCTTGGCGGCCAGGGCCCGGGCCAGGTTGACCCGCTGTTTTTGCCCGCCGGAGAGTTCGCTGGGGCGACGCTCGGCGATGTCCCGGGGCAGGCGCACCAGATCCAGCAATTCAGCGATACGCTCGCGCAGCGCGGTGCCCTTGAGGCCGAAATACATTTTCAACGGCCGGCTAAGGATGGTGCTGATGCTGTGCATCGGGTTGAGCGCGGTGTCGGCGTTCTGGAAGACCATCTGGATCCGCCGGAACTGCTCGTCGGTGCGCGCCGACAGGCTGCCGCCCAGGGGCTGGCCGTCAAACGTCAGCCCACCGAGGGCCGGAGTCAGGAGCCCCGCCACCACCCGGGCCAGGGTCGATTTGCCGGAACCAGACTCGCCGATCACCCCAATGGCCTGGCCCCTGCGCACGGTCAGGTCGATGTCTTCCAGCACCCGGATCGTCGGCATGCCGTGCTGGTTCTTGTTGCCGTAGCCGGCGGTCAAGCCCTTGATGGTCAACAGCGGTGTATCTTCAGCCACGCCGCAGGGCGGGCGAATGGTCGTGTCCGGTCGCGCTGCGGCCAACAAGCTGCGGGTGTACGCGTGGGCCGGGCCTTTGAGCAATGGGGCGGTGGCGCTGTGTTCGAAGATCTGCCCGCCATTGAGCACCACGATCTGGTCGGCCATTTGCGCTACTACGGCCAAGTCGTGGGACACGTAGACCGCCGTCGCGCCACGTTCGCGCACCACGCGCTTGAAAGCGCGCAGCACGTCGATCTGAGTGGTCACATCCAGGGCGGTGGTCGGCTCATCGAGCACCACCAGCAACGGGTCGCTGATCAGCGCCATGGCCGCCATCACCCGTTGCAATTGCCCGCCGGAGACTTGATGGGGATAGCGCCGGCCGATGCGCTCAGGGTTGGGCAAGGCCAGGTCACGGAACAGCTCCATGGCCTTGGCTTCAAGGGTGGCACGGCTGCCCAGGTCATGGATCAATGCGCCCTCCACCACCTGGTCGATCAGCCTTTTGGCCGGGTTGAAAGCAGCGGCGGCGCTTTGGGCGATGTACGACACCCGATTGCCGCGCAAGCCTTGCAGCTGGCTCTCGCTCAAGGCCAGCATGTCATGCTCACCGATCTGCACCACCCCGCCGGCCAGGCGACAACCGCGTCGGGCATAACCGAGCAGCGCCAGGGCGATGGTGGTCTTGCCGGATCCGGACTCGCCGATCAATGCCAGCACTTCACCCTTTTCCAGGGAGAAGCTCACGCCCTTGACGATGTCCACTTCGCCGCGCTCGCCGCAAGCGGTCACGCGCAAGTTCTCGACTCGGATCAATTCGCTCATATCAATGGCCTCCCGTGCGCCGGTTACGCCGCGATGACAGGCGGTCGATAAACAGATTGACGCCAATGGTCAGGGTGCCGATGGCCAAAGCCGGAAGCACGATGGCCGGCGCGCCCTGGGTCAGGCCACCGATGTTCTCACGCACCAGCGAACCCAGGTCGGCATCCGGTGGTTGCACTCCGAGGCCGAGGAAACTCATGCCGCTGAGCAAAAGCACGATGAAACCAAAGCGCAGGCCCAGGTCAGCCAGCACCGGGTTGAGCATGTTGGGCAGGATTTCCACACAAGCGATGTACAGCCGACGCTCGCCGCGGGTCCGCGCCACTTGCACGTACTCCAGGGCCTCGATGTTCACCGCCATGCTGCGGGCGATACGGAACGCGCCCGGCGTATAGCTCAGCACCGCCGTGCACACCAGCAAGGTTACCGATGAGCCAAATGCCGAGACCATGATCAGCGCCAGCATCTTGCTCGGGATCGAAATGAAGGCGTCCATCAGGCGGCTGATCAGCTCATCCAGCCACTTGGGCGACACCACCGACAGCAGCGCGCACGTGGTCCCAAGACCACTGGACAACACCGCCGCCACCAACGCCAGGCCCACCGTAAAGCGCGCGCCCACCAGGATGCGGCTGAGCATGTCGCGCCCCAGGTAATCGGTGCCCAGCGGGTAAGCGGCGCTGAGGCTGTCGAAGACATTGTCAGAGACCACTTCGCCCACCGGATGCGGTGCCAGCCAGGGACCGAAGATCGCCACCAGCAACCAGATTGCACACATCGCCGCGCCGATCAGTCCGAGCCAGGACGAGCCGTGAGGGTCTTTGCCCAACGCCAGCGCGACGGCCGCCGTCTGGGGTTTTCCAATGAGATTGTTCATTGATTTCTCAGCCTCGGATTGGAAAGGATCGCGCACAGGTCGGCAATCAGTACCAACGCCAGGTACGCCGTGCAAAACAGCATGGTGCAGGCCTGGACCAACGCCATGTCACGGTTGGTCACGGCATCGACCATCAGGCTGGCGATGCCGGGATAGTTGAAGATCGTCTCGACGATCACCACCCCGCCCAGCAGGTAGGACAGGCTCAAGGCAATCGCATTGGCGATTGGCCCGATGGCGTTGGGCAAGGCATGGCGCAAGACCACCCGCACCCGGCTCACGCCTTTGAGGCGAGCCATTTCCACATACGGGCTGTCGAGCTGATCGATCACCGCAGCCCGGGTCATGCGGGCCATTTGCGCGACGATCACACAGCACAGGGTCATCACCGGCAAGGCATAGGTGCGCATGAATTGCCACGGCGAGGTGATCTCGCTGGAATAGGACAGCGCGGACAGCCAGCCCAGGTTCACCGCGAATATCAGCACGGCCAGGGTGGCGACCAGGAATTCCGGCACGGCCACCATCATCAGGGTAAAGAAGCTCATGAAGCCGTCGAGACGACCACCCCGCCCCATGGCCGAACCGATGCCCAGGACCAGTGCCACGGGCACCGACACCAGCGCGGTGGCGGCTGCCAGCATCAGCGTATTGGGCACCCGGCCGGCCATCAGTTCGGTGACCGGCACGGCATTGGACACCGAGGTGCCCATGTCGCCGCTGAGCAGGCTCATCAACCAGTGCAGATACCGCAACACACCCGGCTGATCCAGGCCCATTTTCACCCGCAGGGCCGCGACCTGTTCCGGCGTGGCGAACTGTCCGAGGGACTGCTGTGCCGCGTCCCCCGGCAATACCGCCGTGATGGCGAACACCACCATCGATACAATCAACAGGGTCACCACGGCGGCGCCCAGGCGCCGGCCGATCAACCACAGTGTGTTGCTATTCATCTGCCCACCCTCCTGCGCTGCCTCGCCAGAACGAGAACCCGATGATCATCAGGCGTCCAGCCAGATTTGCTCGGCGAACATGTAACCCATGAAGCCACCCAGCGGGTTGGTGCCGTAGCCCTTCACGCGCTGGTCGACGCCATCGATGTTGCTGATGAACACCGGGATGCCAATGCCACTGTGGTCATGCACCAGGGTCTGCATGTCCGCATACATCTTGCCGCGCTTGGCCTCGTCGGTCTCGCCCCGGGCCTGGACCAGCAACTGGTCGAACTGTTCGTTTTTCCAGCCGGACTCGTTCCACGGCGCGGTGGACTGGAAGAACTGCGAGAACAGCATGTCGGCGTTGGGGCGCGGGTTGATGTTGCCGAAACTCAGCGGGTGCTTGGCCCAGTGATTGGACCAGTAGCCGTCGCTCGGCAGACGGTTGACGTTGAGCTTGAGCCCGGCTTCCTTGGCCGACTGTTGCAACAGCACCGCCACGTCCACCGAACCGGTGGCGGCCGGCGAGCACATGACCGGCATGCTGATACTTTCCATCCCGGCCTTCTTCAACAGGAAGCGCGCCTTCTCGGGATCGTAGGTGCGTTGCGGCAGCTCGGCGTTGTAGAAACGTGAGCCGGGGGCAATCGGGTGATCGTTGCCGACCCGGGCAAAGCCACGGAAGATCGCCGACTTGACCTGCTCGCGGTCGAGCAACAGCTTCATGGCCTCGGTGAATTCCGGGCTCTGGCCGGGCATCTGGTCCTGGCGGATGATCAGGTCGGTGTAGTTGCCCGATGGCGAGTCCACGACACGGTGTTTGGCGCTGTCCTTGATGCGCGTGGTCGAGCGCGGGTTGACCTCGTTGATGATCTGCACGTCGCCGGACAACAACGCATTGACCCGCGACGGCTCGTCGGCGATGCCAATAAACTCGATCTCGTCCAGGTACGGCAGGCCGGGCTTCCAATAGTTGGTATTGCGCGCACCGACAGAACGAACGCCGGGCTTGAATTCCTTGACCTTGAACGGGCCGGTACCGATGCCCTGGTTGAAGTCGCTGGTGCCCTCGGGAACGATCAACATGTGCGACACCGCGAGGATCGATGGCAGCTCGGCATTCGGCCCGCTCAGGCGGATCTGCACTTCGTGGATGCCGGTGGCCTTGACCTCGGCGAACTGCTCCGCCAGCGGCAGGACCTTGGAGCCGGTCAGCGGATCCTTGTGGCGCATCAGCGAGAACACCACGTCGGCGGCGGTCAGGCCCTTGCCGTTGTGGAAAGTCACCTCTTTGCGCAGGGTGATCACCCAGAGCGTGGCATCGGTGGTGTCGATGCGTTCGGCCAGTTCCAGTTGCGGCACCATGTGGCTGTCGAAGCGGGTCAGGCCGTTGTAGAACATGTAGTGACGCACGTAGTCGGTGGACGACGAGCCTTTGGCCGGATCCAGGGTGTCGGCGGTCGAGCTGGAAATACCGGCGACGCGGATCCTCCCGCCGGGCTTGCCTTTGCCGGCGCTCGCCTCGTCATCGGCCAGCAGCTTGCCGGCAGCGCCGAACAGACTGCCGGCGCCCGCTGCGGCCACCCCGGCCAAGCCGAGCATCTGCAATGCATGGCGGCGGGACATGCCGCGATTGAGCCCTTCGAAAACCCGCAGACTTTCTGTACCGGTGATCAACTGGTCTTTGATGCCGTTTTTAGTGTCACTCATGTCAGTTCTACCTTTCGGAAAATGATAGGGCTCGATTACGTGCGATCAACGCAACGTGTTGTAACGCCAAACAACGCCATGCAACTCAGTGCAGGTAGTCCTGCAAGCGGTAATACGCACCGACCAGGGGCAAGAACCACGGCTTGCCGAAATGTCCGGGGATCGCCGGCCAGTCGAGCTCGCGCCAGGGGTTGGCCTCGACTTTGCCAGCCATGACCTCGGCCATGACCTGGCCCATGTGCACCGACATCTGCACGCCATGGCCGCTGTAGCCCATGGAGTGGAAAACCCCGCCATGCTGGCCGGCCCGGGGCAGGCGATCGGAGGTCATGTCCACCAGACCTCCCCAGCAATAGTCGATCCGGGTGTTCGCCAACTGCGGGAACATCTGCACCATCGCCGCTTGCAGCACCTTGCCGCTCTTGGCGTCGGAAACGCTGTCGGACATGGCAAACCGCGCCCGTCCGCCAAACAGCAGGCGGTTGTCCGGGGTCAGGCGAAAGTAGTTACCGATCATCCGACTGGTGACATAGGAGCGGCGCGCCGGCAACAGGCTGTCGATTAGCGCGTCGGAGAGCACCTCGGTGGCGATCACGAAACTGCCCACCGGAACGATCCGCCGCCGATACCAGCCCAAGCCGCCTTGCTGGCTGGCGCCGGTGGCCAACAGAACCTGCGAGGCCTGCAACGAGCCCTTGCTGGTGTTGACCTGATAGCCGCCAGAGCGGGCCGTCCAGTCTTTCACCGTGACGCCCTGGAAGATCAACGCGCCGTGACGCGCAGCAGCCTCGGCCAGGCCGACACCGAAGCGCCCGACATGCATTTGCACGCCGTTGCGCTGCAGCAGGCCGCCGTGAAATTGCGCCGAATTGGCTTCCTCCCGGGTCTCCTGGACGGACAGCAACTCAACGTCGGCGTCGACTTCCTTGCGGATCAGTTCACAGGTGCGCGCCAAGCCTTCGTAGTGCATCGGTTTGGCGGCCAACTTGAGCTTGCCGTTGCGCGTCAGGTTGCAGGCAATCGCTTCCTGCTCCACCAGCGAAACGACGCTTTGTACGGCGCTTTCATAAGCCTGGTAATAGGCACGGGCCTTATCGGCACCGAGGCTGGCGGTGAGCGCGGTGTAATCCTGGGCAACGCCGGTGCTGCAATGTCCGCCGTTGCGCCCCGATGCCTCACCAATCACCCTGCCCGCTTCCAGTAACGCCACGCTGGCGCCCTTCAAGGCCAGGGCCCGCGCGGCCGCCAAACCGGTCAAGCCGCCGCCGACGATGGCGACATCGACCTGCCCGGGCAAGCCACCGAGCTGTGCACCCGTGAACGCCGGTGCGGTATCGAGCCAATAGGACTCATTGCCCATATCCAACCCCTTTCCCGTTCAAGAGCGCCTGGACTCAGAGCCCGACCAGCGCGGCCAGACCGCTGATGTCCGGGATCTGCTGGTAGCCGTACACCGCGTTGGCCGGTTGTTCATGACCACGGGCGACGAAGGCTTTGTTCTTGATCTTCATGTCGTGGGCAGACATCAGGTCGTAGCGGAAGCTGGACGACACGTGCAAGACGTCTTCCGGCCCGCAGCCGAGGTTGTCGAGCATGAACTCGAAGGCCGCCAGGCGCGGCTTGTAGGCCTGGGCCTGCTGGGCGGTGAAGACTTTATGGAAAGGCGCGCCGAGCTTCTCGACGTTGGACATGATCTGCTCGTCCATCGCGTTGGAAAAAATCACCAGGGGGATCTTGTCGGCGATTTTCGACAGGCCCGCCGGCACATCGGCGTGGGGGCCCCAGGTTGGAACGGCGTCGTAGAAAAGCTGGCCTTCGCCGCGGTATTCGACGTTCCAACGCTTGCAGACCCGCATCAGGGAGGTCTTGATGATTTCATCATACGGCCGCCAGTCGCCCATCACCTGATCCAGGCGATAAGCGGAGAAGTCCTTGACGAACTGGTCCATCTGCCCGGCGTCGACCCGGTCGGCGAACAGCTCGCGGGTCATGGTGCCCATCTGGAAATTGGTCAACGTGCCGTAGCAGTCGAAGGTGATGTACTTGGGTCGAAGAAAGCTCATGAGTGCGGTCCTGGATTGTTGTAGAAGGCATGACGAAGCAAACATTGACGCTGTTCGTGAAGCACCGGTGCAACGCTGCATCACGTTTTCATTACAACACCATGAGACCGTGGATAAATCGTTAAAAATACCGGCCGCTTGGTACAAACCACCGTTTTGCGGGGCCCGCTCAGCAGACTTTGCGGGATGCGCCAGGGCTGGGCGTTTCACCCGGTTTATGTGGCTTTACGGGCCGTTCTGGTGCGCAAATCAAGGCCCTGGAAGGCATTTGGCGGCAGAATCTGCGCCTTACGGAGGTGGGTCAGCTTGTAGAGATGTTGGATGTGCCAATGTCTTCGCGGGCTTGCTCGCGAAAGCGGTGGGTCAGCTTGTAGAGATGTTGAATGTGCCAATGTCTTCGCGGGCAAGCCCGCTCCCACAGGGTTATGGGTGTACACGGATTCGGCGTCCACGCAAATCCACTGTGGGAGCGGGCTTGCTCGCGAAAGCGGTGGGTCAGCTTGTAGAGATGTTGGATGTGCCGCCGTCTTCGCGGGCAAGCCCGCTCCCACAGGGTTATGGGTGTACACGGATTCGGCGTCCACGCAGGTCCACTGTGGGAGCGAGCTTGCTCGCGATGCGGTGGGTCAGCTTGTGGAGATGTCGGATGTGCCGACGTCTTCGCCAAGTCAGCCTGGCAGATACAGCAGATTTGTCCTGTGCCGGGCCCGAGAACGGCACATTCGGTCCGGCCCGCTTTGTTAATTTATCCAGCAGAAAACGGCATTGCGCGCTGCTGCATGCAACGCCTTGGAACGCTCTAGAGGAGCCTGCTGGATGACAAACCTTTCTTTGAACCACCACAGCGTCGACCCACAAATATCCGGGCAGCTTTATATCAATGGCCGATGGTCGCTGCCGGTAGACCCGGCGACGCTGCCGGTGGTCAACCCGGCGACCGAGGAAGTCATCGCTGAGGTCGCCCGAGGCTCCAGCGAGGATGTTGACCGCGCGGTGGCAGCCGCACGTGCAGCGTTTCCCGGTTGGTCCGCAACCCCGGTGGACTCCCGCGCGCTGATCCTCGGCAAGATTCATGAGTTGATCCTCGAACGCCAGGAAGCCCTGGCCCAGGCGCTATCGCTGGAAATGGGCGCAGCCATCAGTTTCGCCCGGGTCATGCAGGTGCCGCTGGCGGCCGAACACGTGCGGGTGGCGTGCGACCTGCTGTCCACCTACCGTTTCCGCCGGGTGGAGAACGGCACCGCTGTGGATCGCGAACCCATCGGCGTGTGCGGCCTGATCACGCCGTGGAACTGGCCGCTGTATCAGATCACCGCCAAGGTCGCCCCGGCGATTGCCGCTGGCTGCACGGTAGTGCTCAAACCCAGCGAACTGTCACCGCTGAGCGCCCTGCTGTTCGCCCAACTGGTGCATGACGCCGGCCTGCCGCCCGGGGTCTTCAACCTGGTGAACGGCAGCGGTGCCGAAGTCGGCGCGGCCATGGCTGCGCATCCCGACATCGACATGATTTCCATCACCGGCTCGAACCGCGCCGGTGCATTGGTGGCCCAGGCCGCCGCGCCGACGGTCAAACGCGTGACCCAGGAATTGGGCGGCAAGTCGCCTAACGTCCTGCTGCCGGACGCCGACTTCGCCAAGGCCGTGCCGCCCGGCGTGATGTCGGCGTTTCGTAATGTCGGCCAGTCATGCAGCGCGCCGACCCGGATGATCGTGCCGAGAAACCGACTGGCGGAAGTCGAGGCACTCGCCGCCGCTACTGCCAACGCCATCATCGTCGGTGACCCGTTGTTAGAGGGCACCGTGCTCGGCCCCATCGCCAACGAGGCTCAATTCCATCGTGTGCAAACCATGATCGAGGTCGGCCTGGACGAAGGTGCGAAACTGCTGTGTGGCGGACCTGGGCGAGTGCAAGGCTTCGAAAAAGGCTTCTACACCCGCCCGACGATTTTCTCCAATGTCGACAGCAGCATGCGCATCGCCCAGGAAGAAATCTTCGGTCCAGTGCTGTGCATCATCGCCTATGACACCGTGGACGAAGCCGTCGCCATCGCCAACGACACCGTTTATGGGCTGGGGGCGCACGTGCAATCCCAGGACCTTGAACTGGCCCGCAGCGTTGCGTCGCGAATCCGCTCCGGCCAGGTGTTGCTCAATTACCCGGCGTGGAATCCCATGGCACCGTTCGGCGGCTACAAGCGCTCAGGCAATGGCCGGGAGTATGGCGTGCATGGGTTCGAGGAATACCTGGAGATCAAGGCGATTGTCGGGTTCGGTTGACCGCCCTACTCCTCGAACCGCCCGCTGCCCTCACGGTCATGTGCGTAATGCCTGAGCGGGAACGGCGGCAGCCAGGACTCACGGCGCACGGTCCAGCTTTCATAAGTGGGCACCAGTTGATCGGGGGCATCGAGGATGCCCAGGTGGATCTCGATTTCATCGCTGCTACAGGCGAAAAGCGACGAGCCACAGCGAGGGCAGAAAAAACGCCCGGCATAGTCCCGGGTCTCACCCTCGATGGTTACCGCCTCCATCGGGAACACCGCCGCGGCGAAAAACAGCGCGCCGTGGTGCTTGCGACAGTCGAGGCAGTGACACAGGCCAACCCGGTAGGGGCGCCCTGAGGCCTGGATACGAACGTTACCGCACAGGCAACTGCCGGCGAATGGGTCCATGGTAGGTCTCCTCAACAATCACATGTTCGGATGCACCTTCGACTCCCCTGCCCGCGCTTGGTTTAATTCCTATGCCCCCACCATCGGCACCGCAATCAGCAATATCGCAGTCCCATGGGTCGCCGTCGACGCAACCACGCCATAGCGCATGCGAACGAGCCCGCACGCCACGCCCTCAACCAAGGTGAACAGCAAGATAGGCCAGCCGAGCTGGGTGACGCTCAGGGCGAGGAAGGCATGCAATGCCGAGAACGTCAGGGCGCTGAGCAACGCTGCTCGCAGCGCACTGGCGTGCTGCTCCAGATACCCTTGCAAGAAACCACGAACCAGCACCTCCTCCAGCGCGTTGGCCCCATAGGCGAGCATCGCCATGCCGGGCAACCAGGTCCAGTAGTCCGCAGTTGCCGCTGGATCAGCGCCTTGGGAAAGGCGCAGTGGGAAACCGATCAAACATCCGACGACTATGCCCACGACCGGGCCGGCCAGCCGGTTACCCTTGAATAGAACAACCAACCGCCACAAATCCGGCAACCCGCGAGGGATCAGCGCGACCAGCATCAGCGACGAACCGCCCAACATGGCCAGCACGAACGGGTTGGCGAGAAATCCGATCTGCAAATTGCCATTGAGCCGCCACATTTGCAGCGGGGTCATGACGTCACGCATCAGCACGAATGCCAACACCAGAATCAGGATACGCAGTCCTGTCTGGCTCCTGGGCGTCAGACCAAACCACAAGCCAAAGAGTACGAGGCCCGGTGCCAGGTAAATGGCGTATTCCAACAGCACAGCGATCCCTTCTGCGATCATTCGACACTTCCCTTGATAGTGACAGGCGCCTGCTGCGCCATCAGCTCGACAATCCAGTCGATGAACACCCGCAGCTTGGCACTGATATGCCGGTTCGGCGGGTAAGCAATGTACAGCGGCATCGGGTCGAGTCGCCAGTCTTGGAACAACGGCAGCAGTTCGCCCTGCGCTTCGTGGCGCCTGGACATGTAGGTGGGCAGCCACAGCACGCCCAGCCCCGCCAGACCGGCGGCAAGATAAGCGTTGCCATCGTCGACCGCCAGGGCGTAGCGGCCTTTGATGTGCAGGTGCTCGTGGTGATTGTGCATGGCGTACGGCACCGGTTTGCCGGTGCGCGCCCATAGGAAGCCGACGATGCGATGGGCCGAATCTTCCAGCTCCAACGGATGCGCCGGGATGCCCATGCGCGCCAGGTAGCTCGGTGCGGCGTAGACGCCCAAGGCAAGGTCGCCGATGCGTCGGGCGATCAGCGACTGGTCCGTCAGCTCGCCGCCGCGCACAACACAATCGACGTTTTCATCGATGATGTCGACGATGCGATCACTCACCCCCAGGTCGATCTGAATGTCCGGGTAGCGCTCGTAGAACGCAGGCAAGGCCGGTACCAGGATCATCGCGGCCAGCGGGCTCGGCACGTCCACTCGCAACCGGCCCCTGGGCAATGCTTGGGCGCCGGAGAGGCTGGTCTCGGCATCGTCCATGTCGGCCAGCAAGCGGATCACTCGCTCATAGAAGGCCGCGCCGTCGGCGGTGACGTTGACTTTACGCGTGGTGCGGTTGAGCAGCTTGACCCGAAGCCGTGCCTCCAGCTGCTGCACCAGTTGGGTGATGGTGGTCTTGCTCATGTGCAGCGTTTCGGCAGCCTTGGTGAAGCTGCCCGCCTCCACCACCCGCACGAATGCCTGCATCGCGTCGAAACGGTCCATTTTTGCCCCGGTCACAGCGTCGATTGTTTGGGTTTTACAAACAGTGATCGCCAAGGTTGCTCGTTTATCGTCCCGGCACAAGACCCTAAAGTGACTTTCATCGTTGATTCGGGCCCCAACAGGCCCTTGATGGAGGTGGTTATGGCACAGCGTGACGTAGTTTTCCCGGCCGGGCGCCAAGCGCTTTATGAGCGCAACCGGTATTCACCGGCGATCCGTTCCAATGGCTTTCTGTTTGTCTCGGGACAAGTGGGCAGCACCGAAGATGGCTCGCCGGAGGCGGACCTGGAAGAGCAGACCCGGCGGGCGTTCAATAATCTCAAGGCGATCCTCGCGGCCGCTGATTGCACGTTTGACCATGTGGTGGACGTCACCGTCTTCATGGTCGATCCGCAAGCGAAGTTCGAGACGATCTGGAAGGTCGTGCCTGAGTTCTGGGGCAATGCACCGCATCCGACGCTGACGGCGGTGGGGGTGACGTGGCTCTATGGGTTTGATTTCGAGATCAAGGTGATTGCCAGGTTGCCGGAGTGATGGGCTGAGTTGGGGGACGGCGGTGGCTGTACTGGCGGCATCGTCGGATCGCCGCCCGGAGCAAGCTCGCCCCCACAGGGATCCGGGTCGGACTTGAGTTCCAGATCAGCACAAACTCCCACAGGACTCTGTGGGTGGGCTTGGATTTTCAGGGCAGCGCAAACTCCCACAGGGCAATGGCGTGGATCAGATCCCGCCCAGCGCCAGGTCCATCGCAAAGTAGGTGAAGATCAGGTCGGCGCCTGCCCGCTTGATCGCACCGAGGCTCTCGCGTACCACGCGGGCTTCGTCGATGGCCCCGGCCTGGGCGGCGAACTTGATCATCGCGTACTCGCCGCTGACCTGGTAGGCCGACAGCGGCAGGTTCGAGGCCTGGCGGATGTCGCGGATGATATCCAGGTAGGCACCGGCCGGCTTGACCATCAGTGCATCGGCGCCCTCCTGTTCGTCGAGCAACGATTCGCGCAAGGCTTCGCGGCGGTTCATCGGGTTCATCTGGTAGCTCTTGCGATCGCCCTTCAGGGCACTGCCACCGGCCTCGCGGAACGGTCCGTAGAGTGCCGAGGCGAACTTGGTCGAGTACGCCATGATGGCCGTCTGGCTGAAGCCGGCTTCATCCAGGGCTTGGCGAATCGCCTGGACCTGGCCATCCATGGCCGCCGACGGGGCAATCACATCGGCCCCGGCACGGGCTGCCGCGACCGCTTGCTTGCTGAGGTTGACCAGGGTCCGGTCGTTGTCCACTTCGTGCCCATGGAGCACGCCGCAGTGACCGTGATCGGTGTACTCACAAAAGCAGGTGTCGGACATCACGATCATCTCCGGCACCGCGTCCTTGCAGATCGCGGCCATGCGCGCCACCAGGCCGCGCTCGTTCCAGGTATCGCTGCCGTCGCTGTCCAGGTGATGGGACACGCCAAACGTCATCACTGACTTGATGCCGGCACGGGCATAGCGTTCGATCTCGCTGGCCAGCCTAGCCTCAGGGATACGCACCACGCCGGGCATGCTCTTGATCGGCACGAAATCGTCGATTTCTTCCTCGACGAAAATCGGCAGCACCAGGTCGTTCAGGCTGAACTCGGTTTCCTGGAACAGGCTGCGCAAGCTTGCATTGCGACGCAGACGGCGTGGGCGTGCTTCGGGGAACTGGCTGGACATGGGACTCCTGAGCAAGAAGGCGCTGGATCGAAGGAGACAAAGCTTATGCCCTGGTCGCCCAAGGCACAAACGCAGGCTGGTAAGTAGAGTGTTACCTGCCCGGCAATAATCCCTTCACAGCGTCAGCGAGCCATTGATGCAGGTCACCACCGCGGCCACATAGGTCGAAGGCGGAGCAGCGGCGGCGCCAGGAATGCCAGGCCAGGCTCGCTACGGCAAACCAGGCCGACGCCGCATTCCTGCACGATCCATGTTCACTCACTCCGGAATCTTCAACCCGCGCGCCACGGCCGGCCGCGCCAGGAAGCGCTCCAGCACCCGCGTCACGTTGGGGAAGTTCTGGATGCCCACCAGATCGCCCGCTTCATAAAAGCCGATCAGGTTGCGCACCCAGGGAAAAGTGGCGATGTCGGCGATGGTGTAGCGCTCGCCCATGATCCAGTCCCGTCCTTGCAAGCGACCGTCGAGCACCTTGAGCAGGCGCTTGCTTTCCTCGACGTACCGGTCACGGGGCCGCTTGTCCTCGTAATCCTTGCCGGCGAATTTGTTGAAGAATCCCAACTGCCCGAACATCGGGCCGATCCCGCCCATCTGGAACATCAGCCACTGGATCGTCTCATAGCGCGCCGCCGATTCCTGGGCCAGCAACTGACCGCTCTTGTCCGCCAGGTAAATCAGGATCGCCCCCGACTCGAACAACGCCAACGGCTGGTCGCCCGGCCCATAGGGGTCGAGAATCGCCGGGATCTTGTTGTTGGGATTCAGGGACAGGAACTCGGAGGAAAGCTGATCGTTGCTGCCGAAGTCGACTTTGTGCGGCTCGTACGGCAGACCGATCTCTTCCAGCATGATCGAGACTTTCACGCCGTTGGGGGTCGGCAGGGAGTACAGCTGAATCCACTCAGGGTATTGGGCGGGCCATTTCTGGGTGATGGGGAATGGGGTCAAGTCAGCCATGATCGTGAACGCCTTAGAGAGATAGGCGACCGAGGATAATCTAAATCATCGGTCTCATGGATCGATGGATTCATCCCGCTGTTCTTAATTTCGCAACATCCTGTCGCTAAAGTTCCCCTTACTTCGGGAAGGAGCCCGTCGCAGGATCGAACCAAAGGGCCTCGACGGACTCTGAGCAATGCCCCGAGGAATCGAAGCGGCGTATCGACAGGGAAAACACCCGAGGCCACGAGCTTCGCGGTGCCAGGGTTTGTCAGCCTGATTCGAAAGAGCCGAAGAACTTATTCGATGATCAATCCACTGAATTTTGCCAAGCGTTTCAAACACCGTTCCTGGCTGGTGCTGCCCACCTTGCTGGTGGTCGGTGGCCTGGTGCTGGTGCTGGAATCCGGTGTCAGCCGCGCCCAGCCGGCCGACGGCGTGCAGACCCTGGTGTTCCTGCGCCACGCCGAGAAACCCGCCGGCGGCCTGGGCCAGCTCAACTGCCAGGGGCTCAACCGCGCCATCGACCTGGCGACTCTGCTGCCGGAAAAATTCGGTAAGGCCGACTATGTGTTCGCGGCCAACCCTACCCGCAATGTCGAAGAGGGCGAGCTGGACAACTCCTACAGTTACATCCGCCCACTGATGACCATCAGTCCCAGCGCCATCAAGCTCGGGCTGCCGGTGAATATCAACTACTCGGCCAACGACACCAGCGACCTGGCTGAGGAATTGCTGCACGACAAGTACCACAACTCCACCATCTATACCGCCTGGTCCCATGGCTACCTGCCGGAGCTGATCAATACGGTTGCCGGCGAGGCCGTGGGCAAGAAACAGACGATTACCGATGACTGGGCCTCGGGCGACTACGATTCGCTGTACGTACTGACCCTGACCTGGCACAACGGCAAGGCCAGCCTGAGCAGCCAAAGCTACAAGCAGGGCCTGGACAACGGCAAGGACACCTGTCCGACCTGATCTGTCGGCACTTCCCACAGGCAGGGCGGATCGCGCTTTGGCCGTGCTGGGTTATGATGCGGGCACTTGTCCAACTGCCTGGAACTTCTCCATGTCCGTATCCTCTGCGGCTCCCCACCGGGGCTGGTCGTTCTGGTGGAAACCCGCCCTGTTCCTGCTGGTCGCCTGCGTCGGCCTGTACTACGTCAAATGGTCGCCCTACTACCTCAAGGCGTTTGTCGCTGCCGACAACCACAGCATTGGCAATTCGATCCTCAACGACGCCCAGACGGCGCCACTGACCGCTGCACTGGCCTACGCCAGGGTGTACTTCCTGGCGATCTGGAAGGCCGCGGTGCTGGCGGTGATCCTCGGCTCGCTGCTGCAAGTGCTGATTCCCCGCGACTGGTTGCTGCGCCTGTTCGGCCGGGCCGGTTTTGCCTCGACCCTGCGCGGCGGGCTGTTCGCCCTGCCGGGCATGATGTGTTCATGTTGCGCCGCGCCGGTGGCGGCCGGCATGCGCCGGCAGAACGTGTCGGTGGGCGCGGCGCTGGCCTTCTGGATCGGCAATCCGGTGCTCAACCCCGCCACTCTGGTGTTCATGGGTTTCGTACTGGGTTGGGGCTTCACCGCCCTGCGGCTGGTGGCGGGTATCGTGCTGGTGTTCGGCGTGTCGATGGTGGCCCAGCGCATCGCACGGCCCGATGCCCTGCCCGAGGCGGCGGTTGAAGCGGTGGCCGAGGCCAGCACGGCGGATGAGCAACCGTTCCTGGCCCGCTGGGGCCGGACCCTCTGGCAGCTGTTCTGGAGCACCATCCCGGTCTACGTGCTGGCCGTGCTGGTGCTGGGCGCGGCGCGGGTCTGGCTGTTCCCTCACGTCGACGGCGCCATGGCCGACAGCCTGCTGTGGCTGGTGCCTTTGGCGGTCGTCGGCACACTGTTCGTGATTCCCACTGCCGCAGAAATCCCTATTGTGCAGACCATGATGACCCTGGGCATGGGCACCGGCCCGGCCGTGGCGCTGTTGATGACCCTGCCGAGCGTCAGCCTGCCCTCGCTGCTGATGCTGCGCCGGGACTTTGATGCGCGGGTGTTGGTGACTGTGGCCGTGCTGACCATGGTGGTGGGGATTGTGTTCGGGTTGGTTGGGGCGGTGGTGCTTTAGCAGATGCCGGATCGCCACAGATCCTGTGGGAGCGGGCTTGCTCGCGAAGGCGTCGGCACATTCAAAAGGGATGCAAGCTGACACACCGCTTTCGTCGGATCGCCGCCCGGAGCAAGCCTGCTCCCACAGGGGTTGTGGTGGGCGGCATTATTGGGGTTGACCCGCCTTCACCGCCCGCTCCCGCAAATACGCCAACACCGCCGCCTGCTCTCCCGAGAACTCGATCCGCAAGCCCTTTTTCTCCCGCTGATAGGCATACATCGGGTCGTAGTATTCACGCAGCAGGCTCTCGATCCAGACGCGATGCAAGTCCACGGCGCCACTGCGGGCCTGCTCGGCCAGGGCGGCTTCCAGGATCTCCATCAAGCGTCGATGGCGGTCCCCGCCCAAGCGTTTGTGGATGTTGTCCAGGCTCGCCAGCAACCGCTCGGAAAACAGTGAGAAACCTTCGTCGCCATGCACGGCGACGAACTCGGCACACAGGTCGATCACGTAGTCGCGCAGAATCCGTTCGACCCGTCGCTCAAGGCTGTCTTCCAGCCAGACCATCGGCACCTGCTGCATGCGCTGGTACAGCGGCAGCGGCAAGGCGCAACTGCCGATCATGCGACTCTCATCTTCGAGCACGAATTGCCCGATACCGGCAGCGCGCTTTTTCAGCACATCCACCGCCAGCCGGTTCTCGAAGTCGATATTGCAAGGTTGGCCCGTGGCGCGCCGGCCGAAGCTGGAGCCACGATGATTGGCATGGCGTTCCAGATCCAGGCTGTTATTCAACTGCGTCAGCACATCTGTCTTGCCGGTGCCGGTCATGCCGCCCAGCAGCACCAGGTCACACTGCGCGGCAGCCTGCTCGAGGGTGCCGAGCAGGAATGTGCGCATGGCCTTGTAGCCACCGCCGATCCTGGGATAGTCGATACCCGCCTCAGCCTTGAGCCACTGCTGGACGATCTGCGAACGCAAGCCACCGCGAAAGCAATACAACGCGCCATCAGGATGGGTCCGGGCGAATTCGGCCCAGGCCTCGATGCGTTGCGCCTTGGTCGCGCCCGACACCAATTGATGCCCCAGAACAATGGCCGCTTGCTGGCCCTGCTGTTTGTAGCAAGTGCCGACGCGTTGCCGTTCGATGTCGGTCATCAGCGGCAGATTGACCACGCCAGGGAAGGCGCCTTTGAGGAATTCGACCGGCGCGCGGGTGTCCATCATCGGTCGATCGTTGAGGAAGATATCGCGGTAATCGGTGACGTCATTGGGCATCATGACACCTCGACCGCGTGGCTCTGTCGCTCGACCAGTTCGCCAATCGGCTCCAGCGCCAGGCCCAGCTCAGCGGCGACTGCCAGGAACTCTGCTTCGCCATCGGCCGTGACGGCGATCAACAGGCCGCCGCTGGTCTGCGGGTCGCACAGCACTCGCTTGTGCAGCTCCTGGATCCTTCCGACCTTGCTGGCGTAGCTGTCGTAGTTGCGCAGCGTACCGCCCGGCATGCAGCCCAGGTCCAGGTAATATTCGACACCTGGCAAGCGTGGCACCGCGTCGTAGCGGATGCGCGCCGTCACCGGCTGCCATCGGCCATTTCCACAAGGTGCCCGAGCAGGCCAAAGCCGGTGACATCGGTCATCGCGGTCACGCCTGCAAGCTTGCCGAAGCGGCTGCCCGGCTTGTTGAGCGTGCACATCCAGTCCCGGGCCAGGCCGACATCAGAGGCGCGCAGCTTGCCTTTCTTTTCCGCCGTGGTCAGGACGCCGATCCCCAGGGGCTTGGTCAGGTACAAGCGACAACCCACGGTCGCCGTGTCGTTGCGTTTCATATGGCGTTTTTGCACCAGGCCGGTGACGGCCAGGCCGAACATCGGTTCAGGGGCGTCAATCGAATGCCCACCGGCCAGGGGAATCCCGGCCTCGTCACACACCGAGCGACCGCCGCGAATCACCTCGCGGGCAATTTCGGGCGCCAGGACGTTGACCGGCCAGCCGAGAATCGCAATGGCCATCAGCGGATCGCCGCCCATGGCGTAGATATCGCTGATGGCGTTGGTGGCGGAGATGCGTCCGAAATCGAACGGATCATCGACAATCGGCATGAAGAAATCGGTGGTCGAAACGACGCCGCGCTCCTCGTCGATGGCGTACACCGCGGCATCGTCCCGGGAGGCATTGCCCACCCACAGTCTCGGGTCAAGGTTCTGCGCACCGCTGCCGGCCAGGATCACTTCCAGCACCTGGGGCGAGATCTTGCAGCCGCAGCCGGCACCGTGGCTGTACTGGGTCAGGCGAATCGGCTCGCTCATGGGCATACCTCTCGTAAGTGGAGGTGATCGAGTCTACCAGCTACGCCGCCGGCTCAGTGCCGCAGGGCGATGGGTGCTCCTTGATCATTCGATGGAATTTTCCTTCCCCTGCGCAATCACTTGAACATCCCCGAGCGCAGCCATCCAGGAGACCGCCGATGCCCTTCGCCCCTGCCGCCGACAGCACTCACCTTGACTACGGTCTCGACACGCTGTTTGGTCGCGAAACTAAAAGTGTCGATTGCCAGTTCGATGTCAAACGCCTCGATGACGGTGAACCGCCATGGTTCGCGCTGCACGTTCGACCACCGCTGCCGGACGACCTGGAGAAAGCCCAGATCGTGGTCTTCAGTGCCGAGGGTCGGCGCATCAGTGGGATTGTCCGGCGCACCGAGCGCCTGGCCGACGACAGCCTGCAACTGGACGTCGAACCCGACTGAGGCCTCAGGCCTGTCGCGTACTGCTGCGGTACATGAAGACCAGCGCCAGCGCGAGACAGGCCATCGCCAGCACGCGGCTGCGGGACAATTCAATCGCCGGATTGCCCAGCCAGCCGAAGTTATCGATCAGCATGCCCATGGCCAACTGCCCGACGATCACCGCCACGGTCGCCACGGCGGTGCCCACCTTCGGTACCGCCCCCACCATCACGATCATGTACACCACGCCGAACAGCGCCCCGCTGAGCTGCCATTTCGGTACGTCCAGCAGGCTGACTGCGTGAGCCGGTTCGAAGAACACGATCAGTAGGCCTGTGACCACCGTACCTACCGTAAACGTAAGAAGGCTGCTGCGCAGCACCCCGACCGTCTGACCGAGGCGACCGTTGATGGCCGCTTGCACACTCAACACCGCGCCAGCGGCGACTACCACCAGCAATAAAAGAAACACACTCATGATCAACCTCGGGCAATCAGGACAAGGGCCACGACAATCAGCGCCAACGCCAGCCAGCGTTCGCCGTTGACCCGCTTGCGGGTCGCGCCGAACCAGCCGAAATGATCGATCAGCACGCTTTTGCCGACCTGCCCGGACAGAATCGCGATCATGGTCATGGCAATGCCGATGTGGGGCGTGGCGAGGGTCAGCACTACTACGTAGATCGGTCCCAGGAAACCGCCGATCAGTTGCCAGCGCGGCAGTTCATTCAACGCCGGCCCCTGCTGGCGACCCGCGAGCAGCAACAGCAGGAACAGAATCGCCGAGCCGACGCCGAAGATACTCAGTGTTGCCCACAAATGACCGACCTGGCCCCCGAGCGGCCCGAGCAGGCCAGCTTCTACCGATAAGCCCATACCGGCCAGGATCACCAAGGGCAGCAACAGCCAGCGCAAGGCCGGTCGAGGCCTGGAGGCCGCCGTTATCGGCGCGGCCTCGTTGAGTGAAGACGCCTGCATATTCAAAACCTCTTTGAGTCAAGGATGGCGGGCATTATCGGCTGGCGTCCCTGTGCGATAAATGGGAGCATCCCGACAACACTTTTGCGTATTGCGCACAGGACAAGCCCCAATGCATGGCCTCAATGAGCTGGGTTTCAAGGCGCTCCGGCTGTTTGTCGCGGTGCTCGATCACGGCAGTTTTTCCGAGGTAGCCCGGCGCGAGGGCCTGGCCCCGTCCTCGATCTCCCGGCAGATCCAGCTGATGGAGCAGGCCCTGAACCAGCAGTTGCTCTATCGCCACACCCGTGCCGTTTCCCCCACCGAAGCCGGGCGCCTGCTGGGGCATCACGCACGCCTGCTGCTGGTGCAACTGGAGGAAGCCGAACAGGCCTTGCAGGAGCAGCACAGCGAGCCGTCCGGCCTGGTGCGGATCAACGCACCGGTGGTGTTCGGCCAACGTCACCTGACGCCGTGGCTGGGGCCGTTGTGCAAGCGCTACCCCAGGTTGCAACTGGACATCCAGCAGACCGACAGTTACGTCGACCCGCTGCAGGAAGGCGCCGACCTGCTGTTTCGCATCGGCCCGCTGCACGACTCCGGCATGCAGGCACGAATTGTCGCGCCGCACCGCTTCCAGATCGCCGCCAGCCCCGGATACCTGGCCCGCCACGGCGCGCCGCTCAAGCCGCAGGACCTGGCGAATCATCAGTGCCTGGCCTACAAAGGGGTGAGCGGCCAGCAGCGCTGGTTCTTCCGCCGCCCCGGCCAGGCCTGGACGCCCTACAGCGTCAGGGGCCCGATCACCGGCAACCACGCCGACACCCTGACCCAGGCCGCCGAACAGGGCCTGGGCCTGGTGATGTTCCCGTCGTGGCTGATCGGCGAGGCCGTGCGCAAGGGCACGTTGGTGCCGGTGCTGCGCGAATACGAAGCCTCCAACAGCCTTGAGCCGCAACAGATCGCGATACTTTGGCCGGGCAGCCGACGACTGTCGGTAAAGGTCCGTACAGTGATTGATTTCTTCCTGGAATGTTTTGGTGAAGGGCCTTACTGGGACCGTTGAGGATGTCGCCATCGCCAGCGCTGGAGTCAGGTGCGCTGCCCATGGGATGATCGCCGCCCGAGCGCGACCTTCCGGAGAGTTTCCATGTCATTGCTGAGTAAACACACCGCCGCCCTGCTGCTGGCGGCCATCGCCGGCCTGGCCGTAGTCCCCGCCCAGGCGGCCCCGGCCAAACCTTCCAGCGAAGCGCCGGCGCAGAAGGTTTCGATGCTGGCCGGCAAGTTCACCTTCAACTTGCCC
The DNA here is from genome assembly GCF_022952855.1 of Pseudomonas sp. RGM2987. GTDB lineage: Bacteria > Pseudomonadota > Gammaproteobacteria > Pseudomonadales > Pseudomonadaceae > Aquipseudomonas. The sequence continues at coordinate 17,488 of NZ_JALJDX010000185.1, read as the reverse complement.
AAGGGTTTCACGGCGACGCCTTTGCCCGCCGGGGAAGCCACCCAGGGCACCGCCGGTGCTACCGGTACGATGTACAGCAATGCCACCAGCCGGACGGTGGTGATCACGGCTGAGAACATCATCATCGGCGGGACCAGCGTGAAGGATGACGACAGCGCCTTCCTCGACACCACCATGGCCGACTTCGCCGCCCAGCGAATCAAGGCCCTGCCGGACGCCAAGATCCTCAGCGAAAAAAGCCTGACCCAGAAAGGCTCCGGCCTGGGCCTGCGCCAGCTCGACACCAGCGCAACCCAAGGCGGCGGACCGACCCTGGACACCACCTTGCTCGGCGCCTCCGGCACGCGCATGGCGGTGGTGCAGATCATCTCCCGCGCCAGCGACAAGGCCGGCCATGAAGCGCTGGTGAAACGGATCGCCAGTGGGCAGTGAGGGCTGACGCGGTGCGCCTGAGGCTGTGGGAGCGGGCTTGCTCGCGAAAGCGATGGCACATTCAGTATTGATGCAAGCTGACACGCCGCATTCGCGAGCAAGCCCGCTCCCACAGGGATTTTGTGCTGGCCGAAAAATCAAAGCCAACCACCGATCCATTTGTGAGAGCGAGCTTGCTCCGGACGGCGATCCGACGATGGCGTCGGCACGCCCAGCCCGGTCCGCTAGGGATTGAGCCGCTCCAACCACGCCCGCAGGTCCTGCACTTCCTGTGCACTGATGTTATGACCAAGGCCCAGGTAGGCGTGGAATTCCGGTTCCAGCGCCAGGGTCTTCAGGAAGGAATCGGCCTCGGTGCCGTCGCGATAGGGAATGATCGGGTCCACCGTGCCATGGCCGATGAACACCGCCAGTGTCCGTCGCGACTCGTCGGGGGTCAGTTCGGATCGCAGCACTGAGAGCACTCGCCCGCCCATCGCCGCAATACCGCCCACCGCCTCGGGGTGTCGCAGTGCCACTTCGTAGCTCATCATCGCGCCCTGGCTGAAGCCCACCAGGTACACCTTGCCCGGGTCGATCGAGTATTTGGCCCGGGCTTTCTCGATGAATTCCCGCAGCAGCTGGCCGCTGGCTTTCAGGTCGGCGCCATTGCCGTCGTAGGCGCCCTCGCCCTCCTTGGCAAACCACTGGTAATGCCCCGGCTCCATGGTCTTCGGCGCGCGGACCGAGAGATAGTTGTAATCCCGGGGCAATTCGTCCTTGAGGGTGAACAGGTCCTGCTCGTTGCTGCCAGAACCGTGCAGGAAGATCACCAGCGGCCGGCCTTTGGCCTGTTCATCGACCTGGGCCAGGTAGCTGAGCGGCAGGTCGGTGTGCAATGCGGGTTGGGCCTGCAACCCGGACGAGACCAGCAGCAGGAACAGGGCGAGCGCTCTAAACATCAATCTTTCTCCATCGTTCGATAGCCACGCGGCAACCCGAGGTAGACAGCACTTATCAGTCGTTGCTCAATTTCCCGCTGCGAATCGGTTCGCGCCCGGCGACTTTCGCCTGCCAGATGCCCGGCTCGGTATAGCGCCCGCGATCCACTGCGAACAGCACGCCGCTGGTGCCGGCTCGCACCGTGGTGACCCGGTCGCTCAGCGGATCGACCACCTCGAACAACGGCTCGCCCCGCTCGACCCATTCCCCGACTTCGCGCAGGAAACTCACCACGCCATGGTGCGGCGCGAACAGGTACTCAGTGCCCTCGAACGGCAAGCCTTCGCAGCACTCGCCGGGCGCGGCCGCCCAGTCGCCCGCGATGAACCCCTGTTCGGCGAGAAACCCCAGAATCGCCTCACAGTTGGCCTGGGCCTGCTCCACCCGGGTGTCGCCCATGCTGCCCAGCTCCAGCGTGGTGGCCAGGTTGGCCAGTGGGATCGCCGCTTCGGGAAAAGCCTTCGCCAGGCGCAACCAGGGCGTGGAGCAAGACTCATCGAACGAACTGCCGCCGGAATCCTCGCACAACAACGCCACCCCGGCCTTCAACCGCGCAGCCAAAGTGCGCCACTGCGGCCAGTGCTGCGGCAAGGCGTACAAGTGAATCGACGCCTCGAAATCGCAATGCAGGTCGAGGGTGATATCGGCGTCGCAAGCGTGACGCAGCAACAGCCGATGCAGCGCTTCGAGTTGCGACGGTGGTGTCGGCAGATCGTCGAGGACCTGCGCCATGGTCTGACGGATCAGGGTGATATTGGCCGCCGGGTCGTCACCCAGGCGATCACCGATGCGTTGCGCCACCGGCGCGCTGAGCTCGACGAAGGCACGGTTGAAATTCTTGCCGCTGCCCAGCTCGAAACGTCCCATGTGGGCGGCTTGCAGATGCTGGTCCAGACCGATGGGGTTAGCCACCGGCACCAGTTCGATCACACCCTTGAGCAGGCCCTGGGCCTCAAGCTCGTTGAGCCGCCGCTTGAGCTCCCAGGCGGTGCGCATGCCCGGCAATTCATCGGCGTGCAGGCTGGCCTGGATGTAGGCCTTGCGCGGGCCATGGCCGTAACGAAACACACTGAGCCGGCGCTCGGTGCCCAGATGACTCCATGGCAAGGTATGGTCGATGCGTTGCATGAAATCTCCAAATGACGAAGAGGAAAAACCGTTGGCGCAGGGTAAAACAATCGCCCAAGAAAAAGGTGGCCGACCGGGTCAACGGCGGGCCACCTCGGTTTTTAGCGATTAATGCCCATAAACGTCGAAGGCGAAGTACTTGTCCTGGACCTTCTTGTACTCGCCGTTGGCACGGATCTCGGTGATGGCCGCGCTGAATTGATCGGCCAGCGCCTTGTCACCCTTGCGCACCGCAATGCCGGCGCCGCCACCGAAGTATTTAGCGTCTTCATAGGTCGGGCCGACGAACGCGAAACCTTTGCCGGCGTCGGTCTTCAGGAAGCCCTCGTCGAGATTGACCGAGTCGGCCAGCATCGCGTCGAGGCGACCGGCAACCATGTCCAGGTTGGCTTCCTGCTGGGAGCTGTAGCGCACCAGATTGATGCCGGCCGGAACCAGCACCTCAGTGGCGAAACGGTCGTGGGTGCTGGCGCGCAGCACACCGACTTTCTTGCCCTTGAGCTCGGTCAGCGGATCCTTGACGTCGGTGCCTTCCTTCATCACGAAACGCGCCGGGGTGTGGTAGTACTTGATGGTGAAATCGACGTTTTTCTTGCGGTCGTCGGTGATGGTCATGGACGACAGGATCGCGTCGATTTTCTTCACCTTCAGCGCCGGGATCAGGCCGTCGAACTCCTGCTCGACCCAGGTGCACTTGACCTTCATCTGCGCACAGAGCGCGTCGCCGATATCGACGTCAAAGCCGGTGAGCTTGCCGTCGGGGGTTTTCATCGAGAAAGGTGGATACCCAGCCTCGATCCCGAGGCGGATCGGCTTGGCTTCTTGCGCCACGACCGACAGGGATAATACGGACAGTGCCAGGGCACCGAATATTGCTAGCTTCTTCATGTTTGCTCCTGAGTGCGCAGGTTTCCTATTGATGTTTGTGGGCAGATTCGTAGGCAGCGTTCGGTCAGCGAACACCGAAGTGGCCGGGAGTCTAGAGGGGCACTCAGGAGGGGGATTGCGTTTATGCGACAAATAGTTATAAAAACATCAAGTCTTCCCACGATCGCGGGTGTTTAAGAAAGACCTGTCACAAGTGATTCCCGTGGCGAGGGAGCTTGCTCCCGCTGGACCGGGCTGGCGCTCCAGCGCGAAGCGGTCCCTTGAAATTCTCGGGTAAGGCCAGGGGCTGCTGCGCAGCCCAGCGGGAGCAAGCTCCCTCGCCACAGGTTAAGCGACTGGCTTCAGCACTCGCAGCCGATGGCCTGGTCCGTCACCCGCTCCACCGAGCCGGTCAGGCGAAAGCCTTCGTCGAGCCAACCCATCACGCCGCCAATCATTTCCTTGACCGGATACCCCAACGTGGCCAGACGCACCGCTGCCTTGTTCGCGCCGTTGCAGTGGGGCCCTGCGCAATAAACCACGAACAGCGTGCCTTGCGAATAGGCAGCCAGCGCTTGCGCCGTGAGCGTGCGGGTCGGCAGGTTGATCGCCCCGGGAACATGCCCGCGTTCGTAGGCCAGTGGGCCACGTACATCCACCAGCACAAAATCGACCTGGTCGGCCTGTTGGCTGGCGTGAACGTCGGAACAATCGGTTTCAAACGTCAGACGTGCACTGAAATGCTGTAGGGCGATATCGGAGGGGGCAGCAGGCACTTCGCGAACCAGGCTGGTCATCGTGGGTACTCCAGGTAGATGAGGGCGTGAAGAGACTTTATCCGCCTGCTGCATACCGCTACAGTGGCGCACAAGACACTCTGTGGGAATTTTCCGCCAAATGCAGCCTACACCCGGTCTGGTCGCGATCCTTGCCTACGACGGTCTGTGCACCTTTGAATTCGGCGTTGCCGTCGAGATCTTCGGCCTGGAGCGGCCCGAGTTCGATTTCCCCTGGTACGAGCACCGGATCGTCGCGGTCGATGACGGTCCGATGCGCGCCATGGGGGGCTTCCGGGTATTGGCAGACGGCGGCATGGAACTGCTCGACAGCGCCCGGACCATCGTCGTGCCAGGCTGGCGCAGCCGCAGCGAGCCTCCATCCGAAGCCTTGCTCGCGGCACTGCGCCGGGCCCATGCCCGAGGCGCACGACTGCTGTCGATCTGTTCCGGAGCGTTCGTGCTGGCCGCCGCCGGGCTGCTGGATGGACTGGGCGCCACCACTCACTGGCGCTACACCGACGAATTGGCTGAAAGCTTTCCCAATGTGCGGGTCGACCCCGACGTGTTGTACGTCGATTCGGGACAGGTCATCACCTCAGCCGGCAGCGCCGCCGGCATCGATGCCTGCCTGCACCTGGTGGCCCGGGACTATGGCGTCCAGGTCGCCAACACCGTGGCGCGTCGGTTGGTGATGTCACCGCAGCGCACGGGCGGCCAGGCACAGTTCATTCCCTCACCGGTCAGCCGCACGCCACGCAGCGATCTGTCGAGCGTGATGCAATGGGCCCGCGAGCGCTTGCACCAACCCCTCGGCGTGCGCGAACTGGCCAGCCAGGCGGCCATGAGCGAACGGACCTTCCTGCGGCACTTCACCCAGGCCTGCGGCCAGTCGCCCAAGGCCTGGCTGCAACATGAACGCCTGGCCCGAGCCCGGGAGTTGCTGGAAAGCACTGAAAGCAACACCGAGAACATCGCGCAGTTGTGCGGCTACCGCTCGGTGGAAAGCTTTCGCGTAGCGTTTCGCAGCGTGGTGGGGTTGGCGCCGTCGGTGTATCGGGAGCGGTTTGGGCGGGGGTGAAAAAATGAAACACTCAAGCATGCGCACCGTGTGGCGAGGGAGCTTGCTCCCGCTCGGCTGCGAAGCAGGCGCGAGAATTTCCAGCATCAGACTAAGAGGCATAGGGGCTCTGGACATTGGGGTTGCTACGCAACCCAGCGGGAGCAAGCTCCCTCGCCACAGCAAGCTCCCTCGCCACAGGTAGAGTCGCCTGGGCTATCGAGGCTTGCGCAGCAGATAACTGTCCATGATCCAGCCATGGGTCTGGCGCGCGGCCGTGCGGGTGCGCTCGATGTCATCGGCCACGTCCCCCAGCCGGCCGGCGATGAGGATTTCCTCGGCCATCCCCACGTAGGCGCCCCAATAAACCTGCGTACCCGCATCGCTCACCTGGCGATAGGCATCTTCGCCGTCGAGCATCACCGCCACACTGGACGCATCGCCTACCTGCCCCGCCGCCAGCCGGCGTCCGGTGGTGATGTGCACAGAACCGCCAATGTCGTTCAACGGCACCTTGTGTCGAGCCGCAAGGGCCTGGAGGCTGGTGATGCCGGGAATGACCTCGAATTCAAAGGCGCAGCGACCGGCGTCAAGGATGGCCTGCAAGATACGCACGGTGCTGTCATACAACGCTGGGTCGCCCCACACCAGGAAACCGCCGCACTGGCTGTCCGAGAGTTGTTCGTCGATCAAGCGTTCGAACGTCGCCTGCTTCGCGCGGTTCAGGTCTTCGACGCTGGCCGTGTAGTCCGTGTCGTCGCGTTGGCGCTCGGGGCTGTCGGCTTCGACGAAACGGTAGGTGCGACCGACGATATGGCGACGACAGATTTCCCGCCGCAGGTCCAACAGGGTGTGCTTGGCGGGCCCCTTGTCCATGAGGAAGAACACATCCACCCGGTTCAGGGCCTTCACCGCCTGGATCGTCAGGTGGTCCGGATCGCCAGCGCCGATGCCGATGACTGACAATTTCTTCATGACGACTCCTGGATGCGCAAGCGCCATACGCCGTTGAAACGCAATTCGACGGCGGACAACGGCTCTATGTCGATACGGTTGAAGCTTGCAGCCGGGCAACCCAAGGCAGTCACCAGCGCCGCGCGGATCACAAAGGGGTGCGTGACGGCCAGCACGTGCCCCGGCCGGTCTTGCAGGCTTGCCATCCATTCATCGACACGCTGGCATAAGCGCGCAATGGACTCTCCGCCATGGGGAGCCGCCTGCGGATCGTCGAGCCAGGTTTGCACGGCCTGCGGCTCGGTCTTGAGCAAATCATCGACACAGGAACCACGCCAACGGCCGAAATCGCAATCGGCCAGGGCCGGGGTCACCTGGGGCTCGGCGCCGAACCACTCGGCGCTCTGGCGCGCGCGCAGCTCCGGGCCGCACAGCCATTGCCCGACGCCTCGGCACCTATGGTCGCTGTCCGCTCGCTTGGCCAGCCAGTCGGCATCCAACGGTTCGTCCAGGCCGAAACGTGCCTGTTTCTGGGCGACGGTACGGGCATGGCAGATCAGGGTCAGGCGAGTGGCTTGCACAAGGGACTCTCTAGCGAAGGGAAACAGGGCACGTTGCCGTTTTTAGTTGTACAGCACCTTATACGAAATCAAATAACCGAGACAAAAAGGCGCTATTTCTTACACAGATATGAGCGCTGACTGACATACCCGGTCGATTCGACCAAGGCCAAGTCCTACAAGGGTTTCGCACCATCTTCGAACATCGTAAACGGAAGGTAAAAACCGCTGGACATGTAGCATCAGCTACATAAATACTGTTTTCAGGAGTTATGTAAGAAATCCAACACCCATCCAGGCAAGGAGCACGGATGCCGCCCCTCAGAGACCTGATTACCGATCCCGGCATCGACTTGACGCCGTCGGAACGCAAGGTCGTTCGCGCCCTGCTCGATCACTATCCCCGCAACGGCCTGGGTCCGATGTCACGGCTGGCGGATCATGCCGGCGTCAGCGACCCGACCATCGTGCGGCTGGTGAAAAAACTCGGCTTTGGCGGCTATGCCGAGTTCCAGGACGCGTTGCTCAGCGACATGGATCATCGCCTGCGCTCGCCCCGCACCCTGTTGCGACCACGGGCCAGATCGCAGCAAGGCGATACCTGGAACCAATACCTGGCGACCAGTCAACGCAATCTGCTCGACACCCAGGCCCTGACACAACCCGAGGATGTGCGGATCCTGGTGCAGTGGCTGCTCGATGCACGGCATCAAGTGCATTGCTTTGGTGGGCGTTTCAGCAGCTTTCTCGCCCACTATCTGCTAAACCATCTGCGCCTGCTGCGCGCCGGTTGTTTTGCCTTGCAAGACAACGCCCAGTTGCCCGACCGGCTGTTCGACGTGCAACGCCAGGACGTGGTGCTGATCTTCGATTATCGGCGTTATCAGGCCCAGGCCCTGCGCGTCGCCAACGCAGCCAAAGAGCGCCATGCGCGGGTCGTGCTGTTCAGTGACGTCTACGCCTCGCCCCTGCGGGAGCTGGCCGACCTGATCATCAGCGCGCCGGTGGAATCGGCCTCGGCCTTCGACAGCCTGGTTCCGGCCCTGGCCCAGGTCGAGGCGCTGATCGCCTGCCTGACCCTGCAGTGCCCTGACCTGGCTGAACGCCTGGAAGGGATCGACACCTTGCGCACGGCATTCAACACGCACCTGCTGGAGGAAAAATAAGGATGTTCTCGCTCCCCCACCACTCGCCCCGGGACCTGCCGTTCCCCCGCGACCACACGGCATTGCTGCTGGTGGGCATGCAACGCGCCTGGCTGGACCCACGGATGGATGTGGCTGAAATACCCGACCAATTGGATGAAGCACAACGCCACGCCCGTGGCATTATCGTCCTTCCGACGACCCTGGCCCAGGCACTGGATTGCCTGCGCAACAGCGGCGCGCTGCGCGAAACCCTGCCCGCCCCGCTACTCGATACCTATTTCGCCTTGAAGGCCCAGGAGCCGGCCTGGACCCAGGCGCTGCCACCTGCCGAGCGTTGTGAGCACTATGCGCGAATCTATTGAAAGTGCCGAAGCGGGCCTCTACGCCGGCCCGGCCTACCGGTTGCTCCGGGAAGACTCCGAATACCCGGTGCTATTGGTGTGCGAGCATGCCAGCCGATTCATTCCCCCGGCGCTGAACGACCTGGGCCTGGACGAGACCGCGTCCCGGGAACACATCGCCTGGGACATTGGCGCCCTGGTCCTGGCCGAACGCCTGTCCGAGACCTTGGGTGCGACCTTGCTCTCGGCCAATTATTCACGGCTGTTGATCGACCTCAACCGCCCGCTGCACGTGCCCGACAGCATTCCACCCCAGAGCGAGATCTACCAGATTCCCGGTAACCAGTCCCTGAACGCGGCCACCCGTGAATATCGCCAACAGTGCCTGTTCCACCCCTTCCATGATCGACTGCGCGCGCTGATCGATGCCCGCCTGGCCGATAACCGCCCGGTGCGGGTGGTGGGCATCCACAGTTTCACCCCGGTGTTCTACGGCCAACCGCGGGCGCTGGAAGCCGGGGTGCTGTTCGGCGAGGCCCGGGGCTATGCCCAGCGCATCGTCGACGGGCTGGCACGGCATTCGCTACGGGTGGCGGGCAACCAGCCCTACAAGATCAACCCGTTGAGCGACATGACGGTTCCAGTGCACGGCGATGGACGCGGCCTGGACTCGGTACTGATCGAAGTGCGCAACGACCTGCTGCGCACCCCCGAGGCGGTACGAACCTGGAGCGCCTATCTGGCGCCGCTGTTGTAGCAACGTAGCGGCACGTTTGCGGCGACCAGCAAAGCAACCTCACAGCTGAAAAGGAAAACGGCTCATGAGTATCGAGGCATTTGGCTACAAGCAGGAATTGATTGCCGCTGGCCTGGTCTATCTGTGCGCGCTCGACAGATGCGGCAGCCGCAGCACCCTGCCCGACCCGGCGGGCCAATAAATGTCTGGACGGCCGAAGGCGTTGGCCGCTCATGATTCAAACGCGTGGACATCGACAGTGATCGTCAAGCCTGGTGCGGCGCATCGGGCTCCCTGGAACAGGAGTGCAATCCATGCTGGCTTTACGTCCAGTTCAGTTAACCGACCTGCCGCAATTGCAGCAGTTGGCCCGTGACAGTCTGGTGGGCGTGACATCGCTGCCGGACGACACCGGGCGCCTGCGGGAAAAAATCCTCGACTCGTGCGCTTCATTCGAAGCCGATGTCCAGGAAGCCGGCGGCGAGAACTATTTTTTCGTGTTGCAGGACCTGGTCTCCGCGCGCCTGGTCGGCTGCTCGGAAATTCTCTCCAGCACCGGTTGCAACGAACCGTTCTACAGCCTGCGCCATCGGCCGTTTTCCAGCGAGTCGCGGGAGCTGAACATTCAGCACGGCGTGCCGGCACTGTCACTGTGCCAGGACCTCAGTGGCCAGACGCTGCTGCGCGGTTTTCATATCGACGCCCAGCGGGTGCGCACGCCGGATTCGGAGCTGCTGTCCCGGGCCCGGCTGATGTTTATCGCCGCCCACCCCCGGCGCTTTGCCGAATCGGTCATCACCGAAATCGTCGGCTACAGCACCGAGGACGGCCAGTCGCCGTTCTGGGATGCCATCGGCCAGCATTTCTTCGACCTGCCTTACGTCGAGGCCGAACGGCTGTGCGGCTTGCAGAGCCGGACCTTCCTCGCCGAGCTGATGCCGCAATACCCGATCTACGTGCCCATGCTGCCGCCAGCGGCCCAGGCCTGCATCGGTCGGGTGCACCCCGACGGCCAGGAAGCTTTCGACATCCTTGAACGTGAGGGCTTTGAAACCAACAGCTACGTCGACCTGTTCGACGGCGGCCCAACGCTGCACGCCCGTACCGGAAACATCCGCTCCATCAGTCAAAGTCGCCTCGCCATCGCCCGGCGAAGCGAGCAGATTGATGCTCGGGGCCGTTATCTGGTGAGCAACGATGGCCTTGAAAACTACCGGGCCATCGTGGCCGAGCTGGACGTCAACGCCGACGGCCCCGTGGCCTTGTCGCCCGACATGCTGGCAGCCCTGGGGGTGACCGACGGCGAGCGGATACGGGTGATTGCCTTATGACCCCGACTCGATCTCCTGGCATACAGCGGCGCGTCACCGCACACGATCAAGGAACCGCATCATGATTGTCCGCCCGGTCGTCATCACCGACCTCCCCGCGCTGTTGGAACTGGCCCGTTGCGCGGGTCCGGGGTTCACCAGCCTGCCGGCCAACGAAGAACGCCTGGCCCACCGTATTCGCTGGGCCCAGCGCACCTTTGCCGGGCAGGTCGAACGGGCCGACGCCGATTACCTGTTCGTGCTCGAGGACGATGATCGGCAGGTGGTGGGCATCAGCGCCCTGACCGGCGCGATAGGCCTGCGCGAAGCCTGGTACAACTATCGGGTCGGGGTAACCGTCAGCTCGGCACCGCAACTGGGCATCCAACGGCAGATGCCGACGCTGTTTCTCAACAACGAGATGACCGGGCAATCGGAGATCTGCTCGCTGTTCCTGCATCCCGAGCAGCGTCATGGCCATAACGGACGCCTGCTGTCCCTGGCCCGCCTGCTGTTCGTGGCCGAGTTTCCGCAGATGTTCGGTGAAAAACTGATCGCCGAACTGCGCGGCCATGCGGATGAGCAAGGCTGTTCGCCGTTCTGGGACAGCCTGGGCCGGCATTTCTTCAAGAAAGACTTCAGCTACGCCGATCAATTGTCCGGCATGGGCAACAAATCCTTCATTGCCGAACTGATGCCGCGCCAGCCGCTGTATACCTGCCTGCTGACGGAACAGGCCCAGGCGGTCATCGGCAAGGCCCACCCGAACAGCGAGCCGGCCATGAAGATCCTGACCGCCGAGGGCTTCAGCCATAAAGGCTACATCGACATTTTTGATGCAGGCCCAGTGATCGAGGCACAGGTTCCGAACATCCGCACCGTACGCGACAGCCAATCGCTGACCCTGGGCATTGGCACGCCGGACGCACAGGCACCGGTCTGGCTGATCCATAACCGGCGGCTGGAAAGCTGCCGGGTCACCAGCGCCAGAGCGCATCAGCATGGCCATAGCCTGCTGGTCGACCGACTTACGGCAAAGCGTCTGCAAGTGCAACCCGGCGATACAGTGCGGGCCGTGCCATTAGCCAAACCTGCGAAACGGGCGGTGGCGGCATAACCCTGGTGGCTCCTCTGCAATACTTCCCGACAATTCGTTAATTGCCATCAAGGAGTTGAAAAAACCATACTTTTGAACATCGCCCTACTGCAATGATTCTGTTCATGATTAAAACGCTGATCTCCAGAAATATACCGCCTCAACATATCGCTGAAACAATAAAGACATTAGACATGGCGGCGCAAATCAGCCAATTGTTTGTCGACTTGAAGCGTCAACCCAGATTCGCCATGGCTCGCTCCCGGCGTGCGGCCATCATGAACATGACCAATCCAGGCACGGGAACCATTACATTGCATTGCACCAGCATCGGCAATATCAGCATCAAGGCGCCAGCACTCAGTGGCAGTTCCTCGCAGCTGTATTCGGTGCCCGGGCAGAGTGTCTTGTTTGCCATTGATCAACCATTCGAAGTCCAGCTGTACGCCGTCGGCCCGAATCAGCTGGAGAAAACCGACATTTGCTCCATCGATCAGAACAATCCCCTGGTGATTGATGGCTCTCGAACATTGTTCGATTACTGTCAGTCTGACGCCGGATTGATAGGCAGGATTAACCTGCCCGATAGAATGACCGACATCGGCGTGTTTGATCGGGTTTCATTGCGCAAAGTAGCCTGGTTGCCCCACGACGACGGCGCCGCGCGGCATCTGGTGAGCCTCCAATTGCTCGAAGCGGTCCAGGACCCCGAACGCGCCAGGGTCGCCGGGGAATTGATCTATCACTATCACCCTGCGGTCGCTTGGAAAGCCTTCCAGGTGCTCTATCTAGCTTATCCGCAAATGGCGGTGAGCTACGTTGCGCTGTTGAAGAAACACCGCAACGCACGTCTCGATAGCCTGCTCCAGCCATTCGAGCAAGCAGAATGAGGCTGGAAGTATTTGTCGAACGCTTGAAAAGTTACGACTTGCAACGTGATAAGAGTGAGATCACCGGAGCGTTGCAAGCGTTAGCCACCAACCGTTGCCTATTAAGTACCCACTTGTACGCCACGATTCAAAGAGATGGCTTTGATACACGCAACAGCCTTTATAACGCCTATGGCTTTATCCTTCATGGCGATGAAGACTTCACCCTGCGCCTAAACTTCTGGTCGCCGGTAGACACTCAAGATGAGAGTGAAACTTTTATCTACAACCTGAACCACAGTCATGACTTTGAAATTTACTCAGTGGGTTATAGCGGCGACGGTTACACCACGGTTATTCGCGAAATACTGGATGACTTGCCACTGCAAAAAGGTAGGAGGCCTCGACTGGGAAAACCGCGGACACTGAAACTTGCGCCAGGAAAAGTGCTGTATATGCCAGCACTGCGGGAAATCCACAGACAAATAGCCCCAACCTCGATGTCCGCTTCACTGAGCCTGCTTATCCATCCGGCGTATCTGGACAGGGTCGATGACGCCTGGTGCTTCGATAAAGATTACATACCCATTCACCCCGGGGTAGCGGCGCAAGAGACCGCCCTGTTTAACGATACGTTGTCATTGCTGAAATCCGGCCACTTGTTGTCCGGTAACTTTAAGGAAGGAGTAAACCATGCTTGACCTGATGAAAGACTGGGATGAAACGCCTTTATTGCGGGCCAGCTCCCATGTGATAGACACCGCAACACACTTGGAGAACGAAACCCACTGCACGATCCCGGGGTTCCCGACTCGCTTCAACGTGGGAAACATCCACGAGATCAAGAAAATCTGGAGCTTACCGAGCCCAAACTGACCCGTTTTTGAACGACGGGCGCTGTGCCAGGCTGCAGCCCTCCGGGCCGTGGCCTTTTTAACGATGCGCCGGAGGCATAGCCCATGCGCATTCGTCATCATCTTTTTGCTTGCCACGTGATAGCCTTTGGCTCTTTCGGCGTTGACACTTTTGCTCAAGCCGTTCCATTCCAATGGTGGAACTCACATGTCCAGGCTTTCCCATCAAGATTTGCGCCGCAACTTTCGTCAACTGCTGGCTTCCAAGACCTGCTATCACACCGCTTCGGTGTTTGACCCGATGTCGGCGCGCATCGCCGCCGACCTGGGTTTTGAAGTGGGGATCCTGGGCGGCTCGGTCGCGTCGCTGCAAGTGTTGGGCGCGCCGGACTTTGCCCTGATCACCCTCAGCGAGTTCACCGAACAAGCCACCCGTATTGGCCGCGTGGCCCAACTGCCGGTGATCGCCGACGCCGACCACGGCTACGGCAACGCCCTGAACGTGATGCGTACCATCATCGAGCTGGAGCGCGCCGGCGTCGCCGCGCTGACCATCGAAGATACCCTGTTGCCAGCCCAGTTTGGCCGCAAGTCCACGGACCTGATCGGGGTGGCCGAAGGCGTTGGCAAGATTCGCGCGGCACTGGAAGCGCGGGTCGATCCGGAAATGGCGATCATCGCCCGCACCAATGCCGGGATTTTGCCGGTCCAGGAAATCATCAGTCGAACCCAGCAGTATGAACGGGCCGGGGCTGACGGGATTTGCATGGTCGGCGTGCAAGACTTCGAACACCTGGAGAAAATCAGCGAAAACCTGAGTGTGCCGCTGATGCTCGTCACCTATGGCAACCCGCTGCTGCGCGACGACAAACGCCTGGCTGAACTGGGCGTGCGGATAACCATCGACGGCCATGGCGCCTACTTCGCCGCGATCAAGGCCACCTACGACAGCCTGCGCGAACAGCGGCAGATCTTCACCCAGGCCTCGGACCTCAGCGCCACCGAACTGACCCACACCTACACCCAGCCCGAGGAATACATCCGCTGGGCCGAGCAATACATGAGCGTCAAGGAGTGAGCTAGCGCAGGATCCGAAGACGCCATCGCGAGCAGGCTCGCTCCCACAGGGGACCATGGCGGCTACTAAGATTGATGACCGCCGTTATTCCCTTGTGGGAGCGGGCTTGCTCGCGAAAGCGCTGGGTCAGCTAGTATCTAGCTTGAATGTGCCGACGCCTTCGCGGGCAAGCCCGCTCCCACAGGGGTTCTACGGCGGAACCAAGAGGGATGACCGCCGCTATATCCTTGTGGGAGCGAGCCTGCTCGCGATGGCATTACCAGAGTGAAATGAGTTCTCAGCGCCCGCTACGCAGCATTTCCTTGGGCACGTATTTGCCGATCTCGAACTTGCCGATGGCGGCGCGGTGGACTTCGTCCGGGCCGTCGGCCAGGCGCAGGGTGCGTTGCATGGCGTACATGTAGGCCAGCGGGAAATCGTTGGAAACCCCGGCCCCACCATGAATCTGAATCGCCCGGTCGATGACCTTCAGGGCCACGTTTGGCGCGACGACCTTGATCTGAGCGATTTCGCTCTTGGCCACTTTATTGCCGACGGTGTCCATCATGTACGCTGCTTTCAAGGTGAGCAGGCGCGCCATGTCGATTTCCATCCGCGAGTCGGCGATCTTGTCGACATTCCCGCCCAGACGCGCCAACGGCTTGCCAAAAGCCGTGCGATTGACGGCACGCTTGCACATCAATTCCAGCGCCCGCTCGGCCATGCCGATGGAACGCATGCAGTGGTGAATCCGCCCTGGGCCAAGGCGCCCCTGGGCAATTTCAAAGCCACGTCCTTCACCCAACAGCACGTTCTCGTACGGCACCCGCACGTTGTCGAACAACACTTCGGCATGACCATGGGGCGCGTCGTCGTAACCGAACACCGGCAGCGGTCGTACGATTTTTACCCCTGGGGTGTCCACCGGCACCAGAATCATCGAGTGCTGGGCATGGCGCGGTCCATCGGGATTGCTCAGCCCCATGAAGATCAGGATCTTGCAGCGCGGGTCGCAGGCGCCTGAAGTCCACCATTTCTTGCCGTTGATCACCCACTGGTCGCCATCACGTTCAGCACGGGCGGCCATATTGGTGGCGTCTGAAGAGGCAACGTCCGGCTCGGTCATGGCGAATGCCGAACGGATCTCGCCACGCAACAGCGGTTCGAGCCAGCGTTGCTTCTGCTCTTCGTTGGCATAGCGCACCAGCACTTCCATGTTGCCGGTGTCCGGCGCCGAGCAGTTGAACGGCTCCGGCCCCAGCAAGGAGCGACCCATGATTTCCGCCAATGGCGCATATTCCAGGTTGGTCAGGCCGGCGCCCAGCTCGGACTCGGGCAGAAACAGATTCCACAGGCCTTCAGCCCTGGCCTTGGCCTTGAGCTCTTCCATGATGGCCGTGGGCTGCCAACGGTCGCCTTCGGCCACTTGCCGCTCGAACACCGCTTCGGCCGGGTAAACGTAGGCATCCATGAACGCCGTGACACGTTCACGCAGCTCCTGAACCTTTGGGGAATAGGCGAAATCCATGGGCAGCACCTTCTGGGCAGAGGTTGTTTTAGGTCATGAAATCGATCCTAGTTCAGCTACGAAAATTTACCTAACCTATTCTCGGCGTGTATTAACATTCATCACCGATATATGTTTCACTGATTCCCATCGCCACCCGGCCCCTCACAACAAGCAAGAATAAGAGTGCAGCGCCATGAATCTGAGCAAGGTCGATCTCAACCTGTTTATCGTCTTCGATGCGATCTACACCGAAGCTAACCTGACCCGCGCCGGGCAGATCGTCGGCATCACTCAGCCGGCGGTGTCCAACGCCCTGGCGCGTTTGCGCGAGACCTTCAACGACCCGCTGTTCGTGCGCACCGCCCAGGGCATGGTGCCGACACCCATGGCTCAGAACATCATTGGCCCGGTGCGCAACGCCTTGTCGCTGCTGCGGGTGTCGGTGCAGGAAAGCCGGATTTTCAACCCATTGCAGGCGGTCAAGACTTACCGCATCAGCATGACCGACCTCACCGAAGGCGTGATCCTGCCGCCGCTGTTCCAGCGCCTGCGTCGCCTGGCGCCGACCGTGGCCATCGAGAGCTTCCTGTCCAAGCGCCGGGAAACCACCAAGGAGCTGGCGGCCGGCCGTCTCGACTTCGCCGTGGATGCGCCGCTCAACACCGACCCACAGGTGCGCCACGTCAAGCTGATGGAAGACCGTTATGTGTGCGCCATGCGCAAGGGCCACCCGTTGGCGGGCAAGGAGAAGATCGGCCTCGATGACTACCTGGCCCAGACCCATGTGCATATTTCCAGCCGCCGCAATGGGCTGGGCTACGTCGACCTGGCCTTGGGCAAGATGGGCATCCAGCGCAAGATCGCCTTGCGCTCGCAACATTACCTGATGGCCTCCCAGGTGTTGCAGCAGACCGACATGGTCATGACCGTCCCGGAGCGCTTCGCACGTCGCCACGACCTGCACGCCTTCCAGTTGCCAGTCAACGATGTGCCGCCGGTAGAGACCCATCTCTACTGGCATGAAAGTACCGACCAGGACCCGGCCAACCGCTGGATGCGCGAGCAGATGATCGAGCTGTGCCAGCAGGTGACGGCACATGAGAGGAAGCTGGAGAAGGTAGTGTAGGATTCTGGTCCGCGTCATCGTTCTTCGCGAGCAAGCCCGCTCCCACAAGTTCTGCGCCAGCCCCAAATGTCGCAGCACCATCAGCTCAGTGTGGGAGCGGGCTTGCTCGCGAAGAGGTCGGCGCAGACTACGCTCCCGTGTCTGCTTGACGCGAACGTCAACCTGCCTTTAGCTTAGCGCCAGCCCTTTTCGTTTCGAGCGCTTCCATGAGCAGCCAGACCTACAGCATCTCCGATCTCGCCCGCGAGCTGGACATCACCACCCGGGCCATCCGTTTCTATGAGGAACAAGGCCTGTTGAGCCCGGAGCGCCGGGGCCAGGAACGCATCTACTCGCCCCGGGACAAAGTCAGCCTGAAGCTGATCCTGCGGGGCAAGCGCATCGGTTTTTCCCTGGCCGAGTGCCGCGAGCTGATCGAACTCTATGACCCCACCAGCGGCAATCAGAAACAGCTGCACAGCATGCTGGCGAAAATTGCCGAACGCCGGGAACAACTCGAACAGCAACTGCTGGATATCGAACAGATGAAGCTGGAACTCGACACCGCTGAAGAACGCTGCATCCAGGCGCTGGAGCAGACGATCAACGGTGAGAAAACAGTTCAATAACGACGCGGATCCAGTGTGGGAGCGGGCTTGCTCGCGAAAGCGGTGTGTCAGTCGGCGGATGAGTCGATATAAGTC
>NZ_JALJDX010000186.1 GCF_022952855.1 Pseudomonas sp. RGM2987 | reverse complement strand
TCTTTTGTGAGCGCTTCGCACTCAAGCGGGAGCAAGCTCCCTCGCCACGGGGGCAGATTGCCTTCAGTGGAGCGCTGTCGCACAAGGCCAGGTTTTTAGTTCTGAACCCTCCCTTGCTTCAGGTTGTCGACTAGGCTCTAAGCACTGGTTGATAGCCCTTGTGACGTCTTGTCGATTTTTGTTGCCCGCGGGGGCGGGTCTTGTACCTTTTGTCACTCGTCGACTTTTCAAACAGAACCCTGGAGCCTGCCCACTGATTCGAGAGGTGCCCCATGAGTCTGCTGCTGGAACCCTATACCCTTCGCCAATTGACCCTGCCCAATCGCATCGCCGTGTCGCCGATGTGCCAATACTCGAGCGTCGATGGCCTGGCCAACGACTGGCACCTGGTGCACCTCGGCAGCCGTGCCGTGGGCGGTGCCGGGCTGGTGTTCACTGAGGCCACCGCAGTCACGGCCGATGGACGGATCACCGCCCAGGACCTCGGACTGTGGAACGATGAACAGATCCAACCCCTGCAACGCATCACCCGGTTCATCACGGCCCAGGGAGCCGTGCCGGCCATTCAGCTGGCCCACGCCGGGCGCAAGGCCAGCACCTGGCGACCCTGGGTGGGCAAGCATGGCAGCGTGAAACCGGCGGATGGCGGCTGGGTTCCGGTCGGTCCGTCGCCGATTGCCTTTGACCCGCAGCACACCCAGCCGGTGCAGCTGGACGAAGGACAGATCGCTGGCGTGATCCAGGCTTTCGTCGATTCAGCCAAGCGTGCCTTGACCGCCGGTTTCAAAGTGGTCGAGGTCCATGCGGCCCATGGCTACCTGTTGCATCAATTCCTCTCGCCGTTGAGCAACCAGCGCCGCGACTCATACGGCGGCTCGTTCGAGAACCGCATCCGCCTGGTGCTGCAAGTCACCGAAGCGGTTCGGGCCGTCTGGCCCGACGAGTTGCCGGTGTTTGTGCGGGTATCGGCCACCGACTGGGTCGAGGACGGGTGGAACCCGGATGAAACCGTGGAACTGGCGCGGCGATTCCGGGCGCTGGGGGTGGACCTGATCGATGTGTCGTCGGGCGGGACTGCCGCCAATGCGGAAATTCCTACCGGCCCGGGTTACCAGACGCGCTTTGCCGAACGCGTGCGCAAGGAGTCGGAGATCGCCACCGGCACGGTCGGCATGATCACCGAGCCGGCCCAGGCCGAGCACATCCTGCGTACCTGCCAGGCCGACATCATCTTCCTGGCGCGTGAATTGTTGCGTGACCCGTACTGGGCCCTGCATGCCGACGATGACCTGGGCGGACGCAAGGCCGTGTGGCCGGCGCAGTACCAGCGGGCGACGCATCGTGACCAGCCGATTCATGAGTCGGACTTGCGGGACTGAAAGGTCCTAGTGATAAACAAAAGCCCCGTTCGTCTGACCGGGGCTTTTGTTTATCAGGCTGGATGACTGGGGTGGCTGTGCCGGCCTCTTCGCGAGCAAGCCCGCTCCCACAGGTTGTGGTGTGGATCACGAGTTCTGTGAGCAACACAAATCCACTGTGGGAGCGGGCTTGCTCGCGAAGGCGTCATTCCGGGCGCAGCTGTATCAAGGATACTTACGCTTATCCGGCGCTGGCGGGAAGTACTGATACAACCAGGTCTCGCTCAAGGTGCGGTCCTTGGTGCGAATGAACAGGCGCATCTGCACCGGGTCGACGCGATCATCGGTGGGGTACCAGTCGAAGGTGATCCGATAGCCCTTGATCGCATCCAGCACCAGCACGTTGAAGTCCTTCACCTCGCCGTGGGAGCAGGTCACCACCGGTTCGATGCCGGTGCCCGGCGGCAGTTGGTCGAGACCGCCGCCGCTGAAGTCCACCGCGAAGCGGCGCGCCCAGACGGTCGGGTAGTGCTCGCCCGGGGCCCAGCCTTCGATAAAGCCGCCCATGCCCGAGCGAGTCGCATCCACGTGGGCCAGGTCGGTGCTGACCGGGGGCAGGGCGCTCCAGTAGAGTTTGTAGCCGTAGTTCAGGGAATCACCGGCGGCCACCGGTTTTTTCGGTGTCCAGAACGCCACGATGTTATCCAGGGTCTCGCCTGTCGTCGGAATTTCCAGCAGGTCCACAGAGCCTTCGCCCCAGGCTGTCGTCGGTTCGACCCACAGGCTCGGGCGCTTGCTGTACCAGTCCACGGTGTCCTGGTAGCTGGCAAAGTCGTGGTCGGTCTGCACCAGGCCGAAACCTTTCGGGTTGTTGTCGGCGAAGGCGTTGAATTGCAAGGTGGCCGGGTTGTTCAGCGGGCGGCAGACCCACTCGCCGTTGCCACGCCACATGGCGAGCCGGTCGGAGTCATGGATCTGCGGGTGAATGGTGTCGCACATGCGCCGCTCGACAGTGCCACAGCTGAACATGCTGGTCATCGGTGCGATGCCCAGTTGCCCGATGGCGGTCCGGGCATTGATGTGCGCGTCGACTTCCATCACCACCCGGGTCGGCTGGCAATCGATGTCAAAACGATAGGCACCGGTGGCGCTGGGGGAATCGAGCAGGGCGTAGACGACGAAACGGGTGCTGTTCTTTTCCGGGGTTTCGAACCAGAACTTGGTGAAGTCCGGAAACTCTTCGCGTTTCTTGCCATAGGTGTCGATGGCCAGCCCTCGGGCCGACAACCCGTACTGGCCGCTGGCGTCCACGGCGCGGAAATAACTGGCCCCCAGGAATGAAACGATGTCGTGCCGGTCCAGCTCCGGGGCCTTGAACACCCTGAAGCCGGCAAACCCCAGGTCGCCGGTCAATTGCGAAGTGTTGACCGTGGTTTTTTCATAGTTGAACAGCTGTGGGCGGAAGTGCACCTCACGGGCCAGGCGGGTCTTTGGATCCACGCTGTACATGCGCACCGGCTGCTTGAAGCCCATGCCGACATGGAAAAACTGCACGTCCAGTTGACCGTCCAGCTTGTTCCACAACGAGTGGTTGGCGTCGTACTGAATTGCATTGAACTGTAGGGGCGACATCATCGCCAGGGTCGGCGGCAAGACTTGCTTGGTATCGACATAGCGGCTCTTGGCCAATTGCCGCGCCTGGTCTTTCAGCGCATCGAAATCGAAGGGACGGGCTTCGCCGTCAGCGGCTTGATCCGTGGCCCAGGCGCGAGCGGCCATCAGCCCGGTGGCCGAAAGACCGGTATAGGCGGCGAAAGCCATGGAGGCCTTGAGCAGGTTCCTGCGATGCATAAATACAACCTTTCTCACAACCATCCCGTGCCGATCCTGGCAGCGGAAAATGGGTAAAAGAGTTCGGACATACCTTTGGCCAAACGCGACGGACGCTAGAACAGATACCTCAGAGCCGGATCGGTTCACTGAGGGGCAAAATCATAGGGGATGAGTAGGCGGGGTGAGAAAGGAAAGCAGGGTTTGGTTAAATTTTCTTACAGATATTTCTTTTTTTATGTCGATTCCGGCATTTTTTGACTAATTACTCTAAAACTCCCTTTTCACGATTTGAATCCTCCCTATTCTTGATGTGTAGGCAGCCCGATCCGGATTCCAGAAAGGCGCTATCAGGTCAACTTGACGTAAAAGAGGGACAACGCTCATGACGAAAATACAGGGCATCGCTGCAATGCTGGGGATCTTTCCTGGCCTGACCCATGCGCGCAGGACCCGACGACTCAGCCTGGAAGAACTGAAACTGGTGGAGCGCTATCGG
The DNA here is from genome assembly GCF_022952855.1 of Pseudomonas sp. RGM2987. Classification (GTDB taxonomy): domain Bacteria; phylum Pseudomonadota; class Gammaproteobacteria; order Pseudomonadales; family Pseudomonadaceae; genus Aquipseudomonas. The sequence continues at coordinate 44,679 of NZ_JALJDX010000186.1, read as the reverse complement.
GAACTGTCGGAAAGCGACCGGATCGCCATGCGTTACCTGGTGGATGCGATGAGGAGTGTTTCGAGGTTTTGAACGGAGGCACCCGCAATCGGCGCGCTTCTGACCCAGCAAAGCGAATGCGCCTACGATCAGCGGCGGTTGCAGGCTCAGGCCTGAAGTATTACTTTCTTGCGCAAGGTAATACTTCAAGAGGAGAGCCATCATGTCGACGACGATGACGAGCAAGGGGCAGGTCACCATTCCCAAGCCGATTCGTGATGCGCTGCACTTGCTTCCGGGCAGTGCAGTGGAGTTCAGTGTCAACGCGCAAGGTGAAGTGGTGTTACATGCCGGTAAACCTGGAGCGGCCAAAACAACTCGCGATCGCTTCGATGCGGTGCGTGGCCGGGCGGACATCAAGTGGCGTACAGATGAGCTGATGGCGCTGTTGCGCGGGGACGATTGATGATACTGGTCGACACCAATGTTCTGATCGACGTCCTGGAGGACGATCCCGTCTGGGCTGATTGGTCTATCCAGCAACTGCGCGCCCAGTCGCAAGCCCATGAGCTGCTCATCAATCCGATTGTCTATGCCGAGCTGTCCCAGACGTTTTCCACTTTCGAAGCGTTGGACGAGGTTGTGGCCGAGCTTCAGCTTCAGATGCAGGAGGTACCTCGCCCGGCGCTGTTTCTGGCAGGTAAGGCCTTTGGGCGTTACCGCAAGGCGGGCGGTGGCAAAAACAATGTGCTGGCGGATTTTTTCATCGGTGCCCATGCCGCTGTGAACAGGTTGCCTTTGCTCACCCGGGACGCCAGGCGTTATCGGACGTACTTCCCCTCGGTGGAGGTGGTGGCGCCGTCCTGACACCTGACCACCACGACCGGGACGCTGCCGTCCGGCCGTGGCCCTGATGTTTTATCTCAATGCTTGAACATCACATGCCGCACCACCGTGTAATCCTCGAGCCCATACATGGACATGTCCTTGCCATAGCCGGAACGTTTCTGACCGCCGTGGGGCATTTCGCTGACGAGCATGAAGTGGGTGTTGACCCAGGTGCAGCCATATTGCAGGCGTGCCGACAGGCGATGGGCGCGGCCGATGTCGGCGGTCCACACCGATGAGGCCAGGCCGTACTCTGAATCGTTGGCCCAGGCCAGTACCTGGGCTTCGTCCAGGAATGGGGTGACGGACACCACCGGGCCGAAGACCTCCCGTCGGACGATCTCATCGTCCTGCTGGGCGTCGGCCAGCACCGTGGGTTCGAAGAAGAAGCCGTTGCCCTCCACCGATTTGCCGCCGGTGACCAAGCGGATGTGCGGCTGGGCGATGGCCCGCTCGACGAAGCCGGCCACGCGATCGCGATGCTGGGCGGTGATCAGCGGGCCCATCTCGGTGTCCGCTGCGGTTTGCAGGCCGTACTTGATACTGCCGACCGCGGCACCGAGTTTCTCGACAAATTTTTCGTAGATACCTTGCTGGGCATAGATCCGGCAGGCGGCAGTGCAATCCTGGCCAGCATTGTAGAAGCCGAAGGTGCGGATGCCTTCCACCGCCGCATCAATGTCGGCGTCGTCGAAAATGATCACCGGGGCTTTGCCGCCCAGCTCCATGTGCGTGCGCTTGACGCTGTCGGCGGTGCTGGAAATGATGTGCGAGCCGGTGGCAATGGAGCCGGTCAGCGACACCATGCGCACTTTGGGGTGGGTCACCAGCGGTTGGCCGACGGTTTGGCCGCGGCCGAATACCACATTGAGCACTCCGGCCGGGAAAATCTGCGACGCCAGTTCGGCCAGGCGCAGCGCCGTCAGCGGCGTTTGTTCCGAGGGCTTGAGCACCACGGTATTACCGGCGGCCAGGGCCGGGGCGATTTTCCAGGCGACCATCATCAGCGGATAGTTCCACGGCGCGATGGAGGCAATGACGCCCACCGGGTCGCGGCGGATCATCGACGTGTGCCCCGGCAAATACTCACCGCCCGCCGAACCGTTCATGCAGCGGCTGGCACCGGCAAAGAAGCGGAACACGTCGGCAATGGCCGGGATCTCGTCGTTCAGCGCGGCGCTTAACGGCTTGCCGCAGTTGTCCGATTCCAGCTTCGCCAGTTCTTCGCCATGGGCTTCGATGGCATCGGCCAGCTTGAGCAACAGCAGCGAGCGATCCTTCGGCGAGACCTGCGACCAGCCATCGAAGGCGCTGTCGGCGGCACGCACGGCGGCATCGACCTGGGCTTCGCTGGCTTCATTGATCTCCACCAGCACCCGGCCCAGCGCCGGATTGAACACTGCTTGGCCTGGACCCTCGCCGGCGACCAGATGGCCGTTGATCAGCAGTTTGGTTTGCATGTTCGTGTCCTCCAGAGTTTCGCTTGTGCTTTGGGTGGGAGCGGGCTTGCTCCGGGCGGCGATCCGACGAATGCGGTGTATTAGCAGCAATGATGTTGGCTGATCCACCGCATTCGCGAGCAAGCCCGCTCCCACATGGGAACCGGTTTCAAAGTGGCGGTTTATTTCCCACCACTGCCCGCCACGCTCTCACCCCCGCGAGTCAGGTAATAAGCGCCGAGTATCGGCAACATCGTGACCAGCATCACCAGCATCGCCACCACGTTGGTCACTGGTACGTCGCGGGGCCGGCTCAGTTGGTTGAGCAACCATAGCGGCAGCGTGCGTTCGTGGCCGGCGGTGAAGGTGGTGACGATGATTTCATCGAACGACAGCGCAAACGCCAGCATCCCACCGGCCAGCAGTGCCGAGCCAAGGTTGGGCAGGATGATGTAGCGAAACGTCTGCCAGCCGTCCGCGCCCAGGTCCATGGAAGCTTCGATCAGGCTGTGGGAGGTGCGGCGCAGGCGGGCGATGACATTGTTATGGACGATCACCACGCAGAAGGTCCCATGACCGACAATGATGGTGAACATCCCGGGCTCGATCCCCAGGCTCTTGAAGGTGGCCAGCAGCGCGATGCCGGTGATGATCCCCGGCAGGGCAATCGGCAGGATCAGCATCAGCGAAATCCCCTGCTTGCCGAAGAAATCCCGCCGGTACAGCGCCGCCGAGGCGAGCGTGCCGAGCACCAGGGCGATCAGCGTGGCGAGCGCTGCCACCTGCAACGACAACTTGATCGCTTCCAGCACATCCGGGCGAGAGAAGGCGACGCTGAACCATTTCAGGGTCAGGCCTTTGGGCGGGAAGCTGAACGCCGCGTCTTCGGTGTTGAACGCGTAGAGGAAGATGATCAGGATCGGGAAGTGCAGGAACACCAGCCCGCCCCACGCCGCAACGCGTAAGCCCCAGGACGCTGGCCCCGGCAAAGAAGAGTCAGAGTGCATCGAAAGCCCCCAGGCGCTTGACGATGGACAGGTAAATGGCGATCAGTACGATGGGCACCAAGGTGAACGCCGCCGCCATAGGCATGTTGCCAATGGCCCCTTGCTGGGCGTAGACCATGCTCCCGACGAAATAACCTGGCGGGCCCACCAACTGGGGCACTATGAAGTCCCCCAGGGTCAACGAGAACGTGAAGATCGAACCGGCCGCGATGCCGGGCACCGACAGCGGCAGGATCACTTGCATGAACGTCTGGCGTGGCCTGGCGCCCAGGTCGGCCGAGGCTTGCAGCAGTGACGGCGGCAGGCGCTCCAGGGAGGCCTGGATCGGCAGGATCATGAACGGCAGCCAGATGTAGACGAACACCAAGAAGCGTCCCAGGTGGGACGTGGACAACGTGCTGCCGCCCACGCCGGGAATTCCCAGCACCACCTGCAACAGCGACCCCAGGCCCAGGTGCTGGATAAACCACTGCGCCACGCCGCCCTTGGCCAGCAGCAGCGTCCAGGCGTAGGCCTTGACGATATAGCTGGCCCACATCGGCAGCATCACCGCGATGTAGAAAAACGCCTTGGTCTTGCCGCTGGTGTAGCGCGCCATGTAATAGGCAATCGGGAAGGCGATGATGGCACTGGCGATGGAGACCGCCACGGCCATGCTCAAGGTACGCAGGATGATGTCGAAGTTCGAAGGCTGAAACAGCGCGGTGAAATTCGCCAGGGTCAGGTCCGGCGTGACCGCCATGGTGAAGTCGTCAAACGTGTAGAAACCCTGCCACAGCAGGGTCAGCAGCGAGCCGAGGTAGATCGCGCCGAACCAGATCAGTGGCGCAACCAGCAGCATCGACAGGTACAGGTTCGGGCGCCGGTACAGCAGGTTGGAAACGCGTCGGCCAATCCCCGGCTTGGCTGCCCGTGCAAGGGTCGCTGTGTTCATCTCATACCTCGCCGCCGACCGTGTCGTGCAGCGCGACCATCGCTTCACGGGCCCAGCGCACGCGCAGATGTTGGCCGGGTTGGTGCCCGACACCGTCGTCGGTCCATCGGCTATTGGCCTGGCTCAGGTTCAGGTCCTGGCCGTTGGCGAGCTTCAGCTCGTAACGCGTGGCGCTGCCCTGGTATTGGATGTCGTGCAGCACGCCTTGAACTTCGATTTCACCGGCGGCCAACGGGCCTTCGGCAAAGCGCACATGTTCCGGGCGGATCGAGAACGGCTGTGATTGACCGCTCAATTGTTGCGCCAACTCGCCGCGGATCACGTTGGACGTGCCGACGAATTCGGCGACAAATGTCGTCACAGGCTTCATGTACAGGTTGCGCGGCGTATCGACCTGTTCGATTCGGCCCTTGTTGAACACCGCCACCCGGTCGGACATCGACAGCGCTTCGGTCTGGTCGTGGGTAACGAAAATGAAGGTGATGCCCAACTGGCGTTGCAGCTTCTTCAGTTCGCCTTGCATTTGTTCGCGCAATTTGAGATCGAGGGCGCCCAGGGGTTCATCCAGCAGCAGGACGCGTGGGCGATTGACCAACGCACGGGCCAGGGCCACCCGTTGGCGCTGGCCGCCGGAGAGCTGCACCGGTTTGCGCTCACCGTAGCCGCCGAGGGCGACCATCTCCAACGCTTCATCGGCTCGCCGGATTCGTTCAGCCTTGGCGACGCCCTTGACCTTCAAGCCGTAGGCGACGTTGTCCCGTACGTTCATGTGCGGGAACAGGGCGTAATCCTGGAAAACCGTGTTCACGTCCCGCTGATACGGCGCGAGCCCCACGGCTTCTTCGCCGTGGATACGGATCGACCCGGCGCTCGGCTGCTCGAACCCTGCGATCAGGCGCAGGCAGGTGGTCTTGCCCGAACCTGACGGGCCAAGCATGGAAAAGAACTCGCCGTCCTGGATGTCGATGGACACCCGGTCAACGGCTGCTACCTCGCCGAACAGGCGCGATACCTGGGTGAATTGGACTGCGAGCGTCATGGTGCGGTGCTCCAAAGGCGCGACTTCTGTTGATTCACAAGTTGTCGGGCACGGACCTGTGGCGAGGGGATTTATCCCCGCTGGGCTGCGAAGCAGCCCCAAAGCAGGCGACTCAATCTGTCTGAAACCATGAGACGTCAGTCTTGGGGGCGCTTCGCGCCCAGCGGGGATAAATCCCCTCGCCACAAAGGCAGATGTTCACCCGTTCTTTCATGCCGACTTATTGGTCCTACCGCCCCCCCATGATCGCAATGTAGTCCTGGGTCCAGCGGCTATACGGCACGAACTTGCCACCTTCGGCCTGCGGGGTTTTCCAGAAGGCGATCTTGTCGAACTGGTCGAAACCGTTGGTCTTGCAACCTTCGGCGCCCAGCAGCTCGCTGCCCTTGCACGCCGCAGGCACGGCGGGCAAGGAGCCGAACCACGCGGCCACGTCGCCCTGGACCTTGGGTTGCAGCGACCAGTCCATCCATTTGTACGCGCAGTTGGGGTGCTTGGCTTCGGCGTGGAGCATGGTGGTGTCGGCCCAGCCGGTGGCGCCCTCCTTGGGAATGGTCGAGGCGATCGGCTGCTTCTCGTTCATCAGGCCATTGACCTGATACGGCCAGGCGCCGGACGCCACCACGCCTTCGTTCTTGAAGTCGCTCATCTGCACAGTGGTGTCGTGCCAGTAACGGTGAATCAGCGGTTGCTGTGCCCTTAGCAACTCCAGCACGGCCTTGTACTGTGCTTCGTCGAGTTGGTACGGATCCTTGATGCCCAGCTCAGGCTTGGCGGTCTTGAGGTAAAGCGCTGCATCGGCGATGTAGATCGGCCCATCGTAGGCCTGCACGCGGCCCTTGTTCGGCTTGCCGTCGGGCAAGGACTGAGGGGTGAAGACCACGCTCCAGCTGGTGGGCGGCTGCTTGAACACCGTGGTGTTGTACATCAGTACGTTTGGGCCCCACTGGTAGGGCGTGCCGTAGGTCTGCTGGTTGACCACGTACCACGGTGCATCCTTGAGGCGCGGGTCGAGGGTTTTCCAGTTGGGAATCAGCGCGGTGTTGATCGGCTGTACGCGCTTGCCGGCGATGAGGCGCAGGGAGGCGTCGCCCGAGGCGGTGACCAGGTCGTAACCGCCCTTGGTCATCAGGCTGACCATTTCGTCGGACGTCGCCGCGGTCTTCACGTTGACCTTGCAGCCGCTGTCTTTTTCGAAACCGGTCACCCAATCGTAGGCTTTGTCGCTTTCGCCTCGCTCGATGTAGCCCGGCCAGGCGATGATGTCCAATTGGCCTTCGCCGACGCCAACGGCCTTGAGCGGTTCGGCGGCCTGGAGGCTGACACTGGTCAGCAGCGCCAGGGTGATTGCGCTGGGCCATGCGGTCTTGTGCGCGTACATGGAAATCCCTCTTGCTTCAATGGTGGTCGGGGCAGGGGCGCGACGGTACGAACGGCCACCGGGGGCCTGCTATCAGCGTAGTGCTGTTCTTTATCCAGGCAACATCTGGAAGCAAACTCGTCGCGGCTGCCGGGCACTTTCGATCTAGGCTGGTGGCCTTAATGGTTCGCTTGACCCGAATGTGGAGGTTTCAAATGAACACTCGTGGATTGCTCGATCAGCTACTCAAGTCCGGTCAGGAACTGTTGCAGAACAAGGCCGGCGGCGCTCAGGGCAGGTCATCCGGGGGCTTGGGCGGGTTGCTCGGTGGCTCCAGTAACGCTGGTGGCCTGGGCGGCATGCTCTCCGGCGCAGGCGGCAAGGCGCTGGCCGCCGGGGCCATGGGCCTGCTGCTGGGCAACAAGAAGGCCCGTAACTTTGGCGGCAAGGCCCTGGCCTATGGTGGCCTGGCGGCCCTGGGCGTGATCGCCTACAAGGCCTACGGTAATTGGCAGGCGCAGCAGGGCAAGGCAGCGCAAACCGAGCCGAAGACACTGGACCGCGTTCCGCCGGCCCAGGTCGAACAGCACGCCCAGGCGATTCTCAAGGCGCTGGTGGCGGCGGCCAAGGCCGACGGTCACGTGGATGAGCGCGAGCGCCAGTTGATCGAAGGTGAGTTCACCAAGCTCGACAACGACCAGGAACTGCAACACTGGCTGCACGCCGAACTCAACAAACCGCTGGATCCCACCGACGTCGCCCGCGCTGCCGGCACTCCGGAAATGGCGGCGGAAATGTACATTGCCAGCGTGATGTTGGTAGACGAGGAAAACTTCATGGAAAAATCCTACCTCGATGAACTGGCACGCCAGCTCAAGCTGGAGCCTGGGTTGAAGGCGGAGTTGGAGAAGCAGGTGCGCGAGGCGGCTGTGTAAACTTGGCCCAGGGTCTCAATGGCCTTGCTGCTGACACTTACCCTGTGGGAGCGGGCTTGCTCGCGAATGCGGTGTACCAGCCACTGATAATGGCGACTGACACTCCGCTTTCGCGAGCAAGCCCGCTCCCACAATGGTTTTTCGTCGACTGTCACAGCCGAGCCAGGCTTGAGTTTTTTGAAGTGTCGAAAGTCGTCAAAATCCCCACCACCGCCATACAGACCCCACGCAACCCTCAGCTATACTCCCCAGCATTTTCAAAGTGCCTGAGGTTTTCCTGTGAAGAACTGGACGTTGCGCCAACGCATCCTGGCGAGTTTTGCAGTCATCATCGCCATCATGCTGCTGATGGTGGTGGTCTCGTATTCACGGTTGTTGAAAATCCAGGACAGCGAGGAAAAGGTGCGGGCCGATGCGGTGCCAGGGGTGTATTACAGCTCGATGATTCGCGGCGGCTGGGTCGATAACTACGTGCTCACCCAGCAGATCGTCGGCCTCTCGGGGAACCGCGAGATCACCGCCGAAGACAAGGCCCGCTACCAGGGTTTCGAGCAGCACCTGCGCGAGGAAATACAGAACTATCAGCAGCTGATCCAGAACCCGGCCGACCAGGCATCTTTCGACGAGTTCGAGACCAATCACCAGGCGTTCAACCTGGCCATGGCCAAGGTCCTGGATCTGTACCAGCGTAAGGAATATGACGCGGCGCGGCAGGCGTTGGATAAGGAGCTGACGCCGGCCTGGATCGGCGGCCGTACCCACTTGAATCACATCATCGAGCGCAACCGTGAGCTGGCGGAAAACGCCACTCAGACCATCGATGACGCGGTGACGGCGGCCAAGGTCGCCATGGGCCTGTCGTTTCTCGTCGCGCTGGTCATCGCCTTGCTCTGCGGCCTGCTGTTGATGCGGGCGATCATGGCGCCGATGAACCGCATCGTCGAGATCCTCGAAGTCATGCGCACGGGCGACCTGAGCGGGCGCCTGAACCTGGCGCGCAAGGACGAGTTCGGCGCAGTGGAGACCGGTTTCAACGACATGATGACCGAGTTGACGGCGCTGGTGTCCCAGGCCCAGCGTTCCTCGGTGCAGGTCACCACCTCGGTGACCGAGATCGCCGCCACCTCCCGCGAGCAACAGGCCACGGCCACCGAAACTGCCGCCACCACCACCGAGATCGGCGCGACCTCCAGGGAAATCGCCGCCACCTCCCGGGATCTGGTGCGCACCATGACCGAAGTGTCCACCGCCGCCGACCAGGCCTCGGTGGCCGCCGGCTCCGGCCAGCAAGGCCTGGCGCGTATGGAAGAAACCATGCACTCGGTGATGGGCGCCGCCGACCTGGTGAACGCCAAGCTGGCGATCCTCAACGAGAAGGCCGGCAACATCAACCAGGTGGTGACCACCATCGTCAAGGTGGCTGACCAGACCAACCTGCTGTCCCTCAACGCCGCCATCGAAGCCGAGAAGGCTGGCGAATACGGGCGCGGTTTTGCCGTAGTCGCCACGGAAGTGCGACGGCTGGCTGACCAGACGGCCGTGGCCACCTATGACATCGAGCAAATGGTCCGTGAGATCCAGTCCGCTGTCTCGGCGGGCGTGATGGGCATGGACAAGTTCTCCGAGGAGGTGCGCCGGGGCATGGCCGAGGTGCAACAGGTGGGCGAGCAACTGTCGCAGATCATCCATCAGGTCCAGGCCCTTGCACCGCGGGTGTTGATGGTCAACGAAGGCATGCAGGCCCAGGCCACCGGCGCCGAGCAGATCAACCATGCGCTGGTGCAACTGGGCGATGCCAGCAGCCAGACGGTGGACTCCCTGCGCCAGGCCAGTTCCGCCATCGACGAGCTGAGCCAGGTGGCCGTGGGGCTGCGCAGCGGCGTCTCGCGCTTTAAAGTCTGATGGGCGAATTCGAGACCAGGCGCGGTGCGGCGCCGGCGGCCCGCCAGGCGTTGTTCCTGGTGTTCTGCATCGGCGGCGAACGCTACGCCCTGCAAGCCATCGATGTCGTGGAAGTGCTGCCGCGCCTGTCCCTCAAGCCCATTGCGCGGGCGCCGTCCTGGGTGGCGGGTGTGTTTGCCTGGCGCGGGACCGTGGTGCCGGTGCTCGACCTGTGTGCCCTGACGTTCGGCCAGCGCGCCGAGGCCCGTACCAGCACGCGCCTGGTGCTGGTCAACTATCGGCCCGACGCCGAGCCAACCGGGCGGGTATTGGGACTGATCCTTGAGCAAGCCACGGACACCCTGCGCTGCGACCCAGCGGATTTTCAGCCCTATGGACTGGAAAACCGCGAGGCACCGTATCTCGGCCCGGTGCGCGAAGACGCCCAGGGATTGCTGCAATGGGTGCGGGTCAATGATCTGCTGGATGAGTCGGTCCGCGCCATGTTGTTCCCCACGCCAGCGTTGAACCTCGATGACCTCGAGGCCGGGACATGAACAACGACCAGCGGTTTTTCGATTTCCTCAAGGAGCGCATCGGCCTGGATGTGACCTCCGTCGGCACCGCCATCATCGAGCGGGCGTTGCGCCAGCGTACTGCTGCCGTGCCCGGGCGAACCGCCGACGAGTATTGGCAGTGTCTCCAGCACTCGACCCAGGAGCAGCAGGCGTTGATCGAGGCGGTGATCGTTCCGGAGACCTGGTTCTTTCGCTATCCCGAGTCCTTTGCGACCCTCGCCAGGCTGGCAATCAAGCGCCTGGCCGAGATCAAGCACCTGCGGGCCTTGCGCATCCTCAGCCTGCCGTGTTCCACCGGTGAAGAACCCTATTCCATTGCCATGGCTTTGCTTGACGCCGGCCTGGGGCCCCATCAATTCAAGGTGGACGGGCTGGACGTCAGCCCCGCGTCGGTGGAGCGTGCCAGGCAGGCGCTGTATGGCCGGAACTCCTTCCGTGGCGCAGACCTGGTGTTCCGCGAACGGCATTTCACCGCCGAAAACGAGGGCTATCGCCTCAGCGAACGGGTGCGTGAACAGGTCCGTTTGCAGGTGGGCAACCTGTTGGATCCGGCCTTGCTGGCGAACGAAGCGCCCTACGATTTCGTGTTCTGTCGCAACCTGCTGATCTATTTCGACCAACCGACCCAGCAGCAGGTGTTCGAAGTGCTCAAGCGCCTGACGCATCAGGATGGCGTGTTGTTTATCGGCCCTGCCGAGGGCAGTTTGCTGGGTCGGTTGGGCATGCGCTCGATCGGCGTTGCCCAGTCGTTTGCCTTCAGTCGCCAAGGCGCGCCCGAACCGCAGCCGATACCGGTCCTGGTGCCCACCCCGTTGCCGATTCGCCCGCCAGCGGCCCGGGTCGTTCCGCCGGTGATCCGGCCTCGACCGTTCGCCGCCAGCCCCGTGCCAATTACCGAACCCAAGGGCAGCGACGCCGCCACCTTGCTGGCGCAGATTGCCGCCCTGGCCAACAGCGGCAAGAGCGCCGAGGCCCGTGCCGCCTGTGAACACTACCTGCGCAACCATGAACCCAAGGCCCAGGTCTTCTATTGGCTGGGGCTGCTCAGCGACATGGCCGGCAGTGCGCTTGAAGCCCAGGGTTTTTATCGCAAGGCACTTTATCTCGAACCGCAGCATGCCGAGGCCCTGGTGCATCTGGCGGCGCTGCTGGCTTCTCAGGGAGACGCGGCCGGAGCCCGTCGATTGCAGGATCGCGCCGTCCGTAGCGGGCGCGCGGCAGACAGTGAGCGTAAACGATGAGCGGTTCGGCTTCTTACAATGCCACCCATGACGATGCCCAGGCCATCGACGATTGCTGGAACCGCATCGGGGTGCACGGCGACAGATCCTGCCCACTGCTGGCCGAGCATATTCATTGCCGCAACTGCTCGGTGTACTCGGCCGCCGCGACCCGGCTGCTGGACCGCTATGCCTTGCAGCAGGAGGACCGGGACCTGGCCCGCGCTCCGCTGGACAGCGAGATTGTCACGCGTTCGCTGTTGATGTTTCGCCTCGGCGAGGAGTGGCTGGGCCTGACCACTCGCAGCCTGGTGGAAGTGGCGCCGTTGCAGCCGATCCATTCCTTGCCCCACCAGCGCTCGCGTGCCTTGCTTGGCGTGGCGAACGTGCGCGGCGCCCTGGTGGCCTGCCTGTCGCTGGTGGAACTGCTGGACCTGGAACCGGGCGCGGCGGCGCAGGCCGGTGGCAGGATCATGCCGCGCATGTTGATTGTCGCCGCCAAGGGCGGACCGGTGGTGGTCCCGGTGGACGAAGTGGACGGCATCCACGCCATCGACGAGCGGATCCTGGCGAGCGCTTCGCAATCGGCAGGCAAATACACCCGCGGCGTGTTGCATTACAAGGGACGCAGCCTGCGTTGGCTGGACGAGGAACAGCTGCTGTCCGCCGTGACCCGGAGCCTGTCATGACCCCTGACCAGATGCGCGACGCCTCGTTGCTCGAACTGTTCAGCCTGGAAGCCGAGGCCCAGGTCCAGGTGCTCAGTACTGGATTGCTGGCCCTGGAACGTGATCCGACCCAGGCCCAATACCTGGAGTCGTGCATGCGCGCGGCGCACTCACTCAAGGGCGCGGCGCGCATCGTCGGGGTGGACGCCGGGGTCAGCGTGGCGCACGTCATGGAAGATTGCCTGGTGGGGGCCCAGGAGCGGCGCCTGGTGCTGAGTGCCGAACACATCGATGCCTTGCTGCGAGGCACTGACCTGCTGACGCGTATCGCCACGCCGGGCAACGACGTCGGCGTGCCGGACATTGACGCCTATGTGGCAATGATGACGCGCCTGGTTGATCCGGAGGCGGCGCAGATTCCGCTACTGGCGCAGACTCCGGAGGCGGCGCCGGCCACCATCGAGACGCCCGTCGAGCCGGTGCGTATCGAGGTGCCTGGAGCGGTGCCCGATGTGCCAGTGGAACCGGCTCCCCGCAACAGGCGGATCACCGACAGTGGCGAGCGAGTTCTGCGCGTCACGGCTGAACGCCTCAACAGCCTGCTCGACCTGTCGAGCAAATCCCTGGTGGAAACCCAGCGCCTGCAACCCTGGCTGGCGGCGATGCAGCGGCTCAAGCGCCAGCAAAGCAACGGCCTGCGAGCCCTTGAAGAACTCAACGTGCACCTCAAGGACCATGCCCTGAGCCTGCAAGCCCAGGAAGCCCTCGGCGATGCCCGGCGGCTGCTGGCGCAAACCCAGCAATTGCTGGCGGACAAGACCGCCGAGCTGGACGAGTTCGCCTGGCAGGCCGGCCAGCGCGCGCAGGTGCTGTATGACACGGCGCTGGCTTGCCGCATGCGTCCGTTTGCCGATGTGCTCTCGGGCCAGGTGCGCATGGTCCGTGACCTCGGTCGCAGCCTGGGCAAACAGGTGCGCCTGGAAGTCGAAGGCGAGAAAACCCAGGTCGACCGCGACGTGCTGGAAAAACTCGAAGCGCCGCTGACCCACCTGCTGCGTAACGCGGTCGACCATGGCATCGAGAACCCGGAGCAACGGGTGCTGACTGGTAAGCCCGCCGAGGGCCTGATTCGCCTGCGTGCCTCCCATCAGGCCGGCCTGCTGGTACTGGAACTGGCGGACGACGGCGCCGGCGTGGACCTGGAAAAGGTCCGCCGCAGCGTCGTCGAGCGCGGCCTTTCTCCGGAGCACGCCGCCGCCAGCCTGAGCGAAGAGGAGCTGCTGACCTTCCTGTTCCTGCCCGGTTTCAGCCTGCGGGACAAGGTCACCGAAGTCTCGGGGCGTGGCGTGGGCCTCGATGCCGTCCAGCACATGGTCCGGCAATTGCGCGGTGCGGTGGTGCTGGAGCAGACGGCGGGCGAGGGCAGTCGTTTCCATCTCGAAGTGCCGCTGACGCTGTCGGTGGTGCGCAGTCTGGTGGTGGAAGTCGGCGGTGAAGCCTACGCCTTCCCCCTGGCCCACATCGAGCGCATGTGCGACCTGGCCTCGGAGGACATCGTCCAGGTCGAGGGGCGCCAGCATTTCTGGCACGAAGGCCGGCATGTCGGGCTGGTCGCGGCGAGCCAGTTGCTCAATCGCCCGGCGACCCAGAACAGCGGCCAGACCCTCAAGGTCGTGGTGATCCGCGAGCGCGAGACGATCTACGGCGTGGCGGTGGAGCGGTTCATTGGCGAGCGGACCCTGGTGGTGCTGCCGCTGGACGAACGCCTGGGCAAGGTCCAGGACATTTCCGCCGGGGCCTTGCTGGACGACGGTTCGGTGGTATTGATCATCGACGTCGAAGACCTGCTGCGTTCCGTGGATAAATTGCTCGACACCGGGCGCCTGGAACGCATCGCCCGGCAGAACCAGGCCCAGACCCCGCGCAAACGGATCCTGGTGGTGGACGACTCGCTGACCGTGCGCGAGTTGCAACGCAAGCTGCTGCTCAATCGCGGTTACGACGTGGCGGTGGCGGTGGACGGCATGGACGGCTGGAACGCCTTGCGTTCGGAGGACTTTGACCTGCTGATTACCGATATCGACATGCCGCGCATGGACGGCATCGAGCTGGTCTCACTTTTGCGACGCGACAACCGCCTGCAATCGCTGCCGGTGATGGTGGTGTCCTACAAGGACCGCGAAGAAGATCGCCGCCGTGGCCTGGACGCCGGAGCCGACTATTATCTAGCCAAGGCGAGTTTCCACGACGACGCCTTGCTCGACGCCGTGGTTGAATTGATTGGAGGGGCCCGCGCTTGAAGATCGCCATCGTCAATGACATGCCCCTGGCGGTCGAAGCCCTGCGCCGTGCCCTGGCATTCGAGCCGGCGCACCAGTTGGTCTGGGTGGCCGCCAACGGCGCCGAAGCGGTACAACGCAGCGCCGAATACACCCCGGACCTGATCCTGATGGACCTGTTCATGCCGATCATGGATGGCGTGGAGGCCACCCGGCGGATCATGGCCGAGAATCCGTGCGCCATTGTGATTGTCACCGGCGACAGCCAGCAGAACGTCCACCGCGTGTTCGAGGCCATGGGCCACGGCGCGCTGGATGTGGTGGATACGCCGGCCCTCGGGGTCGGCAACCCCCAGGACGCCGCGGCGCCGCTGCTGCGCAAGATCACCAACATCGGCTGGCTGATCGGCGAGCGCAACAAGCATGAACGACCGGCGCAGGCGCCCCAGCGTGCTGCCGTGTCGCGCAACAGCCTGTTGGCGATCGGCTCATCGGCGGGTGGGCCGGCGGCCCTGGAGGTGCTGCTCAAGGCGCTGCCCCGGGATTTCGAACCGGCCATCGTGCTGGTCCAGCATGTGGACGAGGTGTTTGCCGGTGGCATGGCCGAATGGCTGAGCAGTGCGTCGGGCCACCGGGTTCGCCTGGCGGTGCACGGCGAGAGACCGCAACGCGGCACGGTGCTGCTGGCCGGGACCAATCATCATCTGCGTTTGTTGAAGGATGGCACCCTGGCCTACACCGCCGAGCCGGTGAACGAGATCTATCGGCCCTCCATCGACGTGTTCTTTGAAAGTGTCGCCCAGTTCTGGAGCGGTGATGCGGTTGGCGTCTTGCTCACCGGCATGGGCCGCGACGGTGCCCAAGGGCTTAAACTCATGCGCCAGCAAGGCTGCGTGACCATCGCCCAGGACCAGCAGAGCAGTGCGGTGTACGGCATGCCGAAAGCGGCAGCCGCCATCGACGCTGCCGTCCATATCCTTGCCCTGGACGATATCGCGCCACGGCTGTTGAAGATTTTTACCCAATGACCAAGCCCCCGGCAGCCTTGCCCCCTAGCCGTACTCAGGTAAGCCCCATGAATGAATTACAGCTCGACGACTTCAAGAGCGATGAAAATGCCGCCATGGTCCTGCTCGTCGACGACCAGGCCATGATCGGCGAGGCAGTGCGGCGCGGGCTGGCGGATGAAGAGAACATCGACTTCCATTTCTGTTCCGACCCGTACCAGGCCGTTGCCCATGCGATACGCATCAAGCCGACGGTGATTCTCCAGGACCTGGTGATGCCCGGCCTCGATGGCCTGAGCCTGGTGCGTGACTACCGTAATCATCCGGCCACCCAGGATATTCCGATCATTGTCCTGTCCACCAAGGAGGACCCGCTGATCAAGAGCGCGGCGTTCGCGGCCGGGGCCAATGATTACCTGGTGAAGTTGCCGGACAACATCGAGCTGGTGGCGCGCATCCGCTATCACTCACGCTCCTACATGATGCTGTTGCAGCGTGACGCGGCCTATCGCGCCCTGCGGGTCAGCCAGCAGCAACTGCTCGACACCAACCTGGTGCTGCAACGGTTGATGAACTCCGATGGCCTGACTGGCCTGTCCAACCGCCGACACTTCGACGAGTACCTGGAGCTGGAGTGGAGGCGGGCGATGCGCGACCAGAGCCAGCTGTCGCTGCTGATGATCGACGTGGACTATTTCAAATCCTACAACGACAACTTCGGTCATCTGGATGGCGACGAAGCCCTGCGCAAGGTCGCCACGGCGATCCGCGAGGCCTGTAGCCGGCCCTCCGACCTGCCGGCCCGTTACGGCGGCGAAGAGTTCGCCCTGGTCCTGCCGAGTACTTCACCCGGCGGCGCGCGGCTGATGGCCGAAAAACTCCGGCAGACCATCGCCGCCCTGCAAATCCCCCACGCCACGCCGGACGGCGGCCACCACCTGACCGTCAGCATCGGCGTCTCGACCGTGACCCCGCAGCAGGGTGGCGATTGCCGGCAACTGATTTCGGCGGCGGACAAAGGGCTGTACATGGCCAAGCACAATGGGCGCAATCGGGTGGGGGTTGAGTAGCGCCATGCGGACGAAGACACTTCTGTGGCGAGGGAGCTTGCTCCCGCTGGGGCGCGAAGCGGCCCTCGCTTTTCCGGCAGTCGGAATCCATCGCCTGGCCGTCATTGCGTCTGCTGCGCAGCCGAGCGGGAGCAAGCTCCCCCGCCACGGGAACAGCACAAGAACTGCACATTGGTGCCCCTAAAGCCGCCAGGCGGGCTGCCGCTGGCGCTTGATTACGTTATACTCGCCGGCTTTCAAAAGTTCGCCAACGAGTGCTGCCCGCCATGGAAATCAACCCGATCCTGAACACCATCAAGGACCTGTCCGAGCGCTCCGAAACTATTCGGGGGTATCTTTGACTACGATCAAAAGCATGAGCGTCTGACCGAAGTCAATCGCGAGCTTGAAGATCCGAGTGTCTGGAACAACCCTTCGTATGCCCAGGAACTGGGCCGCGAGCGTTCTGCCCTGGCGCAGATCGTCGAGACCCTGGACGAGCTGTCCAGCGGCCTGGCCGATTGCCGCGACCTGCTGGACATGGCTGTCGAAGAAGAAGACGAGGGTGCGGTCGGCGATGTCGTCGCCGAGCTGACACGCCTGGACGAGTCCCTGGCCAAGCTGGAATTCCGTCGCATGTTCAGCGGCGAGATGGACATGAACAACGCGTACCTGGACATCCAGGCCGGTTCCGGCGGCACCGAAGCCCAGGACTGGGCCAACATCCTGCTGCGCATGTACCTGCGCTGGGCCGACAAACGCGGTTTCGACGCGACCATCATGGAACTGTCGGCCGGTGAAGTCGCCGGGATCAAAGGTGCTACCGTGCACATCAAGGGCGAATACGCCTTTGGCTGGCTGCGCACCGAGATCGGCGTGCACCGCCTGGTGCGCAAGAGCCCGTTCGACTCCGGCAACCGTCGCCACACCTCGTTCTCGGCGGTGTTCGTTTCGCCGGAAATCGATGACAACATCGAAATCGAGATCAACCCGGCGGACCTGCGTATCGACACCTACCGCTCTTCCGGCGCCGGCGGCCAGCACGTCAACACCACCGACTCGGCCGTACGGATCACCCACGTACCGACCAATACCGTGGTCAGTTGCCAGAACGAGCGCTCCCAGCACGCCAACAAAGACACCGCGATGAAGATGCTCCGGGCGCGCCTGTACGAGCAGGAAGTGCAGAAGCGCAACGCGGCGTCCCAGGCCCTGGAAGACACCAAGTCCGACATCGGCTGGGGCCACCAGATCCGGTCGTACGTGCTCGACGCCTCGCGGATCAAGGACCTGCGCACCAACATCGAACGCAGCGACTGCGACAAGGTGCTCGACGGCGACATCGACGAATACCTGGAAGCGAGCCTCAAGCAAGGCCTGTAAAAGATGCAACACGGGATCGACTGACACACTGCGATCCCTGTGGGAGCGGGCTTGCCCGCGATCCCCAGCCGCAGGCTGGGGGCAACGAACCTGTGATGGAATCCTTAAAGACATGAGCGACCTAGAACTCGACCCGCAAGCCCTGCAACAGGAAGAAAACTCCCTGATCGCCCTGCGCAAGGAAAAGCTGGCTGCCGAGCGCGCCAAGGGCCAGGCCTTCCCCAACGACTTCCGCCGCGACTCGTACTGCGACGCCTTGCAGAAGAAGTATGTGGACAAGACCAAGGAAGAGCTGGCCGAGGCGGCGATTCCAGTCAAGGTGGCTGGTCGCATCATGCTCAACCGTGGTTCGTTCATGGTGATCCAGGACATGACCGGGCGCATCCAGGTCTACGTCAACCGCAAGACCCTGCCGGAAGAAACCCTGGCCGCCGTCAAGACCTGGGACCTGGGCGATATCATCGCCGCCGAAGGCACCCTGGCCCGTTCCGGCAAGGGCGACCTGTACGTCGAAATGACCAGCGTGCGCCTGCTGACCAAGTCCCTGCGGCCGCTGCCGGACAAGCACCACGGCCTGACCGACACCGAGCAGCGCTATCGCCAGCGCTACGTCGACCTGATCGTCAACGAAGACGTGCGCCAGACCTTCCGCGTGCGCTCGCAGGTTATCGCCCACATCCGCAGCTTCCTGATGAAGCGTGACTTCCTCGAAGTCGAGACGCCGATGTTGCAGACCATTCCTGGTGGTGCGGCGGCCAAGCCGTTCGAGACCCACCACAATGCCCTGGACATGGAAATGTTCCTGCGCATCGCCCCGGAGCTGTACCTCAAGCGCCTGGTGGTCGGTGGCTTTGAAAAGGTCTTCGAGATCAACCGCAACTTCCGTAACGAAGGCGTTTCGACCCGGCACAACCCCGAGTTCACCATGCTCGAGTTCTACCAGGCCTACGCCGACTACGAAGACAACATGGACCTGACCGAAGAGCTGTTCCGCGAGCTGGCGCAGCTTGTTCTCGGGACCACCGACGTGCCGTACGGCGACAAGGTGTTCCACTTCGGCGAGCCGTTCGTGCGTCTGTCGGTGTTCGACTCGATCCTCAAGTACAACCCTGAACTGACTGCCGATGACCTCAACGACATCGACAAGGCCCGCGCCATCGCCAAGAAAGCCGGCGCCAAGGTGCTCGGCTTCGAAGGCCTGGGCAAGCTGCAAGTGATGATTTTCGAAGAGCTGGTCGAGCACAAGCTGGAGCAGCCGCATTTCATCACCCAGTACCCGTTCGAAGTCTCGCCGCTGGCCCGTCGCAACGATGAAAATCCGAGCGTGACCGACCGTTTCGAGCTGTTCATCGGCGGCCGTGAAATCGCCAACGCCTACTCCGAGCTCAATGACGCGGAAGACCAGGCCGAGCGCTTCATGGCCCAGGTGGCCGACAAGGACGCGGGCGACGACGAGGCCATGCACTACGATGCCGACTTCGTGCGCGCCCTGGAGTACGGCATGCCGCCGACCGCCGGTGAAGGCATCGGCATCGATCGCCTGGTGATGTTGCTGACCAACTCACCGTCGATCCGGGATGTCATCCTCTTCCCGCACATGCGGCCTCAAGCGTAAGTGCTTCAATTAAAAAGCCGCCTGGAAGGGCGGCTTTTTATTGCCTGTCTGGTACAAACGTATCAAATGGTTACTTGTGAAACAGCGAGGAAAGACCTGTCGTGAATCGTGCAATGGCTTCAGAAGGTGCAGCGGGCGTCGCCACGGCTGTCGCTGAAAGTGTTCAATACCAGGGTCGCAAGGCCAGCCGGCAGGGCAGTGAGCAGCGTCGCCAGGAAATTCTCGACGCGGCCATGCGCATCGTGGTGCGCGACGGCGTACGGGCGGTGCGCCATCGCGCCGTGGCCGCCGAAGCGGGTGTGCCGTTGTCGGCCACCACTTACTACTTCAAGGATATCGATGACCTGCTCACCGATACCTTCGCCCAGTACGTGGAGCGCAGCGCGGCGTTCATGGCCAAGCTGTGGACCAACAAGGAAGGCCTGCTGCGGGAAATGGTCGCCTACGGGGACGGCAGCGCCGGATCCCGTTCGCAACTGGCAGACGATATGGCGCGGCTGGCCGCCGACTACGTGCAGCATCAGTTGCACACCCGTCGCGAATACCTGATGGCCGAGCAGGCCTTTCGCCAGGAAGCGCTGCTCAACCCGCGGCTGGCTGAACTGGTGCGTTCCCACCAGCAGATCCTGTTGCAAGGTACCTGTCAGATTTTCCAGGTATTAGGCTCGCGTGATCCGCAACAGGATGCCAAAGTGTTGACGGCGATTATCGGACGGATGGAATATCAGGGCTTGCTCAATGGCGCCGAGCCGGTGGCCGATGAAGACATGCTCGGCATCCTGACCCGCTACATGCACCTGGTATTGGCGTCTGTCTGAAACACAGGCCCCCTTGTGGCGAGGGGATTTATCCCCGCTGGGGCGCGCAGCGGCCCTGAAACCTGGCTCCTCAATGCGTCATTTTGATTGAGTCGCAAGTTTTGGGGCTGCTGCGCAGCCCAACGGGGATAAATCCCCTCGCCACAGTTGCCATAGGGAGTTCCAATGAAAGCCTGGCGTGCCGTTGTACTGGCCGTTTCCTTGCTGCTGATCAGCGGCTGTCTGGTGTCATTCAAGGCACCGTTGCCCGACAGCGAAGCCGCGCCTAAGGGCCTGCTCGGTCACTGGACCAGCACCAATGCCTGGGGCGAGCCGCTGAACCTTGAGCTCACCCAGGTCAGCAAGCACCATTACCAGGCCATCAGCTACTTCCGGGCCCGACCTCAGGAGCGCGAAGCCATCCCCCTGACCGTGTCCCGGCATGGCAGTCGTTGGTACCTGTCGGCCAAGGTGCCGGCCCGATTCGGAGGCCATTACATCATCGCCGGCTTTGAATTGACCGATCAGCAGGAGTTGGTGGTCTACAACCTGGACCTGGAACAGATCAGCCAGGCCATCGGCCAGAAGCGGCTCAGCGGCCAGGCGAACCCGAGCGATGAAGGTGATGGCGTGCTGGTGGACAGCGACATGGGCGCGGTCTTCAGTTACCTCGATGATCCGGCCAATTCCGATGTGTTCTCCGAGGCCGTGCGCTACCGACGGCTGGACAAAACCCAATAACGCAGCAGGCAGACGTTTTTTCACAGGAGTTACGGGTGGACGATTACCAGCAGACGATACGCACCTTGTCCGATCGCATTGTGCTGGCGCAAACGCCGATTCGCATCCTCGATGCGGTGAAGTGGGACGAGAACATCCGCAAGGGGTTTCTCAAGGCCAAGGGCAAGGAAATGCCTGCGGTGGACCGCGACTATTACCTCAATCGACCGCTGTCCTTCGATTCCAGCAAAGTGAAGCTGGAGTTCCAGAACATCGAGCGCGACATCACCCGCCAACTCGGGCAGTTCAACCCGGTGGGCCAGATCATGCGCCGCATGTGCAAGGAGTACCGCATGGTGGTGCGCATGCTCGAAGCCCGCGGCACCGAGGATTTCGGGCTGATTTCCCAGGAACTGTATGGGGCTGCGTCCGACGCGTTCCATGCCGGCGACCCGACCCTGGCCGACCTGGGCCTGATGCTGTCCGATTACCTGAACAACATCGATGGCCGTGGCGACCTGAAGGACGAGCCGAAGGTGCTCAACGCCCAGGAGGCCGTCAACCTGCTGCAACATCGCTTGAACCGGGTCTTCGGCGAAGCCGAGGAAACCATCCGCGTGTTCGAGTCCGATGGCATCGTGGCCGACGCGGCGGCGGGTGCCGACTACATCAAGATCCGCACCGATGCGATGTTCAACGAGCGCGACGTGCGCGCCCTGGAGGTCCATGAAGGGCTGGTGCACGTCGGCACCACCCTCAACGGCCTGAACCAGCCGATCTGCACCTTCCTGTCCAAGGGCCCACCCTCGTCCACCGTGACCCAGGAAGGCCTGGCGATCCTGATGGAGATCATCACCTTCGCCTCCTACCCGAGTCGGCTGCGCAAACTCACCAACCGCACCCGTGCGATCCACATGGTCGAGGAGGGCGCCGACTTCCTGCAGGTCTTCGAATTTTTCCGTGAGCAAGGCTTCGAGATGGCGGAAAGCTACGGCAACGCCAGTCGGGTTTTCCGTGGCTCGGTGCCGACCGGTCTGCCATTTACCAAAGACTTGTCCTACCTCAAGGGCTTCATCATGGTTTACAACTACATTCAGCTCGCCGTGCGCAAAGGCAAGCTGGAGCAGGTGCCGCTGCTGTTCTGCGGCAAGACCACCCTTGAAGACATGCGTACCTTGCGGCAACTGGTGGATGAAGGCCTGGTGGTACCGCCCAAGTACCTGCCCGAGCAGTTCCGCGACATGAACGCGCTGTCGGCCTGGATGTGCTTCTCCAACTTCCTGAACCATCTGAGCCTGGATCGGATCGAAGCGGATTATTCCAATATCCTTTAAACATCTCGCTGTCCAATTGTGGGAGCGGGCTTGCTCGCGAATACGGTGTGTCAGTCACCCATTAGGTAGCCGACCTGACGCCTTCGCGAGCAAGCCCGCTCCCACAAAAGGACTGTGTTTCAACTTCAAGTTTTACGAGGTTCACCGGATGCGAACCCTCGGCATTCTTTGCCTGCTGCTGGCCCTGAGCGGTTGCAGTTCGCTGCTGTTCTACCCCGAGCGCGGCCTGCCGTTTACCCCGGAGCGGGCCAGACTCGACTACCGTGACGTGACCCTGACCACCGCCGACGGTCTCAAGCTCCATGGTTGGTGGCTGCCGGTCAAAAAAGGCGTCGAGGTCAAGGGCACGGTGCTGCACCTGCACGGTAATGGCGGTAACCTGGCCTGGCACCTGGGCGGCAGTTGGTGGTTGCCGGAGCAGGGTTATCAGGTGTTGATGGTCGACTACCGCGGTTATGGCGTGTCCGAAGGCGAGCCGAGCCTGCCGGCGATCTATCAGGATCTCGACGCCGCGTTCAACTGGCTGGACCAGTCGCCGCAAGTCCAGGGCAAGCCGCTGGTACTGCTCGGCCAGAGCCTGGGCGGTGCACTGGCGGTGCATTACCTGGTGGAGCATCCGCAGCGCCAGCGGCAACTCAAAGCCTTGGTGCTCGACGGCGTGCCCGCCAGTTATCGCGATGTCGGGCGTTTCGCCCTGAGTACGTCATGGCTGACCTGGCCGTTCCAGGTGCCGCTGTCCTGGCTGGTGCCGGACGGTGACAGCGCGATCAGTTCTGTGGCGCAACTGACCGATGTGCCAAAGCTGATCTACCACAGCCTGGACGACCCGATCGTGCCGCTTTCCAATGGCATCCGCCTGTATCAAGCTGCGCCACCACCCAGGGTGCTGCAATTGACCCGCGGCGGGCACGTGCAGACTTTCGCCGACCCGACCTGGCGCACCGTGATGCTGCGCTACCTCGACGATCCCCAGCATTTCGACGGCTTGCGCCGCCTGGGAGAAGTGCCGAATTATCCGAAATCACCCGTTGAATCCCCAGAGAGCCCGCAATGAGCGAAGAACGTAACGCCATCCCCCTGATCATCACCGGCATCTGCAGCATCCTCGGCACCGTTGCCGTGCTGTGGTACTACGGCTACCTGCACTTCGCCAAACCCGAGGATGCGTTGCGGCTCAACGAATTCACCATGCTCAAGACCGTGCCGGGCGAAGACTACAAAGTCTCCCTGGAGCCGGCGCCCCAGGTCGCGCAATGCATCGACGGCGTACTGGTGCTGTTCGACACCGAGCAGAAAGGCCTGACCGGCGTGCTGGTCAACGAGAAGAAACGTGCCGTGCGCTGCATGGGGCAGGAGACGCCGCAGAAGCTCCAGCCGTGACACGTATCAGGTGAGTGTCAGTGATCCTCTGTGGGAGCGGGCTTGCTCGCGAATGCAGTGTGTCAATCGATGCACAGGTCACTGACACATCGCCTTCGCGAGCAAGCCCGCTCCCACAGGGGAGAAGTGTACGGCCAATGAAAAGCCCCGCCTGATTGCTCAGGCGGGGCTTTTTCGTTGCCTTCAGCCGATCAGTTGGCGCTCAGGCTCGAACGCGGGGCGACGGGCTGGTTGTCGTTGGAAATGGTCACTTCCACGCGACGGTTCATGGCGCGGCCCGAGACGCTGGTGTTGTCGGCGACCGGGAATTCCTTGCCGTAACCCTGGGTCACGATACGGGCCGGATCGACGCCCATTTTCACCAGTGCCAGGCTCACAGAATTGGCGCGACGCTCGGACAGCGACTGGTTGTAGGAATCCGAACCGGTGCTGTCGGTGTAACCCTCGATGATCACCTTGCGGTCCGGATTTTCCTGGAGGAACTGCGCCAGTTTATTCACGTTAGATACGCCGCTGGCACGCAGGTCGGACTTGTTGGTGGCAAACAGCACGTCGCCGAAGGTCACCAGCGTACCGCGTTCGGTCTGCTTGGCGTTCAGGCTGTCCTGCAGTTGCTTGATCTGCGCGTTACGCGCGTCGAGCAAGGCGCGGGCGCGTTCGTCGCCGGCGTTTTTCAGCGCCGCTTCGGCGTTGCGCAGGGCGATGGTCTGCTTGGCCACTTCCACGCGCTGGTTGGTCAGGTAGGCCAGTTGGTCGACCTTGGCTTCGTCTTCCTTGTCCAGATAGGCCTTGTCGGCCTTGGCCAGGAAGTCGGCGGCGTCCTTGGTTTCCAGGGCCGCGACCTTGGTGGCGGCCGGGTCGGCCTGCAGGCCGTTGTAGTTGGTGCGAGCCTGTTCCAGGTTAGCGTTCGGGTCGTGGGAGCAAGCGGCCAGCGCTACGCAAGCGGCGAGCAGGGCGGGCATCATCAAATGTTTGTGCATCATAGTCTGTCGTCCTTTTATCAATGGGCAATACGTCGTGGCGGGAACGGGTTACTGAACCTTGTTCATGCCTTCCTGACGCAGTTCCTGAACCCCTTTCTGGGAATCCTTGAGCGCTTGTTCAGCCTTGGCGGCCTGGGCCTTGCGTTCGGCGACGCGGGCGTCCCACTCGGCCTGTTCGGCCAGACGCTTGGCTTCGTCGTATTTCTTGTCATGCATGGCCAGTTCGGCTTGCTTGAGCTTGTCCTGGGCCGACTTCATTTCCACAGCGGCGAACTCGGTACCACCGGCGCTCACGGCGCTGTTGACCGCCGACTGGGTCACCGCGTACTGCTCGGAAGGCGGATTGCCGGCGCAACCGGCCAGGATGAAGCTGCTACCGATAGCCAGGGCAGCCAACTTCAGGCCACGCAGGCCTGCGGATGAGGGTTTGGCAGTGCAGGTATTCATAGGCTTCAACTCCATTGGAAAACTCCTGAAAAAAACTACAGATCCATGCCGGGGCCTCAGCCATTGCGTCTAGGTGGGCGCTGGCGCCCAAGCGTGTTTATCAAACGACCGTTCCAGCATGGTTATTCGGTGTGACCCGAAGCTTTTTTCAAAAGTTCAGCGAAGATGGCCAATCGCCAAAAAGCAATTGCTGACTGATCGGTCAGTGCTGAAAAGCTGAACTTTTCCGGCGCGCAGCGGTATGCCCGGCACCTGTCGCGGGGGGGGGCAGGACGGTGCCGGGAGACGCATAGGGAAGGGGATTCAGTGCTTTGACTTGTCGGTCTGGGAGGTAAGTTGATGCAAGTGCCGACGGGACAAGGCGAGGAAGCGCGGGGTCGGGCCGACGTCTTCGTACAGCGGGTCGCCTTCCTCATCGGTGGAGACGACTTGCGAGCCCTTGACGTACGGAAAGCTCGCCTCCAGCTCTTCCAGCGCCGCGCCGATCAACTCACCCAACAGTTCTTCGGGTTGGCGCTTGGGGTACATGTCGCAGATCGCCGCCAGGCGTGCGGCGGCTTCCATGTCCAGATGAATCGTGTAGCCGGTCTGGGTCAGGCGACCCTTGGCGTTTTGTTCCCAGTGCTGGGCAAGCTCGCGGATTTTCATGATGACCTCAATCAGCCAGCTCGTGGCGGGCGCGGTGAGTGACAAGCCGTCGTGCGGCTTATTCTTGAGACTAGCTTTGTCCTACAAGGTTTACAGACCCTTCGTCGCTTGTCATAAACGTTCGGCATCGGCACTCTTTACCCATGCGTCTACCCCCGATAGCTGTCCGGACCTTTTTGCTGGAGAACTGCTGATGACCGATATCGATGCGCGCTTGCGCGAGGATGTTCACCTGCTTGGCGAACTGCTGGGCAATACCATCCGCGAGCAGTACGGGGACACGTTTCTCGACAAGATCGAACAGATCCGCAAAGGGGCCAAGGCCGACCGCCGCGGCTCGGTAGACGCCGAGCTCAGCGCCAGTCTCAACCAACTGAGCGAAGACGAATTGCTGCCCGTGGCACGGGCATTCAACCAGTTCCTCAACCTCGCCAACATCGCCGAGCAGTACCAATTGATCCACCGCCGCGAGGAATCGCAGCCGGCGCCCTTCGAGGCACGGGTCCTGCCTGAACTGCTCGCCCGGCTGCGGGCCGAGGGCCACGGCGCCGAGTCCCTGGCCCGGCAGTTGGGACGCCTTGAGATCGAACTGGTGCTCACGGCCCACCCCACGGAAGTGGCGCGTCGCACCCTGATTCAGAAATACGATGCCATCGCCGCGCAACTGGCGGCCCAAGATCACCGCGACCTGACCAGCGCCGAACGCACGCAGATTCACCAACGCCTGCAACGCCTGATCGCCGAAGCCTGGCACACCGAAGAAATCCGCCGCACCCGGCCAACCCCGGTCGATGAGGCGAAGTGGGGCTTCGCGGTGATCGAGCATTCGCTGTGGCAAGCCATCCCCAATTACTTGCGCAAGGCCGATCAGGCGCTGCATGCCGCCACCGGTCTGCGCCTGCCCCTGGAAGCAGCACCGATCCGCTTCGCTTCGTGGATGGGCGGTGACCGTGACGGCAACCCGAATGTCACGGCGGCGGTGACCCGTGAGGTCCTGCTGTTGGCGCGGTGGATGGCAGCGGACCTGTACCTGCGGGACGTCGACCACCTGGCCGCCGAGCTGTCCATGCAGAAGGCCAGCGAGGCCTTGCGTGCCCAGGCGGGCGACAGCGCCGAGCCTTATCGCGCCGTGCTCAAGCAACTGCGTGAGCGCCTGCGGGCCACGCGCAACTGGGCCCAGGCTTCTCTGAAGTCCGCCACCCCGGTCACCGCCGAGGTGTTGCAGAACAACCGCGAACTGCTGGATCCGCTGGAGCTGTGCTATCAGTCGCTGCATGAATGCGGCATGGGCGTGATTGCCGATGGGCCGCTGCTCGACTGCCTGCGCCGGGCGGTGACCTTCGGCTTGTTCCTGGTGCGCCTCGACGTGCGGCAGGATTCGACGCGCCATACCGCGGCCATGACCGAAATCACCGATTACCTGGGCCTTGGCCGCTACGAGGACTGGGACGAAGAACAACGCATCAGCTTTCTGCTGGAGGAACTGAATAACCGCCGTCCGTTGCTGCCGGCGCATTTCAAGCCGTCTGCCGACACCGCGGAAGTCCTCGCCACCTGCCGGGAAGTCGCTGCGGCGCCCGCGGCGTCCCTGGGGTCGTATGTCATCTCCATGGCCGGCGCGGCTTCCGATGTGCTGGCGGTCCAGCTGTTGTTGAAAGAGTCCGGCGTGCTGCGGCCGATGCGCGTGGTGCCGCTGTTCGAGACCCTGGCCGACCTGGACAACGCCGGGCCGGTGATCGAACGGCTATTGTTGCTGCCGGGCTATCGCTCGCGGCTGCAAGGGCCCCAGGAAGTGATGATCGGCTATTCCGATTCGGCCAAGGATGCCGGGACCACCGCGGCGGCCTGGGCGCAATATCGGGCCCAGGAACGCTTGGTGGACATCTGCCGCGAGCAGCAGGTCGAACTGCTGCTGTTCCACGGTCGCGGTGGCACCGTGGGGCGTGGCGGCGGCCCGGCCCACGCCGCGATCCTGTCCCAGCCCCCGGGCTCAGTGGCCGGACGTTTCCGCACCACGGAACAGGGCGAAATGATTCGTTTCAAATTCGGCCTGCCGGACATCGCCGAACAGAACCTCAATCTCTATCTGGCCGCCGTGCTGGAGGCGACGCTGCTGCCACCGCCGCCGCCCACGCCGCAATGGCGAGACCTGATGGACGAGCTGGCCACCGATGGCGTCAATGCCTACCGCGCCGTGGTGCGGGAGAACCCGCAATTCGTCGAGTACTTCCGTCAGTCCACGCCAGAGCAGGAGCTGGGGCGCTTGCCCCTGGGCAGCCGGCCGGCCAAGCGTCGGGCGGGCGGGATCGAGAGCCTGCGGGCCATCCCGTGGATCTTCGGCTGGACCCAGACCCGCCTGATGTTGCCGGCCTGGCTGGGCTGGGAAACCGCTCTGGGCAAGGCCCTGGAGCGCGGCGAAGGCGCATTGCTGGGCCAGATGCGTGAGCAGTGGCCGTTCTTCCGCACCCGCATCGATATGCTGGAGATGGTGCTGGCCAAGGCGGACGCCGATATCGCCCGTTCCTACGACGAGCGACTGGTGAAGCCTGAATTGCTGCCATTGGGTGCGCACTTACGCGACCTATTGTCGCAGGCCTGCTCCGTGGTGCTCGGGTTGACCGGCCAGTCGCAACTACTGGCACATAGCCCTGACACCCTGGAATTCATTCGCCTGCGCAACACCTACCTCGATCCGCTGCACCTGCTGCAAGCCGAACTGCTGGCACGCTCACGGCAGCAGGAAGTTGCCCAAGGCAGCCCCGTGGAACAGGCGTTGCTGGTGTCTGTGGCCGGGATTGCCGCCGGTTTGCGCAACACCGGCTAAAGTCAGATAGCGCACCGAAACAGCCCGCTCGCATGTCTGCGGGGTTGCCCGACGGGGGAGGGAACAGGTCGGCCAGGCGACAGTTTGTTGCCGGGTTGCGACGCTTGCAACCTCCTCCAAAGGTCGCGGCGGGCGCCGGTTCCTCCGACTTTCGGCGGCTTGTGTGGGTGGGGCCTGCTGTGTATCTTGATCAGCCTTTGGCCGTTTGGGCGGTCACCAACCAGTTTTGCGAGATTGGCCCCACGAGGCGAATCCGAGCGTTTACATAAAAAAATTGAGGAGCACATCGATGCGCGTCATTCTGCTGGGAGCTCCCGGGGCCGGTAAAGGCACTCAGGCAAAGTTCATCACCGAAAAATTCGGTATCCCGCAAATCTCCACCGGCGACATGCTGCGTGCCGCGGTCAAGGCCGGCACCGAGCTGGGCGTCAAGGCCAAGAGCATCATGGATGCCGGCGGCCTGGTGTCGGATGACCTGATCATTGCCCTGGTCAAGGACCGCATCGCTCAAGCCGATTGCGCCAATGGCTTTTTGTTCGACGGTTTCCCACGCACCATTCCCCAGGCCGAAGCCCTGGTAGAAGCCGGCGTGGAGCTCGATCACGTGGTCGAAATCGCTGTCGATGACGAAGAGATCGTCCAGCGTATCGCCGGTCGTCGCGTTCATGAAGCGTCCGGTCGTGTCTACCACACCGTGTACAACCCGCCGAAACTCGCCGGCAAGGACGACATCACCGGTGAAGAACTGGTGCAGCGCAAGGACGACACCGAAGAAACCGTGCGTCATCGCCTGTCGGTCTACCATTCCCAGACCAAGCCACTGGTAGCCTTCTATCAGCAGCTGTCGGCCAAGACCCAGGGCAAACCGAAGTACAGCCACATTGCCGGCGTCGGTTCGGTCGAAGCCATCACTGGCAAGGTACTTGAAGCGCTGAGCTGAAAAGTCTGATTGCAGCAATCATCCACGGCCCGCTTGCGGGCCGTAGTTGTTTATACTGGCGCACTTTTTTCCCACCTGATTTACGGACACACCGATGAGCACCTTGCTGGCCCTGGACACCGCGACTGAAGCTTGCTCTGTTGCCTTGCTGCACGACGGCAAGGTCACGAGCCATTACGAGGTGATCCCGCGCCTGCATGCCCAGAAACTCTTGCCGATGATCCAGCAACTGCTCGGCGATGCCGGAGTCACCTTGCAGCAAGTGGACGCGATTGCCTTCGGTCGTGGGCCCGGGGCTTTTACCGGCGTGCGGATTGCCATCGGCGTGGTGCAAGGACTGGCCTTTGCCCTGGAGCGCCCGGTGTTGCCGGTTTCCAACCTGGCGGTGCTGGCCCAGCGTGCGCTGCGTGAGCATGGCGCCCGCCAGGTAGCGGCGGCCATCGATGCGCGTATGGATGAGGTGTACTGGGGCTGCTATCGCGAAACCGACGGCGAAATGCGCCTGGTGGGTACTGAAGCGGTACTGCCACCGGAAGCGGCGGCATTGCCGGCGGGTGCTGACGGCGAGTGGTTCGGCGCCGGTACGGGCTGGGGCTACGGCGAGCGGATCGCCGTCAACCTCAGCGGCCGGGACGCAACTGCGCTGCCTCACGCCGAAGATCTGCTGGTCCTGGCACGCTTCGCCTGGGAACGCGGCGAAGCCATCCCGGCGGACGATGCGCAACCGGTGTATCTGCGCGATAAAGTCGCTGTTCCCAAGTCTGAGCGATAACCCCGAATTTCAGCGGGCAGCGTTTGTGGCGAGGGAGCTTGCTCCCGCTGGGTCGCGAAGCGGCCCCAAAAAAGCGATGAGCGCTTCGCACTCAAGCGGGAGCAAGCTCCCTCGCCACAGACGAATGCGTTTGCTCCCTCAAAGTCATTTCCCAGCCCTAAAGTCACACCCCATATCACCAGTCGTCATTTTTTCCCCGGGTTTTTAAACCTTTTTGACTTTATGTGTTCTAGTTATCACTTGCGCATTTGCGCGGCCGGGAGAGTGCCGCTAAATTGCCATCACTGATACCGAGCATTTTGTCATGCGTATAGACGGCGTTTCCTCTCAGTCCTACCCCATCAAGCGCAAGCCTCGTGCGAGCAAGGCTGCTGAGCCCGAGTTTTTCGATGACGTCGATGGCGAACTGGAAACCCCGTCCGAAGAGCAACTGGCTGCCCGCGCCGCCAAAGCTGCCGCACAGCGCCTGAGCAATCTTCCGGCCCGCCAGCAGGACATGCTGTATCACCGCTCCATGAGCCGCAGCGTGGCGACGGCCCTGGCCAGCTACCTGAGCACTGCCGGCTTCGTCGACTGGGATATGGAAGTGCTGGGTCTCGACCTCTACATCTGATGGTGTTGCCTTACTACCTGGGCTGCCCGTCCTGGAGCGAAAACGCCTGGCGTGACTATCTGTATCCCCAGGACGCCAAAAGCTCCGATTTCCTCAATCTCTATTCCCAAGTATTCAACGCCGTGGAAGGCAATACGACTTTCTACGCGAGCCCGTCTGCGACCAGCGTCCAGCGCTGGGCCGAGAGCATGCCCGAGCACTTTCGCTTCACCGCCAAGCTGCCCGGTGACATCAGCCACAATGGCGACTTGCGCGAGCACCAGACGGCCATCGAGACCTTCGTGCAATTGCTCAGCCCGTTGGGCCAGCGGGTTTCGCCGTTCTGGCTGCAGCTGTCCAAGGCCTTCACGCCCCATCGGCTGCCAGAGCTGGCAGGTTTTATCGATGCCTTCGAGGGACCGTTGGCGGTGGAAGTCCGCCACGCCGAGTTCTTTGCCAAGGGTGAGGCCGAGCGACGTCTCAATCGCCTGTTGCTGGACCGCGGTGTCGAGCGCATCTGCCTCGACCCTCGAGCGCTGTTCAGTTGCACCTCGACTGACCCCTCGGTGCTCCACGCCCAATCGAAAAAGCCCCGCGTGCCGCCCAGGCCCACGGCGTTCACCCAGTGCCCGCAGGTGCGCTTCATTGGCCATCCGGTGCTCGAAGCCAACGAACCGTTCCTGACCCCGTGGGTGGAGAAAATCGCCGGGTGGATCGAAGAAGGGCGTACGCCTTACATCTTCCTGCACACTGCCGATAACCGGCTGGCGGCAAAACTCGCGCAACATTTCCACAGTCGGTTGATGCGTCGATTGCCTGGCTTGCCGGCCTTGCCTGAGCTATACAGAGAGCCCGCCGCCGAGCAACTCGGTTTGCTCTGAGGCGTATCCTTCCCTGCCTCAGGAGCGAGCAACATGGACGCGCAAATTCGACGAGCCCAGGCCTTCAAGGCCCTGCATGAACGTGACGGGGCGTTTGTCATTCCCAACCCGTGGGATGCCGGCTCCGCCAAAATGCTTGCCACTCTTGGTTTCCAGGCGTTGGCGACGACCAGTGCCGGCCACGCGTTTTCCCTGGCGCGACCCGATGGTGCGTTGGGTCTGGAAGACACCCTGGCCAATGTCCGGGCAGTTGTGGCGGCCACCGAGCTGCCGGTGGCAGTGGATCTGGAAAACGGCTTTGCCGATGCGCCCGAGGATTGCGCCCGCAACCTGCTGCGTGCGGCAGAGGCCGGCGCGGTAGGCGGCTCAATCGAAGACGCCACGGGGCGCGAGGACAGCCCGATCTATTGCTTCGACCACGCCGTGGCGCGGGTCAAGGCCGCAGCCGACGCGGTGCGCAACTTGCCGTACCCGTTTCTGCTGACCGCCCGGGCGGAAAATTTCCTGCACGGCAATCCGGACCTGGACGACACGATTCGCCGTCTGAAAGCCTTCGCCGTAGCCGGTGCCGACGTGTTGTATGCTCCTGGGCTGAACAGCGCCGAGCAGGTGCTGACGGTGGTGCAGGCCGTGGCGCCGAAGCCGGTGAATGTGCTGATGTCCGGCGCGTTGGACCTGACAGTCGCGCAATTGAGCGAGCTGGGCGTCAAGCGCATCAGCGTCGGGTCGGCGCTGGCCTTGGCCGCGTACGGCGAATTCTTCCGGGCTGCCGAGGAAATCCAGCAGCAGGGCACGTTCACCTTCACTCGGCGTTCAATGCCGTTCAAGCAGGCCAACGAGCTGTTCAAGGGTTGATGATCGAGGCATGGCCGTGCGGGTTCTGAAAAGTTTGCTGGTGCTGGGGCTGTTGATTGGCGCTGCGGTGTTCGCGGTATGGCACGGTTGGCTGTCGCTGCCACCGCAGTGGAATCCCTGGGCGCCCCTGGACGTCAACGCGGCGCCGAACCTGCTGACCCGCTACAAGCTCATGGCCCTGCGCAACGACCCGCAATTGTGCGACCAGGCCATTGCAACCTCCGGCCTGCGGACCGCTCGCCAGGCCGACAGCGGTGCCCAGACCGGTTGCCCGCTGACCAATGTGCTGCGGGTCCAGGGCGGCGAAGTGGCGTTGAGCAGCAGCTTCCTGGCCAGTTGCCCGCTGGCGGTGGCGTTCGCGCTGTTCGAGCGTCACGCACTGCAACCGGCGGCAGTGGCGACCTATGGGCAGAAGGTGACGCGAGTCGACCACCTCGGCAGTTTCGCCTGTCGCAACATGTACGGGCGCGAGAGTGGGGCGCGCAGCCAGCATGCCACGGCCAGCGCCTTGGATATCGCCGGTTTTCGCCTGGCCGATGGGCGCACGGTCAGCGTGCTCAGGGATTGGCCGAAAGACAGCAACGACGCGCGTTTCCTGCGCCAGGTGCGCGACGGTGCCTGTGACATGTTCAGTGTGGTCTTGAGTCCGGATTACAACGCGGCGCACCGTAACCATTTTCATCTGGATGTGGGGCCGTGGTGGATCTGCCGTTGAATCAGGCGGCGATGCGCAGGTTCTGCAAGACGATCGGGCGTGCCCAGCGGGTGTCGAAGTCCAGTTGTTTCTGCTGGGCGACGAGTTCTTCTTCCGGGAACGGCGGGAATGGTTTGTCCAGCAAGCCGAGTTCGAACTCGGCGATCGGCAGGTGCAGCGGGCGCGGCTGTGGCGCCGGGCCGGGCTCCGGCAGTGGTTGGCCGGCGGCGAGGACGATGGGGCGAACCCAATGGCTTTCGAAGTTCTGCTGTTTTTGCTGGGCGGCGATTTCTTCCGGCGGGAAGGGTGGGAAAGGCTTGTCCAGCAGATCGAGTTCGAATTCGGCAATTGGCAGGAACAGCGGCTCTGGCGGGGCGACCAGGGTTTCCTTCACGTCGCAGGTGCGCTGGCTGACGATGTGGTCCAGCAGCTCGGCGCCGAGGGTCGGCTCGACATTTTCATCCAGGGCAACGGGCTGGTAACTACCCGGCGCCGGCGCGGCATCACCCAACTGATCGGCCAGGGCCCGGGCAAAAAAATCCTGCCATAGGTGACTGACGCCGCTCAGGGCTTGGGTGTTGCGCAGGCTGTAATCACCGTAGGGGGAGATGACGCCTGGCGCTATGGAATGAATGTCTGACATTTTTCTCGGTCGACGCTCAGCTCTGGCAAAATGCCGTTCACTGATGTTATCGGCCGGTTTTGCCGATCCTTAATTTTTTGAGCGTGTTTTTCCATGAGCGAACAACCTGCGGCCTGCCGCATCCACGTCGAGGCCCTGGCCCCGACTTTCCAGGCGCAGGCCGAACACTGGGCGCAGCGGCTCGAGCTGCCGTTGCAGGTGGACGACGGCGAGTTTGCCTTGCAGGTCGGCGAGCAAGGGCTGCAACTCCAGCAACTGGGCCCGGACGCGCCGGGGCCGGTGCGGGTCGACTTTGTCGAGGGCGGCGCGGCCCATCGTCGGCTGTACGGCGGTGGCAGCGGCCAGATGATCGCCAAGGCGGTCGGCATTGCCCAGGGCGTGCGCCCGCGGGTGCTGGATGCCACGGCCGGGTTGGGCAAGGATGCATTCGTGCTGGCGAGCCTGGGTTGTGAAATGAGCCTGATCGAGCGCCAGCCGCTGATCGGCGCCTTGCTGGAGGATGGCCTGGCGCGTGCGGCGGAGGATTTCGACGTCGCGCCGATTGTGGCCCGCATGCGTTTGCTAAAGGGCAATTCCATCGAGGTGATGCGCAACTGGGAAGGGGAGCCGCCCCAGGTCATTTACCTGGACCCGATGTTTCCTCATCGTGAGAAAACGGCCCTGGTGAAGAAGGAAATGCGCCTGTTCCGTCCCTTGGTGGGCGATGACCCGGACGCCCCGGCGCTGCTCGCAGCGGCCCTGGCCCTGGCGACCCATCGGGTAGTGGTCAAGCGCCCGCGCAAGGCCCCGTGCATCGACGGGCCGAAGCCGAGCCACGGACTTGACGGCAAATCCAGTCGCTACGATATCTATCCCAAGAAAGCGCTCAAGCCCTGAGACCGAGTTGCCTTCATTCGCGAGCAGGCTCGGGATGGCTGTGGGTCAGTTGGAGCAGATGTTGGCAGTGCCGTCGCCTTCGCGAGCAAGCCCGCTCCCACAGGGTTCTGCGGTGGATGCTGATTCTGTCAACACCTCGATCAAAACTGTGGGAGCGGGCTTGCCCGCGAAGAGGCCTTTCCAGCCAGCGAAAGTCCGCAGGATGATCTAAGGCCTATACGCCCGCACAAACAACCCCACCACCTCCCGCACATGAGCCTCGGCGGCTTCGGGCTCCAGCGGGGCGCCGCAGCCATACAGCAACCGGAAGTTCGCCGCGCCCTTGATCAGGCAGAAGAAGTGCTCGGCGGCATTGCGCGGTTTGTCGATGTTCAAGGCGCCGCTCTGGTGAACCTTGCTGAGCAGGCGCTCCATGCCGGACAGCATCCGCTGCGGGCCGGCCTCGAAGAAGATCGCCGAGAGTTTCGGGTCCTGGCTACCCAGGGCCATGATCACCCGATGCAGGTTCACTGACTCTTCGCTGTTGACCAACTGCTGAAAGCCGCCGGCGATGTTCAACAGTACCTGCTCGATCGCTACGCCCTCCGGCCATTCGAAGAACAGCGGCGGTACCTGCTCTTCGCATTTGGCGATTACGGCGGCGGAAAACAATGTCTCCTTGTCGTTGAAATGACTGTACACCGTCAGCTTGGAAACCCCCGCCTCGGTGGCGACAGCATCCATGCTGGTATTGGCGTAGCCCAAGCTCACGAACAGGCGTTTGGCCGCGTCAAGAATGGCCTGGCGCTTGGCCAGATCCTTCGGACGGCCGGGGCCACTGGGAGCTGAAAGATTGTTCGACATTTCTTCGCTTTAATACTGGACTGGTGAGTTTGCTATTAATAACATACTCGCCAGTATAATTATTCCAAGCATCATTAGCGAAAGGTCGCCCGCCATGTTCCGCTATGCCTTGTCCCTCGCCGTGCCAGTCAGCCTGGCTTTTTTATTGTCTGCGTGTGGTCATGACGAGCCGGTGGCCGTCGCCGTGCGCCCGGCCTTGGTGGTCAAGCCCGAGCCTTCGGCCCAGGCGACAGACAGTTATCCTGGCGAAGTACGCGCGCGGTTCGAGCCCGACCTGGCGTTTCGCATTGCCGGCAAGGTGAGCCGACGACTGGTGGAGGAAGGTCAACGGGTCAAGGCCAATCAGCCACTGGCCGAGCTCGACCCGGAAGATGTCCGGTTGCAACTGGAAGCGACTCGGGCGCAGGTCGCTGCCGCCGAGGCCAACCTGAATCTGGTGCGCGCCGAGCGTGATCGCTACAAGACCCTGATGGAGCGGCAGATGGTCAGCCGCTCGCAATACGACAATGCCGAAAACCTTTATCGCTCTGGCGCGGCGCGACTCAAGCAGATCAAGGCCGAGTTCGATGTCGCCAGCAACCAGGCCAGTTACTCGGTATTGCGCGCTCCCCAGGATGGCGTGGTCGCCCGCCGTTCGGTGGAGGTCGGGCAAGTGGTGTCGGCCGGGCAAACGGTATTCACCCTGGCCACCGATGGCGAGCGAGAAGTGCTGATCAGCCTGCCGGAACAGAGCTTCGGCCGGTTCAAGGTTGGCCAGCCGGTTTCGGTTGAACTGTGGAGTCAGCCCGACCAGCGCTTCAGCGGCCGCATTCGCGAACTCTCGCCGGCCGCCGACCCCAAGTCCCGCACCTTTGCCGCCCGTGTTGCCTTCAACGCCGGCAGTGTTCCAGCCGAGCTCGGCCAGAGCGCCCGGGTGTTTATCCAGACCGCCGACAAGGTACCGCTGGCCGTGCCATTGTCAGCTCTGACGGCGGAAAACGGCGCGACCTACGTCTGGGTGGTCAAACCCGACAACACGCTGAAGAAAGTCCCGGTCCGGGTCGGCGCCTTTGGTGAGAAGACTGTTCCGGTGCTCGAAGGCCTCAGCGCCGACGACTGGGTGGTAGCGGCAGGCGTGCATGTGCTCCTCGACGGCCAGCAAGTGCGGCCGGTGGATCGCTCCAATCGCGTGGTCAACCTGGCGGCCAAGGAGTAATCCCCGATGGGCTTCAATCTTTCCGAATGGGCGCTGCGTAATCGCCAGATCGTACTGTTCCTGATGCTGTTGCTCGCCATCGTCGGCGCGCTTTCCTACACCAAGCTGGGCCAGAGCGAAGATCCGCCGTTCACCTTCAAGGCCATGGTCATTCGCACCAACTGGCCGGGAGCGACCGCCGAGGAGGTTTCGCGCCAAGTCACCGAGCGCATCGAAAAGAAACTGATGGAAACTGGCGATTACGAACGGATCGTCTCGTTCTCCCGACCCGGTGAGTCCCAAGTGACGTTCGTGGCCCGTGATTCGCTGCATTCGGCGCAGATTCCCGAGCTGTGGTATCAGATTCGCAAGAAAATCAGCGACATTCGCCAGACTCTGCCGTCGGGTATCCAGGGGCCGTTTTTCAACGATGAGTTCGGCACCACATTCGGCAATATCTATGCGCTGACCGGCGACGGTTTCGACTACGCGGTGCTCAAGGATTACGCCGACCGCATCCAGATCCAGCTGCAACGGGTCAAGGACACCGGCAAGGTCGAGCTGATCGGGTTGCAGGACGAAAAAATCTGGATCGAGCTGTCGAACGTCAAGCTGGCGACTCTCGGCCTGCCGATGGCGGCGGTCCAGCAAGCTCTTGAGGAGCAGAACGCGGTGTCTACCGCAGGCTTCTTCGAAACCAGCAGCGAGCGCTTGCAGCTGCGGGTCTCGGGCAATTTCCAGACCGTGGAAGAGATCCGGAATTTCCCGATCCGTATTGCTGATCGCACGTTCCGTATCAGCGACGTGGCCGATGTGCGTCGCGGTTTCAACGATCCACCGGCACCGCGCATGCGCTTCATGGGCGAAGACGCCATCGGCCTGGCCGTGGCGATGAAGGAGGGCGGCGACATCCTGGTGCTGGGCAAGGCCCTGGAAGCCGAGTTCGCGCGGATCCAGAACAACCTTCCCGCAGGCATGCAGTTGCGCAAGGTCTCCGACCAGCCGGCGGCGGTGAAGACCGGCGTCGGCGAGTTCGTCCGGGTGCTGGTGGAAGCGCTGGCGATCGTGCTGCTGGTGAGCTTTTTTTCCCTGGGGCTGCGCACCGGGATGGTGGTGGCCCTGGCGATTCCGCTGGTGCTGGCGATGACCTTTGCCGCGATGTACTACCTGGGGATCGGCCTGCACAAGATTTCCCTCGGTGCCCTGGTGCTGGCCCTCGGGTTGCTGGTGGATGATGCGATCATTGCGGTGGAGATGATGGCGATCAAGATGGAGCAGGGCTTCGACCGGCTCAAGGCCGCCAGTTTTGCCTGGACCAGCACCGCGTTCCCGATGCTCACCGGTACGCTGATCACCGCGGCCGGCTTCCTGCCGATTGCCACCGCGCAATCGGGCACTGGCGAGTACACCCGTTCGATCTTCCAGGTGGTGACCCTGGCCTTGCTGGCGTCCTGGGTGGCCGCAGTGGTGTTCGTGCCCTACCTGGGTGAGCGTCTGCTGCCGGACCTGGCGAAAATTCATGCAGCCAAACACGGTAGCGACAGCGCTCAGCATGATCCTTACGGCACGCCGTTCTACCAGCGCGTGCGGCGGTTGGTGGAATGGTGCGTGCGGCGGCGCAAGACCGTCATCACCCTGACCGTGCTGTTGTTCATTGGCTCGGTGGTGCTGTTCCGTTTTGTCCCGCAGCAGTTCTTCCCGGCGTCGGGGCGGCTCGAACTGATGGTGGACCTGAAGCTGGAAGAAGGCGCGTCCCTGAGCAGCACCGCCGAGCAGGTCAAGCGCCTGGAGGCGCTGCTCAAGGATCACCCGGGTATCGACAACTATGTCGCTTACGTCGGCACCGGTTCACCGCGTTTCTACCTGCCGCTGGATCAACAGCTGCCAGCGTCCAGCTTCGCCCAGTTTGTGGTACTGGCCAAGACCATCGAGGACCGCGAACCGCTGCGCAGTTGGTTGATCAGTACCCTGAACGAACAATTCCCGACCCTGCGCTCGCGGGTCACGCGCCTGGAGAATGGTCCGCCGGTGGGCTACCCGGTGCAGTTTCGCGTGACCGGGGAACACATCGAGGAAGTCCGGGCCCTGGCGCGGAAAGTGGCGATGAAGGTTCGCGAAAATCCCTACGTGACCAATGTGCACCTTGACTGGGAAGAACCGAGCAAGGTGGTGTACCTGAATGTCGACCAGGACCGCGCCCGCGCCCTGGGGGTCAGCACCGCCAACCTGGCGAGCTTCCTGCGAAGTTCCCTGACCGGGTCCAGCGTCAGCCAGTACCGCGAAGACAACGAATTGATCGAGATCCTGCTCCGGGGCACGGTGCACGAGCGCACCGAGCTCTCGCTGTTGCCAAGCCTGGCGGTCCCTACCGAAAATGGCCGGAGCGTTGCGCTGTCGCAGATCGCGACGCTGGAGTACGGCTTCGAAGAGGGCGTGATCTGGCACCGCAATCGCCTGCCGAGCGTGACCGTACGAGCGGATATCTACGGCAAGGAACAGCCGGCGTCCCTGGTGCAGCAGATCTTCCCGACCCTGGACCCGATCCGGGCCGAGTTGCCGGACGGGTACTTGCTGGAAGTGGGCGGCACGGTGGAAGACTCGGCCCGTGGCCAGAAGTCGGTGAATGCCGGGGTGCCGCTGTTCATCGTGGTGGTGTTGACACTGCTGATGCTGCAACTGCGCAGTTTCTCACGCACGGCCATGGTGTTTCTCACCGCGCCCCTGGGCTTGATCGGCGTTACGCTGTTCCTGCTGGTGTTCCGCCAGCCGTTCGGGTTTGTCGCCATGCTCGGCACCATCGCGCTCTCGGGGATGATCATGCGCAACTCGGTGATTCTGGTGGACCAGATCGAGCAGGACATCACAGCCGGGCTCGCGCCCTGGCAGGCGATCATCGAAGCGACCGTGCGCCGTTTCCGACCCATCGTGCTCACCGCGCTGGCGGCGGTGCTGGCGATGATCCCACTGTCGCGCAGCCTGTTCTTCGGCCCGATGGCCGTGGCGATCATGGGCGGGCTGATCGTCGCGACGGCGTTGACGCTGTTGTTCCTGCCGGCGCTGTATGCGGCGTGGTTCAGGGTCAGGAAGGCCTGACCAACAGATGCACACTGGCCCTGTGGCGAGGGGATTTATCCCCGCTGGGCTGCGAAGCGGCCCTAAAGCAGCGAACTCAATCTTCCTGACTCACCGAGTTGTCTGGTTTGGGGGCTGCTGCGCAGCCCAGCGGGGATAAATCCCCTCGCCACAGGGTGTTTGCGCTGAGTTTTAAAGGGTACCGAACACCTTCTTCGCCAGGCTGGTCGCCGCGGCCGCCGGGTTCTGGCGAATGGTGGCTTCCTGTTTGCCGATCATCTCGAACAGCCCGTCCAGCGCCTGTTCGGTCACGTAGTTCTCGATGTTCGCGCTTTTGGCGTCCACCACGCCCAGGGTCGCGGCCTGGCCGGCGAAGGCGTTGTATTTCTGGGCCAGGCCGACCTTGTCGGTGGCTTGCTTGACGATGGGCAGGAACTTGGCGCGGATCTGCTCGCGGCTGCTCTTGTTCAGGTATTGCGTCGCCGAGTCGTTGCCACCGCTCAGGATGCCCTTGGCATCGTCCACGCTCATGTTCTTCACCGCATTGACCAGGATCGGCTGGGCCTGGACCACCG
The DNA here is from genome assembly GCF_022952855.1 of Pseudomonas sp. RGM2987. Taxonomy (GTDB): domain Bacteria; phylum Pseudomonadota; class Gammaproteobacteria; order Pseudomonadales; family Pseudomonadaceae; genus Aquipseudomonas. The sequence continues at coordinate 4,368 of NZ_JALJDX010000186.1, read as the reverse complement.
CTGCTTCGGCGGCCTGGTTCATGCTGGTTTCCAGTTGATCAACCTGCTCGCCCATGCCGAAGGCCTTCATCTTGCTGGCGACTTTGCCGAGCTTGCCCGGCAGCTCGATCTTCACGTCCGGGTTATTGCTGAAACCGCCCGGTGTGCCCAGTTGCTTGACCGCCACTTGCGCGCCTTGGGTCAGGGCGTCCTTGAGACCGCCGGTGGCGTCCTTTTGCGACAGGTCGCCCAAGGACAGCGCCATGGCGTTGGCACAGATCAGCAGGCCCGCGCACAGGCCGGTGAAACGGAGAGTAGAGCGGAGCATGGTGGCGTCCTTGAAAAAGTTTGGGGAAAAATCAGCGTGCAGCGTTGACGCGGATCTTCAGCGGTTGCGGATCCTTGCCGTCGAGCTGCACAGGGTGTTGCTCGGTGGTGATGAACATCAACTGGCCGTCCGCCTCGATGCGGGCGCTGACGGCGTAGCGATGGCCGGGCTTGACCTGGGTTGGATCATAACTGAGGTGGAACGGCAGCGGGACCTGGCCGTTGACCGGACCGTTCTGTTCGTCGAGCACCACGGCCGGTGCGTCGGCCAGTGACACATCCTGCAAACTCACGCTCAAGGTGGCGTTGGGCGGCAGGGCGATGCGTTGCAGGTAGAAGACTTCACCGTCCAGGGACGCGACGGTGGCGGTGGGGGATGGCGCCGATTGGCAGGCGGTCACCAGGGCGATGGATGCAAACAGAGCGAATTTTTTCATTGGAAATACCCGGCTCAGTGGTGCCCGATCTGTACCGGGCGCCACTGAGCTTCTAGCGAAATTTACGTCCAGGCATCCGGCCGTTTACGTCGCGGTTCAGGAACCGAACGCGGGTGCCTGGGCAGTTTCAGCCTGCGATGCTGGCGCCAGGCTCAAGGGGATGTCAACGTGTTGATCGGTGCCATCCCAGGCGAAGGTCTGTTCGGTATCAAGAAAAACAGCGGTGGCCCCTTGGTACATCTGGGCGCTGACCGACAGCTCCTCCCCTGCGTTAAATGCTTGCGGATCGATCTGGAAACGATGCAGCCAAGGCGTCGCAGCCACCGGTTCCGTTGGCGCTACGTTGGAACCCTGGCCGCCGCTTGCGCTGATCTGTATGCCGCAGGCGTCCCGAACGCTGACTACGGGGCGGCCGTCTTCCGGGAGTTGAAAGCCTTCCGGCAGGCGCATGGTTAACGTGATGATCTTCATGATGATTTCCTTTTCATTACGCCGACATTGACGTGAGCCCATCCTAGGGCTCACCTGCGCAGCTTTCTGTAGGTCTTTTCTTGGAGTGCTGTGGTTTTATCCGTTTAGCGGTGTCGAATCATCGTTTTCCGCGGTCATGACGGCCTCCGCCGCGTCCTCGCTACGATGCAATGCCACCTGGCGGATCGACAGGCGAATCTCTGCCGGCAGCACCCGCTTCGCCGCACCCTCGGCCAACTCGCCCAGCAGCTCGTGATAACTCAGCTTGCCGGCTTCGTCGCGGCGCAGCACGTCGAGGTCCAGCATGGTCTGGATGAAATGCCGGAACAGGCTCTTGTCGAAGAACTCCGGAGCGTTCAGCCCGTGCAGGATCGATAGGCGCTGGGCCATCACCGTGCAAAGGTCCTCAAGCTCTTCGGCGCTGACGCTGTTCTGGCCGCTGTTGAGCAGCAGCGAGACGGTCATGTAGAAACGCTGCAAGGTCTGGGCGATGCTCTTGGACAGCAGCGTCAGCAGTACGAAATGCCGTGAGCTCGGGGCCGGACGCAGGTACAGGTCTTTTTCGAAACGCAGCAGGCCTTGTTCGACGAACGCTTCGAGCCATTGGTCGACCACACCGTCCAGCTCTTCCAGCGACCAGCGAATGAACAGTTCCGATTGCAGGTACGGGTACAACGCACGGGTGTAGCGCAGGATCTGCCCGCGGCTCATGCGCGAAGTGCTCTGGAAGAAACTGGCAAGCAATGCCGGCAGGGCGAAGATGTGCAGCACGTTGTTGCGGTAGTAGGTCATCAACACCGCGTTCTGCTCACCCAGATACAGGATCTTGCCCAGGGCATCGTTCTGTTCGGACAGCAGGTCCATGCCTTTGACGTGCTCGATCAAGGCTTGCCCGTCGCCCTCGGGCAGGGTGGTGTGGGGGGAATATGGCACTTTGCGCAGCAACGCCAAGTACAGGTCCAGCACCCGGGCCATGGCGTGGTGGTCCAGGGCCAGGCGGCTGGTGGACAGCAGCGCCAACGCCACGAGGTTGACCGGGTTGATCGCCGCGGCTTCGTTCAAGTGCCGGGCCACGCGCTCGCCCAGGCGATGGGTGGTTGCGTTGAGCCACGCCGGTTTGAACTGTGGCCCCAGCTCCTGTTGGCGCCAATCGGGCTGTTCGGCGTCGAGGAACTCCGCCAGTTTGATCGGCTCGCCGAAGTTCACCGCCACCTGGCCGAAACGCTGCTTGAGGGCACCGATGACCTTGAAAATGTCGAAGATCGATTCTTTCTTCTTACTGGCCCCGCGCAGTTCGCCCAGGTAAGTGCGACCTTCCAGCACCCGCTCGTAGCCGATATAGACCGGTACGAAGACGATGGGCGTACGCGACGAACGCAAGAAACTGCGCAGGGTGATGGCGAGCATGCCGGTCTTGGGTTGCAACATACGCCCGGTGCGCGAGCGACCGCCCTCGACGAAGTATTCCACCGGGAAGCCTTTGGTGAACAAGGTGTGCAGGTATTCGTTGAACACCGCGGTATAGAGCGGGTTGCCCTTGAAGGTGCGGCGCATGAAAAACGCCCCGCCACGGCGCAGCAGGCCGCCGATCACCGGCATGTTCAGGTTGATGCCGGCGGCGATGTGCGGTGGTGTCAGGCCGTTGCGAAACAACAGGTACGACAGCAGTAGGTAGTCGATGTGGCTGCGGTGGCACGGTACGTAGATGACTTCGTGGCCCGGGGCGATTTTCTGCACGCCTTCGATGTGGTTGACCTTGATGCCATCGTAGATTTTGTTCCAGAACCAGCTGAGCACCACTTCCAGGAAGCGGATCGCGGTGTAGGTGTAGTCCGAGGCGATTTCGTTGCCGTAGCGCAGGGCCTGGGCCTTGGCTTTTTCCGGGGCGATCTTTTCCCGCTCGGCCTCGTCGGCAATCGCCTGCTTGACCAGCGGCTGGTTCAGCAGACCCTTTACCAGATTGCGTCGGTGAGAAATATCGGGGCCGATGACCGCCGATTTCAGATTGCGGAAGTGCACCCGCAGGATTCGCTGGGCCATGCGTACGGTGCGTTCGTGGCCCTTGTCGTGTTCGATCAGCTCGCGCAGGTGGATTGGCGCGGAGAATTGCACGCGGGTCTTGCGCCCCAGGATCATGATGCTCAGCAGGCGGCGCAGGCGACCGGTGACGGCCCAGCTGTCGGCGAACAGCAACTTCCACGGGCTGGACTCACTATCGGGCGATTGTCCCCAGAACACGCTGACCGGGATGATTTGCGCATCCTCGGCGGCCTCGTGGCTCAGCACGTTGACCAGCCGCGTCAGGGTTGGCGGCGCGCCGCGTTTGTCCTGGCGCCCGAGCCAGTCCGGTGCTGGCGTCAGGTAGAAAAACGCCGCCGGTTCCAGCAGGTTACCCACCGACACCGGCAATACCGGACGGGGCAGGCCGGCCTTGGTGCACTCGGTGTCGAGCACCGCCAGGTCAGTGAGCGAGGGATCTTGCAGGACGTAGAACACCGGACGGCTGCGGTCGAGGTTGAGGGTGAAGGACGACTGGTTGATCGTCTCTGAGCGAACCCAGAGGTACAACAGCCGGCGCAGGGTGCCAAACACAAGACGACGGAACGGAGAACGGGTCATACGGCTTCTGCATGAGTGGATGAAACCGAGCGACTGCTCGGGCTCGCTAGTGTGCAGGATTCATCGAAAATCGGCAAAAAAGCGGCGAAGTAAAGTCAGTTGAGAGTTTTTGCGGCTGTCATATACTCGGTCGGCTGGCTGCCTCCGCCTTCCTCATGGAGGGCCGGACGGTGGCGAAAGTTCTCCGGCGCAACAGCCGACCTAAAAATAAGAATGGGAGTGAGCATCATGGCAGCACGCGAAACCGGCAATGTGAAGTGGTTCAACGACGCCAAAGGCTACGGCTTTATCCAGCGCGAGGGCGGGGCGGATGTCTTCGTGCATTACCGTGCAATCCGCGGCGAAGGCCACCGCTCGCTGACCGAAGGCCAGCAGGTCGAATACGCGGTGGTGGAAGGGCAGAAGGGCTTGCAGGCTGAGGATGTGGTGGGGTTGTAAACCTCGCTTCCAGCCGCCACTAATCCCCTGTGGGAGCGGGCTTGCTCGCGAATACGGTGTATCAGTCAATGAAGTATCGATTGATACACCGTATTCG
>NZ_JALJDX010000187.1 GCF_022952855.1 Pseudomonas sp. RGM2987 | reverse complement strand
TTTGTCAGCTGACGCACCGCTTTCGCGAGCAAGCCCGCTCCCACAGGTTTTTTGTGCCAGCTACAGGACTGGCGTACACCGCCAATACACTGTGCGGGCTTGCCCGCGAAGGCGGCGGCACATCCGACATCTTTGCTGGCTGACCCACCGCAATCGCGAGCAGGCTCGCTCCCACAGGGTTTTGTGCCAGCTACAGGACTGGCGTACACCGCCAATCCACTGTGGGAGCGGGCTTGCCCGCGAAGGCGGCGGCACATCCGACATCTTTGCTGGCTGACCCACCGCAATCGCGAGCAGGCTCGCTCCCACAGGGTTTTTATGTCGGCTAGAGGACTGGCGTACACCGCCAATCCACTGTGGGAGCGGGCTTGCCCGCGAAGGCGGCGGCACATCCGACATCTTTGCTGGCTGACGCACCGCAATCGCGAGCAGGCTCGCTCCCACAGGGTTTTTATGTCGGCTAGAGGACTGGCGTACACCGCCAATCCATTGTGGGAGTGAGCCTGCTCGCGATTGCGTCCTTCCAAACGTCGACGTCACCCAGCCTTGCGCAGCGCCTCGACCAGTTCCTGCTTACGCATTTTCGAACGCCCGGGAATGTTCTTCGCTCGGGCTTCCTTCATGAGGTTATCCACAGTCTGGGCCCCATGGGACGCCTTGCTGCTGCGCGGATGACCTTCGCGGGTCTTGGCCGCGCGCCGGGCTGATTCCTTGCGATCGGTTTTCTTCTCGGCAGCCGGTTTTGCCTTCCCCGAGCCGCCGGAGCGTTCGCCGCCGCCGGACTGCTTGTTCACCGTCGCCCAAGCCCGCGCCTCGGCCTCGTCCTTTGACGCACCTTTGTCTTCGTAACTCTCTTCGATGTGCTCGGCCTTGCGCTTTTGCTCGGCGGCGTATTTGTCTTTGCTTCCACGAGGCATGGGACTTTCCTCCTCAGGTGTGTGAGCAGAGGCTATTGGCTGGCGCCACCTTCGGAACCCGAACCACCGGTGGTGGTTTTCGAGCCCACGCCGGTCTCGGCGTTATCGGGGGCGGTGGAGTCCGGAGTGGTCACGCCCTGGCGACCCGTGTCATTGCCTTGCACCCGCGGATCGGTGCCGGTAGCAGGCGGCTGCCCGTTGTTCAGCGTGCCGCCGGTGCCGTCAGTGTTCAGCTTGGGCAAGCCTTGGGTGGCTGGCGAGTTGGGCGCCTGCACCGGGTCGGTCGGGCCGGTGCCCGAGGTGGTTGCCGCCAAAGCCACTGAAGACAGCAGCGTGGCAAGAGTGAATGCAGTCAGCCTTGAAGTGATCATGGTGTCGCCTCCATTTTTCAGAATGCTTGCCTGATCTTGGGCCTTGTTCGCCTGGCGTTGGTGCCTCGGGGGCGACGAGCGGTGCTTTTGAGGGAATGGGCAGACACCCTCATCAATCTGAATTGAAATGTGACGAGCGCCCGTTCGCGGCTTAGTATGGCGCTTTCAATTGGCTACAAGGCCTGTTCATGTCGATCGAGATCCGTCCTGCGCAACCCAGCGATGCGCCGCAAATCCTTGCCTTTATCACCGAGCTGGCGGACTACGAGAAGGCCCGTCACGAAGTCATCGCCAGTGTGGCGGACATCGAGCGCAGTCTGTTCAGCGAGGGCGCGACCGCCCATGGGCTGATTTGCCTGCGTGACGGTGTGCCGATCGGTTTCGCGGTGTTTTTCTTCAGCTATTCCACTTGGCTGGGCAGCAACTGCCTGTACCTCGAAGACCTGTACATCACGCCCGAGCAACGCGGCGGCGGGGCGGGCAAGACCTTGTTGCGTCACCTGGCGAAGATCGCTTGTGACAACGATTGCGGTCGTTTCGAATGGAGCGTGCTGGACTGGAACACGCCGGCCATCGAATTCTACAAGTCCCTCGGCGCGCAGCCACAGGAAGAGTGGGTGCGCTACCGGATGGATGGCAAGGTGCTGCGGGATTTCGCCCAGGGCAACTGAGGGCCTCAGGAATACGCGGGCCCACCGTATTCGGCAAACCCCGGCCGTTGTTCGAGGCGTTTGCAATAAGCCGCCACGGCCGGGTAGTCAGGACGCTCCATGGGCGTCTGGCGCCAGCGGTGGACGGACAGGCCGATCAGCACATCGGCGAGGGAAAAATCCGCACCGGCCACGTAGGCGCCGGTGCGGCTCAACTGCTGCTCCAGCAAACCCATCTTCTCGTTCCAGCCCTTGACCCCGGCGGCGATGCGCTGCGGATCCTGGCAATCCGGATCCTTGCGCACCAGTGCGTAAAACGGATAACCCCATGACGGGTTGAGTTCGGTGGCCTGCCAATCCATCCACTGTTCGACCCGTGCCCGTGCAGCCGGCTCGGTGGGCAGTAGATCGCTGCGACCGTGTTTGCCTACCAGATAGCGGCAGATGGTGTTCGACTCCCAGAGCACACCGTTCTCGTCAATGATCACCGGCACCTGAGCATTGGGGTTTAGCGCCAGGAACGCCGGATCATGGGTGGAGGCAAAGCCGATGCCCCAGTCTTCGCGCTCGTAGGCGAGGTCCAGTTCCTGGCAGGTCCAAAGGACTTTTCTGACGTTGATCGAGGAAGTGCGACCGAGGATTTTCAGCAGTTGTCCCATTAACGTTTCCTTATGAGTTTCTTGACGTCCGGACAGGCAACTTAGCAGGCCTGCGATGCAATGACGATTAGCTTGCTGATTTTTGTTTTATCCCAATATATGGGAGTTATATTTATATATTGAGATTTTGCCGCGCTCAGGTTTATAGTCCGTTCCACTCACTGCCAAAAACAAAACAGGTGAAGCGGATGCAGGCGCAATTGATTGCGCTCGATTGGGGGACCACCTCATTACGGGCTTACAAACTCGCAGCCGATGGCGAGGTGCTCGAGCAGCGCTCGCTGTCGTCGGGAATCATGCAGTTGCCGTCGGGGCCACGCACCGTGGCCGGTCGGGTCTGTATCGACGGTTTCGAGCTGGCGTTCGATGAGGCCTGCGGCGACTGGCTCGACGCGCAGCCAGGCTTGCCGGTGATTGCCTGCGGCATGGTGGGCAGCGCCCAGGGCTGGCGCGAAGCGCCTTACTGCGACACGCCGGCCAACGTTGCCAATCTCGGTCATTCCCTACAAACCATTCGCAGTCTTCGCGGTGTCGACGTGCACATCGTGCCGGGCGTGATTCAGCGTTCTCGCTTACCCAACGTGATGCGCGGTGAAGAGACTCAGGTGCTCGGCGCCTTGCACAGCCTGCCGGACGAGACCGTGCTGATCGGCCTGCCCGGCAGCCACTCGAAATGGGTAGAAGTGGCCGACGGCTGCATCGTGCATTTCGATACCTTCATGACCGGTGAAATCTTCGCCGTGCTCAGCGATCACAGCATTCTTGGCCGGACCCAGCAGCGGGGCGCGACGTTCGACGGCGAGGCCTTCGACCGCGGTGTACACGTGGCGTTGTCCACAGACGGCGCGATCGGCCCGCTGTCCACAGTGTTCAGCGCCCGCAGCCTTGGCCTGACCGGCGCGCTCGGCGCCGCTGCCCAGGCCGATTACCTTTCCGGCCTGTTGATCGGCCACGAATTGACGGCGCTGGCCGTCGTGCAACGCCAGCGGCGCAACAGCGTCCACTTGCCGACGGTAGTGCTGATCGGCAATTCCCAACTTTGTGCCCGTTATCAACGGGCGCTCGACGCCTGCGGTTTCGCCCGGGTGACCTTGGCCGAACAGGCCACCGAACGCGGGTTATGGCAGCTGGCCCTGGCGGCCGGGCTGCTTGATCGCTGAATTTGACTGGAGGTCTGAAATGCTCACTCAAGCACTGGCGCAAAACGGTCTGGTCGCGATCCTGCGCGGTCTGCGTCCCGAAGAGGCGGCCGCCATCGGCGAAGTCCTTTATAGCGCTGGATTTCGCGTCATCGAAGTACCGCTCAATTCCCCCGAGCCGTACGAAAGTATCCGCATCCTGCGCAGTACCTTGCCCGCCGATTGCCTGATCGGGGCCGGCACCGTGCTCACGCCGGAGCAAGTGGAGCAGGTCAAGGCTGCCGGCGGCCAAGTGATTGTCATGCCCCACAGCGACCCGAAAGTCTTGCGTGCGGCGAAAGCGGCGGGGTTGTACCTGTCGCCGGGTGTCGCCACGCCTACCGAAGCGTTTGCCGCGCTGGCCGAAGGCGCCCATGTATTGAAGATGTTTCCTGCTGAGCAAATGGGCCCGGCAGTGGTCAAGGCCTGGCTGGCGGTGTTGCCGGCCGGGATTGTGCTGGTGCCGGTGGGCGGGATCACACCGGACAACATGGCGGCGTTTATCGAGGCCGGCGTCAAGGGTTTCGGCCTCGGCTCCGGGTTGTTCAAGCCTGGGCTGACCGCCGCTGAAGTGGCGGTGCGCGCCAAAGCCTACGTGGCCGCGTGGAATGCCTTGAACTGAAGATTTTTCCGGCGCTGCAGGCGCTGCATCCGATAAGAGAGACAACAAGATGAAAATCACCAAACTGACCACCTTTATCGTTCCGCCGCGCTGGTGCTTCCTCAAGGTCGAAACCGACGAAGGCGTGACCGGCTGGGGCGAGCCTGTAGTCGAAGGCCGTGCTCACACGGTGGCCGCTGCCGTTGATGAATTGTCCGACTACCTGATCGGCAAAGACCCACGCAACATCGAAGACATCTGGACCGTGCTCTATCGCGGCGGCTTCTATCGCGGTGGCGCGGTGCACATGAGCGCCCTGGCCGGCATCGATCAGGCGTTGTGGGACATCAAGGGCAAGGCTCTTGGCGTGTCGGTCAGCGATTTGCTCGGCGGCCAAGTGCGCGACAAGATCCGCGTGTATTCGTGGATCGGCGGCGACCGCCCGGCCGACACTGCCCGCGCGGCGAAAGAAGCAGTAGGGCGCGGGTTCACTGCGGTGAAAATGAACGGCACCGAAGAGCTGCAATTCCTCGACACCTTCGAGAAGGTCGACCTGGCCCTGGCCAACGTCGCGGCGGTGCGCGATGCAGTGGGACCGAACGTCGGCATTGGCGTGGACTTTCACGGTCGGGTCCACAAACCGATGGCCAAGGTGCTGATGAAGGAACTCGATCCCTTCAAGCTGATGTTTATCGAAGAGCCGGTGCTCAGTGAAAACTACGAAGCCCTCAAGGAGCTGGCGCCGCTGACCAGCACACCGATTGCCTTGGGCGAGCGGCTGTTCTCCCGTTGGGATTTCAAGCGCGTGCTCAGTGAAGGCTACGTGGACATCATCCAGCCGGATGCGTCCCACGCCGGCGGCATCACCGAAACCCGCAAGATCGCCAACATGGCCGAAGCCTACGACGTGGCCCTGGCGCTGCACTGCCCGTTGGGCCCGATTGCCCTGGCGGCCTGCCTGCAACTGGACGCCGCCTGCTACAACGCGTTCATCCAGGAGCAGAGCCTGGGCATCCACTACAACGAGAGCAACGACCTGCTGGACTACATCAAGGATCCGCAGGTGTTCGACTACGACAAAGGCTTCGTGAAGATCCCCAACGGCCCGGGCCTGGGCATCGAAATCAACGAGGAATACGTCATCGAGCGTGCGGCCATCGGACACCGTTGGCGCAACCCGATCTGGCGGCATGCCGATGGCAGTTTTGCCGAGTGGTGATTGCCTAGGCACCCCATTACCCCTGTGGCGAGGGAGCTTGCTCCCGCCCGACTGCGCAGCAGTCGCAGGTTGTTTGTCCATACATCGAAGGGCTGCTGCGCCCGAGGCGTCGGACCGTCCCAGCGGGAGCAAGCTCCCTCGCCACGACTCGGCTTGACTGCTCATTCGTTTCGCCCTCAATAACCATAAAAAGAGGCACCTCACATGCAAGCGCACACCTTGAGCGCGCAGGCGTCGTTGGTGACGCCCAGCCGCAAGCGTTTTTTCATCATGGTCCTGCTGTTCATCACCGTGGTGATCAACTACCTGGACCGCAGTAACCTCTCAATCGCAGCGCCCGCGCTGACTTCTGAACTGGGCATCGACCCAATCCACGTCGGGCTGATTTTCTCGGCGTTCGGCTGGACCTACGCGGCCATGCAGATCCCCGGCGGCTGGCTGGTGGACCGGGTGCCGCCGCGCATCCTGTACAGCGTGGCGCTGCTGTTGTGGTCGGCGGCGACGGTCATGCTCGGTTTCGCTGCCAGCTTCATCGCGCTGTTCATCCTGCGCATGGCAGTCGGGGCGCTGGAAGCCCCGGCGTATCCGATCAATAGCCGCGTGGTCACCACCTGGTTTCCCGAGCGCGAGCGGGCCACGGCCATCGGCTTCTACACCTCCGGGCAATTCGTCGGGCTGGCGTTCCTGACGCCGGTGCTGGCCTGGCTGCAACACGCGTTCGGCTGGCACATGGTGTTCGTGGTGACCGGTGCGGTGGGTATCCTCTGGGCGGTGATCTGGTACGCGGTGTATCGCGAGCCACGGGATTTCAAAGGCGCCAACGCCGCCGAAATCGAACTGATCCGCGCCGGTGGCGGGCTGGTGGATATCCAGGCCGACACGGCCAAGGCCAAGGCGAAATTCAGCTGGACCGACCTGGGCATCGTCCTGACCCAGCGCAAACTGTGGGGTATTTATCTGGGGCAGTTCTGCCTGAATTCCACGTTGTGGTTCTTCCTGACCTGGTTCCCGACCTACCTGGTGAAATACCGTGGCATGGACTTCATCAAGTCCGGTCTGCTGGCATCGCTGCCGTTCCTCGCGGCGTTTATCGGCGTGTTGTGTTCCGGGTTCTTCTCCGACTGGCTGATCCGGCGCGGCAGCAGCGTGGGCTTTGCACGCAAGCTGCCGATCATCGGCGGGTTGCTGATCTCCACTTCGATCATCGGCGCCAACTTTGTCGAATCGACGCCGCTGGTGATTGCATTCCTGGCCCTGGCGTTCTTCGGCAATGGCCTGGCTTCGATCACCTGGTCGCTGGTGTCCACCCTGGCGCCGGCTCGCTTGCTTGGACTGACGGGTGGAGTGTTCAACTTCATTGGTAACCTGGCCGCCATTGCTACGCCGATTGTGATTGGTTTCCTGGCCAACGGTGATTCGTTTGCCCCGGCTATCACCTACATCGCCGTTCTGGCGCTGGTTGGCGCGCTGTCCTACATCCTCCTGGTGGGGAAGGTCGAGCGCATCGAGTTGTAGTCCGACGGGGCGGGCGACCATAATGCCGCCCGTTCCCCGCTCACTGTTGAAGGCCGGATATGCAGCAAGACGATCCAAAAATCACCAAGGACGCGGCACCTACGGGCACGCAGACGTTGCTGCGTGGCCTGGGTGTTGTCCAGGCGGTTGCCAGTGGCGCCCGTGACTTGAAGGAAATCGCCCGGCTGATCGGCACTACTCGCAGCACCACACACCGGCTGGCCAGTTGCCTGGTGGACGAACGTTACCTGCGCGTGGTGCCGCAAGTGGGTTACCTGCTGGGGCCGAAGTTGATCGAGCTGGGTTTCCAGGCGCGGGAAGAGCTGCCGTTGGTGAGCCTGGCGGGGCCGTATCTGGACGAGTTGTCGGCGCTCACCGGGGATACCGTGCACCTGGCGATTCGCGAGGGCGACGAGGTCTTGTACCTGCTGAAGAATCCGGGACGCAATGGCCCGGAAATGCGTTCGCGGGTCGGCCATCGCATGCCGCTGGCGCGCACCGGGATCGGCAAGGCGCTGATGCTCGACGACACCCAGGAGCAATGGCAGCGACTGTACGAAATCAGCCTGCCAGCCGGTGGGAAGAATCAGTTCTGGCCCCAGCATCAGGAACAGTCCTGGGAGCAGTTCCAGCAGCGGATGGTGGAATATGTGGCCGGCGGCTATGCATTCGACCTGGAGGACAACGAGCCGTCGATTCGCTGCGTGGCGGCACCGATTCGTGACGCCGGCAAGCGGATCGTCGCCGGCATCAGCATCGCCAGCACCGTGCCGTACATGCCGCTGGAAAAAATGGCCGAGCTGATTCCTCTGGTCAAAGGGGTCACAGCCCGGCTGTCGGCGGAGTTGGGCGCCAAGGTCTGATTAGTGGCCTGTGTGGCTAATTCGTGTACTCGAATTAACCGTACAGGCCACTGCGTCAGGCCTTGAGCGTGGCCATGTCGATGACGAAGCGGTACTTCACGTCACCGGCGATCATGCGGCTGTAGGCCTCGTTGATCTGACGGATGTCGAGCATCTCGATGTCGCAGCTGATGTTGTGCTCGGCGCAGAAGTCCAGCACTTCCTGGGTTTCGGCGATCCCGCCGATCAACGAGCCCGCCAGGACCCGACGGCCCATGATCAGATTGGCCGCATGCACCGGCGGATCAATTGGCTCGACCAGACCCACCAGAATGTGCACGCCGTCGAAGCGCAGGGTGCTGAGGTAGGGATTGAGGTCGTGCTGCACCGGAATGGTGTCCAGCAGGAAGTGGAAGCGTCCGGCCGCGGCGGCCATCTGCTCGGCGTCGGTGGACACAATCACATGATCGGCACCCTGGCGACGAGCCTCTTCAGCCTTGCTGGCCGAGCGGGTGAACAGCGTGACTTCCGCGCCCATGGCCTTGGCGAACTTGATGCCCATGTGGCCGAGGCCGCCCATGCCCAGCACGCCGACCTTGTCGCCGGCTTTCACGCCGTAGTGCTTGAGGGGCGAGTAGGTGGTGATGCCGGCACAGAGAATCGGCGCGGCGCTGGCCGGGTCGAGTGCGGCGGGGATGCGCAACACGAAGTGCTCATTGACCACGATGCTGTTGGAGTAACCGCCCATGGTATGCCCGCCGCTGATACGGTCCGGGCTGGCGTAGGTCTGGGTCATGCCCTGGTAGCAATATTGCTCCAGATCAGCATGGCATGCTTCGCACTCGCGGCAGGAGTCGACCATGCAGCCAACACCCACCAGGTCGCCGATTTTATAACGGGTGACATTCGCACCAACGGCGGTAACCTTCCCTACGATCTCGTGGCCGGGCATCAGCGGGTAGACAGCGATGCCCCATTCGTTGCGAGCCTGGTGGATATCGGAGTGGCAGACGCCACAGTAGAGAATCTCGATGGCTACGTCGTCGGCCTGCGGGCTGCGGCGTTCGAACTTAATGGGAGCGAGAGGAGCGGTGGGCGATTGGGCGGCGTATCCGATGGCGGTGTACATGATGGACCTCGCTAAGCAGTGAACAGTGAGGCAATCTATTCTGGGAGCCATCGCGGCATCCGGCGATGGCGATTCCTACGGGTGTCATGCCTAATCCTCCGGCCTTGGCCTGGGATTGCTTCTATCTGACGCCAGACCTGCGATGATGTTCCCGTCCCTTTTTCCGTGAAGTTTTTCCCATGTTGCTGACCCGTCATCTCGATGCCAACGCGGCGCTGGTTTCGCTGATCGAACCCCTGGCGACCCGTGACGGTTTTATCCCTACACGCCTGCCGGGCGTGCAAGTGCTGCGGTGTAGCGAGGATATCGCCCGTGGTCCGCAGCTCTACGAGCCGAGCCTGGTGATCATCGCCCAGGGCAGCAAACTGGCGTACCTGGGACCGCGTACGCTGGAGTACGGCGCCGGGCATTATCTGATCCAGGCGCTGCCGGTGCCCTTCGAGTGCGAAACCTACGCCATGCCCGATGCTCCGCTGCTCGGGATTTCCGTGGCGATCGATCGGGCGCTGTTGGGCGAACTGGTGCTGGCGATGGGGTTGATGCCGGGGCGAAGCCTCGCAGCCCAGACGCCGGAATCCATGACCAGCGCCGTGCTCGATGGCGCCATGCGCGGATGCGTCGAACGTCTGTTGCAGTGCTTGCACGACCCGCTGGAATGCCAGGTCATGGGCCAGGCGCGACTGCGTGAGTTGCTCTTCGCTGCCTTGCGCGGGCCCCAGGCCGATGTGCTCCGGGCGCTGGTGGAACAGCACGGGCAGTTCGCCCGGATTGCCGCGGCCCTGAGCCATCTGCACGCGCATTTCACCGAGCCGCTGAACGTCGAGACGCTCGCCAGTTGCGCCAACATGAGCGCTTCGACCTTTCATGAACATTTCAAGCGCAGCACTTTGCTCTCGCCGGTGCAGTACCTCAAGCGCTTGCGTTTGCTCAAGGCTCAGCGGTTGTTGCTCGTCGACGGCATGGGTGTGGCGCAGGTGGCGCATCAGGTGGGGTACCAGAGCTCGTCGCAGTTCAGTCGGGAGTACAAGCGCTACTTCGAGCGCAACCCAGGGGAAGAGCGCGCCGCCTAATGTGTGACAGCCCCTTGTGGGAGCGGGCTTGCTCGCGAAAGCGGCGGCACATTCAATATTGATGCTGCCTGACACACCGCCTTCGCGAGCAAGCTCGCTCCCACATTTTGCACGGTGGAGTTCTTTAAATCGCAGGCAACAAAAAGGCCCCCATTGCGGGAGCCTCTTTTTTCAGCGAATCGGCTTACATGTTCGGGTAAGTCGGCCCACCGGCGCCTTCCGGCGTTACCCAGGTGATGTTCTGCGCCGGATCCTTGATGTCACAGGTCTTGCAGTGAACACAGTTCTGGGCGTTGATCTGGAAGCGCTTCTCACCGTCCTCCTTCGTCACCACTTCGTAAACGCCGGCCGGGCAGTAGCGTTGGGCCGGTTCGTCGTAGAGCGGCAGGTTCTTGCCGATCGGGATGCTCGGGTCGGTCAGCTTCAGGTGGCAGGGCTGTTCTTCTTCGTGGTTGGTGCCGGAGATGAACACCGAGCTGAGTTTGTCGAAGCTGAGCTTGCCGTCGGGTTTCGGGTAGTCGATCTTCTTGCAGTCGGCTGCCAGCTTCAGGCACGCATAGTCGGGCTTGTTGTCGTGCAGGGTGAACGGCAGCTTGCCGCCGAAGATGTTCTGGTCGAGCCAGTTGAAGCCGCCACCGATGATCGCGCCGTACTTGTGGATCGCCGCGCCGAAGTTGCGGCTGGCGAACAGCTCTTCATAGAGCCAGCTGGCCTTGAACGCGTCGACGTAGCTGGTCAGCTCGTCGGTGCCCTCGGAGCCGGCGAACAGCGCGTCGGCTACGGCATCGGCGGCGAGCATGCCGGACTTCATCGCGGTGTGGCTGCCCTTGATCTTGGCGAAGTTCAGGGTGCCGAGGTCGCAACCGATCAGCGCGCCGCCCTTGAACACCATCTTCGGCAGCGAGTTCAGGCCACCCTTGCAAATGGCGCGGGCGCCGTAGCTGACGCGCTTGCCGCCTTCCAGGTATTGCTTGAGCACCGGGTGGTGCTTGAGGCGCTGGAACTCGTCGAACGGCGACAGGTAGGTGTTGCTGTAGGACAGGTCGACGATCAGGCCGACCACCACCTGGTTGTTTTCCAGGTGATAGAGGAACGAGCCGCCGGTGTTCTCGGTGCCCATGATGTCCAGCGGCCAACCGGCGGTGTGGACCACCAGGCCCGGTTGATGCTTGGCCGGGTCGATTTCCCAGATTTCCTTCAGGCCGATGCCGTAGTGCTGGGCGTCGGCTTCGCTGTCCAGGTTGAAGCGCTTGATCAGTTGCTTGCCGATGTGGCCGCGGCAGCCTTCGGCGAACAGCGTGTACTTGGCGCGCAGTTCCATGCCGGGGGTGTAGAGGCCTTCTTTCGGGTGGCCTTCGCGGTCGACACCCAGGTCGCCGGTGATGATCCCGCGCACCACGCCGTTCTCGTCGAACAACGCTTCCTGGGCGGCGAAGCCGGGGTAGATTTCCACGCCCAGGTTCTCGGCCTGTTGGGCCAGCCAGCGGCACAGGTTGCCCAGGGAAATAATATAGTTGCCTTCGTTGTGCATGGTCTTGGGCACGAAGAAGTCAGGGATTTTGCTCGCGGTCTCGGCGTTTTTCAGGACATAAATGTCATCGCGCTTGACCGGGGTATTCAGCGGTGCGCCAAGTTCCTTCCAGTCGGGGAACAGTTCGTTCAGGGCACGGGGTTCGAACACCGCGCCGGAGAGAATGTGCGCACCGACCTCGGAGCCTTTTTCGACCACGCAGACGCTGATTTCGTTACCGGCTTCGGCGGCCTTCTGTTTCAGTCGGCAAGCGGCAGACAAACCAGCGGGGCCGGCACCGACGATGACCACGTCGAATTCCATGTATTCGCGTTCCACAGGCTATCTCCTACTCAAGGCTCACGATTTTTCTAATTGGAGGTTTGGCGTTGCATCCGTTGCTTCCTTCACGAAGCGGGCGAAAGCGACAATGGATGACACGCGGGTCTCTCTTGGCGGCGCATTATATCTACACCACTCTCAGGGTCCAATACAAACGTTTGTTTGAAATTGCCGCAGCCCAGATAAATCACTGACGTACGGCTTATGACTGACCATTTTGCCGTATTGACCGGAATAGGTGTTCCGGTCAAGATACGGGCGGTTTTGCGCTCGCCGTAGGCTGACTGTTGGTTTCAAGAGCACCTCTAAAGACAGGGCGAAGGCAGCACAAAGTGACGTAATGCGTGGTTTGGACGCGCAGTTTACACGCCGCGATAATGAATGACTCATCGGTCATCACTGACGAATGGTCTTCACTCCCGTGAGCAGGGTCATGTGTGGTTCATGCCGGCGTTTTTAGAGGTGCCCTTGCGCCCCATGAGCATCAACCGCCAGGTTCGCCTAGGCGACTTTCTTTTCACCGGAGAGTAACGAGGAATCCATGAAGGTTCTTGTAGCTGTCAAACGAGTGGTCGACTATAACGTCAAGGTTCGCGTCAAGGCGGACAACTCCGGCGTCGACCTCGCCAACGTCAAGATGTCGATGAACCCTTTCTGCGAAATCGCCGTAGAAGAAGCCGTACGCCTGAAAGAAAAAGGCGTGGCGACTGAGATCGTCGTCGTCTCCATCGGCCCGACCACCGCCCAGGAACAACTGCGCACCGCGCTGGCACTGGGTGCCGATCGCGCCATCCTCGTCGAATCCGCCGAAGACCTGACTTCCCTGGCGGTGGCCAAGCTGCTCAAGGCCGTCGTCGACAAGGAACAGCCTCAGCTGGTGATCCTTGGCAAGCAAGCCATCGACAGCGACAACAACCAGACCGGCCAGATGCTCGCTGCATTGAGCGGCTACGGTCAGGGCACGTTTGCCTCGAAAGTCGAAGTCAGCGGCGACAGCGTTGCCGTGACCCGCGAAATCGACGGCGGCGCGCAGACTGTCTCGCTGAAGCTGCCAGCCATCGTCACCACCGACCTGCGTTTGAACGAGCCGCGCTACGCGTCCCTGCCGAACATCATGAAAGCCAAGAAGAAGCCGCTTGAAGTGCTGACTCCTGATGCTTTGGGCGTTTCCACCGCCTCCACCAACAAGACCCTGAAAGTCGAAGCACCGGCTGCACGCAGCGCGGGCATCAAGGTCAAGTCGGTGGCTGAATTGGTCGAGAAACTGAAAAACGAAGCGAAGGTAATCTGAACATGACTATCTTGGTAATCGCTGAACACGACAACAAGGCCGTGGCCCCGGCCACGCTGAACACTGTTGCCGCCGCGGCCAAAATCGGCGGCGACGTTCACATCCTGGTTGCAGGCGCAGGCGTGGGTGCCGTGGCTGAAGCCGCTGCAAAAATCGCTGGCGTGGCCAAAGTGCTGTCGGCCGACAACGCCGCCTATGCGCATCAGTTGCCGGAAAACGTTGCACCGCTGGTGGCCGAGCTTGGCAAGGGCTACAGCCACATCCTGGCTGCCGCGACTTCCAACGGCAAGAATATCTTGCCGCGCGTGGCAGCTGCCCTGGATGTCGACCAGATCTCCGAGATCATCTCGGTAGAAAGCGCCGACACCTTCAAGCGTCCGATCTACGCTGGTAACGCCATTGCCACCGTGCAATCGACCGCTTCGGTCAAGGTCATCACCGTCCGCGCCACCGGTTTCGACCCGGTTGCCGCTGAAGGTGGTTCGGCTGCCGTGGAAGCTGTGGGCGCTGCTCACGACGCGGGTATCTCCAGCTTCGTCAACGAAGAACTGGCCAAGTCCGATCGTCCTGAACTGACCGCTGCCAAGATCGTCGTTTCCGGCGGTCGTGGCATGCAGAACGGCGATAACTTCAAGCACCTGTACGCCCTGGCCGACAAGCTGGGCGCCGCCGTCGGCGCTTCCCGCGCCGCAGTGGACGCAGGTTTCGTACCCAACGACATGCAGGTCGGCCAGACCGGCAAGATCGTTGCGCCACAGCTGTACATCGCCGTCGGTATCTCCGGCGCGATCCAGCACCTGGCCGGCATGAAAGACTCCAAGGTGATCGTTGCGATCAACAAGGACGAAGAAGCGCCGATCTTCCAGGTGGCCGATTATGGCCTGGTGGCGGATCTGTTCGAAGCGGTCCCTGAGTTGGAGAAGCTGGTCTAATCCGGCGTCTTCACTTATAAAGAGCCCGGCCTTTAGGCCGGGTTTTTTATTTCTGCACCACGGATATTTATCGCAAGGGGGGCGTATGGCCATGGATCTTCGCCGTTTGGCCGGTTGGTCATTGTTCTGGGTTTTGGCCGTTGTGCCAGGCCTGGCCGCCGCTGCCGGCAAATGTGAACGCCTGATCGCCACCGGCAGCCCGGACGCACCGCCGTACCTCTGGCAAGATCCCCAGGATCCCAAGCACCTGATTGGCGCTGGCGCCGATCTGCTGGAGAAAGTGGCAGGGGAGTTAGGGATCAAGATCGAACTGCTTTACGCCGGCAAGCGTGCCCAGGCCCTGGATGAAGTGCGCAGCGGGCGCATGGACCTGCTCACCGACGCGCCATTGACCAGCGCGGGTCTTGAGGCCCTGGACTACGTTCATCCGCCGCTGCTGGAAAATGATTACCTGGTCTGGACCCGCAAGGGTTCGACGCTGGTCATCAACCGACCCGAGGACCTTCACGGACATCCCGGCGCCTTGTCGGAAAAGTCTCGTATGACAGCAGAATTCGGCGTTTTTGCGGAGCAGCAATTGTCCCTTACCCGCACGCCCAACCTTACCCAGGCCTTTCAGAAATTGCTGCTGGGGGAGGTGGAATATGTCCTGGCCGGGCGCTATTCGGGCCTGGCGATGGCGCAAACGCTGGGGATGGCCAACGACCTGCAAGCCGCACCGCAACCGGTGGATAAACCGGGGCTGTTCCTCGCGGTTTCCCATAACTCCGCCTGCAATGACCCATGGTTACGCGGACAGCTGGCGCAAAAGATGACAGAATTGGCCGCGTCCGGCCTGACGGAGGCTGTGTTGCAGCGCAATCTGGAGCGTTGGAGAACACAGTTGCAGCCACCCGTCAGTGCCCCAAAACAGTAGGGAACATTAGTGACTATTCGACCTCTTTTCGCTGCCCTGGCCGTTCTGGCTCTGGCGGGCTGCGCAGCCGATCCGGCGCCGAATGAACAGATCCGCCTGACCGAACAGGCGCTGGAACAAGCCCGGGCCGTGGGCGCCAATGCCGACGAAGTGCCTGAATTGAAACTGGCCGAGGAAAAATTTGCGCGGGCCAAATCGAACATGGCTGACGAATCCTACAAAAAGGCCCGCATGCGCGCCGAACAGGCCGAGCTGGATGCACGCCTGGCGGAAGCCAAAGTGCTGACGCTCAAGAGCCAAGAGCAACTGAACGTGCTCGATACCCGTATCAAGCGCCTGCGCAAACAGCTGCGGGAGGATGCCCAATGAAGCACTCCCATGTACTGGGCGGCCTGGTCCTCGTTGGATTGAGCGGTTTGTATGGCTGCGCCGGCCAGCGTAGCGAAGCGGCGCTGGAGCAGGCCAGCGCAAGCTTCCAGAAGGTCAAGGAAGACGCCAATGTCTTGCGTGCCGCGCCCAAGGACGTGATTCGTGCCGGCGAATCCCTGGCCCGTGCCGATCGCTTGTCCACGTACTGGGGCAGCGGTGAGGATGTGCAGCACTACGCCTACCTGAGCCAGCGCTACAGTGAGATCGCCCGAGAGCACAGCAACCAGGTGCTCAACGAAGAGCGTGCGGCGAAGCTGGAGCTGGAGCGCCAGCGCTTGCAATTGGCCCTGCGTGAATCCAAATTGCTGAGCGTGCAGCAACAGGGCAAGTGGCTCGAAGAACAGATCATGGCGATGGCCACCACCCAGACCGATCGGGGTTTGGTGATGACCCTCGGCGACGTCCTGTTCGATACCGGCGAAGCCGAGTTGAAGAACTCGGCCAATCGGGTCGTGCTCAAGATCGTCCAGTTCCTGCAGCTCAATCCCAAGCGCGTCGTGCGCATCGAGGGCTACACCGACAGCACCGGCGGAAAGCAGGAAAACCTCAAACTGTCCCGCGACCGTGCTCAGGCGGTGGCGGATGTATTGGTGGACCTGGGGATTGACGAAAAGCGCATCCACGTCGAAGGCTACGGTGACGAATATCCGGTAGACGTCAACGCTAGCGAGCGTGGTCGGGCACAAAACCGCCGGGTTGAAATCGTGTTCTCCGACGAAAAAGGCCAGCTCGGCGCGGCCCGCTGAGGGGTGCGTCACTGGAAAACCCGGCCCTTTGAACGGCGCCGGGTTTTTTTTCGAACTGGCGTTGGACAATGGGTACAGTTGGGGCTGTCACTGCACTGTACGGTCGAGTAATCTGGCAACTGTCCCAGTACACTTCTAAACTGTTCCGGTATCGTTTCCGACAAGAATAATATGCCCGTGAAATCGAGTGCTGCGTCATGACCAACCTCCTGCTCTATCAACGTATTGCACAACAGCTGGCTGAAGATATCCGGCGCGGTGTGTATCAGCCCGGCGAACGCGTGCCTTCGGTGCGCAAGATGAGTTCGCAGCTCAACGTCAGCCATGCCACGGTGTTGCAGGCCTATGCGAACCTTGAAGACCAGGGGCTGATTCGCGCACGACCGCAATCGGGCTACTACGTGCACCAGACACCGGCCCTCACGGCGCCGACACCGGACATCGCACGGGTCGAGCGCCCGGGGCTGGTGACGCGCAGCAGCATCATTCAGCAGGTACTGGTCGAGTCGCGGCGCGAAGGGGTGTTCCCCCTGGGAGCGGCGGTGCCGAGCGTTGACTATCTGCCGGTGCGGGCATTGCATCAGCAGTTGGCCAAGGTCACTCGTTTCCACAGCCCTCGGGCATTCAGCTACATGTTCAGTCCGGGCTTCGAGCCGTTGCGGCGCCAGGTGGCGATTCGCATGCGCGATGCCGGCGTGGTGGTGGACCCTTCCGAAGTGGTGATCACCCACGGCTGCGTCGACGCCCTGCAAATGTCCCTGCGCGTGCTGACCCGGCCCGGAGACCTGATCGCCGCCGAGTCACCGACTTATTACGGCTTGCTGCAACTGGCGGATCTGCTGGGCCTGAAGGTCATCGAGATCCCCAGCGACCCGGTCACCGGTATGAGCCTTGAGGCGCTGCAGCTTGCAGCCAACCAATGGTCGATCAAGGCGTTGGTACTGACCACGCGCCTGAGTAATCCCCTTGGCGGCACCATGCCGGAAGAGCGGCAGAAGCAATTGCTGCGCCTGGCTTCGGACTTCGACATACAGATCGTCGAGGATGATATTTATGGCGAGTTGATGTTTGAGCAGGGGCGCACCAAGGCCCTCAAGGCCTATGACCGGTTGGACCGGGTCATCTACTGTTCGAGCTTTTCCAAGACCTTGTCGCCGGGTGTGCGCATCGGCTGGATGATCGCCGGCAAATTCCAGCAGGAAATCCAGCGGCTCCAGACCTTCAGCACGCACTCGGCATGCAGCGTCACCCAGATGGGCATTGCGGCGTACCTGGAAAACGGCGGCTATGACCGGCATCTGCGCTATATCCGCCAGGAATACCGCAAGAACCTCAGTGCTTTCCAGTTGGCGGTGCAGCAGTACTTCCCTGAAGGCACGCAGATGAGTCGTCCCACCGGAGGCTTCATCCTGTGGGTGAGCCTGCCGGGGCGGGTCAATACCCAGGAGCTGCACGTGCGGGCATTGCAGCAGGGCATCAGCATCGCGCCCGGGCTGATTTTCAGTAATACCGAGCAGTTCAACCACTGTATCCGCTTGAACTGCGGCACGCCCTGGAACCGCGAGGCAGAGCGGGCGCTGATGACACTGGGGTTACTGGCCACTCAGTTGTGCCAGGAGACGGCCAACGGAATTTTTTAAGAATCAGAGGCTTAGCCCCAGGTGCTTGTCAGCGCCTCATTATCAGGCGAGCATGGGCATCTCTGTCATGACTGCCGTTGTATTTATGAAAGCCATTGCTCCCGCCGCCTGGGTTTTGATCGGTTTATTGACTGCCTTCCATTGCGCAGGTGTCTCGGCCGCTGCAGCGCAGGAAAAACCGACCGCCAGCGCCACGAAGGAGGCGCCGAAAAAAGCGACAACGGCCAAAAAGACGCCCGCTAAGAAAACCGCCCCCGCGAAGAAAAAACGCGCCCCCATTGCCTCCAAGAGTAAATCCGCCCACGAGGTCGCCAAGACCCCGTTGCCCCCGGCCAAGCTGGACTTGAGCCTGCCCCACGATATGGTCGAGGAGCTTGAGCCGCCGGGTAAAGTGCCCTTGCCCAAGCGTGAACCCCTGTTACCGTCCATGTTCGGCCAGAAGCCCGGGCCATTCCAGCTCAACGGTCGGCTGCTGAGCAACGAGATGCAGCTGCCCCTGCGCAATCAGGAGCGCAACGAGGTGGAAGGGGCGGCGCTGGATTTCGAGTTCAAGCAGTAAAGCTTCAGCATGGATGCAGCTCGTCGCTGACTGTTCGGTCACCGGGCCTCAAGCGAAAAAACACCCGGGCGGTAATTTAAAACGAGTGTTTTAGCCGTTACTCTGTGTCCCGTTACTAATCGTACCTGTCGTGAGGATGTCGTCGTCATGAAATGCCGTGAAGGCTGTGGCGCCTGCTGCATCGCCCCTTCCATCAGCTCGCCCATCCCCGGGATGCCCCAAGGCAAGCCGGCGGGAGAACGTTGCGTACAGTTGTCGGTCGATAACTTGTGCCGGATTTTCGGCCAGCCGGAGCGTCCGGCGGTGTGCTCGGCATTCGAGGCCGACTTTGAGGTCTGCGGCAGCAGCAGTGAGGAGGCTATCCGATTGATCGGCTGGTGGGAGCAAGTCACGGCGGCATGATGGTCAATGACCGCAATTGAAATGATCGAACTTGGACAATAAGGAAAAAATTATGGGTTCGCTGCATCGTATGGCTGTGTTGTGTGGGTTGACCGTGCTATTGGCGACGGCCACCGCCCAGGCAGAGGACTGGCAGGTCGCGAAGGAGAAGGACGGTATCAAGGTATCCCTCACTGAAGTGCCCGGCTCCAAGTACAAGGCTTACCGTGGCGTGACGGTCATGAAGACCACCATGGAAAAGCTGCGGGCATTGCAAGAAGACGTGCCTGGCGCCTGTGCCTGGATTCATGAGTGCAAGAGCCAGAAGCTGCTCAAGCACGAAGGCGACAAGAGCTGGACCTACACTCAATTCAACACACCCTGGCCGGTCACCTCCCGGGACTCGGTGCTGGAAGTCACCACCGAACAGGGCGCCGATGGCAGCCTGACCCGCCACCTCAAGGGCGTACCGACCTACCTGCCGGAGGAGAAGGGATTCGTGCGGGTGACCCAGGTTGACGGTTTCTGGAAGTTCGCGCCCAAGGGGGCGGACCAGATCGAAGTGACCTACCAAGTCCATACCGAGCCCGGTGGCGATGTACCGTCCTGGCTGGCTAACAAGTTCGTCGTGGATGCCCCGTTCAACACCCTGAAAGAGCTGAAGGAACGTGCCGAAAAATAAACGGCCAAGTCAGTATCCGAGACCGCCCGCGAGGCGGTCTTTTCATGTGTGCCGTCCGCCAACCCGGCGGAACGAATAATCAGCCCTCAATGTCGAGATAAGGGTAAGCCAGGCCCTGAATTGATCAAGGAGACACCGATGCAGAAGTGGGAAATCACTTTCGTGGATGATCACGGCGAAGCCATCGCCGAGCAATTCGACTATGACCAGGAGCCCACGATGGAGCAGGCGGCACAATTGATTCGTGAAAGGCTCCTGCCGGTGCCCGCCAAACTGGATCTCAATGACCTGGAGGGTCGGACCGAAGAGCCGACAGTCAAGAATCTCAAGGCCCAGCACAGCATCGAGATCATCAGCATTACACCGATTTCATGAAAACCTTGGCTGGCCTCGCTTGGCAGCAGCGATCACTTGCGGCTACTCTGCAGTTGAGATCAGCGAAGAGGATCGCCAAGGTCCGGTCTTGTCAGCTACATGCTTGTGTCCCGACGGTCATTTGATGCCGTATCGCGTGCAGCCCACCGGTTGCCTGCCCGGGAAGAAGGAAAGTCTATCCATTGGGTTTTAGGAGGACGTTTCATGAGCACAGCCTATCAAGAAGACATCAGCACCAGCGTGTTGCGCCGCATGAAAGAAGGCGGGTTCGATTTTTCCAGATTCCATCCCATCGAGTTCTACGCCATTTTCCCGGACGAGGAGCGGGCGCGCAGGGCGGCAGGGCATTTCCGGGGAGAATCGCTGAATGCGCAAATCAGTGCACGGGACGACGGGGCCTGGTCGCTGGAACTGAGCCGGGTGATGTACGCCACCTACGACGACATAGGAGACTTTGAGCAAGACTTTGAAGCCGTCGTCGAACCCCTGGGTGGCGTCATTGAAGGTTGGGGTGTCAAGCAAGAGATCCGGCGCCTGCAGGCCTGACGTTCACCTTCGCCACACCGCAACGGCTGACCCTCGGGTCGGCCGTTTTCATACATGCCAGATATACCCCGCAAGCCCCCAGCTTTTGTAGCTAACTGTATCCAAATCCGCCTGGGTCGTTTTTCCGTGACTATGCTCAGGGAAGCGACTCCCCTGCGTCGCAATGAAGCGGGGGCGGCGGAGTGGGGCATTGGCTGCACAACAAGGGTGCGTAGCCGATCAGTAGAAAAACCAACCCGTTGATCATAAAGCGTTTATGCCGATGGCACGGGCCTTGCGACGGCTGCTGCCAGGGTGACAAGGAGTACGGCATGATCCGCACGGGTTTTGATGAAATGTACGATGCCAACGGCCAGGTCCGTCCGCATTACCGAGCCTTTGCCCGTTGGTTGGCGGAGACGCCCGACGAGCTCCTGGCCCAACGCAGGCGCGAAGCCGACCTGTTGTTTCACCGCGCCGGCATTACCTTCACGCTCTACGGGGACGAACAGGGCACAGAGCGCCTGATCCCGTTCGATACGATCCCGCGTAGCATCCCTGCCAGCGAATGGCGGGTGGTCGAGCGCGGCTGCATCCAGCGGGTCAAGGCGCTGAACATGTTCCTGGCCGACCTCTACCACGAACAACGGATCATCCGCGCCGGGGTCATTCCGGCGGAGCAGGTGCTGGTCAACGAGCAATACCAGCTGGCGATGCAGGGGCTGGATCTGCACCGGGACGTCTACGCGCACATTTGTGGGGTCGACCTGGTGCGCGATGGCGATGGCACGTACTACGTGCTCGAAGACAATCTTCGTACCCCCAGCGGCGTCAGCTACATGCTCGAAGACCGCAAGATGATGATGCGCCTGTTTCCCGAGTTGTTCGCCGCCCAGCGCATCGCGCCGATCGACCACTATCCGAACCTGCTGCTCGACACCCTGAGAAGCGCCAGCCCGCTGGATGACCCCAGCGTCGTGGTGCTCACCCCCGGGCGCTTCAACAGCGCGTTCTTCGAGCACGCCTTCCTGGCTCGTGAAATGGGCGTGGAACTGGTAGAGGGGGCCGACCTGTTCGTGCGCGATGACAAGGTGTTCATGCGCACCACCGACGGGCCAAAAGCAGTGGATGTGATCTACCGTCGCCTGGACGACGCCTTCCTCGATCCACTGGCCTTCAATCCGCAGTCGATGCTCGGGGTGCCGGGGCTCCTGGCGTCCTACCGCTCCGGCAACGTGGTGCTCGCCAATGCCATCGGTACCGGCGTGGCGGACGATAAGTCGGTGTATCCGTTTGTCACCGACATGATCCGTTTCTACCTGGACGAAGAGCCAATCCTGAAAAACGTCCCGACATGGCAGTGTCGCAACCCCTCTGAACTTTCCCACGTGCTGGCGAATCTTCCGAGTCTGGTGGTCAAGGAAACCCAGGGCTCCGGCGGCTACGGCATGCTGGTGGGGCCTGCCGCGACGACAGCGCAGATCGATGCCTTCCGCGAGCGGATCAAGGCCAAGCCACACGCCTATATTGCCCAGCCGACGCTGTCACTTTCGACATGCCCGACTTTTGTCGAGAGCGGCATTGCCCCGCGCCATATCGACTTGCGCCCGTTTGTGCTGGCGGGCCGGGAAACCCGAGTGGTGCCCGGCGGCCTGACCCGCGTGGCGTTGCGCGAAGGCTCGTTGGTGGTCAACTCCTCCCAAGGTGGCGGCACCAAGGATACGTGGGTGGTCGAGGATTGAAGGAAACAAGCGATGCTGAGTAGAACCGCCTCTGACCTGTACTGGATGTCGCGTTACCTGGAACGCGCGGAAAACCTCGCTCGCATGCTCGACATCAGCTATTCGCTATCGCTGATGCCTCAGGATGGGCGTGGCGACGGTCTGCACGAACTGGCGATGCCACTGCTGATTACCGGCACGCTGGAAGACTACCGTGAACGACACGGCGACTTGCACGCCGAGCGACTGCTGCAGTTCTTTGCCCTGGAAGCCGCGAACCCGGCCAGCATCTACAGTTGCCTTGGCGCGGCGCGAGCCAGTGCCCACGCGGTGCGCGGGCGAATCACCGCCGACATGTGGGAAAACATCAATGCCACCTGGCTGGAAATCCGCGACATTGCCGAGCAGGGCTTGAATCGCTACGGCATGAGCCGTTTCTGCGAGTGGATCAAGGAACGCTCGCACCTGTTCCGAGGCGCCACCTACGGCACCATCATGCGCAACGACGCATTTAGGTTCATTCGCCTGGGCACTTTCATCGAAAGAGCCGACAACACCCTGCGCCTGCTCGACGCCCGTTACGAAATGGCCGGTGACCAGGCCGACGCCGTCAGCGACGGCACGGCCCATGCGTATTACCAGTGGAGCGCCTTGCTGCGAGCCTTGTCATCCTTCGAGGCCTACACCGAGATCTACCGTGACGCCCCAGGTGCTCGCCATGTGGCTGAGCTGCTGCTGTTGCGCGCTGACGTGCCGCGCTCGCTGCGCGCCTGTACCGAAGAAATCGACCAGATCCTCGCGAGCCTGCCGGGCACCAATGGCCGGCAGGCCCAACGCCTGGCGGCGGAAATGGACGCACGCCTGCGCTACACCGGTATCAACGAAATACTCGACGGTGGCCTGCACGCCTGGCTCACCGAATTCATCCCACTGGTCCGCGAACTGGGCAATGCCATTCACAGTTCCTACCTGGAGGTCATATGAGACTCTCGATCAGCCATGAAACGGCCTACCACTATGAAGACCAGGTTCGCGCGAGCATCCAGTACCTGCGCCTGACACCCCACGACAGCGAACGCCAGCACGTGCTGAGCTGGCAACTCGATTTGCCAAGGCCGGTGCGGGCGCAACTGGATCCGTTCGGCAATATCCTGCATGTACTGACGTTGGACGAGCCCCATGAGACGGTCATCATCGGCGCCCGGGGACGGGTGGACATTGATCCGTCCCGGGAAGCCGAGCATGAAAGCCAGTCGGCGCTGCCGTTCCTGCGCTTTACCCATCTGACCGAGGCAGACGAGGCCCTTCGGGCCTTCGCCAACCAGCAATGCAGGCAGCGTTGTGACCGCACGGCACTGATCGACCTGATGCATGGGCTCAACCAGCACATGGTCTATACCCCCGGCGCCACCGACGTCGAGACCAGCGCCGCCCAGGCTTTTGCCGGCCGTCGCGGGATCTGTCAGGACCATACCCACGCATTCCTGGCCTGCGCCCGCAGCCTGGGAGTGCCGGCGCGCTACGTGTCGGGCTATTTGTTCAGTGAGCAGAGCGAGCACCTGGCCAGCCACGCCTGGGCTGAAGCCTGGCTCGGTGACGCCTGGTACAGCTTCGACGTGACCAACCAACTGGCCCGTCCGGAGCGCCACCTGAAACTGGCCGTCGGCCTGGATTACCTTGACGCCTGCCCGGTGCGTGGCATGCGCCGCGGCGGTGGTGGTGAGCAGATGCACGCCAAAGTGGTCGAGACACCGGCTCCGGTGATCAAGGTGCAGCAGCAATAATCTCCTGAACAGGGCGCTTATGTGGCGAGGGAGCCTGCTCCCGCTCGACCGGGCTGGCGCTTCAGGGCCGAAGCACTTGCAAGGTTTCAAGGGGCTGCTGCGCAGCCCAGCGGGAGCAAGCTCTTATAGAACAAAATTTATCTCATTGATTTTAAAGATAAATTATTTGCCGATTTATCGGCATGTTCTCTGCGCGACAGCGCAGCCTCATCGCAGGCTGCGGGATCTCCCTCGCCACAAAAAGCACGGGCCACAACCAGCACGGTCATTGCCCCAACGGCTGCTTGCGCCCCGCCATATGTTTCAAGTACCCCACCAGCAGATCCAGCTCGGCATCTGGCAGCACGGCTTCCGAGAAACCTGGCATCTTGCCTTGGGGCCAGTGGCGCAGGCCTTGCGGATCACGAATATAACGCTTGAGGAAGTCACCGGAGAAATACTCGGTGGGATTGAACGGTACGTTCAAGTCGGGGCCGAACTGCGCGTCGCCAGCGCCATTGAGCCGATGGCAGGCCAGGCAGTTTTTCTGAAACAGTGCGAAGCCTTTGTTGACCGGGTCGTCCTTCGCCATGTTAGGAGCCGGCAATAGGGCAGGGAAGCGTTCTGCCACCGCAGACAAGCGCTTGATGCTCGCCACGGCGTAGGGCCATTGTTCCGGGCTGATATGCCCTGCCTGAGGATCGGTCCAGACCAGATAGAACGGCCCGGCGCTTTGCTTGCCTTCACCGAGGGACGGCCAGGGCTTGGCCGGGTCCTCGATTGCCAGCCAGGCACGGGCGCCGCTTTTGTTGAGCAGCGGCGCAGCGGGCATCTCGGCGGCGAAGCCGTCCAGCGCAACGGCTTGCAGGTGTTCGTTCGGCTGGACGCCCGCCAGCAGTGCCGTCAGCGGCACGGCGCGATAGGTCATCGGCTTCTTGTAGGAAACGTCATCAGCGATCCGGACCGTTCGGGCTTCAGGATGTTTGAGCAGTTCCTCGGTTTGCCAGGTACGCGTATTCGCGCCCAGCTCCATTACCAGCTGTGCGGCAGACAAGGGCGCGCTGAGCAGCAGCGCCCCGAACACAATGAGAGCTTTCAAGTAGTTTGCCTTCCATGTCTTGGGAGTGCCGCAAAGGTTGGCACAGCCACCTCGGCTCGAACAGCAGACCCGTTACATTTTTGAAGGCACCCTTTCAGTGCTGGCGCCCGCGCGCAGTTTTCAGCCGATCACTTTGGGAATATTCGGCAAAATCAACAGCAGCGTCGTGGCGAAGAGAATGAGTCCGGCTTGGCGAACTTTCGAATGTTTGAACATGGCTGACCCGCCTTTATTGTTATTTCCTGAGGCCAGCCTGCATATCCGTGATGGCTGGCGTTGCACTTCCTGTTCGACAAGCGCCTCGGCAAAACCCGACGACTTTTCTTGTACTAGGAATACATTAGGGGCCCCAGCCGCATTGGCTTAGAACCAATTCATATCAGTATCGAACTTATCTCCATGAAAAAGGCATGAGGCCTATTGCCAGCTGCTTGGAGTCCCTTTTGCTAGACAGCTTGCCCTCCTGAAACGGTTAACCCGATAGCTCGCTACCGTTCGTCTGAGTGTGGCTGTCAATGTCATTGAGCACTGCGGTCATTGAACCCAACGCCGCTGGGCTTATGGTTGGAGGCATGCATTACCCCAGGTTCGAGGACGTCATGACCCAAGCTTTGATTTTCGATGCGCTACGCACTCCCCGGGGCAGGGGCAAGCCTGATGGCGCGCTGCATAGCGTCAAGCCGGTCAGCCTGGCGGCCGGTTTGCTCAGCGCCTTGCAGCAGCGGATGGACCTGGACACCAGCCAGATCGATGACATCGTACTTGGTTGTGTAACGCCAGTGGGCGAGCAGGGCGCCGATATCGCCAAGACTGCGGCTCTGGTGGCCGACTGGGATGTCAGTGTCGCGGGCGTGCAGCTCAACCGGTTCTGCGCCTCGGGCCTGGAAGCGGTGAACCTGGCGGCGATGAAAGTGCGCTCCGGCTTCGAGGACCTGGTGGTGGCCGGTGGCGTCGAATCCATGTCCCGGGTGCCCATGGGCAGCGACGGTGGCGCGTGGGCGCTGGATCCGCAATCGAACCTGCACGGTCATTTCATTCCCCAGGGCATCGGTGCCGACCTGATCGCCACTCTGGAAGGCTTCAGTCGCGAGGACGTCGACGCCTATGCGCTGCACTCCCAGCAGAAAGCCGCACGCGCCCGGGCCGATGGATCGTTCGACAAATCCCTGGTCGCCGTACGGGACCAGAACGGCATCGTTTTGCTGGAGCACGACGAGTTCATTCGTGCCGATGCTTCACTCGAAGGCCTGGGTAAGCTCAAGGCGAGTTTCGAAGCCATGGGCCAGATGGGGTTCGACGCCACGGCGCTGCGAGTCTACAGCCATGTCGAACGGATCCATCACGTGCACACGCCTGGCAACAGCTCCGGCATCGTCGATGGTGCGGCACTGATGTTGATCGGCTCCGAAGCCAAGGGCCGTGCGTTGGGCCTGCAACCCCGGGCCCGGGTCGTCGCCACGGCCGTTACCAGTACCGATCCGACCATCATGCTTACCGGCCCTGCGCCCGCCACGCGCAAAGCCTTGGCCAAGGCCGGGCTGCGGGTGGAGGACATCGATCTGTTCGAAGTCAACGAAGCCTTCGCTTCGGTGGTGCTCAAGTTCATCAAGGACATGGCCATCGACCCCGACAAAGTTAATGTCAACGGTGGTTCCATCGCCCTGGGCCATCCCTTGGGCGCTACGGGATGCGCGATTCTTGGCACCCTGCTCGATGAGTTGGAGGTGCGTGGCCTGCGCTATGGCCTGGCGACGCTCTGTGTCGGCGGCGGCATGGGCATCGCCACCATTATCGAACGCCTCTGAGCCCGCACTTGAAGGAAACTATTTGATGACCGATGCCATCCATTACCACATCGACCAGGACCGGATCGTTGTCCTGACGCTCGACATGCCGGGGCAGAGCGCCAACACCATGAATGCGCTCTATCGCGAGGCCATGGCGGCCTGCGTTGCCCGTCTGCAGGCAGAAAAGGATTCGCTTGCCGGTGTGATCATCACTTCGGCCAAGAAGACTTTTTTCGCCGGCGGTGATCTCAATGAGTTGGTCAAGGTCGGCAAGCCCGAGGCGCAGACGTTCTATCAAATGGTCCTGGGCCTGAAGGCGCAACTGCGCGCCCTGGAAACCTTGGGCAAACCCGTAGTAGCGGCGATTAACGGCGCGGCTTTGGGCGGTGGCTGGGAGATCTGCCTGGCCTGTCATCACCGTGTGGCGTTGGATCAGTCATCGGTGCAGATCGGGCTGCCGGAAGTCACCCTGGGCCTGCTTCCGGGCGGCGGCGGGGTGGTGCGAATGGTGCGTCTGCTGGGTCTGGAAAAAGCCTTGCCCTATCTGCTCGAGGGCAGGAAGGTCGGCCCGCAACAGGCGTTGCTGGCGGGGCTGGTGGATGAACTGGCGCAGGACCGCGATGAACTGCTGGCCCGGGCCCGGGCCTGGATCCTGGCTAACCCCGGCGCCGTGCAACCGTGGGATACCAAGGGCTACCGGATTCCGGGCGGCGGACCTTCCGATCCGAAAGTGGCGCAGATGCTGGCGATTGCTCCTTCGATCCTGCGTAACAAAACCCAGGGTTGCCTGCCGGCTCCGGAGAAAATCCTCTGCGCTGCGGTGGAGAGCGCCCAGGTGGATTTCGACACCGCGCATTTGATCGAGACCCGCTATTTCACCGAGTTGACCACGGGCCAGGTGGCGAAAAACCTGATCGGCACGTTCTGGTTCCAGCTCAACCAGATCAAGGCCGGCGGCTCTCGCCCACAGGGCCTGGCGCCTTATCTGACAAAGAAAGTCGGCGTCCTCGGTGCGGGCATGATGGGGGCCGGGATTGCCTACGTCAGCGCCGTGGCCGGCATTTCGGTGGTGCTCAAGGACGTCGATCTGGCCGCCGCCGAGAAGGGCAAGGCGCGTGCGGCAGCGCTGTTGGACAAGAAGGTCGCCCGCGGCCAGTTCAACGCCGAGCAACGTGAAGCCATCCTGACTCGGATTCACCCTACCGACAGCGACGCCGACCTGGCTGGCTGCGAGCTGATCATCGAAGCGGTGTTCGAAGATCGCGTCCTGAAAGCCAGGGTTTCGGCTGCTGCCCAAGCCGTGGCAGGCGCTGAGGCGGTGCTCGCCTCCAACACCTCGACCTTGCCCATCACCGGTTTGGCCGAGGCGGTGGCGGACCCGACCCGGTTTATCGGCCTGCACTTTTTCAGCCCCGTGGAAAAAATGCCCCTGGTGGAAATCATCAAGGGCGCCCGCACCAGCGACGAGACGTTGGCCCGGGGTTTCGATTTTGTCCTGCAGATCAACAAGACGCCCATCGTAGTAAACGACAGTCGTGGCTTTTTTACTTCGCGAGTCTTTGGCACGTTCATCAACGAAGGCATCGCCATGCTCGGCGAGGGTATCAGCGCACCAATGATCGAGACCGAAGCGCGCAAGGCCGGGATGCCGGTCGGACCTCTGGCGGTCTCTGACGAAGTTTCTCTCAGCCTAATGAGCCATATCCGCACACAAACGTCCAAGGACCTACAAGCAGAAGGGAAACTACCGACCGAGCACCCGGCGTTCGCGGTGATCGACTTGCTGCTCAATGAATACAAACGCCCAGGCAAGGCAGCGGGCGCGGGATTCTATGACTATCCGGCCGATGGGCAAAAACATCTTTGGCCGGCGCTCAAGAGCCGCTTCGAGAAGGCTGATGGACAAATCGCACCGCAGGATATCCGTGATCGGCTGCTGTTCATCCAGGCCTTGGAGACCGTGCGCTGCGTGGAGGAGGGCGTGCTCACATCCACGGCCGATGCCAACGTCGGCTCGATCTTCGGCATCGGCTTTGCGGCCTGGACCGGTGGTGCGTTGCAATTCATCAACCAGTATGGCCTGCGGGACTTTATCGCCAGGGCCCGGTATCTGGCCGAGCAGTACGGCGAGCGCTTCCTGCCGCCGTCCTTGTTGCAGGAGAAGGCTGCGAGGCAGCAATTGTTCTGACCGCTTGGGAGGGGCTTGCCTTGGGACCGTGTTTCAAGGCAGGCTCTGGGGTGTGCAATATTCCCATCATCGTGTCAGGTATTTTTTATGTCGCTACGCATCTGCATTTTGGAAACCGATATTCTGCGTCCGGAACTGGTCGATCAATATCAGGGTTACGGGCAGATGTTCCAGCGGCTGTTTTCCCAGCAGCCCATCGCCGCTCAATTTGAGGTGTACAACGTCATGCAAGGGCACTACCCCAGCGATGACGAGCAGTTCGACGCCTATCTGATCACCGGCAGCAAGGCCGATTCATTCGGCACCGACCCTTGGATTCAAACCCTCAAGACCTATCTGCTCGACCGCTACCAACGGGGCGACAAGCTGTTGGGCGTGTGCTTCGGTCATCAACTGTTGGCGTTGCTGCTGGGCGGCAAGACCGAGCGCGCCAGCCAAGGCTGGGGCGTGGGCACCCATCGCTATAAAATGGCCGCCAAGGCGCCATGGATGAGCCCGGTGATGGAGGAGCTGACCTTGCTGATCAGCCATCAGGACCAGGTCACCGAATTACCCGAAAACGCCACGGTCATCGCCTCCAGCGATTTCTGCCCGTACGCCGCCTACCACATCAACGACCAAGTACTGTGCTTCCAGGGGCATCCGGAATTCATCCACGATTATTCCAGGGCCTTGCTGGAAATTCGCCAACAACACCTCGGCGAACAGATCTACAGCCAGGGCGTGGCGAGCCTCGATCAGGAACATCACGGTGCGACCGTAGCCGAATGGATGATGCGCTTTGTCGCCCACCAACCACAGGCCTGAACAAACCTCGCTCCCCTGTGGGAGCGGGCTTGCTCGCGAAGGCGGTGGATCAGACATATTTATACTGACTGACCCGACGCTTTCGCGAGAAAACCCGCTCCCACAAGGGCGAGCGAGCGTTCATAACGGCTGCATTCGCCACAAATCCCTGTGGGAGCGAGTCTGCTCGCGATAGCGGTCAACGCAACGCCAGCAGGCTCAAGTCCACCTACAACCATCCCGACCGCTTGAAACTGGCCCACAGCGCGGTGCACCCCACGGTAATCACCCCCAGCACCGTGAAATACCCGTAGTGCCAACTCAACTCCGGCATGTCCTGGAAGTTCATCCCGTAGATCCCGGCAACAGCCGTCGGAAACGCCAGGATCGCGGCCCATGCGGCAAACTTGCGTTGCACTACGCTCTGGCGCGACGCCTCGAGCAGCACGCCGACTTCAATGGTCTGGCTGGCGATGTCCGCCAGGGTCGTCAGGTCTTCCATCTGCCGCGTGACATGAATCTGCACGTCGCGGAAATACGGGCGCATGTTCTTGTCGATAAAGGGGAAGTTCAACTTCTGCAGTTCTTCGCTAATCTCCACCATCGGCGCTGCATAGCGGCGCAGGCGCAGTACATCCCGGCGTAGGCTGTGCAGATTCTGGATGTCCCGTTCGTTCAAGGCGCTGCACAGCACGTGATGCTCCAGCTCATCGATCTCGGCATGAATGGCTTCGCCCATCGGCTGGTAGTTTTCAATCACGAAATCGAGGATGGCATAGAGTACGAAATCTTCCCCATGCTCCAGCAGAAGCGGACGCGCCTCACAGCGTTGTCGGACATGGGCGTAGGACGCGGAGTGGCCGTTGCGGGCGGTGATGATGTAGCCCTTGCCGGCGAAGATATGGGTTTCAATGAATTGCAGTTTGCCATCCTTGCGGATCGGCGAGTACGTGACGATGAATAGCGCGTCGCCAAAGGTTTCCAGCTTGGGACGGCTGTGTTTCTCCATCGCGTCCTCAATCGCCAGTTCATGCAGATTGAACTGGCGCTGCAGGTTGGTCAGCTCCTGGGCGTTGGGCTCCTCAAGGCCGATCCAGACAAAATGTCCAGGTTTGGCAGCCCAGGCGCTGCCTTCGTCGAGGGTGATATTGGTGACTTTCTTACCGGCGCTGTAAACCGCAGCAGCAACGACTCTACCCATGGTGGTGATTCACTTCTTCTTGGAAATGGCAGTGACAGGCACGGTTCAGCTTAGCGTGCCCTGCTGCTTGAGAGTCAGCAAAATCTTTGGAGTTCGTCGGTAAAGGCGACCGGAATCAACCCGTGGCGAGGGAGCTTGCTCCCGCTGGGCTGCGAAGCGGCCCTTATGAGTGGCTCGTATTGATGCCCAGTAACTGCCGATCCATCGCCTCAATACATTCATGCATCTGCTCGCGGCATTGGGCCATAAGCTGGGGCATGTCATCCACGGTCAGCCCCGCTGTAGGAATAGCCGGCAACGAGCGTATGAGAATGTCGCCGCTGCGCCAGCGATTGAGTCGCATGTGTTTGATGTAATTGCTGGCACACACCGGAACAATCGGCACGCCGGCGGCAATCGCCATTTGGAACGCGCCTTTCTTGAACGGCAACAGTTCCCCGCCTAGATTGCGTGTGCCTTCGGGGAACACCCAGATCGAGGTGTCCTCATGTTGCAATGTATGCGTGGTAGTCAACATCGACCGGCGCGCCTTGATCGCATTGCCCCGGTCGATCAACACGTTGCCGGCCAACCAGAACAGTTGCCCAAACAGCGGCACCCATTTCAGGCTCTTCTTGCCGATGCAGACGGTGCGGCGCGGCACCACGTTGCCGAACACGAACAGGTCATAGTTGGACTGGTGATTGGCAATGACCACGCAGCTCTGGGGCATATTCTGCAACGTGCCGACGTCGGTCTTTACTCGCAGGCGCAAAATCCACATGGCGGGCAGTGCGTACAGCCGTGCGCATAAACGGCTGTTGTCCGGATTGAACGGTCGGCACAGACCCAGGATGATCCCCAGCACACCCGCTAGTACAAAGTGCAGGCCCATCAACGACATACGCAGTACAAACAGCATCTACAGGCCCCATCGGGACAAAAGGTGGCGCAGTGTACGGATGTGCACTGTTTTCGGCAATTGTCCCTATAGAGGTAGGAGATGGACGATGTTTAAGCGTATGTTTCGCAGTGACGTGTCAGAAGCGAGCTAGAGCGGTCGCTGATTATTACACTCTACTTGTAGGAAAGTGCCGCCACCGAGACCTGACTTGGTAGCACACTGAGCCCGTGGCGAGGGAGCTTGCTCCCGCCGGGCTGCAAAGCAGCCCTGAAATCATCCACCGCGATATCAGGCCAAGTCTGCTGAAGCCTTATGGGGCCGCTGCGCAGCCCGTGGAGAGAGAGCAAGCTCCCTCGCCACGGGGTTCGTGCCAGTCTTGGGCCTCAGCCCATATGTTCCTGATCCAGCAAAATCGCGTTATCCAGCGTCTCCAGCAGGGCTTTGCGCACTTTCAGCTTGGTGTTCTTGTGGGCGGTCATGTTGATTTTCTTCAACTGCCGCGCGGCTTCCAGGGCTGCATCCTGCAACTCTTCGGCCGCCACCACTTTGTCGAGGAAGCCGGCATCCACGGCGGTCTGCGGGTTGAACATCTCGGCGTTGATTACCGAGCGATGAAACGCCGATTTGCGTAGGCGATCACGGGCCAGTTCGATGCCTGCGTGGTGCATGGTCATGCCGATCTGCACCTCGTTCAGGCCGATGCTGAACGGCCCGTCCGCACCGATGCGGTAGTCTGCCGAGAGCAGCAGAAACGCGCCCTTGGCCACGGCGTGTCCGGGGCAGGCGACGATAACGGGGAAGGGGTGTGACAACAGGCGGCGGGCCAGCGTCGAGCCCGCCGTGACCAGGTTCACCGCTTCCTTGGGGCCGGCAGTCATGACCTTCAAGTCGTAGCCGCCGGACAGAATCCCGGGCTGCCCGGTAATGATCACCACCGCCCGATCCGCCGTCGCCTGGTCCAGCGCAGCGTTGAACGCGGCAATCACATCCGGCGAGATGGCGTTGACCTTGCCATTATTCAAGGTCAGGGTCGCGATACCGTCTTCGAGATGGTAAGCAATCAGGTCGCTCATGACGCTATTTCCTTCTAGAGAATTGACGCAGACGTTACCCACCACCGCAAGGCAGGTAAAGCACCGTGACTGACTCATCGGTCAGCCCGTGCCTTCCCAAACGGCTTGGCCCGCCCATCCCGCCACGCCTCTATCCATAAGCGCAGCGCCAGAGTCACCGAAGATTGGCCGGTTTGCCATGCCCCGGCTCGTTTGAAACGCTGGCTACCTTAACCGCATGAAAATTCTGAAAAAAACCTTTGCCATCGGAAAAGCTTTCGACTACATTAGCGCGCCTCGACAGACTGAACAGTTTGTCGAGATACGGTGAAGTGTCCGAGTGGCTTAAGGAGCACGCCTGGAAAGTGTGTATACAGGAAACTGTATCGAGAGTTCGAATCTCTCCTTCACCGCCACATTCTGCAAACACAAACCCCTGATTTTCCTAGAGAAAGTCGGGGGTTTGTGGTTTTTGGTGTCTGAAAAAAGGCTGTATGGGAACATTGGGCCGTTGGCTAGCTGGCGCGTGCAAGTGGCGCAGCTCCACCCATGAATCTAAGCTAAAACCCATCGCTTCCCCGTTTGGAATGAAGAAATGAAAAGGATTTCGTCCGTCGTCGCATTCACCACGCTTATCGCGTTTTCCAGCCTCGGTCTGGCCGACGCGTCGCCGCTTGATGATGCTCGTACATTGGTAACCCAGGCACACTTGGGTAAAAAACTTGCGTCCCTTGCGCTTTTGGCGGCAAAGGGCACCGCTACCTATGCCGCGATTGCCGCAAAGGTGGGCAATGCCAGTGCCAACAGCGCCGTCTCTGACGAAATCAATGCGCTGTTGCCAAAGTACCAGCCCAAGTGGGATGAGAGCCTGGCACGAGCCTATGAAAGATCGTTTTCCGAAGAGGAACTGGCATCCCTGGCCTCTGAAGGGCGTCGCTCGAAATACGCACCCAAGGTGAAGGAACGGCAAGCGGAAGTGGGGGGCTACATGCAAAAAAATGCCGGGCCTATTCTGGTGGCGTTGGTTTCCGAGGCGCTGAAAGAGACGTTGTCCCAGACTGCCAGAACAGACAGCTGACTCAATAACGAGCAGTCCCTGACGCGAAGGGACGACTGGCCGCCCCTGGGGTCTATCTCCCATATCCCATCACGGCCAGGACCTCCCATGACGCATCCCCGAATCGGCTTCGCTTGCCAATACCGGCATCCCGAGCGAGGCCTTTCCATCAGCGAACTGAAAGTGATCGAGGGACCGTTCAACCCTCGTACTACCACGTTGCGCTGGATGGACAGTGTGGCGCCGCACGTTGCCGGCGATAAGTTGAATGAGATTGTCACGCACAACCTCGACGCCCAGTTGCGCTTGATCGCCTATGTTGCCGATCTCCCGCCTACCCTGCGCATGTTGCGATTGAGCAGCGATTTGCTGCCGTTCTATAGTCATCCCAAAGTGCGTGGGTTCTATCAGGATCCAGTGGTCCGGCAACAACTGGAGGATCGCTTCGCCGCGATTGGCGACTTGGCGCGTTCGGCGGACGTCCGGTTGTCGTTTCATCCGGGTCAATACTGCGTACTGGGTTCGGATAAGCCGGCAGTGGTGGAAAACAGTATTGCCGAGTTCGAATACCACGCCGACATGATCAGAATGATGGGCTTCGGCCGGCGCTTTCAGGATTTCAAATGCAACGTACATATCGCCGGGCGCTTGGGCGGCGAGGGGATCCGTTCAATCTGGCCGCAGCTTTCGGAAGTGACGCGTAATTGCATTACTTTTGAGAACGAGGAAAAAACCTATGGCGTGGATGACTGCCTGCAACTGGCAGACCTCGCGCCCGTGGTGCTGGATATTCACCACTGCTGGATCAACGAGGGCGACTATATTGCGCCCGACTCGCCACGGATCGAACGCATCCTTGAGAGTTGGCGCGGGGTCCGGCCCACCATGCACTACTCACAACCGCCAGAGCGCCTGCAAGCGTTGGGGTTCGACGCCGACCAGCCCCTGGAAATGGACGCCTTGCTTAAGGTGGTCTCCAAGCGCGATCTGTATGGCCACAGTTCACAAATGTGGAATCGTTGGACCAACGAGTACGCGCTGCTGTTTCTGGACCGTTTCGACATCATGCTCGAGGCCAAGGACAAGAACCTGGCCGCGCTGGCGTTCTATGACCAGTTTGTCGCCGCCAGTCGCCACCTCACGTGAGCGGCAATCGTCAGTCCGTGTAAAAGCCGTGGGGGCAGTTCTACCCGAAACGTGCCACGGTTACGTCCCTGGCACTCCCGGGATGTCCATGTTTATTCTGCGCCAGGCGGCCTCGGCGAAGCTGTACACGGAAAACGCGATCAGCCCCAACGCCATCAGCATCAACACCACGCCGCCCGCCGGCAGATTCTGCAGCGCATCGAGGGCGTCTTTCAGGCCGGGCGGGTCCATGGCTTTATAGGCTGAGCCACTGACCGTCAGCAGCACGGCGATTTCGATGAAGACCACGCCGCGGGCAATGAGACCGAACCGGGAGACCGGGCGCACGTAGCGCATGACGTCCTCGTCGGCCTCGAAGTATTTCTCGAAGGTGGCTTTCCAGCCTTTGATGATGTGTGCGATCCCCACGCCGAAAGGAACCAGGGCGATGAGATAGAGCAGCAGGTTCGAGTGATCCCAGGACAGCAGGCGCGCCAGCAGGTCTTGAGTCTGCCCACCGCCCGAGCCGCCGGAGCTTTTCAGGCCGCTGATGAGCAGGCTCAATGCAAAGAACGCCAGTGCGCCGTTGATCAAACCGCTCGCCAGCAAACCTGCGCGAATCACCAGCCCCTTGAGTTCTTTGCCGTGATGGTCCACATCTCGGGTGGCCTGCAAGACACGCCACCCGGCGAAGGCCAGTAGCCCGGCCACCACCAGTCCAACCAGGGCATGCCCGAACGGTTGGCTGAGCAGCAGCTCCAGGCTGCTGTGGCTGTCTTTCGGCTTGCTGGAATCGCGGGCCGCCAGCAAAGCAAAGAGGCCAATGATCAGGTAAATGACGCCTCGGGCGGCGTAACCGCCCCGTGCAAGCAGGACGAGGCTCTGGTGGGGTGACATTGACTAGCACTCCAAACAAGACATACAGCACAGACCTATGGCATTGCGAGGGGTTCGATTGGCATCTGCCTCGTTATGTTGATCCGTGCTGCATTCGAATGTGGTTTGGAAGGTCATCAACGTAGCTTGTAGAACACCGTGATTAAAGTGCTGGAAGATCTCCGAGTCCGCCTGATGGCCAATCCAGGTCAGCTAGTTTGAAGGCGGCCTTTCCCAACGTCTCCGCGAGTTTTACGGACCGGCGTTGGATTTCGTATTGGACAGCGAGTATTTTCTGCTGATTGGCATCGGCGATGTGATAGGCGGCCTTGGTTGCCAGCGCGACATCGTATGCCGTTTTGTAATTATCGAAGGCCTTGGCGGCTTCGGTTACTCTGGGTTGGGCGGCGGTAGCGGCTACTTGATCCGAAAGTCCTTTGATTTTGTTTTCCACAGTGTCCTGGATGGCTCCCTTCTGTGCCTTGACCGCTGCCGCCAGAGCTTTGGTAAAGGCGTTCGGTTGCGAGGTTTCGATGAGTTCGAAACGGACGTTGATCGGGCCTTTCAGCTCGCTCGAGGTGGTCCAAGGCAGCGTGACTACGCCCCCCTTTTCGAGCTGAACTGCTTTTTGTACCTCTTGCGCCGTTGCGTTCAAAATCGTAAAACCGAACGGCTCCGATGTATGAGTAGTATTGTTGGCACTGGAGGTAGGCAGCATGAAGCCCAGCTTCATGACAATGTCACGCTTCGAACATTGGCGAAGAAAAGGGCAATTATCGCTCAGAAAATTTTTATATTGCCACGCCAAGATCCCGGCCCGTAATGGGTGGGTGCCCGATGCACTAGGCGTGCTCGATTTTGAAATCTGAAATTTTATGAACAGGTCAACATTCGCGAGAGAGGAGCTTTCATACAGCGAGTTCCCCTTGATCCTGCCATCAGGTGTTATTCGTTCTGAACTGATGAAGATACATTTTGTACCGTCAGTCAGGCTGTCTGCGTCGTCGACCGGAACGATAACTTCATAATTGGAAACCTTTGGATCGTCCAAATACGCCACTGCAGTATCTATGGCTGTTCCGACCAGTGTGCGCACTACTGCGGTAGCTATATCGGCGCCGATGGTTTGAATTAAGACTTCATCTTTCTTACAGGGTAGAATCGCGCCGGATAACCCTTGCGCGTATGCAGGCGAACCGATCAGGGCAGTCAGGACCAGTGAAGCGATATATGTTTTCATGTGTATCCCCTTTTTCCTTGTTGTCCAGGTAGCGCTGCGCAGATCTAACCGGTTCCCAAGTAACACTCAGGATCACCCGTGGTCGGCAGTTTTTCCGGGAATGCCAGAGGGAAAATTTCGTTGCTCAGGAAGTCCTCTACTTCGCCCTCCCAAGGAGCTTTTCTGAATGAAAATTGGATTATTTTTGCGGAGGCCCAAAGCGGATTGTTTTTCCCGAGGTCACCATGCTTCAACCATTCGGGGTGCCCATCGGCGATAGCGTGATCCGTGCTGAGTTGAAATACATAATCGCGAAATGAAATTATTTTGGCACGCTCTTTACTCAGAGGATTACAGCCTCCTTGTCGCTCTGTGTGCGCGTCCGAGTAGGAGTCCTGAATCATGTGAAGCAGTGAGCCAAGCGCTATGTGTTTGATGCTGGATGGCTGGATGTTCTTTTTATACTGAACCTGCGCCCTGGGAACACCTGATGGCTGGTAGCGACCTAAACCCGTCATTCCGAAGGACCGTATCCACTCGCCGCCAGGCACCGGATCGAAAAGAGCACCGACGGTCCAGCCCTGCCGCTTCAAAAGAGAGGATACATTGGAGAATGACGAGACTATCGGTCCATCAATCGTTTCTTTACCGAGGCTGTTGCTGGAAATCGAGAGGGTATAAGCGAACCTGGCCCACTCCATCATCTTGTCTTTTGTCTCTTGGGCAGTTTCCGATTGATGTGAAGCCATTGCATGGAGGAACTGAAAGTCTCCGAAATGACTCCTGTATAACATCATCGGAGTGTCTGTAATTTTTACGCCTTCGCACATCTTCTGACTGTTGTCATGGACGCACTGTGCCTGGACTTGAGCGTCCTTGAATAATGCATACCATTGCTTGGCTCGCACTACGTTCTGCCTTAGCAGCGAGTCCGGGTCGTCATTCCACTCGCTGCCAAGGACCAGATCTCTGAGGACGCCGCGTTTCCTGGGATCCTCAGCCGATGTGTCGGCTTTCCCTCCCTGGGTCCTTTCAGGATTCAGGTAATAATCGTAGGCCAGAAGTGTCATGGTTTCATGTACTGGCTTTTTCATCTCGGCCGTTAGCTCTGTCAACGAGCAGAGGGCAGCCAAGTCCCAGCAATCCACATCAATGGGATTCATGTCATAGGCCGTCACTTGTTCAGAGGCTGTTCCTAAAGCCACGACTATAGATAGAAACAAAAAATTCCGGAGTTTTATGTAGCAGGTGAGAATTGGATGTAAGAGCCGTCCCAGCGCTGTATTGTTCATTATTAGATCCCTCTGGAGTGAGGGATGTATAGCTCAGCTAGCAGCATTGTGCCAGCAGGTGCGAGAGGCCATTGGAAGAGCCCCCCTTCGCGTTGGCTAGGTATTCAACGGCGACTGCGGTGTATCCGGATTAAGCTGCTGGCGCCTGAATTGTCCCGGCGGCTGTCCATGGATCTGGCGAAAACGCCGGGAAAAATAAGCCTCATCGGCAAACCCGCACAACCTCGCAACTTCACCAACGGGCCGCGTCCCATTGAGCAGATAATTGCGCGCTGCATGCATCCGCCGTTCGAGCACCAGTTCGGTGAAGGTCTTGCCGATTTCCTTGCGCAG
Source organism: Pseudomonas sp. RGM2987 (assembly GCF_022952855.1). Classification (GTDB taxonomy): domain Bacteria; phylum Pseudomonadota; class Gammaproteobacteria; order Pseudomonadales; family Pseudomonadaceae; genus Aquipseudomonas. Next base: position 12,435 of record NZ_JALJDX010000187.1, on the reverse strand, counting down.
CCAGTGGGTCAGGTAGGTTGGCGCCAGGTAGGTGGCGGCGGCTACTTTGATCAGGTTGAGGTCGGGATCGGCGATGTTCTTGCGCAAGTATTCGGACATCCGGCTCAGCGCATCGCGCCGGCTGACCTCGGCGGCGTTTTCCTCGGCCAGCCGCTTGAGCGGTTCGGCATACAAGGCGCAGACACTGCCGATCAATTGCAGCAGCAAACCCTTGAGCATTTCCCGGGTGCCAAACTGGCGATTCACGTCCAGCACTCGCATCTGTTCGATCAGGGCACAGACCTTGCTGAAATCCTCGTCGCCCAGGATGAAGTCCAGGTGCTCCTGGAAGCGGAACGGCGACAGCTCCGGTGCCAACAGGATCGAGACTTCTTCCAGGTCCATCGGATCGCACTGCAGGTGTGGCAACAGGAAGGTCTGGGAAAAGTTGATCACCATGAAATTGCTGTCCGCCGGGTGCGGGATCACGTGCACCCGATGGGGCAGGATGAAAGCCAGGGTGTTTCGCGGAAACGGACGCTCGACGTTGCCGATGTGTTGCACAGTATCGCCACCGAGGTTGATCTGGATCTGGAAGTACTCGTGGCGATGGGGGCTGGTTTCGGCGCGCCGACCCTTTTTGTCGCGGATGTAGAAGTCAGTCAATTCGCTGCGTTGCTGCATGACGTAGGTGGGGACGCGGCTCGGTGATGACATCTCCTGGAATCCTCTGTGGGTGCAGGGTGATGACGGGATTGTGACGGCGCATCTCGCCGATTATCAAGGGGTTATACGATGATCAGGCCGGCGGTGGGATTTTCTTCTGTCAGTGGGTCAACGGGCCATGTCCAAGAAAGGCTGGCAGCCACTCAATAAAAATTTATATAAAAAACAATAAGTTATGTTTGTTTTAAAAAACTCTAAGAATTAATCTCGCTTTAGAATTTTTTGGACAGGTTTCTCCCTCACTGTTTTCACGGGAAAAAATGATCTAACGCCTTGGTTGATTTTGGAGGGTTGTACGACCACTGTGGGGCCACGCAACCCGGCTCCACCCCAAAAACAATCCAAAGGTGCGCACATCATGATTCCTTTCCCGCTCGTGGCTGACCCTCCCGACCGCTCCCTTGGCAGGCCCTGTTGCAAGGCGTTTTCCTACGCCTGACAGCGCCGTTCGCGCCGCTCATTCCAGTAGCAAATGTTTTGCCCCGGCATCGAGGGCAATGGCTTCGGCTGCTCGTAGACATTTCGACGTCCCTAACAATAACGAGGTTTTTCATGTCGAATTCCCACACCTCCCAGACCACCGCAGCACCGGCGATTGCCGGTGCCCTCGATGCGGTAGTGCCAGCGCGGCTGCCGTCGCGTCGGCGCTGGTTCATGCTGTCGCTGCTGTTGATCGCGACGATCATCAACTATATCGACCGGGTAAACATCTCGATTGCCGCGCCGTTCCTGGCCAAGGACCTGGGTCTGGACAAGATCGAAATGGGCCTGATCTTTTCCGCATTTGCCTGGACCTACGCCATCGCGTTGGTGCCCGCCGGGTTCATCGCCGACCGGTTCGGTTCCCGGTTCACCTATGGGGTGTCGCTGATCAGCTGGTCGACGGTCACCGTATGCCAGGGCTTCGCCACCGGCTTCGCGTCGCTGTTCGGGCTGCGGCTGGCGGTGGGTGCGATGGAAGCACCGGCGTTCCCGGCCAACAGCCGTGCGGTCACGGTGTGGTTCCCGGCGCGGGAGCGGGGCATGGCCAGCAGTATTTATGTTTGCGGCCAATACCTGGGCACGGCGCTGTTTACCGGTGCGCTGCTCTGGCTGGCGACTACCTACGACTGGCGCCATGTGTTCTACAGCACCGGTGCGCTCGGTATCGTTTTCGGGGTGGCCTGGCTGTTCCTGTATCGCGACCCGATGAACTGCAAGAAGGTCAGCAAGGAAGAGTTGAAATACATCGAGGCCGGGGGCGGGCTGGTCAAGAGCAGCCAGGAGCGCACCCGGTTCAACTGGCGGCAGATCGCCGAGCTGTTCAGCTATCGGCAGGTCTGGGCGATTTGCATCGGCAAGTTCGCCAGCACCTCGGCGCTGTATTTCTTCCTCACCTGGTTCCCCACCTACCTGATCGAAGAGCGCCAACTGACCACCATCAAGGCCGGGATCTTCGCGGTCATGCCGTTCGTGGGCGCGACGGTGGGCATCCTGCTGGCGGGGATCGTTTCCGACTTGTTGATCCGCCGAGGCTACTCGCTGTCCTTCGCCCGCAAGTTGCCGCTGGTGGTCGGGTCGATGCTGGGCATGTCCATCGTCCTGGTGAATTTCACCGACTCGAACGCGATCTGCATCGCCGTGTTGACCATTGCATTTTTCGCCCAGGGCATCGCTTCGTCCTCCTGGGCGGCGGTGTCGGAAGTGGCGCCCAAGGAACTGATCGGCTTGACCGGCGGCGTCACCAGCCTGGCGGCGAACATCGGCGGCATTGTCACGCCCATCGTGATCGGCGCGATCGTCCACAAGACTGGCTCGTTCGCCTTGGCGTTCTGGTTCATCGGTGGCGTGGCGCTGATCGGCACCTTGTCCTACTCGTTGCTGCTGGGTCGCCTGTATCGCATTGAGCTCAAGGTGCGCTGAGCACGAGAAGCTGAACAAAAAAGCGGATTAATCCAACACGAGGCGGCATTCCTCCAACTTCACCCAGGCTTGCCGCCGTACGCTGATATTTCCAACAGGACTTTTACCAGGATGAACATGCTCGAATACGTCTTTACTCCGGACCTGCCAGTGACCTTGCCCGTAGTCGGCACCGAGCAGCGTTTTCCCGTCGGCCGGGTCTTTTGCGTCGGCCGCAACTATCCATGGCCAGACACCCAGGGCCAGACCCGACAACCACCGGTGTTCTTCATGAAACCGGCAAGTTGTGTGGTGGACGCGGTCGGGGAGGTGGCGTATCCGCCGGTCAGCGAAGAGTTCGTTCATGAAGTCGAGCTGGTCGTCGCCATCGGCGAGGGCGGCGCCAACATTCCGGAAAGCCAGGCGCTGGCTTACATCTGGGGCTACGCGGCTGGCCTTGATCTGACCCGACGTGATGTCCAGCGCCTGGCCAAGCGCAACGGCCTGCCCTGGGAGGGCGCCAAGGTGTTCGACGGCGCCGCGCCGATGACGCCCATCGTGCCGGTCTCGCGAGGCGGCCATCCCGAGGGTGAGTTGTGGTTGAACGTGAATGGCGAAGAGCGCCAGCGCGACGGCCTCGACAGCCAGATCTGGTCGGTCAGCGAAATCATCAGCCGTATCTCGCAATCGGTGGCGCTGCGGGCCGGCGACCTGATCATGACCGGCAGCCCGGCGGGCGTCGATCTGCTGTTGCCGGGAGATGTCATCACCGCAGGCATCGACGGCATCGGCCAATTGGAAATGCGCGTCGGTCCACGACCTTGAACCCGACGCGGGACTTACTGAATTGAAGAAGGAAAACAACATGTCCGACACATTGAAAGTGGCACTGGTGACCGGTGCCGGCAGCGGGATAGGTCGCGCCGTGGCCCTGGGTCTGATGGAAGATGGCTACACCCTGGTGTTGGCCGGCCGCCGGCCTGAGCCGTTGCAGGCGCTGGTCGAGTTGGCTACCGGGCAGGGCCGCGAAGCCTTGGCGGTGCCCACCGATGTGCGCGATCCGGCCAGTGTCGATGCGCTGTTCGCCAGCATCGCCGAAGTCTATGGACGCCTCGACGTGGTGTTCAACAACGCCGGGGTCAATGCCCCCGCCGTGCCGCTGGATGAACTCACCTTCGAGCAATGGCGCAACGTGATCGACACCAATCTCAACGGGGTTTTCCTCTGCGCCCGTGGCGCCTTCGGCCTGATGCGTCGGCAACAGCCCCAGGGCGGGCGCATCATCAATAACGGCTCGATCTCCGCGCATACGCCACGACCGTTCAGCAGCGCCTACACCGCCAGCAAACACGCGGTGCTGGGGCTGACCAAATCCCTGGCCCTGGACGGGCGTGAATACAACATCGCTTGCAGCCAGATCGACATCGGCAACGCCCTCACCGAAATGTCGGTGCGCATGACCAAAGGCGTGCGCCAGGCCAACGGCACCATCGCGGTAGAGCCGATGGTCGACGTCAAGCACGTCGCCGATGCGGTGCGCTACATCGCCGGGCTGCCGTTGTCAGCCAACGTCCTGAACATGACAGTCATGGCCACGGCCATGCCTTTTGCCGGCCGCGGTTGAGCCGGCGTTTTTATTCGCTACATGAGGTCCCTATGAAGCCAGAAGTCTTGCAGCTCAGCCCGATCCTGATCCCTGAAATCAACACCCGGCTCAATGAGCTATTCACCATCCGCCGCTATTTCGAACAGGCCGACAAAGCGGCCTATGTGCAGGAGCACGGCGCTAACATCCGCGGCGTGATCACCGGCGGGCACACCGGCATCAGCCAGGCGCTCATGGCCCAACTGCCGAAACTGGAAGTGGTCGCGGTCAACGGCGTAGGCACCGATGCGGTGGACCTGGCCTACGCCAGGGATCGCGGCATCCGCGTGACCGCCACCATTGGTGCGCTGACCGAAGACGTCGCCGACCTCGCCATTGGCCTGCTGATCGCCGTGTGCCGCGGTCTGTGCACGGGCGACCGCTACGTACGCTCCGGCCAATGGCCCCAGAGCCCGACTCCGCTGGCACCGCTGCCATTGGCCCGCCAAGTGTCCGGCATGCGCATCGGCATCGTCGGCATGGGCCGGGTCGGCCGCGCCGTGGCCACCCGCGCCGCCGCGTTCGGTTGCCCCATCAGCTACACCGACCTGCAACCGATGAACGACTTGAACCACACCTTCGTCGCCGACCTCAAGCAACTGGCCCGCGACAGCGACGCCTTGATCCTGGCCGCCGCTGCCGACAAGGGCGAAGCCATCATCAACGCCGAGGTCTTGCAGGCCTTGGGTAGGGGCGGATACCTGATCAACGTCGCCCGGGGCAAACTGGTCAACGAGACCGACCTGGTGGCGGCACTGACCGCTGGCGACATCGCCGGGGCGGCGCTGGATGTGTTCGTCGATGAGCCGAACGTGCCCGAGGCGTTGTTCGACAACGAGCAAGTGGTGCTGCAACCGCACCGCGCCAGTGCGACGTTGCAGACCCGCACGCGAATGGGGGAGATGGTGGTGGCGAGTCTGGTGGATAGCTTTGCGGGGAAGGTGCCGCAGGGGTGTGTGGTGGGTTGAGTGACTGGCCATTTGGGGCGGTGATTTTTGCAATCAGAGGCTTGTGCCTTCGCGCGCAAGTCGATGACCTCGCCGTGTTGAGATAGGCGCTGCAGTAAGGTTGAGCTGTTGCGATGAATTGCGCTTGCTCGTGCAGCCAGGAAAGACCAAAGTAACGGTCCATTCAGGATGGAGCCGCCCATGCGACTCGTTTTGGCTGATGTGGCCGTCAGCGTATCCGAACTCAAGAAAAATCCGTCATCTGTCCTGTATGGTGCTGCTGGCGCGCCAGTAGCCGTGTTGAACCATAACCGGATCATGGGCTACTGGGTCCCGGCTAATGTCTACGAAGCGATGGTTGAGCGTTTGGCTGATCTGGAGCTGGCGCAAGTGGTAGGGGCACGGCTCAAGGCCAACGAGACGCCCATCCGGATGTCTCTTGATGAGCTCATCAGCGAGGCTGAAAATGGACATTAAAACCGGCGTGGAACGAGTGCATGGCATCAGGACCCCCCGCTGACTATGAGCATGCGACCGATCTGCTCGATGAACTCACCGACGGGCGTGAACTGAGCAAGACCGAGGAGAAAACTCTCATTGAACTCGAGGAGGAGATCCTGGCCTACCAGAGCGACTCGGACCAGTTCCGCGAATCGAATGCCGCTTTCGAGGTGAACTGCACGCCTGTGCAACTGATCCGGGATCTGATGGAGACGCTCGGGTTTACCGATTCAGACCTGCCTGAAATAGGTGATAAAACGGCTGTGTCCGAGGTGCTCAATGGGGATTGGCCCATCAGCCATAAGATGGCGTATACGCTGGCAGAGCGGTTTGCGATGGAGCCTACCTCTTTCCTGTCGGCGGTCCCGGGAAAGGTCGCTCATATCGGGTAGGGCAATCCGGCGATAAGGTTTGAGCGGGGCTCCACCATCAAGCGGGCTCCCCGATACACCACCAATGCACATCAACCTCGTCATCACTCTGGGTTGCATCATGCCCATGCTCGATGAACGAATCGGGCACATCCAGCGCGAGCCTGTCGCTCAAGCGCAGTGGGGCAAGGGAGTTGTGCTGTCCCAGGAAGCTCAAGTAATAATCACGGTCATAAAACACAGTGACTTCGCTCTGGTGTAACCAAGGCCACACCAGCAGACAGGCGACGCGGTAATAACCTTTGTCGCGCTCAGCGGCGCGGGAAAGATGCGCCGCTGCTTCAAGTAATTGCTGGACACAGAAGGCCTGCACTTCGATGAGTGCGTGGGGGCCCTGGACGAGTGATGTGATGACCGGGATTTTCCAGTGCGTGTAGCGCTCGCCTTTATGGATGTGCGGATAGAACCTGCCGTTGAATTTCATCGCCCAGCGCTCCAATGCACGGAGACGACGGGGGATACCTCGGAGTTTTTTGTCAGTCAGGGCCAATCTACGCAAAGGGACGTCCTTATGTTGTCCGGTTTTTCCGAGTATGAGCTTGCAATGCAGGTAGCGAAAAGTCAGCTATCTCGATTGATTGGCAGTTGCTCCGCTTCACAACGGGCATTGCAGCGTGTTCCGGAATCTTCTATAAAAACCGCGCTGACACAGAGGCTTTTTCAATCGTCGTTGGCCCAGGATATCTGACCCGCATGGAGCATCATCGTGAGCGAATCGCCGCACCCTCTCATTAACTTCTGCTCATGTTACACACCGACCCGCGTGCTGCATCAGGCCTTGACCCTCAGCGTCCTTGCTTTGCTCGGCGGATGTGGCGCGCTGAGCGATGTCCGTTCTTTTTCCACACCCTACTCATCGCCCGACGATGGCGCGACAGCACGCTTGCGGGTGGTCAGTGACGGCATGGTCAGGGCTGTGCCCAAGTCCGATTGCCTGGACTTCCGCCTGCCAGGTGCCGGCGTCATGGTGGCGTACCGGGATGGCTACGCCAATCGCAACGCCGAAAGCCTTGGAATCCCACCGCTCGACGAGCCTCCACCCACCACGGTCGCGACTGAGCTACGGGTGCCTGCCGGTCAACCCATCGCCTTTCATTACATAGGTGCACGCTGCTACAACATGTTCAGCTTCGTCCCCAAGGCAGGCGCGGATTATCAACTGGACGCCGTAGGGCTTTATAAGTGTGGGGTGACACTCATGGAATTGCTCGCAGGAGGGAAGACGTTTTCGCCTTCACCATTAAAGGAAAGCAAACTGTGCAGGGTTACAGATAACCTTTAGAGCGGACCTTCGCCAGGGCGCCGTTATGTTTGAAAAGGATCTTCACAATGCAAACCCTCCAAACCCGACGCCTCATGCTCACGCCCTTGGCGTTGACGGACGCACCGGCTATCCAGCAGTTGTTTCCTCATTGGGAGGTGGTTCGTTTCTTGGACAGCCGCGTGCCCTGGCCTTACCCGGATGACGGCGCGCTGACCTATATCCGTGATCACGCGTTGCCCGCTATCGCCGCGGGACGTGAATGGCACTGGATGATCCGCCGGTGCGAAGAACCGGCGCAAAGCATTGGAAGCATCAGCCTGTACGACCAGCCCGGGAATAATCGCGGCTTCTGGCTGGCGCCTCAGTGGCAGGGAAGGGGATACATGCGCGAGGCGTGTGAGGTCATCAACGCTTACTGGTTTGAAACGTTGGAGTGCCCGGTCATGCAGGTGCCCAAGGCTGTGGGCAATCATGCTTCGCGTAGGGTTTCGGAGCGTGAGGGCATGCGCATGATCGGGACGCAGGAGGGGGAATTTGTTTGTGGGCGATTGGTGAAGGAGATCTGGGAAATGAGGCGTGAGGATTGGTTGCAGAGAAAGCCTGACGGGAACTTCATTTCGATCTTCGGTGGAGTGCCCATATGCCGTTGAACTTCCAAAAAATGCACGCCAATGGCGACGACTTCGTCATCGTCGACTCGCGAAACGCAGCCAACCCAATAACGAGTGCCGTGGCGCGGCGGATGGGAGACCGGAGCCGAGGCATCGGTTTCAATCAGCTCGCCGTGTTGCTCGATTGTGACGATGCCGACGCCCGTGTGCTGTTCTGGAACGCCGATGGCTCTGCGTTGGATGTGTGCGGCAGCGCAACGCGTGGGGCGGCGGACAGGCTCATGCGTGAATCCAATGTCACGTCGATAACACTTCGCACCAACCGTGGGCTGCTCCGTTGCGAGCGAACTTCAACCGGCGAAATATCTGTCGACATGGGACAACCGCTTTTCGGCTGGCGGGACATTCCCTTGGCTCGGGAACTGGACACTGCGGTCTTGCCACTCGCGGGCGGCCCGGCAGCGTGCAGCATGGGAAATCCGCACTGCACTTATTTCGTGGATGACCTGGCAACCCTCGATATTGCGGCAATGGGAGCGTCCATCGAAACCAACGCGTTGTTCCCCCACAAGACCAACGTGCATTTTGTCCAGGTGCTCAATCGCGGTCACATCCGGCTGCGCATCTGGGAACGAGGTGCGGGTATTGCACTTGGCTCGGGTTCTTGCTCATGTGGCGCGGCGGTTAACGGGATCCGGCGTGGCTTGCTTGATAGCTGTGTCGAGGTTGAGTGCGATGGTGGAAGCGTGACGGTTAGATGGGACGGAGTGGGCCCGGTCTTCCTTAGCGGGCCGGTGGAGATGAGTTTCTCCGGGAGGATGACTTGAGAGCGAGGTGCGCGATCCGCACTCGCTGACCGGTATGCTCATGTACCCGGGAATGTCCCGGATCTGGACGCCTTGAACGCCTCAATAATCATCTAGATCGGCAGTCTCATAGGGGTCATTGAAATACAGATCCAGTGGATCTGCGAACCAGTCCGTATGATGCGCTGCCGTCATCTGCGTGTTGTGATGCGCGTTGAAGTCCGTGGCGCTCACCCAGATCACGTCGTTGAATGGCTCGTCGAGCGGGTGGCCCGGGCGCCTGATGGACCTCATGAGGCGCGCCCGCTGAGCAAAACTCGCGTCAATTGCCGTGTGATGCTGGGCCAAGGTCAATATCAGGAACGAGCGGTTGTTATTGGCATTATGCTGATCATAGTAAGAGGCGTGCTGTACAGGTCCATTCACATGGGCTTTGGGCAGCGTCTTGATGGGATAACCGGTTTCTTCGGCACACTCGCGCAAGGCAGCTTCCGCCGCGGTCTCGCCCGGGTTGATTGTCCCCCCTGGGAGATGCCAACCCTGGCGTTGCGCCCCGGCGCTTGAGCCTCCCCGGCCAATCATTACGTGTTGGCTGTTGTCCAGGACAATCAGATAAGCTTTCATGCCAGCTCCAATTTCAGGGTAGCCAGACCAACCCGCTCGCTTCAATTGCAAAGCGAGTGAATGAATGTGACAGGCAAAGGGAATTCAGGATCAACTGGAATCTAGTACAGTCTGGATAAAGTTCAACCTCCGATCAGCCGCCCGTGCCTCGGCGCACTGCAAAAGCATGACGGACAGGCGTTGCGCATCGTATGAGGTCGTCCAGCACGTCAAGAATGCACGGGCAACGCCAAGCCAAACGCTATGAAGAACCCGCCACAAACCTTATTGAACCGACGCCCAACCCGAGCCAGCCAAGGCCTGACCCGATACGCGGCGCTGGCCACCAGGTATTCCACGACGAACTCCACGACTGCATAAGTCAGGGCGATGGCCGCCGTCTGGGCGATCAGGTTTCTGCTCGGGTCGAGGAACGGTGGAATAAACGCTGTGAACAGCAGCAGCGCTTTAGGGTTGGAAATTGCTGATAGCAGACCTTGGCGAAAGAGTGACCACGAGTTAGAGCCCGTGGCATCAGTCATCTCCAACGAGACAGGCGCCGACCGCCACAGCCCCAGCCCCAACCAGATCAGGTAAAGCCCGCCGACGACCTTCAGGACGGTGAACCAGGTCAGTGACGCCTGGATCAACGCCCCCAGTCCCAAGGCGCAAAGCGAGAGCATCACGACGAAACCCAATACGCCGCCGCTGATAGTGAACAGGGTCTTACGGTTTCCATGCAGCGCGCCGTGGGTCAGGACCAGCAGTGCGTTGGGCCCTGGCACCACCGCGATGCCGCAGCATGTCAGCAGGTAAAGCAGCCAGGTATCGAAAGGCATGGTGTTCTCCTGAAGAACGGTCGGTAATGCCTGATGTTGCTAATGAAACGGAATAAAGAGAAGCGCATAATTTACGCCGTGAGGATTCGATAATCGAATAGAGGTCAGCTGATGCCTGCCGGCGATCTGCAAATAGATTGGCTCAAGTGCTTCGTCGCAGTCGTGGACGCAGGATCGCTTTCAGGCGCATCCCTGGAGATCCACAGGTCGCAATCCGCTGTCAGTATGCAAATGAAGAAGTTGGAAGCCGCGCTTGGCCGACAACTGCTGAGCCGTGGCCCGAGGCACTTGCAGCTTACTGCGGATGGGCAGACGCTTCTGGGGTATGCACGCCGCATGGTTGCGCTGCATGCCGAGACCCAAGCTGCATTTCATGGTGAGGAACTGTCCGGACGTATTCGTCTGGGTGTTGCCGAGGACTATGCGGCCAAGTACCTCACACCCGTCCTCAAGCGCTTCGCCCCTCGCTACGCGGGGGTTGAAATAGAACTGGATTGCGAGCAGTCGACCGCGTTGATTCCGCGTGTGGCCAGTGGTGATCTGGACCTGGCGCTGATCTCCCGAGACTCGACCCAGCGCGGCACCTTTCTTTTCAAGGAACCCATGGTATGGGTAGGGTCGCCTCAGTTCGAGCTTTGGCGGCGCGACCCGATACCGATTGCCGTTTATGAAAGCGCCAGCCTGGCCCGGCGCTATGCGGTCAACTCGCTGGTGCTGTTGGGGCGCGAGTACAAGGTTGTCTACAACAGTTCCAGCCTTGCCGGGCAAATCGCGGCGGTTGAAGGCGGCATTGCGATTGCGGCAATTACCCAGTGCACCGTGCCGCCTTCACTGCAGGTTCTGGGCAGTGATCAAGGGCTGGGGCAGATAGACCCGATGGATGTTTCGGTGCTCCGAAGCCGCGCATCTCGCGGCTCCAAGGCGGTCGATAGCCTGCATGCCTTTATCATCAGCGCATTGAGGGGCGCTCGTTAGGTAAGTGGGAAAACCCCTGCCAGACTCATCTACAATGGTGCTCCTTCGGCGGAGGCTGGTGTTCATGGATCCATTTCCCTTTGTCCTGCAACAGTTGTTCGAGTGGGTGATTACGCCCATCAGCGAGCAATTGCTCGGCATTTTCAACTTGAACGGTCGCCTCGGGATCCTGTTTCTCTTCGCCTCCTACAGTGTCGCCTATGGCCTGTTCCGTTTCAGAAAGCACCGTGGCCTGACCGACGCCCATACGTTCTGGCAATTCATTGGCGGCAGCCGAGTGTACTTGCACCGTTCGGCGCTGCTGGATTATCGCTACTACTTCGTTCGCGCCATTCTCAAGATTGCCTTGGTGTTGCCCATCGTTCACCTGGTGGACCCGTACATCCTGCGCTCCGGGGATTACCTGGCGTTCTTCAGCAACCTCTGGGGCGCCCGTCCGCGTCTGGGGGATAACCTTTCGCTTGCTTTGTTCTATGGCTTGGGCGTGTTCCTGATCAAGGACTTCATCCACTACTGGGCGCACCGGGCGTTTCATTCGCGCTGGCTCTGGGCGTTTCACAAGGTCCATCACTCGGCCCCGGTGCTGGTGCCGGCCACGGCGAGTCGGGTGCACTTTGTGGAAAAGATTGTCGAGAAACTTGGTATCACCGCTGGCCTCGGCCTGTTTGCCGGTGGCTTCTGGTACGCCTGCGGCGGTGAGGTCAGCCGCTATACGCTGTTCGGTGTGACTTACCTGGTGTTCATCTTCAATAGCCTGGCGGCGAACCTGCGTCATACCCATGTATGGCTGTCGTTCGGGCCGCTGGTGGAGCATGTGCTGAACAGCCCGGCCCAGCACCAGATCCACCACAGCGACGCGCCCCGTCATTTCAACCGCAACTTCGGCATCAACCTGTCGCTGTGGGACTGGATGTTCGGCACGCTCTACGTCACCGACCGGCAGCCCGAAGACCTTCGCTTTGGCACGGGTGAGCAGGACTCGCATCGGTACATGACGGTGTACAGCTTGATCGTCATGCCTTTTGTTGAAACGGCTTATAAGCTGTTGGCAAAGCGTGTGCGCAGGAGGATGCCGTCGGTTGACGGGTGATTTCTATAAATCGCACGACGCAAAACTTTGGTAACGCAATCCCTGTGGCGAGGGAGCTTGCTCCCGCTGGGGTGCGAAGCAGCCCTCGAGGATCTGATACGCCAAAATAAGATGGGGGCGCTGCACGCCCCAGCGGG
>NZ_JALJDX010000188.1 GCF_022952855.1 Pseudomonas sp. RGM2987 | reverse complement strand
AGCGGTGGGTCATTCAACAGATGCGTCGTCTGACACACCGCTTTCGCGAGCAAGCCCGCTCCCACAGGGGGATTTTCGGTGGCCGTGGGATCGGTGATTAGCGAGCAATCGCATGCTTGCGCAGCTTTCTATACAGCGTGTTACGGCTGATCCCCAACTGCTCCGCGGTGTTGGTCATATGCCAGCGCGTCTGCTCCAACGCATTGAGCAGCGTCAGCCGCTCGGCATTTTCCAGCGGATGCTCGGGTGGCGGGGTTTCCTGCACCTGCGGCCGCGCCTGCCGGATCATTGCCGGCAGATCCTCCACCCCAACCCGTCCGTCCTCACACAACGCGGCCAGGGTGCGCAGCACATTGCGCAGTTGCCGCACGTTACCCGGCCAGTCGAAGGCCAGCAGGGCCTGGCGCGCCGGTTCGTCAAGGGTCACGGTTTCGGTGCCGCTCTCTTCGGCCAGCAGAAAGTCCAGCAACTGAGATCGGTCACTGCGCTCGCGCAATGCCGGCAGGGCGATTTCCAGGCCGTTGAGCCGGTAATACAGGTCTTCACGAAAGCTGCCGTCCTGCACTCGTTCAAGTAGCTGACGGTGGGTAGCGCTGATGATGCGCACGTTGACCGCCTCGGGCTCGCCGCCGATGGGCACCACTTGGCGGTCTTCCAGCACCCGCAGCAAACGGGTCTGCAAGGCCAGGGGCATGTCGCCGATCTCATCGAGGAACAGCGTGCCGCCATCGGCCTGTTGCAGCTTGCCGCGCATGCCTTCCTTGCGGGCGCCGGTGAAGCTGCCGCCGCGATAGCCGAACAGCTCGCTCTCGATCAGGCTCTCCGGGATGGCCGCGCAGTTCAGGGCCACGAAGTGCTTGCCGGCGCGCTGGCTGGCCTGATGCACGGCTTTGGCGAAGGCTTCCTTGCCGGAGCCGGTTTCGCCGTGGATCAACAACGTGACATCGCGCTCGAACACCCGCAGGGCCTTGCGAAAATGCTCCTGCAACGCTGTGTCCCCCAGGCAGATGCCCGGCAGTCGCGCAGGCTCCGTGACCTTGAGCGCCGGCATGAGCGGGACCGGGACGCTGCGCGGCTGCCCACGAACCAGGGCGAACAGGTTCCGCCCGTCACGGGTGCGCAGCGGCCAACTGGCGCTGGCCTGGGCACTGGCGCGCCCCAGCAGTTCGTCCAGCGTACAGTCGAAAAAGGCTTCCACCGGCTGGCCCAGCAAGCCACCGCGAATGTGCCCGAGCAGATTCAGCGCGCTCTGGTTGACGGCACTGATTCGCCCTTCACCGTCGAACGCCAGCAGCCCTTCGCTGAACAAGCCCACGGACTCGGCTTGCAGGTGAAAGCGCAACAACCATTGATTGTCGAAACAGCGCAGGAAATAGCAGCTCTCGATCATCTTCGCCGAGAGATTGACCAGGGCCATGGTGTGGAACTGGCTCTGGCGCGACACATCGGGCCGGGCCGAGGACACATCGAGCACCGCCAGCAGTTCGCCATGGGGATCGAACACCGGGCTCGCCGAGCAGGTCAGGCCGGTGTGGCGGCCGCGAAAGTGTTCTTCCTGGTGGATGGTCAGGGCCTGGCGCTCCACCAGGCAGGTGCCGATGCCGTTGGTGCCTTCGCAGGCTTCGCTCCAGTCGGCGCCGAGCCAGAGGCCGGCACGCTCGAAAATCTTGCGTTCGCTGGGGGCGGTGACGCAATTGAGGATCACGCCCCGGGCATCGGTGAGCAGCACCGCGTGGCCGGCACCGGAGAGTTGTTGGTGCAGGCTGTTCATTTCATTGCCGGCAATGTGCAGGACCTGTTGCAGACGCTCGCGGCTTTCCAGCACCCGGCCGTGCTCCAGCACCGTCGGCGCCAGGTTCTGCGCCGGGTCCAGGTGATAGTCCTCCAGGCAACGCAGCCAGGAACGGGCAATCGACGGATCGCTGCCGGGGCCTTGCAGATGCGCCTTGCCCTGGGTGACCGTCAGGACCTGCTGGGCGTGGCGACTCAAATGGTTGCTGTGCATTTTTTATTATTCTCCCCGAAGGATGCAGCTTCACTGGAGCGACGGTACAACTGTGGCGAACACCGAACCTGTGGCGAGGGAGCTTGCTCCCGCTCGACTGCGCAGCAGTCGCATCCGGTTTGATGTGAAAGCTTTTGGGGCTGCTTCGCCCGAGGCGTCGGACCGTCCCAGCGGGAGCAAGCTCCCTCGCCACAAAAGCTCGCCCGTCATAAAAGCTTGCTGACCAGAAAAGCTTGGTCGCCACAAAACCTTGTTGGCCACATCAGTGTCGTTGCCCAGCATCCTCCAGCCCAACCCGCAATGCAATGCTGGCGCGACCGGTCAGTCAGCCGCTGTCTCACGGATGGCACAAACTGTCACCCACCTTGTATCGCAATCGTCACGCAGTGCTTCCGTTTATCCGACGGATTACTCCTAAAGTCTTGATTTACGGGCCCTGCAAGGCACTGGCCCAACCTTTGCTCTAGGCTTGATACCAGCGCGAAGGCGCGGCTCCCTAATAAGCACAAAAGCCAAGGAGACTCATCATGCGTTACGCTCACCCAGGTACCGAAGGCGCTATCGTTTCGTTCAAGAGCAAATACGGTAACTACATCGGCGGCGAGTTCGTCGCGCCGGTCAAAGGTCAGTACTTCACCAATACGTCCCCGGTGAACGGCCAACCCATTGCCGAATTCCCGCGCTCCACGGCCGAAGACATCGACAAAGCCCTGGACGCCGCCCACGCTGCCGCCGACGCCTGGGGCGCCACCTCGGCCCAGGCCCGTTCGCTGATCCTGCTGAAAATCGCCGACCGCATCGAGCAGAACCTCGAAACCCTGGCGATCACCGAATCCTGGGACAACGGCAAGGCCGTGCGCGAAACCCTCAACGCCGATATCCCCCTGGCCGCCGACCACTTCCGCTACTTCGCCGGTTGCCTGCGGGCCCAGGAAGGCAGCGCCGCCGAGATCGACGGCAACACCGTGGCCTATCACATCCATGAACCGCTGGGCGTGGTCGGGCAGATCATCCCGTGGAACTTCCCGCTGCTGATGGCCGCCTGGAAACTCGCCCCGGCCCTGGCCGCCGGCAACTGCGTGGTGCTCAAGCCCGCCGAGCAAACCCCGCTGGGCATCTGCGTGCTCATGGAGCTGATCGGCGACCTGCTGCCGCCGGGCGTACTCAACGTGGTGCAAGGTTTCGGCAAAGAAGCCGGCGAAGCCCTCGCCACCAGCAAGCGCATCGCCAAGATCGCCTTCACCGGCTCGACGCCGGTCGGTTCGCACATCATGAAATGCGCGGCCGAGAACATCATCCCGTCCACCGTGGAACTGGGCGGCAAGTCGCCGAACATCTTCTTCGAAGACATCATGCAGGCCGAGCCAAGCTTCATCGAAAAAGCCGCCGAAGGCCTGGTGCTGGCGTTCTTCAACCAGGGCGAAGTCTGCACCTGCCCGTCCCGCGCCCTGGTGCAGGAGTCGATCTACGACGAATTCATGCAAGTGGTCATGAAAAAGATCGAGCAGATCAAGCGCGGCGACCCGCTGGACACCGACACCATGGTCGGCGCCCAGGCATCCGAGCAGCAATTCGACAAGATCCTTTCGTACCTGGAAATCGCCAAGGGCGAAGGCGCGCAGCTGCTGACCGGCGGCGCGGTGGAAAAACTCGAGGGCAACCTGGCCAGCGGTTATTACATTCAGCCAACCCTGCTCAAGGGCACCAACAAAATGCGCGTGTTCCAGGAAGAAATCTTCGGTCCGGTGGTGAGCATCACCACCTTCAAGGACGAAGCCGAAGCCCTGGCAATCGCCAACGACACCGAGTTCGGCCTCGGCGCCGGCCTCTGGACCCGCGACATCAACCGCGCCTACCGCATGGGCCGGGCCATCAAGGCCGGTCGCGTATGGACCAACTGCTACCACCTCTATCCGGCTCATGCCGCGTTCGGTGGCTACAAGAAGTCCGGCGTTGGCCGCGAAACCCACAAGATGATGCTCGATCATTATCAGCAGACCAAGAACTTGCTGGTGAGCTACGACATTAATCCGTTGGGGTTCTTCTAAGCCCCCTCTGGAGCGATGCAGGTAGGTCCTGCGTCGCTTCTTAAATAGTCTTCGCGAGCAAGCCCGCTCCCACAGGGGATTTGCGTCGGCTCACAGTCCCCTGTGGGAGCGGGCTTGCTCGCGATTGCGACCTCCATGACACACAAAACCAATGCCCCACAGCCCTGGCATAACCCTTGCGTGCCCGCTCCACACCCCAACCACCGAAAGTCCACCAAAGATCAAAAACCAAGAGAGGACTTATGACAACTACCAACCAACTCAAACCCACACTCGGCACCCTGCATTTATGGGGCATTGCCGTCGGCTTGGTGATTTCCGGCGAGTACTTCGGCTGGAGTTACGGCTGGGGCACGGCAGGGACGCTGGGCTTTCTCGTCACCGCGCTCATGGTGGCGTTGATGTACACCTGTTTCATCTTCAGCTTCACCGAGCTGACCACCGCGATTCCCCACGCCGGCGGGCCGTTCGCCTACAGCCGACGGGCGTTTGGTGAGAAAGGCGGGTTGATCGCCGGGATCGCCACCTTGATCGAGTTCGTCTTCGCGCCCCCGGCCATCGCCATGGCCATCGGCGCCTACCTCAACGTGCAGTTCCCGGACCTGGACCCGAAAGTGGCGGCGGTTGGCGCCTACTTCGTGTTCATGACCCTGAACATCCTCGGCGTCAGCATCGCCGCGGCGTTCGAGCTGGTGGTCACGGTGCTGGCGGTCGCCGAGTTGCTGGTGTTCATGGGCGTGGTCGCGCCGGGCTTCAGTTTCAGCAACTTCGTGCTCAACGGCTGGTCTGGTGCAAATGAGTTCAGCCTCGCCTCAATTCCGGGCATTTTCGCGGCAATTCCCTTCGCGATCTGGTTCTTCCTCGCCATCGAGGGCGCAGCCATGGCCGCCGAAGAAGCCAAGGACCCGAAACGCACGATTCCCCGGGCGTATGTCAGCGGGATCCTGACCCTGGTGTTCCTGGCCATCGGCGTGATGATCATGGCCGGCGGCGTGGGCGACTGGCGACAACTGTCGAACATCAACGACCCGCTGCCCCAGGCGATGAAAGCGGTGGTCGGCAACAATTCGACCTGGATGCACATGCTGGTGTGGATCGGCCTGTTCGGCCTGGTGGCGAGTTTCCACGGGATCATCCTCGGCTACTCGCGGCAGTTCTTCGCCCTGGCCCGGGCCGGTTATCTGCCCCGCGGCCTGGCGAAACTGTCACGTTTCCAGACCCCGCACCGGGCGATCCTGGCTGGCGGCGTGATCGGCATCGCGGCGATCTACAGCGACGGCCTGGTCAACCTGCAAGGCATGAGCCTGACGGCGGCGATGATCACCATGTCGGTGTTCGGCGCCATCGTGATGTACATCATCAGCATGCTCAGCCTGTTCCGCCTGCGTAAGGTCGAACCGAACCTGGAACGCACCTTCCGCGCCCCGGGCTACCCCATCGTGCCGGGCATCGCGCTGTTCCTGGCGGTGGTGTGCCTGATCGCCATGGCCTGGTTCAACACCCTGATCGGGCTGGTGTTCCTCGCGTTCATGATCGTCGGCTACCTGTACTTCCAACTGACCGCCAAACAACGCTCCAGCGCCCCGGCGGACGCTATGCTTACTGGGGTTTGAAGCAGAACCCGTGGGGGAGCTGAGTTCTCTATTTGAAAACCCAGTCCCCCTGTGGGAGCGGGCTTGCTCGCGAATGCAGTGGGTCAGTCGATGCATCTGTTGAATGACACACCGCATTCGCGAGCAAGCCCGCTCCCACAGGGTTTAGTGCAGGCTCCAGTGTTGTATTTGTATTCATTATAAGAACCAGGAGGACACCGCCCCATGGCCGCATTCGTCCATTCCGTCGGCGCCCAGACCTATCGCTTCGACTGCCTCAAAGACCTGATGGCCAAGGCCAGCCCGGCGCGCTCCGGGGATTTTCTCGCTGGGGTCGCTGCCCTCAACGACGGCGAGCGCGTGGCCGCGCAAATGGCGCTGGCCGACCTGCCCCTCAGCCATTTCCTGCAAGAAATGGTGATTGCCTACGAGACCGACGAAGTCACCCGGCTGATCGTCGACACTCACGACAAACAAGCCTTCGCCACCGTCAGCCACCTCACTGTCGGCGGCTTTCGCGATTGGCTGCTCAGCGACGCCGCCGATGAACAGAGCCTGCGCGCCCTCGCGCCGGGCTTGACGCCGGAAATGGTCGCTGCGGTGTCGAAGATCATGCGTGTGCAGGACCTGGTGCTGGTGGCGCAGAAAATCCGCGTCGTCACCAAATTCCGCGGCACCCTCGGCCTGCGCGGGCGGCTGTCCACGCGCCTGCAACCCAACCACCCCACCGACGAACCGGCCGGAATCGCCGCAAGCATTCTCGACGGCCTGCTCTACGGCAACGGCGACGCCATGATCGGCATCAACCCGGCCACCGACAGCACAGCCTCGATCTGCGCCATGCTGGAAATGCTCGACGCCATCATCCAGCGCTACGACATCCCGACCCAGGGCTGCGTGCTGACCCACGTCACCACCTCCATCGAAGCGGCGAACCGTGGCGTGCCGCTGGACCTGGTGTTCCAGTCCATCGCCGGCACCGAAGCGGCCAACGCCAGTTTCGGCATCAACCTGAACATATTGAAAGAAGGCTACGACGCCGGGCTGAGCCTGAATCGCGGCACCCTGGGCAACAACCTGATGTATTTCGAGACCGGCCAGGGCAGCGCGCTGTCAGCCAACGCCCATCACGGCGTCGATCAACAGACCTGCGAAACCCGGGCCTACGCCGTGGCGCGACATTTCAACCCGTTTTTGGTGAACACGGTTGTAGGATTCATCGGCCCGGAATACCTGTACAACGGCAAACAGATCATCCGCGCCGGCCTCGAAGACCACTTCTGCGGCAAGCTTCTGGGCGTGCCGATGGGCTGCGACATCTGCTACACCAACCACGCCGAAGCCGACCAGGACGACATGGACACCCTGCTGACCCTGCTGGGCGTGGCCGGGATCAACTTCATCATGGGCATTCCCGGCTCCGACGACATCATGCTCAACTACCAGACCACCTCGTTCCACGACGCGCTCTATGCGCGCCAAACCCTGGGCCTGAAACCGGCGCCGGAGTTCGAGCAGTGGCTGGCAAGCATGGGCATCTTCACCCAGGCCGATGGCCGGGTGCGATTCGGCGACAACCTGCCGCCGGCGTTTCGTCATGCCTTAGCTCACTTGGGATAAGCCGCACTTGGGATGAGTAACCTGCCAATGGATAAACAACCTGTCGACTCGCAAAACCCCTGGCTGGAACTGCGCCGCCTGACCCCGGCGCGCATCGCCCTGGGCCGCACCGGCACCAGCCTGCCGACCCAGGCGCAACTGGACTTCCAGTACGCCCACGCCCAGGCCCGCGATGCGGTGCACCTGGCGTTCGATCACCAAGGCCTTCGGGCGCAGCTGAGCGAACGTGGCCGCGAAAGCCTGCTGCTCCACAGCGCCGCCAGCGACCGCCACAGCTACCTGCAACGCCCGGACCTCGGGCGGCGTCTGGATGAGGCTTCGGTGAAAGTGCTGGACGATTACGCAGCAGCCCATCCCGGCGGCATGGATTTGGCGATTGTGGTGGCCGACGGCCTTTCGGCACTGGCGGTGCATCGTCACACCCTGCCGTTCCTGGCGCGCCTGGAAGAACAGATCGCCGCGGATGGCTGGTCGGTTTCCCCGGTGATCCTGGTGGAACAAGGCCGGGTCGCGGTGGCCGATGAAGTAGCGCAGCGGCTCGGCGCAAAAATGTCAGTGATCCTGATCGGCGAACGCCCCGGCCTCAGCTCGCCCGACAGCCTGGGCCTGTATTTCACCTACAACCCCAAGGTCGGCCTGACCGACGCCTATCGCAATTGCATCTCCAACGTCCGGCTCGAAGGCTTGAGCTACGGCATGGCGGCCCATCGCTTGGTGTACCTGATGCGCGAGGCCTGTCGCCGACAGCTTTCGGGGGTCAATCTGAAGGACGAAGCCCAGGTCCACACTCTAGAGTCGGAAAACCCTGCCGATATGAAAGGTAATTTCCTACTGATGCCGCCCCCAGGCTGATCCGTATGTCCGATTGCGTTTTTGATCCGCTTTCAGGCAGCATCAAAAGCACGGCAGAGCGCCGTTGTTGTCAGACTCTGTGTCGAACTTTGTAAACGAGACCTGCCATGCGGATTATCCACGCGACACTGGAACACCTGGACCTGCTGACCCCCTTGTTCGTCAAATACCGGGAATTCTATGGCTCGCTGCCATACCCGGATTCGTCCCGGGCCTTTTTGGAAAAGCGCCTGCGCCGCAAAGAATCGGTGATCTACCTGGCCCTGCCCGATGACGACGACAGCAAACTGCTGGGCTTCTGCCAGCTCTACCCAAGCTTCTCGTCGCTGTCGCTCAAGCGCGTGTGGATCCTCAACGACATCTACGTCGCCGAAGACGCCCGCCGCCAACTGGTGGCCGACCACCTGATCCGCACCGCAAAGAAAATGGCCAAGGAAACCCACGCCGTGCGCATGCGCGTCTCCACCAGCAGCCACAACAAAGTGGCGCAGAAAACCTACGAGTCGATTGGTTTCAAGGAAGACACCGAGTTCAAGAACTACGTACTGCCGATCAGCGACGAGTTCTGAAAAACACTCCCAACTCCTTGTGGCGAGGGGATTCATCCCCGCCGGGGCTGCAAAGCAGCCCCCCAAACAAACCCACTGACACGCCACCCTGGGCAGTACAGCCCCAAAAAAGCCCACTCACACCCCACCTTGGGCAGCACAGCCTCCAACAAACCCACTGACACACCACCCCGTGGCGAGGGAGCTTGCTCCCGCTGGGACGGTCCGACGCCTCGGGCGCAGCAGCCCCAACCCCTGACCACGCGGTACATCAGACACACCCAAATGGGAGTGCTCCGCACTCCAGCGGGAGCAAGCTCCCTCGCCACAAGGGTCTTTCATCGCCTGGAAATCCCCAGCTACAAACTCAACACGCCCATCACAATCCACCCCGTATAATCCCGATCTTCCCGGCTTGTAAGAAAAAGCTACAAACCCCGTAGCCCAACGCCAAAGCCCGAACCACCCGCCTGCCGAGTCGGGCCACCACCAAGGTGCATTACATGGATTTCAACCCCCTCGACCTCATCCTGCATCTCGACGTGTACCTCGACATGCTGGTGACCAACTATGGCACCTGGGTCTACGCCATCCTGTTCCTGGTGATCTTCTGTGAAACCGGCCTGGTGGTGATGCCCTTCCTGCCCGGCGACTCGCTGCTGTTCATCGCTGGTGCCGTCGCCGCCGGTGGCGCCATGGACCCGGTCCTGCTGGCCGGCCTGCTGATGCTCGCGGCGATCCTCGGCGACAGCACCAACTACCTCATCGGCCGCACCGCCGGCGAAAAACTGTTCAGCAACCCGAACTCGAAAATCTTCCGCCGCGACTACCTGCAGCAAACCCACGACTTCTACGACAAGCACGGCGGCAAGACCGTAACCCTGGCGCGCTTCCTGCCGATCATCCGCACCTTCGCCCCCTTCGTCGCCGGCGTCGGCAAGATGAACTACCTGCGGTTCCTCGGCTTCAGCGTCCTTGGCACCGTCCTCTGGGTCGGCGGCCTGGTCACCCTCGGCTACTTCTTCGGCAACGTGCCGTTCATCAAGCAAAACCTGTCGTTGCTGGTGGTGGGCATCATCCTGCTATCGCTGCTGCCGATGATCATCAGTCTGGTGCGCAGCAAAATGAGCCAGCGCGCCTCGAAGGCCTGATCGCCCCATGTGGTCCCTGAGCAACTGGCGCCGCCGACGCACCCTCGCCAAACACCCCGTTGCCGAAGACACCTGGCAACGGGTGCGCCACCGACTGAGCTTCCTCGACGGCATCAGCCCCGCCGAAGACCAATGGCTGCGCGAAGCCTGCGTGCTGTTCCTGCACGATAAGCACCTGACGGCCCTGCCCGGCGTCGAACTGCACCAGGAACACCGCCTGCTGCTCGCCGCCCAGGCCCAACTGCCGCTGATGCACCTGGGCGAACTGAACTGGTACCAGGGCTTCCACGAAATCGTCCTCTACCCCGATGACTTCCTCAGCCCCCAGCGCCACCGCGACGCCAGTGGCATCGAGCACGAATGGGACGGCGAACACAGCGGCGAAGCCTGGCCCCAGGGCCCGATCATCCTGGCCTGGGACGGCGTAATGGCCAGCGGCGGCTGGGAAGGCTACAACCTGGTGATCCACGAACTGGCGCACAAACTCGACATGCTCAACGGCGACGCCAACGGTCTGCCGCCGCTGCACGCCGACATGCGCGTCCAGGACTGGGCCGACGCCATGCAACAGGCCTACGACGACCTCAACCGCCAACTGGACCACGACCCGGACGCCGAAACCCTCATCGACCCCTACGCCGCGGAAAACCCCGCCGAGTTCTTCGCCGTCACCAGCGAATACTTCTTCAGCGCCCCGGACCTGCTGCACCAGGCCTATCCGAAGGTCTACTCGCAGCTTCAAGCCTTCTACCGTCAGGATCCGTTGGCCCGGCTGCGGCAACTTCAAGCCGAAGATCCGGTCTATCAGGCGTCGTCCCAAGGTCTCTAGGCTTTGTACGTAAAGTCGCCGAGCAGCGATCAGGCAAGGCGAAAACAGGCGAGGAAGCGGAGTTGACTGGTTGTCAATGAGCATTCCGAGCCAGTTTTCAACGCTGCATGATCGTTGCGCAGGCACTTTACGTACAAAGCCTAAGACTTTGGCACCGTGGCATCGACGGGCAAATATGCCTATAATCGCCGCCACTTTTTGGTCAATCCGACCTGTCATTTGGTCAACTAACGGGGGCACCGCCCAATGAGCTACAGCAAGATTCCGGCTGGCAAAGACCTGCCGAACGACATCTACGTCGCGATCGAAATCCCGGCCAACCACGCCCCGATCAAATACGAAATCGACAAAGACAGCGATTGCCTGTTCGTTGACCGTTTCATGGCCACCCCCATGTTCTACCCGGCCAACTACGGTTACATCCCCAACACCCTGGCCGACGACGGTGACCCCCTCGACGTGCTGGTCGTGACCCCTTACCCGGTTGCCCCAGGCTCGGTCATCCGCGCCCGTCCAGTCGGCATCCTGAACATGACCGACGACGGCGGCGGCGATGCCAAAGTCATCGCAGTACCACACGACAAACTGTCGCAACTGTATGTTGATGTGAAGGAATACACCGACCTGCCGCCGCTGCTGATCCAGCAGATCGAGCACTTCTTCGCGAACTACAAAGATCTCGAAAAAGGCAAGTGGGTCAAGATCGAAGGCTGGGCCGGCGCAGACGCCGCCCGCGAAGCCATCACCAAGTCGGTTGCCGCTTACAAAGGCTGAAACCGAACTTAAAGAAAACCCCGGTTTGCCCCGGGGTTTTTTTATGTCTTAATGAAGCTTAATACTTGCTCGTATTAATACCGTTTACCAGCGTTTACCTCGCTCATTTCAATTCCTGCAAACGGAAAAATCGTCTTATAAATATGAACGACATGTTTATTGCCGAAAACACACTCGTCTCTAAACTTCCCGTTTATGAAAAAGATCTCCAGTGGCGACCGCTTCAGAGCCCTTCTTAAAGAAGCCCATATCCGTTCCGCCGACTTCGCGAAGTTGTACGGAGTGAAATCCCAACACGTGAACAACTGGTTCAACCGTGGCATCCCGCCGGGGCGCATCCACACCATCGCCAGCCTGCTGACCGTCAGCCCGCAATGGCTCGCCACCGGCGAAGGCCCCCAAACCCCACTGGGCCTCGGCCCCGGCACCACCTACGACGCCGCCGAAGTCCAGGGCGTCTACACCGTGCCGGAAACCACGGACATCGAACTGCCCTACTACAAGGAAGCCCCCATCGCCCCCGGCGAAACCAAGACCCACGTCATCGAAATCCCCGACCAATCCATCCGCCTGCCCCGCAGCCACCTCGACTCTCTGGAAATAAACCCCAGCGACGCCATCTGCACCACCATGGTCGGCGACAGCATGGCCGACCGCATCGAAGACGGCTCCACCCTCGCCATCGACCGCGGCCTGACCCAAGTCATCGACGGCCAGATCTACGCCCTCGAACACGACGGCATGCTGCGCATCAAATACCTGCACCGCATCCCCGGCAACCGCCTGCGCCTACGCAGCCACAACAACACCGCCTACCCGGACGAAGTCTTCAGCGTCGAACAGATCGAAGCACAGAACATCCGCGTCATCGGCTGGGTCTTCTGGTGGTCCACCCTGACCAAACAACGCCCACCGGTGTTCGACTAACCCAAACCTGGAAAATGACAGAAGAGCTCCCTGCCAAGAAAACCCCGTGGCGAGGGAGCTTGCTCCCGCTGGGCTGCAAAGCAGCCCCACTCTTTTTTCATAATGCTAACCCAATGATTCAACACAACTTCCACTGGGATTTTGCCAAAAACCCACGTATCCTCCGCCCCACATTTGCGAGCCCACGCCTCGCACCGACAAGGCAGACCACTCTCTGACCAAGTCCCACAGCCGGCCGCAAGAGCCGGGTGTACGTTTTGAAGGCTGGTGAGGTTTGTCAAAAACGAACTGAGTCAGTCAACGAGAAGCCGGCCATAAGCCGGCTTTTTAATGCCCGGAAATCCTATTCCCAGTCAAAACTCCACCTGGTAGCCAAGCTACGCTCGTAATGGCAGTCCACTTTATCCTCTCGGCGTAGGTAGTTCGAACGCCGCATGATTCCCAAACGCCACTAGAAGGGAATATTCTTACGGCTTATCGCGCTGTTTCCTACAGCGAAACGGGAACCCTACGGATAGCCCCCCTCCATGCCCTCTTCACCTGCCAGTAATCAATCCAATCCCCCTTGGAGCCGCGACGAGCTAGTCCTTGCCCTGAACCTATACCTGCTCCATCGCAATGGTTTGCCCGGCGTGAATCATCCGGAAGTCCGAGCCTTATCAGAGAGTCTTAATCTCATCGGTAATGCTACCGGAGCGAGTAAGAACCAGAGTTTCCGTAACACGAATGGTGTTTACATGAAGCTCAACAATTTTCGTCGTTGGGACCCGACCTATACGAATACCGGCCGCATAGGTCTCGCGAAGGGCAATAAAGATGAAGAGTTGGTATGGCTCGAATTTGCAAATAATCCCGAGCACCTCGCAGCAATTGTGGCGGCCATTAAGGCAAATGTCAGCACCACGTCCACTAGGCTGCCTGTAGATTTAAGCGCGGAGGAAGAACCGGGCTTTTTCGAAGCAGAAGAAGGGAAAGTGTTGACCCGCGTACACCGTGTTCGGGAGAGAGATAAAAAACTCGTCAAACGAAAAAAAGATGAAGCCCTCAAAAAGCACGGAGCCCTCCAGTGCGAAGCCTGTGGCTTCAACTTCAGCGAAACATACGGTCCGGACATCGAAGGCGTTATCGACGTACACCACACTAAGCCACTGCATACGCTCCAACCCGGCGATAAAACCAAGCTCACAGACCTGGCTTTACTGTGTGCCAATTGTCATCGCGTAGTGCATTCACGCCGTAAGTGGCTGAGCGTGGCAGAGGTCAAGGATCGTTACCAAGCAGCCACAAACAAAGCTTGAGCCGGCCAAGTGTCGAGGGATACCCGCAGAAAACCCGCTTCGCCAAAAGAAAACTCTTACAATCCAACCCTAGGTTTCTGACAAGGCTGTTGTCAGGTTTCTTGCGACATACGAGAGGCAAGCTTGTGACCAAAGCAGATGGCACATCCGAAGAATTAATCAATGTGGAAAAGCTTGCAGCGTCGCTTCAACGCTTTGCAGATGACCGCGACTGGCAGCAGTTCCACTCGCCTAAAAACCTTCTACTGGCCCTGACGGGCGAGATGGGTGAGCTTTGCGAAATTTTCCAATGGATGAGCGAAGCCGACTCAGTGGCTGCCGCTAAGCACCCCTCGACCGCCCAAGCTGTCAAGGACGAGCTGGCCGACGTTCTCATGTATTTGGTCCGTCTGAGCAGCGTGCTCGGGGTCGATCTGAACGAAGCGGTCACAAGCAAGCTCGCTCTGAACGCCCAGAAATACCCCGTCGACAAAGCCAAAAGCACCAGCAAAAAGTACGACCAACTCTGACGCCTCGTGCTCTAAGGATTTCTTGTGATCGTTTACGCTGCGACAAAACAGCAGTTCTTGAAAGACAACGATAACGACGACATTGAAGAAGTGATTCTTCGGCATTTCACAGAGGCCACTGGCAAGAAGGTGGGCGCGTCAGAGATCAGGTCATGGCAAGGATCCTTGACCTATATGGCCAAGGTGCTTCGAGATGATGACTTGCCCAACGATGCGGGGCTGGCCATTGAGTTGCATATCCCGCAGTCCTCGAAACGCATCGATTTTTTGCTTACCGGTCGCGATGAGAACCAAGCAAAAAAAGCTGTTTTGATCGAACTGAAGCAATGGAGCAAGGCAACTGCAACCGCCAAGGATGCGATTGTTAAAACGGCGTTGGGCGGAGGCCTCGTTGAAACCATTCACCCGTCATACCAAGTTTGGTCATACGCAGCGCTGCTGGAAGGCTTCAACGAAGCGGTTTACGACAAAAGTATCGAAGTTCGTTCCTGTGCCTACCTGCATAATTATGTCAGTGATGGCGTCATCGATTCCGCTCACTACGAAGCACATACCCGTAAGGCACCATTGTTTCTCAAAGGTCCTGATGAGCTAACGAAGTTACGAAACTTCCTAAAGCAGCACATCACCCACGGGGACAACAAAGAGGTCCTTTATGAGCTGTCGAACGGAAAAATTCGACCCTCCAAAGCCCTAGCAGAGGCGCTTGGCGGGCTGATGAAAGGCAAACCTGAGTTCGTATTGATTGACGATCAGAAGGAAATCTTCGAGTCAGCGCTTGTTGCGGCAAGCGAGGCGTCCATAGCGGCGCCAAAGGTCTTGATCATTGAAGGCGGCCCAGGAACCGGGAAGACTGTTTTGGCAATCAACTTGCTAGTGAGGCTTACCGAGTTAAAGCTGCTGAGTAAATACGTTTCGAAAAATGCCGCGCCCCGCAAGGTGTACGAAAGCAAGCTGGTAGGTTCGATCAAGCGTAGCCATTTCTCCAATTTCTTTTCCGGGTCTGGGGCATTTATCGAAACCGAACCCAACACGTTTGATGCTCTCATCGTTGACGAAGCCCACAGGCTCAACGAGAAAAGCGGTCTTTATGGAAACCTCGGCGAGAATCAAATCAAGGAACTGATCAACTCAGCAAAATGCTCGATTTTCTTTATCGACGAAGATCAGCGCGTGACCTTGAGCGATATCGGTAGTAAGCAGGCAATACGCACCTTCGCCAAAGAAAAAGGCGCAACTGTGGAAGAGTATTCGCTGTCTTCCCAATTTCGCTGCAGCGGTTCCGATGGTTATCTGGCGTGGCTGGATGACGTGTTAGCTATTCGACCAACCGCCAACCCCCTACTCGATACCAACGGGTACGAGTTCAAAGTGTTCAGCTCCCCCCAGGCTATGCACGCTGCCATCGAGCAGAAAAACCATGGAAATAAAGCTCGTGTTGTCGCAGGGTACTGCTGGCCTTGGCTCAGTAAAAAAGATCCCAAGGCATCCGATATCGTGATCGGCGACAACTACGCTCGCCAGTGGAACCTGGATCAGGACGGAAGCCTGTGGATTATCGCGGAGAACTCCATCGAACAGGTTGGCTGCATCCACACCTGCCAAGGGCTGGAAGTTGATTATGTAGGTGTGATCATCGGACCGGACTTGATCGCTCGTGAAGGGAAAGTGCTGACATCGCCACACAAGCGAGACAAAAACGACAAATCGATTCGTGGCTGGAAAAAATTGATGAAAGAACAGCCTGACTTCGCTCAGAAGGAGACAGATCTAATCATCAAAAACACCTATCGGACGTTGATGACCCGGGGGATGAAAGGCTGCTATCTGTACTGTACCGATCAGGAGACGGCCCAATACTTTGAAAGTCGGCTTGCCGAGTACAGCAACGACTGACTTCGTACGGTTTCGCCTTGACTACAACCTATGTCAGGCAAGCTGCCGCACAGATCTCGGGACTCGTCTGCTCCGAGCTCTCAGACACAAAAAAGGTCTTGCATCGCAAGACCTTTTTTCACCTTTGGGGCTGTAGCGTGCCCTATTACCTCACTTCAACAATATCCAAAGCCCGATTCGCCAACAGCTCACTCAACTCAACCACCTGCTGAATCCCCAACGCCACATGCCGCCTTGAACCTTCAAGATCGGACGCCAGATCTCCGATCATTGCATTCGCCGAAGCGAGGTTTTCACTGAGGGTGACAAGCAAGCATTCGGAATCCACATCAGAAGCGATGCGATAGATGGTGTTGGGGTTGTCGGACGTTTCTTTTTTCGGCTTGGGATTCAGGTAGTAATCCAAGGTCCGAGTTGCGGCTTCATCAAACTTTTTGTTACGGGCCGATTGGGCGCGGGAGACGGTTTCGTCTGTTGTCGGGGGGGTCGGTGTAATTTTGACCATGCTAAAGCTCCTAGAGTCTGTTGGGCTGCCACCGTTCGCTGCGAAACGAATTTGGGGTGGCAGCTGTACGCGGGTTCGCAGACCGGGACTCTAGGGACCGGCAGACCCGAAGGTCTCCCACGCACAGCCACCTCTGACGAAATCACAGACATGGGCGATCTGCTTTCGAAGGTGACGTTATGCGCCTATAGAGTCCGGGCTGCGAAACCCGATCACTGATGAGCAGTGACGGGATTCAAGTTACCGAGACGGCCAAAAGCGCACAAGCCGGCGGATTCTGGCGTAGTTGTAGGCAATGGCGCAAGGTGGTGTGGGTCGGGGCTGATCGTAGGACGTCACAATAAACACCGGGCCGAGGTGTGGGGTGTCATGTCGTCAAAAGTCGATTTTGACGACACGTTATTGGGATATGTCGTTGGTGGCGACATGAGATTTGAGAGCGGTGGGGACAGATATATCGCTATCGCGAGCAGGCTCGCTCCCACAGTGTTCCGGGTTCGCCGCTCATCTCTAGTGGGAGCGAGCCTGCTCGCGATGGCGGTGGGTCAGTTGGCGGGGGGATTGAGCAAGAGAGACTCAGCCCACTCCCTAAAAAACACCTCCTGCTCAGCCGGGTCATTTGTCAGATTGCTATCGTCATAATCAAATATATAAACAATGTCATCGAGAGATGGAGAGACCCCCATGCTTAGCTCATATGCTTTTAACCCAAGCGACATCTGTGCCGACATGCCGGATGGATGGACATTCTTTTTGGCGCCCTTGCATAAAAAAATCACGTCCGCATTATCTCGCCGAAGATTCGCAAAGCATTTATAAAAATTTCTATCCATATAAGTTTTTTCAAGACCATCGGTCGAAAGAAAAGTTATAGAAATTTTTTGAGAGTCACATACAAGAAAAGTGTTTACCCTTTCCCCACCTCTAGATATATACACCTCCACCTTAGAAATCATTTTTTGATCTTCCTATTAGGGTTAGGTATGGAGTAGCCAAATTCTTTGCCATTATCAAGTATCAAGGTAGCGCCAAGCACATCCTCATTTTTTATGCGGTCTGGAATCGCAATTTCTTTTTCAGCGCCGAACAAATACGCAGCTCCTAGCTCTTTCTTCAGATCATGCCCTGGTATTTTTTGCAACGTGTACAAATAACCTATTTTCGTATAATTATCTGTAGCAAATTTCTTACCTACATCTCTCGAATAAGAAGTGCTTATATAGTAACTAGGAGGCCAATCACTATCCATGGAGTGCAAAAACAGATCCTTGCTCTTACCTTTGCTTTTAAAACCATTTTCAAAAACATCTTCGAGCTCACGCTCATCACCGCGGTATAGAAAATCCTCTTCTTTTTTAGGAGCAGGTAGCTTAGGTTCCGTTTGACCAACAGCTACTTTACCCGCCGGATCCTGCTCCCCAACCGCCGGCTTACACCCACCCTTCCCCGGGCAATCCACCAACCCCAACGGATCCACCCACCCCGTCGGGTTCAGGGTGTACCGGTACCCATTGAGCCCACCCGCCAACTTGCTCGGATCAGGCGTCAAATAGCGCCCAGTCTCGGGATTGTAGTAGCGATGGCGGTTGTAATGCAGGCCACTTTCAGGATCAAAGTATTGGCCCTGAAAGCGCAGCGGTTGTTCCAGTTGTTCGCCGCCGCCGTGGGTTTGCTCGGTGAGTTTGCCGTAGCCGGCGTAGCGGGCTGACCAGACGATCTGGCCGGCGAAGTTGGTCAGCTCCTGGGGTGTGCCCAGGTGGTCGAGGTGGTAGTAGAACGGGCAGGCGTTCAGGCCTTTGCCGTCGAGCATGGCCAGGGGGCGGAAGGTGCCGGGTTCGTAGAGGTAGCTGCGGTGGTGGCGTGGGCTGCTTTCGGCGACGAGTTGGTCGCCTTGCCAGAAAAATTCCGTGGTCAGGCCGTCTACGGTCTTGCTGATGCGTCGGCCGAAGGCGTCGTAGCGGTAGGACGTTTCGCGACCGTCCGGGGTGGTGAGGCCGATCAGTCGGTGCTGGCTGTCGTAGCGGTATTCGGTGACGAGGCTGTGGGCCTTGCCCCGGTGTTCGCGGATCAGGTTGCCGAAGGCGTCGTAGTCGTAGTGCCGGTCGCCGTCCAGCAGCAGGCGGTTGCCCTTGAAGGTGACAGGACCGGGGCGGTCCATCATCAACAGGTTGCCGGCCGGGTCGTGGCCGTAGTGTTCCGGCGGCTCGGTGTGGGAAAAGTCGATGCGGGTCAAGCGATCCCGCTGATCGTACTGGTAGCTGCGTCGGTTTCGGTTGTCGGAAAGGGTTTCGAGGTGGCCCTTGGCGCTGTAGGCATAATCGCGCCAGAACAGCTGCTGCTGGTTTTGCCACACCGTCTGGGCCTTGAGCCGGCCCTGGTCGTCGTAGTCGTATTGGCTGCGCAGCAGGCCCTGCTGGCGCTGTACTTCGCGGCCGCCGCGACTTTGATGGTCGGTGAGTCGGGTGCCGTTGAGGTCGATGGCAGTCAGCGCGCCGCCGGTGGCGTGATGGAAATCGAGTTGGCTGTTATCCGGCAGGCGCAGGTGGTTGAGGCGACCGCAGGCGTCGTAGCGATAACGCAGGGTGCCCCAGCCCTGGTGCTCGCCGATCAGGCGGTCCTGGGCGTCGTATTCAAAGGCCAGTGGGTGATCGGTGCCGTCATCGACCGACACCAGCCGGCCCAGGCCGTCGTAGCGGTACTGAATGACCTGGCCGTCGGGCAGGGTCTTGACCAACAGCCGTCCGGCCGCGTCGCGCTGGTAGCCGGTGACCCGTTGCGTGCCGTCGTCGCCGTGCTCGGTTTTCGCCAGCAGGTGACCATTGAGGTCGTAGGCATAGGCGGTGCGTTGCCCATCGAAGCCGACTTGCAGTCGGATCAGTCCGCCCGGCGTGTAGTCCAGCTGATAGGTTTCGCCGCGTTCGTTTTCGATCTCGGTCAGCAACAGCCGCGCCGAGTCGTAGCGGTACTTGAGCTGCGTGCCGTCGGGGTTGAGGCGGCGCCTGACCAGGTGCAGGTCGTCGGCGTATTCGTAACGGGTGACGCGCCCCAGCTCATCGCGCTCGGCGGTGACCTTGCCGTAGGCGTTGTAGGTCCAGGCCCGGATCGCGCCCGTTGGCGAGGTGGTCTGGAGCAACCGGCCCATGGCGTCCCATTGGTAATGGGTGAGTGCGCCGTGTTCATCCTGGCGACTCAACAAACGCCCCCGGGCGTCGTAGGCAAAAACCCGGCGAGAGCCATCGGGCAGGGTTTCTTCCGTCAACTGGCCGAGGGCATTCCAGCTCAGCCGGTGGAAACTGCCGTCGGGGTGGCAGGTTTCCAACAGTCGGCCTTGCCCGTCGTATTTGTAGAAGGTGACGTGGCCGTCGGGGTCGGTCTGGCGAGTGATGTCGCCCTGGTCGTTGCGCTGGTAGATCCAGGTGGCGTTGCCGCGGGAGCGGGCGTGCAGGAAACCGTTGCGGTATTCGTAGGATGTCGGCACTTCATCCGGCGCAATCAGCGCCACCAGGCGTCCGACATCGTCGTAACGGTATTCGGTGACGGCGCCCAGAGCGTCCTGCTCGGCGATCAACCGGCCCTGGTCGTCATAGGCCTTGAGGTGCTCGCCGCCATCGGGCTCGACCTTGCGCACCAGCCGCGCCCGGTCGTCGTGCGCGTAGATTTCCTGGCTGCCATCCAGGTGCCGGACCGTGACGTGGCCGTCCTCGCCCCAGGTGTAGCGGCTGTCCATCTGCGCGAACGACGCCCAGTGCCGGACACAGCGCGCCGCCGGGCCGGCGCCCTGCCATTCCCAGAAGAAGCTCGCGCCACCGGCCAGTTGCCGCTGGAGGATGACGTGGCGGTCGTCGTAGTCGTAGCGCTCGCTTTCACCGGCGGCGTTGGTCGCCTCGATCAGTCGGAAACGTCCGTCGTAGCGGTAGGACGCCAGTGTTTGTTCGGTACGCCAGGCGTCGTCGTGGGTATTGGCTGGGTGGAAAGTCTGATAGTCGACGGCGATCAGGTGCCGCTGCTCGTAGCGCAGCCGCAGGGCGCGACCGGCGCCGTTGTCCAGGCGGCTGATGTCGCCATGGATGTTGCGCTGAATGGTCAGGCGGTTGTCGTACCGATCACTGAGAGCGGTCAGATGACCGTCGCGAAAGTGTAGGAAAGGTGCCTGGTCGCCGGGCTGGGCGATGATCAGTTCGTCCGGTTCAACGCCCAGGTAGATGGCGGCGCGGGCCAGGCTGTTGTGGATAGCCGGTCGTTGGGTGGTGGGCAACGGAAACGTCGTACGGCGGTTTTCCTGGTCGATCCAGGTGACCTGCTCGCCGTCCAGCAGCAGGCGATGGGCCAGGGCATGGCTCCAGCCGCGTCCGAGCCCGATGTCCAGGTCGGCGGCGCTGGTGCGGTACAAGCGGGTGAAGACGAATGGCAGGCGACCATCGAGGGTGCCGTCTTCCAGGGTCAGCAGTTCTTCGCCGGTGACCATCGACACCGGGCAGCCACTGGTGGCGGTCTGCTCGGCGGTGTCGGCGCTGTCACCGTTGGGGTTTTTCGATTGGGCGGGGGCGTCGTCGTGGGGTTCGTGTTTGCTGAGCTGGGTGGAGCCTCGGGACTTTTCCCGCGCCACAGCAGCGGGGTTGCTGACAGACAGCGCTGGCGCGTGCTCAGGGGTGATGTTCAAAGGTCCGACAGGGGTCGGCTTCAATGGCGCACCCTGGGCACTGACCACCAGCGGTTTCAGCACATCGGCGTGTTGATCGAGCCGGTTAGTGGTGAGCTGTCCCAACCTCTGGCTCGACGCCTGCAACCATTGCCGGGCCCGTCCCGACTGGACTCGATCCAGCACCTTGCCACTCATGCGCACGCCCAGGCCGAGTGCGCCGGTCAAACGAGTCAGTAGGAAATTGATCAGAACCGAGGCGCGTACCCCACCGACAACTTCGGCCAGGTATTGCGGCGGCAGCATCCGCAGCCAACTGGCGAAGGCCGCCATGTGAATGAAGAGCGACGGCTCGTCGCTCAACACCATCAAGCCTTTGGCAATCGCCTCGGTGGAGGCTTTGAGCAGTTGTTCAAGCTCGGCCGGGATCAGGTATTCCAGCAGTTTTTCGCTGTTGGCCTGCAGATCCGCCAACAGCTCGAATACCTGCTTAACGTCGTCCCACAACCCATGCAGGGCCTTTTCAAAACCGCGCCAATCGGCTTGCTGCAACACCCCGTAGCGTTCAAGGAAACCAGCGTCGGAAAATTCGCTCCACAGCGGTTGAAATTCGCCTTCCCACTCCGCCTTCAGCCAGCCCTCCAGTTCGGCAATCACCCCCTGGTAGGACGCATAAAGCGCCTTGACGTGATCGGCTGTGACCTGAGGAAAAAAAGTGATGCGATAGCGATGTCCGCGCCAGCACTCGGGGATTTCCAGGATGCCGCTGGGGCCGATCACGTGATGGACGGGCTCGCCGAACGTCTCCTGCCCCGGCGCGCCTCCAGTCACCGGCTCCAGCATCACCGGCGTGTCGCCGATCGGCACGAAACGCGCCGCCTGAAACATGTGCACCAGCGTCAACGGACCGCCTGCTGGACAGGCCGTTACCGTAGCGCTGATGGGTTCATTCAGATTTTTCGGCGCCGCCAGCGAGACCTCGTTGCCGACCTTGAATACCTGCTCCAGATCCAGCGCCCAGCCGGTCCAGAAACTCTCAGCCCAGGCGTCGTAGTCGTTCAGGCAACTGCGAAAATCCGCCAGCACCGCGTCGACATCCGGCCGCTCGGGATCCATGGCCGCCACCACCAACAGGCCGATGGTGTTGTTCATAGCCAGGTGTTTGTCGCGGACGAACATGCAGGAATCTCGCGTAACGGGACGGACGCGAGACTTTGCCGAGGTTGGCTGAGGAATTAAGTCAGGGAAAGAAGCGGTGGGTGTAGGGCGATTCGGTAAATCGCGGTACGGCCGGAAGGGATTGGGTGCTGTCAGGCTCGCTCCCACAGTTGGCTTGGGGTATGCCGCGCGAGATAGGTCGCCTGTCAGGCCGTCTTCGCGGGCAAGCCCCACAGTTGGATCTGGGTAAGCTCGGAGAAATACACTGTCTGCCAGACCGCCTCGCTTTTGCTCTGGCTTTTGATCTTGAGCGCCCCGTTAACCACAAGGGCCGAACGCAGGCATTGCGTAGTGGGCATCCCGGCATGGATGCCGGGATAGCCGCGCTGGGTCATGGATGACCCTTCGCGGCGGGCCCACGGAGCAATGCCTTCGTTCGGGAACACCGAGCCTAGGCGAGGTGCCCAGTGGTGGGGCACAGCCTTTTTTGCTTACTTTTTTTGGCGTTTGAAAAAAAGTGAGCCGCCGTCAGGGCGGAACCCTAAGTGGCCGTTACCGCAGCAATGGATATGCACCCCGGTCAAAAACCATACAACCTGCCAGGCCGCCATCGCGGGCAGGCTCGCTCCCACAATTGGATCGCAGTACAGCCGGTAGAAATAGTTCGGCTTTCAGGCCGTCTTCGCGGGCAAGCCCGCTCCCACAATGGGATTGGGGCATGGCTGTAAGGGATAGGTCGGCTGTCAGGTCGTCTCGCGAGCAGGCTCGCTCCCACAGTGGATTGAGGTATGGCTGCAAGCGCCAGGTCGGGACTGTCAGGCCGCCTCGCGAGCAAGCTTTGCTCCCACAGAAGGCAGGCCACGGAGGCGGCCAAAGAACGGCTTGTCGAATGAAATTTCCGTCAGCAAATGCCTATTCTCACGCATTCCCGAGAAATTCCCCCCAGCGATCCCTCAACCTGTCGTAATCTCGCAGCTGCACTCCGTTCATCCGAAAAACCGGCCTGAGATTTCGCTCCGATGCCCTCGATCTACCAGCTCAAACCCGCCTTCCAGAACCTGCTGCGGCCTGCCGTCCAGCGGCTTTACGACAATGGCACCACCGCTAACCAGATCACTTTGCTGGCCGGTGTGGTTTCGGTGCTGATCGGTGCGGTGGTTGCCGGGTTTGCCCAGCACCCGTGGGTCTTCGTGCTGGTGCCGATCTGGATGTTCCTGCGCATGGCCTTGAACGCCGTGGATGGCATGCTCGCCCGGGAGTTCGGCCAGCAATCGCATCTGGGCGCGTACCTGAATGAGCTCTGCGATATCATCGCCGACGCGGCCTTGATCCTCCCGTTTGCCCTGATTCCCGATGCCAGTCTGTTGCTGGTGTTGTTGGTTACGCTGTTGGCGTTGTTCAGTGAGTACGCCGGTGTGCTGGGGGCGATGGTCGGGGCTTCGCGGCGTTATGACGGGCCGATGGGCAAGAGTGACCGGGCCTTTGTGTTTGGCGTGTTGGCGACCGGTATTGCCCTGGGCTGGCTCGGGGCGCTGTGGGTCGATGGTGTGATGGCGGTCGTGGCCGCCCTGCTGGTTTATACCTTGGTCAACCGGGTGCGTCAGGGCCTGGACCAGGTGAAGGAAAACGCTCCCTCAGCATAAAGGAACTTGCAATGCGCGAAGCTCAAAACCGGACGTTCACCACCCATGATGGCGTGGAATTGTTCTACCGGCACTGGCCCGCCGTGGCCGAAACCCCAGGCGAACCACGCCAGGCGGTGCTGTTGTTTCACCGTGGTCACGAACACTCCGGGCGCATCGCGCACCTGGTGGATGAGCTGGATTTGCCCGGCTTCGAATTCTTTGCCTGGGACGCACGCGGCCACGGCCAGTCCCCCGGCGAGCGGGGCGACAGCCCGAGTTTCGCCACCAGTGCGCGGGATGTGCAGACTTTCTGCGATCACATCGGCGCAGCGCATCAGATCGACGAGCAAAACATTGCCGTGGTGGCGCAGAGCGTCGGCGCGGTGATTGCGTCTACCTGGGTCCACGACTACGCGCCGCGCATTCGCTCGCTGGTGCTGGCGTCGCCGGCGTTCAAGGTCAAGCTCTATGTGCCGTTCGCCCGGCCGGGGCTGGCGCTGATGCGCAAGTTTCGCGGCAACTTTTTCGTCAACAGTTACGTCAAGGCGAAATTCCTCAGCCATGATCCGGAGCGCGTGGCGTCCTACGACAGCGATCCACTGATCACCAAGGCGATTTCGGTGAACGTGCTGCTGGGCCTGTACGAAGCCGCCGACCGCGTGGTCGCCGACGCCCAGGCGATCCAGGTGCCGACGCAACTGTTGATCTCCGGCTCGGACTTTGTGGTGCATCGCAAACCCCAGGAGCAATTCTTCGAGCGACTGGGCAGCCTGCGCAAAGAAAAGCACATCCTGCCAGGTTTTTTCCACGACACCCTGGGCGAGAAGAACCGTGCACCCGCCATCGCCAGTGCCCGACGCTTCATCCTGCAGAATTTCGAGCGCCCGCTGGAGCGCCCTTCCCTGCTGGACGCTGATCGCATCGGCGCGACCTGCGCCGAGGCCGAGTGCCTGGCGACGCCACTGCCGCACAACTCGTTGCGCGACCTGTACTGGCGCATGACCCGCGCCAGCATGCGTTTCGGCAGCGGCTTGTCGGACGGGGTCAAGCTGGGTTTCGACACCGGGTTCGACTCCGGTA
Source organism: Pseudomonas sp. RGM2987 (assembly GCF_022952855.1). Lineage (GTDB taxonomy): Bacteria > Pseudomonadota > Gammaproteobacteria > Pseudomonadales > Pseudomonadaceae > Aquipseudomonas. The sequence continues at coordinate 26,683 of NZ_JALJDX010000188.1, read as the reverse complement.
GCACCCTGGATTACGTCTACCGCAACCGCCCCACCGGCACCTCGGCGGTAGGCCGGATGATCGACAAGAATTACCTGAACTCCATCGGCTGGCGCGGCATTCGCCAACGCAAATTGAATGTGGAAGAACTGCTGCGCCTGGCGATGGGCAAGCTGCGCGAAGAGAATCGCGAAGTGCGCATAGTCGACATCGCCGCCGGCCATGGCCGCTACATTCTCGAAGCGCTGCAAGGGGTCAGCCCGTTGCCGGAATCGATCCTGCTACGGGACTACAGCGACATCAACGTGCGGGACGGCAGTGCGCTGATCGTCGAGAAAGGCTTGGGCGAGATCGCACGGTTCGTCAAGGGCGATGCCTTCGACCGCGAGGATCTGGCCGCCCTGGAGCCGAAGCCGACCCTTGCGGTGGTGTCCGGTTTGTATGAGCTGTTTGCCGATAACCAGATGGTCGGCGGCTCGCTCGCCGGTCTGGCGGAAGCAGTAGAGCCAGGCGGGTTCCTGGTCTACACCGGCCAGCCGTGGCATCCGCAACTGGAGCTGATTGCCCGCGCCCTGACCAGCCACCGCGCCGGCCAGGCCTGGGTGATGCGTCGGCGCAGCCAGGCGGAAATGGATCAGTTGGTCGAGGCGGCCGGTTTCCGCAAGATCACCCTGCGGGTCGATGAGTGGGGCATCTTCAGCGTTTCGCTGGCTCAGCGCGTGCAGTAATGAGTGCCGTCATCGCACCGACCCGCGAGCCCGCCCTGCTGAAACCGGCGGTGCTGTGGCTGCTGTTGCTGGCGCCGCTGTTCTTCAGCACCTACGGCTTCGCCACCTGGGTCACCGCCCAGCGTGACGACGTCGGCACGCTGGTGTTCGGCTGGGAAAGCCACATGCCGTTCATGGCCTGGACCATCGTGCCCTATTGGTCGATCGATCTGCTGTACGGCCTGTCCCTGCTGTTGCCCACCAGCCGCGACGAACTCAAGCGCCATGCCCTGCGCTTGCTGACGGCCCAGGTGATTGCGGTCAGTTGCTTTTTGCTCTGGCCGCTGCGTTTTACCTTCCCCCGCCCGGAAATGGACGGGGTGTTCGGTTGGCTGTTCGAGGTGCTGGCGGGGTTCGACAAGCCGTTCAATCAGGCGCCGTCGCTGCACATCGCCTTGCTGGTGATCCTCTGGGTCTGCTATCAGCGGCACCTGCAAGGGTTCTGGCGCTGGCTGATGCACGGCTGGTTCGCGCTGATTGGCGTGTCGGTGCTGACGACTTATCAGCATCACTTCATTGACCTGCCCACCGGTGCGTTGGCCGGTTGGTTGTGTGTCTGGCTGTGGCCGCTGGACCGGCCGAGCCCGCTGCAAAGTGCTCGCCTGACGGCTGACCGCAGCCGCCTGCAATTGGCATTGCGGTATGGTTTGGGCGCTGCGGCGTTGTTCATCCCGGCGTTTGCCTTCGGCGGCGCGTGGCTGTGGTTGATCTGGCCGGCGGTTGCGGTGCTGTGGGTGGCGCTGAACTATCTGTTGTTCGATGCCAGTGGCTTTCAGAAACGTGCCGATGGCCAACTGAGCCCGGCGGTGCGCTGGCTGTTGGCGCCCTATCTCGCCGCGGCCTGGATCAATTCCCGCTGGTGGACGCGTAAGCACCCGCTGCCGGATCACGTGACGGATAACGTCTGGCTGGGGCGGATTCCCACGCCGTTGGAATTGAAGGACAGCGCCTTTACCGGGGTGCTCGATCTGTGTGCCGAAATGTCCATGGACAGTACCGGGATCGCCTATCGATCGTTGCCGGTGCTCGACCTCACCGCGCCGACCGCCGAGCAATGTCTTGAGGCCGCCCGGGCTATCGAGAGCCTGCGTCAACACGGGCCGGTGCTGGTCTGCTGCGCGCTGGGCTATTCGCGTAGCGCCACGGCAGTGCTCGCCTGGTTGCTGCACAGCGGCCGGGCGGCGAGCGTGGACGCGGCGATTGTGCAACTCCAACGCGTTCGCCCGCGTATTGTGTTGCATCAGCCGCACCGTCAGGCGCTGGAGCAACTACGCCAAGGCTATCTCCATGAGCAGTGATATGCAGCTGCACGCCGTGGCGAGCCTACTGCGCCGGGGCCATTCGCTGGATCAGTTCTCCACCGGCCTGACCCTGTTGGCGGCGCTGCTGGGATTAGGTCAGTGGCTGTTGGGTCGGATGGACCCCTGGTTGCTGCTGTTCAGCGCCGTGCTGTTCACCCTGGGCGTACTGCAAAAATACTGGGCGTTGCGCGTGGCGTTCGATGCCGATCTGTTCCAGCGCGTGGCCGACGGCACCCAGCCATTGGCCGAGCGCACAGAGGCATTGGACCGGGCCCTGAGCGCCCTAGGCTTGCAACCGGCCGAGCGTGGCGGTCGACTCTGGACCGAACGCAGCCATGGCGCGTTGCGGCTGTTACGTCGGCAATCGCTGCTGCTGGCCGCGCAAGTTATCTTGACGCTGGGCTTTATCTTGAGCAGCCCCTGGCTAGCCTTCCAGACCTAGTTTTTGCTTAACCAACACCTGAAGACAAATGCTGTTTTTGTGGCGAGGGAGCTTGCTCCCGCTGGAGGGCAAAGCCCTCCCAAATACCCGGTACAACCGGTGACCTCAGGGTGGGGCTACTTCGTAGCCCAGCGGGAGCAAGCTCCCTCGCCACGGTCTGTTCTACTCAAGAAGTGCGTCGCTGTTTAAATTCTCGGGATAAGGAATCCTCATGTTCGAACCCGTGGTCGCCAACCTCATCACCTCCGCCGCCCGCATGGTCACGGGCGCCCGTAGCCTGTGGCTCGGTTGCGCGCCGCAGCCGGTGCAGCGGATCTACTTCGCCAACCACAGCAGCCATGGCGATTTCGTTCTGCTCTGGGCCTCGCTGCCGCCGGCGTTGCGCAAGCTCACCCGCCCGGTGGCCGGGGCCGACTATTGGCAGAAGAGTCCGCTGCGCCGCTACATCATCACCCGGGTGTTCAACGGCGTGCTGGTGGACCGCGAGCGCAAGGATCCTTCCTATAACCCGTTGCAACCGATGCTCGAAGCCCTGGAAAACGGCGACTCGCTGATCATTTTCCCCGAAGGCACGCGCAACCCCGACGAGGGTTTGTTGCCGTTCAAGAGCGGGATCTATCACTTGATGAAAAGCCATCCCGAGGTCGAGGTGATCCCGGTGTGGATCGCGAACCTCAACCGGGTCATGCCCAAGGGCCGGGTGTTGCCTTTGCCGCTGTTGTGCACCACCAGTTTCGGCAAGCCCTTGTGCATCGAAGAGGGTGAAAGCAAAGAGCAATTTCTCGAACGCAGCCGCGCCGCGCTGCTGGCACTGGCCCCGGAGCACGTCTGATATGGATCGATATACCCTGATGTTGTTCGGCGGCATCGGCGCCATTCTGGTGCTGGCTTCGCTGGTCGGTTTCATTCTCAAGCAAAAGACCAAGGGCACGCCGAATTCGGTGATCGATAACCTCAACGCCCGGATCAATGCCTGGTGGGTCATGGTGCTGGTGATCGGCATCGCATTCTGGCTCGGCAACGCGGCGGTGATCCTGTTGTTCTATGCGGTGTCGTTCTACGCCCTGCGGGAATTCATGACCCTGACGCCGACCCGACGCAGTGACTATCCGGCGCTGGTGGCCGCGTTCTACCTGGCGCTGCCGCTGCAATACCTGCTGATCTACTCCGACTGGTACGGGCTGTTTTCGATCTTCATCCCGGTGTACGTGTTCCTGCTGCTGCCGATCCTGGCGTCCCTGGGCGGCGACAGCACGCACTTTCTGGAACGCGCCTCGAAGGTTCAGTGGGGCTTGATGATCGCGGTGTTCTGCATCTCTTTCGTGCCGGCGCTGCTGACGCTGGACATCGCCGGATTCGAGGGCCGCAACCTGCTGCTGATCGCCTATCTGGTGATCGTCGTGCAACTGTCGGATGTGTTGCAGTACGTGTGCGGCAAGTTGTTCGGCAAACACAAGATCGCGCCGAACCTGTCACCGTCGAAAACCGTCGAGGGCTTTGCCGGCGGCATCCTGCTGGCCTCGCTGATCGGCGGCGCGTTGTGGTGGATCACGCCGTTCAATCCGTGGCAGTCATTCCTCATCGCCTTGCTGATCAACCTGCTGGGGTTCGCCGGCGGCATTGTCATGTCGGCGATCAAGCGCGACCGTGGCGTCAAGGATTGGGGGCACATGATCGAAGGCCACGGCGGCATGCTCGACCGCCTGGACTCGGTGTGCTTTGCTGCGCCGATTTTCTTTCATCTGGTTCGGTATTGGTGGACCTGAACACCATCGCAGTTGATGCAACCTGTGGCGAGGGGATTTATCCCCGCTGGGCTGCGAAGCAGCCCCCTATAACGGCCATAGTGGTGTAACTGGCGATTGGTTTTCTGCTTTTCTGGGCTGCTGCGCAGCCCAACGGGGATGAATCCCCTCGCCACAGATAAATCCCCTCGCCACAAAACCCGCGCATGGCCCTTGTTTGGTGGTTATTGGTCCAGTACCAGATTACACCTGCCGGATACTCGAATCCGTCCGCACGGTATTCGCCTGGCCCATCGCCCGTTCCCATTCGCGGGCGTCGTGGCTGCAAAAGATTTCCAGCTTCTGCTCATGGCTGTGGGCCAACTCCCGCAGGCGATTCTGGTTGTGCATCCGCGCCGGGCGGTCGGTGTCCATCATCCATTGATAGAAGCGCATGCCCGGCGGGCAATGGCGTTCGGGTTGGTGGACTTCGTCGTGGAAGAAATACGCGTCGCCGGCGTGCAGCATCCAGCCGTCCGGCGTGCGCAGGGCGATCCCGGCGTGGCCGGCGGTGTGCCCGTGCAGCGGCACCAGGAAGATATCCTCGTCTTCAGCCCCGATCAGTGCCCGCACCGAGTCGAAGCCGAACCAGGTGTCGCCCTCCGGCGCGTAGAACTCCCAACTGTCCACACCTTGCCACTGCCGTGCCTGGAAGCGTCTGCGGGCGATCCAGCTCTCGGCGCAGCGCGCCACCGCCATCTCGTCGCGCATGACATGCACCCGCGCCTGAGGAAAATCCTGGAGCCCGCCGGCATGATCGAAGTCCAGGTGAGTCAGCAGGATGTGCCGCACGTCGTGGGCATCGAAACCCAGGCGCCGGACCTGTTCCAGCGCGGTGAGGCGATGCTCGAACTGGATGTTGTTGAACACCCGGAAGAAGCGACTCAAGCGTTGGGGCGTCTGGATATCCCGCTGGCCGAAGCCGGTGTCCACCAGGATCAGGCCGTTGGTGTCGGTCTCGATCAGCAGGCAGTGGCACACCAGGCACGCCGTCAGCCCTCGGCTGTAGCCATCGAACAACGCCCCGCCCACCGGGCACATACAACCGCAGTTCAGATGGTGGACGCGCATGAATGGCCTCCTTCGCAGGTACGAGTCTCTCTAGAAATCGACTGGGTAGGGAGCGAGGGAATTCCGCAGAAGCGACAGACGGTGAAATATTCCGTGGCGAGGGAGCTTGCTCCCGCTGGGGTGCGAAGCAGCCCCAAAACCAGGCACTGCGGTGTGTCAGGCAAGCCAAATTAAACTTGGAGAGGGGCTGCTGCGCAGCCCAGCGGGAGCAAGCTCCCTCGCCACAAAAGCTGTCTCGCCACAAAAATTTCTGTGCAGCAACCCACTCAATCCAGAATCAAATGCGGCAGGAACCGGCTCGAATCCTTGGTGATCAGGCTGTTGTCTTCCCGTACGCCGATGCCGGCCGCCTGGTCGCCGATGACCCACGAACCGATCAGCGTGTAGCTGTCGCCAAACCGGGGCAGCGGCGCGAATTCCTGGAGGATGAACGGGGCGTCGGTGTACGGGCCGTCTTCCTTGACGATCAAGCCATCGGCAGTCTGCAGCTCAATGTTCGCCCCTTCACGGGAGAAGTACGGCTTGCGTACCCAGCCCTTGGGCACCGCTTTGCCAGGGTCGGTGTCCAGGTGCGCGGCGAGCAGGTTCGGGTGGCCTTTGTTGAGCTCCCACAACAGCGGCAGAATGCCCTTGTTGGAGATGATCGACTTCCACGCCGGCTCGAAGAATTGCGTATCGCTCTGGGCAATCGCCGCGCCGAATGGTTCGTGGAAGATGAACTCCCAGGCGTGCAGCTTGAACAGGTGGGGAATCCAGCGCTCTTGCAGATCGACGAAACGGCCTTCACTGTTCAGGCCAATGTCCTCGATGTCGATGTGCCGCGATTCGATACCGACTTTCTCCGCGATCAGGCGCAAGTAGTCGGTGGTGCCCTTGTCTTCGACCGAGTCTTTCATCGAGGCGAAGTAGAACGGCTGCTTAATCTGCAATTGGGCAAAGGCCTGGTGCAGCTTGGTGTCGATGCTGTTGAACTGGTCGGCATGGGCCGGCAGCAGACCGCGCTCGAGGCATTGCTCCAGCCAGCCCCACTGGAACGCCGCCGCCTCGTACAGGCTGGTCGGCGTGTCGTAGTTGAGTTCCAGCAGCTTGGCCGGGCCGGTGCCGTTGTAGGAGAAGTCCATGCGCCCGTACAGATGCGGGTGGCCTTCGAGCCACGAGCTGCGCACCAGGTCGAAGAACGGCGCGGGAATGCTCAGGCGCTCCAGCAATTCTTCGCTCTGCACCACGCGGGCCACCAGGTCCATGCACATGTCATGGATCTCGGTGGTGGGGTCCTCCAGATCGTCCTCGATCTGCTTGAGCGTGAACTGGTAGTACGCGCTCTCGTCCCAGTAGGGTTCGCCGTCGATGGTATGGAACAGGAAGCCGAGGCTCTCGGCGGTCTGTTTCCAGTCCGGGCGTTCGGCGCAATGGATCTTCTTCATGGCCTCGGTCCTCAGCCGCCGAAGCTGCTGCTGGAACCACCCCAACCGCTGCGGGCGCTGGCCTTGCTGCCAAAACCACCGCGAGAGGTGGACGAGGCGACGGAGATCGACTTGTTGGCGGAGCGAACCGTGTCGGTGTAGCTGCCATAGCGCGCCTGATTCGACTTGGTGAAGGTCGAGCCCTTCTCGACGCGCTGGGCCAGCGTCGAGGACCCGAAGCCGCCGCGATCATCGCGATAACGGTAGACCGGCTCGGAGTAATAGCTGTTGCGGTTGTTGCTCAACATATTGCCGATCAGCAATCCGGTCAGCAGGCTGCCACCGGAGAAACCCGAACCACCGGTGGTCGCTTCCGATGCCGGCAGTTGGGCCGCCGCGGCGTCCACCTCGGACTGCGTGACTTCGCCCTTGGCGGTCAGTTCGAAGCCACCCAGTTTGGGGATGAACTTGCCGGTAGAGTCCTGTTGGCACCAGTCGGCGACGAAGTCGGCATCGCAGTCGGCCTGGTTGTCGTACACCGGGGCAATACGGCGGTGCTCGGCCATGGCGTTCATGAACGCGTCCGAGCAGACATCCACCGGCAGCTTTTCATCGACGCATTGCTGCACCGACTGGAAGTTGTACTTCTTCTGCAACGGGTAGGTTTTTTCCGTTGGCCCGCAACCGGATATCGCCATGGCGACCGACGCAGCCAGCGAGAGCTGAACGTACTTGCTTCGTTTCATCGGGGTCTCCAGGCGCGATCAGTTCGTGGACGGCGTCATGCACGCGGCATTCAACATGCCGACGCTGATGGCCACCGCCGCGATATAGATGCCCGCAGCGATCTCACCCTTCTTGATGCGCTCCGAAGCACCCTTGAGCACCAGGCTGGTCACCAGGAAGGCCAGCAGTTGGACGAACGCGGCAATCACCGCCCAGACCACGAAGTCGAGGATGCTGACCGAGTAGGCAATCACGTTGCTGGCCGGGATGGCGAAACCAATGATCGCACCGCCCAGGGCGATGGCCGCCGCCACATTGCCCGAGCGGATCAGCTCGAATTCCTTGTGCGGCGTAATACGGGTGTAGATGAACTGGAACAGCGCGAACAGCACGGCGGCGCCGAGGATGTACAGAACGAAGCCGAGCACGGCGGGCTTGTTCAGGGAAACGGAGAGCGCTTCAAGCATGGACTTTATCCTTGTTCAAAAAGTGTTCAGGTCAGTGGTGTACAGCGAAATGCCCAGCGACGTGCTCAAGCTGATGGTGCCTTCGGCGTCTTCTTCTACAGAGAACAGCAGGAACTCCCGGCGATCCGTCAGGCCGGTGTCGCGGGCGTACAGCATCGAACGGTGCTCGACGCTGTAGGATTCCTCGGGATTGCTCACGCGCTCGCTCAACGCCACCAGTTCGGTCTGGCCCGGCTCGGTGCCCCATTCCCGGTGGTATTCGACACCGTTGTGGGTGTAGGTCGGCAGGCCGATCAGGCTTTCAGGGCCGGCCAGGCGGCGCAGCTCGGCTTCGCTGTTGATGGTGACGTAGCTGAGGTAATTGAACAGGATCACCGACTCGACCTGGCCGACGATGTCGCCACTGGTGTGCACTTGCAGCCAGTAGTCTTCGTCATTCATGTAGCAACGCGACAGCCAGTTCGACTGCCCGAGGTCGACGACGCCCAGGGCCCAGACCTGCTGGGAACCGGGGATGACTACCGCGCTGTTGCCGTCGAGCAGCAATTTGAGCGTGGCATCGAACGTGACCTGCTTGCCGGAGGCCAGGCCCAGCGGCCCGACGACCGGCAAACTGTCGCTGGCGCTCGGGCTCTTGCTCGCATTCGGGGCTTCAAGCCCCATCAACTGTTTAAACCATCCCATTGGAGATTTCCTTGAGACGCGTGGAGGCGATGTAGAAGAGTTCGCCGCCCTCGACGCGAGTTGCGCCGGGCGGGTTGATCGACGGCTGTCGGGCGCCTTTGGCGCGATAGCCGATAAGCGTAGCGTTGTGTTGCGCTTTCATCCGGGTGTAGAGGTCGCCGAACGTCGCTTCAAATGTGTCGGGCAGTTTCATCAGGTACTGAGTGGCGCCTTGGCCGACGCAGAGCAGTTCGTTGATGACCACCGAGGAGCCCGGATCCTGGGAGGCTCGCACCAGCATTTCGATGGCCATGCTGGAGGTGCATTCCAGGCTCGGCGCGTAGGCACTGGCGAGGGCGGCGATTTCGCTGTCGTTGAAGTGGGCGACCACATGCCCGACCGGGCCCAGTTGGTTGACCGCCAGCACCGTAGCGAGGGTCAGGTCGTCGGAATGGGTGCGCACCAGGACCCGTTCGGCCCCCGGTACGCCGGCACGTTGCAAAAGCGCCACCGAGGACAGGCTCTCGCCCTTGATGAAGGTGGTCTTGCCGGGCATGGGGTTTTCTTCCAGATCGCAGTCGCAGATGACGATCAGGTTGTCATTGGACGTTTCGTCCTGGAGCAGCAATTCGATGACCCGCTCGCTGGACGCCCCTTCCCAACCGATGAGCACGGTGTGGCCGGTCTTGCCAGTGAAATCGCCTTTGCCCTTCATGCCTTTTCTCCATACATCGATGACGCTGCTGGTGGTTTTGCCGATGGCCGCCGTCAGCAGCGCAATGCCCCCGAGCATGACCCAGGTCGCCACGAAAATCCGTCCCGCCGCCGTTTGTGGCGCGAGGTCGCCGTAGCCGACGGTGAGCGTGGTGGTGAGATAGAAGTAAGTGAATGTGGCGGCAGCAATGAGGTGCTGCTCGCCCAGGAGCACCAGGCCGATCCAAGCCGTGGACAGGTGCACGCCCAGTGCAATGACCAGGCCCGCCCAGCCGAACCGATGGAAAAAGGACGCTGCGTAGGTGCGCAACAAAAGGAAGATCGACATTGCGTCCCTGACTCCGTGGGGCTTGGTTCCTGGTGGGTCACCGTGCTGATGTCTGAATGACATCGAATGCGCTGACCGGACAGCATTAAACCCGTTGCGCGGCGCAGATAAAAGTAGCTGCACAACAATTAGATCCGACAAACGTGTGCACCATTGTGGCGAGGGAGCTTGCTCCCGCTGGGACGCGGAGCGGCCCCAATCGAATGGGCCTGCTGCGCAGTCCAGCGGGAGCAAGCTCCCTCGCCACGGGTACTGCGAACGCTCGTCGGATTACTCCGCCGATTTTTTCTTCAACCGCTCCAGGATTGCATTGGCGCTGCCTTCGTTCGGCGTGATACCGGCCTCGCGCAGTTTGCGTTCCAGGTCGTTGCCGGTGGAGGCGTCGGCCAGTTCGTCCTGGGCTTGCAGTTCGGCGGCGCGTTGCTGCTGCTTGGCTTGCAGGCGGTTGAGGGTGCCGACGGCGGTTTCCAGCTTGCCATTGGCGCCGCCGCTGGCGATGGAGGCGCTGACCTGGGCTTTCTGCACGCTTTCACGGGCCTTGGCCATGTCCACTTGCTGGCGCAGGCTCTTGATACGGCTTTCGGCCTTGGTGATGTCCTTGCGCATGTTCTCGGCGTAGGTGCCGAACTCAGCCGCCTGCTTCTGCTCGACTTCCAGTTCGTTGGTCACGGTCGAAATGGCTTCGGCCACTTCCAGCGCCAGGTCTTCGCGGTTGGCCTGGATCGCGGCCAGGGCCTTGGACTCCAGGTCCTTGATCTTGGCGTTGTACTCACCAACGCGGTCGGTGGACAGCTTGTGCTTGGCCATGATGGTCACCAGCTCACGCTTGGCGCTTGCCAGCGCGCTGTCGGCGTCGCGGATTTCCTGGTCGAGGATGCGCAGGGCCTGTTGGTCGACAATCGATTCGCCGACTTCGTTGGCACCGCCACGCAGCGCGGTGAACAATTTGCTCCAGATGGACTGTGTCATTGGATAGGTTCCTGTTCGGCGAATTAGTTGAAGAAGCGTTCGAAGGCTTCGCTGGCGCGCTGGACGTTGTCGACGAGGGTTTTGACCTCGGTCACCACGTTGGTCAGGCTGGAGTCGGAGCTCAACGCGCCGAACATGTTGTAGACCACTTGCCCGTTGGGCATGGACTCGATGCCGATCGAGGACAGCGGGAACAGTTCCCGGCTGCGCAGGACCGCGTCGTTGAAAGCGGCGACATCGTTGATCGATTCGACATCCACCAGCACGGTGTCGACGATGATCTGGTCACCCACCACGGCGATGTAAATCGGCAAGCCACCGAAATCGTTCATTTCCAGCTTGATGCTGGACTCGGAGCCTTGGACGAGGGAAAGGGTGATGTCATTGGCAACCACTTCGTCCAGAGCCTGAAGGGCGCTGTAGAGGCGATCGATGTTCCAGTTATTACCTGCGCTCATGTAATCCTCCGACATGAATGAGCCAGCCAGAATCGGTTGGCGTAGCTGTTTCTCCATCTGCTTGAGCAGGCTTCGATTTTCGGGAAGCACCCAAGCCTCGTGTTTCACATACCCGGCGGCACTCAGGCCCGCGCGCATCTGCTTCATGTAGAAGCTCGACGGTTTCTTCGCGGCAGGTTTGGAGCGCTCTCCCTTAAGGCTCGTTGAATCGGTGACAGACCCATCAGGCAGGTCGGTCGGAGAGCTGGATTGCATGCTGCTGACCCCACTGTGAAAAACTCACGCGTGAGAGACACTACCCCTAATCTTCAGAGCCCACAATAGCTCACGCGTGAGATTTTTTTGCCACTCGCATCTGAATGGTAAAACCCTTGTGGACCGATGCTCGCATCGGCTCTTGTGGCGAGGGAGCTTGCTCCCGCTGGACTGCGCAGCAGGCCTATTCTTTTGGGGCCGCTTCGCGACCCAGCGGGAGCAAGCTCCCTCGCCACGGGGATGGTGGGCAGCCTTACGGATAGCTAAAGCTCTTGACCAACGTCAGCTCCCCCACCGCCCGCATCGGCACGACGAAGGTCTCCATCTTCTCGTTCGGGGTGCCTTCTTCGGTGATGATGGTGACTTGCGCGGTGGTCAGGGCTTGTTCGGGTTCCTGCCGACCGGCGCTTTCTTCGCCCTCTTCACCTCCTTCACTGTCCTCATCATCCGAGACATTGCGGTAACCGCCGCCGAAGTAGTTCACATACACCAGGTACTGGCCCTTGATCGGCGCCGGCATGGAAGCGATTTCCGGGCCGTAGCCGGTGGTGACGTCGATGTCGAGGGCGGCGCCGTTGGGGGCGACGCGGTCGCCGTACCAGACGTGGGCGCCATCCGGGGTGACGAGGTGCAGGTCGATGTCGGTGCCGTCGCTGTCCCAGGTCAGCAGTACCCGCAGCTTGGCCGGGGTGGCGCCGCCGCTGGTATTGAGAAACTGCGTGCGATGCCGGTGCTGGCCATCGGGGCTGCGCACTTCGACACTGTTGCTGCCGTTGGGGAACGAATATGGTCGGTCGAAACGCCCTTGGGCATCGAGCTTCAACGGCATGCTCATGCCGTTGACGATCAGCTTGCCCGGCTCTCTGCTGTCCTTGGGCGCCGCCTTGATCTGGCCGCGAATGCGGGCGGTGTCGGCCTGGCCCAGGGGCGTATTCACCGACGAGGCCGGATAGTTGACGGTCTGGCTGTAGTTCTCACCCTCGCCGCCCGGCGCACCGCTGCGCCAGCCGCCGATGGGGGTGTCGAGCTTGATGTTGTCGGCGGCGTAGGCCTGTGGCAACGCGGTCAGGGCGCAGAGCAACAGCAAGACCTGTGGATAACGGAGTGTCATGGTCTATTCCAGCAAGAGGTGACGGGCGAGCCCTTCGATATATTCTTCGTCCTGGCCATTGGGATGCGCTTCAAAGGCCAGGTGCAGGTATTCATGTGTCAGGTCGAGGCGGTCTTGCAGCGACAGCACGCCACGCACGTAGATGCGCTGGCGCTCGCGGTCGACATAGGGCCGGCCGAAGGCGACGCGGCAGACAGCGAAAGCGCTGATTTCGTTGTAGCCGACCTCGCTTTCCAGCCGCGAGCGCCAGCCACGTCGCTGTTTCAGCAGCCAATCCTGGGCGGCGGGCAACGCTTCGCAGGACGCCACCGGATTGTCCCAGCGGTTGAGGCTGGCGCGGGGGTAGGCGTGCAGCAGGATGGCGTCGTAACGCTGGCCGGCGTTGGCCTGTTCCACCGCTTGCAGCCAGGACAGCTTGTCGGGACCGGCCTGGTCGGAGTGATAGGTGACGTCGGTGCCGGCCAGCACCAGGTCGCTGGTCCAGGCGGCAATGGCGCGGGTTTCAGGCGCAGCCGGGCGAGGCGCGACGCGTTGGCGATGGCTGCTGTCGTCGATGCTCAGGCAGTCGCCATTGCGTTGGGCGTTTTGCAGCAGGTAAGTGCGAATCGCCACGGCCAGCGCCTTGGCGGCCTCGACCGGCTCTGCCTTCGCCTCGCGTTGCAGGACCCGGGCGACGTACTCTTCCCGATCCAGTCGCGCCACCAGTTTGCCGGGCGTCAGGAACAGCTCGCCATCGCTGTGGATACCCAGGCGGTTGCCGTTGCTGAATTCAACGCGGTAATCGCCGCGCAACTGACCTGGTGTGGCCGGACGCTCACCCGCCATCACCCGCTGCAACGGATAGCGGGCGAACAAGCCAACCTCGACGCAGCGCCCGGTTTCCGCCGGCCAGCGCGACGGCAATGCCGCTGCCAGGCCCTCTGCGTAGACCTTCAGGACCTGCTGACTGGTGCCTCGCCCACCCGCCCACACTGGGGTGCCGTCGGCCAGCCAACCGGCAAAACCTCCTTGGCGCGAAGCCGGCCCCTGGTCACCCAGCCAGCTCCAGGTCTTGACCCGCAAGCGGCTGCCCAATTCTCCGACCAGTCGCCCGTCCGCCGCGTTGAGGACCACGTCCAGCAGCACCCGGCGGGCCTGATCCTGGGCCGGCAAGGTTGCCAGCGCCTTGAGCAGTTCCGCGACCGGCACCTGGGTTTGAGGTTGCAAGGTCGACAGGTCCGCCAGCCACGTCGGCGCCTGACGGGCGGCCTGCCAGTAGTCGCGCCAGCTATTGGTCGTCAGGCCCAGGCGCTGCGGTTCGAAGTACAAGCCGCAGGATTTCACCAGCGCCTGATCGCGACCGATGCTTTGCCCGGCGTTGCAGCAATAGACCTCTTCTTTCGACTCACCGCGACACTCATAAGCCGGCTCGCGGGCATTGGTGTCCACCAGCCAGGCGTAGACAAACAGCTTCCACAGGCTGCCCAACGGCGCCTGCAATGAGTCAGGCAGCGGCTGGCGATCCAGCACCTGGGTTTGGCTCACTCGCAGCAACTGCCCGTCGAACGCCAGGCGCAACGGCTCGTCCTGCGCTGTCGCCAGCGCAGGGATCAAGCACAGCAACCACCCAACCCACCGCCTGCGCATGTCAGTTGACCGTCACCTGACCGAGCGCCGGTTTCTGTTCCCGCGCCTGGTTCTGCGGCGCGTAGACCTGGGTGAAGCGCACCGGCGGCAAGTTGAATTGTCCCTTTTGAGAGAAACGCACCAAGTGCCGCAGGCGCAGTTCGCCGCTCAGGGCATCCACCGGCACCGCGTAGGCCATCTGGCCCGGCTCGAAGCGGGCTTTCTCCAGGGACGTCGGCTCGCTGTCAGCCTTGCCAATCAACTGGATACCCCAAGTGGTGCGTTCCACATCGGCGCCCGGCGGCAACGGCACTTCCAGCATGCCGTAGCGCAGCGGCGTCGGTGCCTTGCTGTTGATGATCACTTCATCCAGGTACAGGGCATCGCTGGACAACGGCTTGTTGCCCACCGGTTCGAGCTTGAAGGTGAAGGCCTCGTCGCCCGGCACCAGTCGCGACAGGCGACGGGTGATGGACACTGCCATCGACGCCAGCGGCGGTTGCTGGCTCTGGAAGCTCAGCGCCGCTTGCAACGGACGTTCCTGCGCACCGCTCAGGGTCAGCAGGGTCGGGACCTGCGCGCCCTGCCATTGCCAGTAGGTTTCACCGGTCGGACCTTGCTTGGCTTTCCAGCCTTCGCCCGGCGCCAGGGTGACCGCCGGCGCGGCTTGCTCGATGCTGCGTTGCAACCAGCTCAGGGCCAGGGCACGTTCCAGGGTGGACTGCTGTGGCAAGACACGCTCCAGCAGGGCCTTGGCACGGGCCTGGTCGAAGGATTGCAACGACAGCAGCAAGGCTTCGGCGAACGGTTCGGAACTGACCGCCAGTTGCTGTTGCGCGGCATCCAGTTGGCGATTGAACGCGTCCGGCAGTGGCACTTTCACTTGCTTGGCCAGGGAAGCCGTCAACACGCGAGCGCTCGCCAGGCCAAGGGCCGAATCCGGCGCGTTGATGATCAGGCTGTCTTCGCCGCCGTCCATCACGCTCTCGGTGCCACCTGTGCCGGCCTTCGACAGGTCCTCCATCAAGCCGCTGAGCAAGGTGTTCACCGGCAGTTGCATCTGCTTGGCGAACGACAGGATCAGCGCACGTTGCAAGAGCGGCGTGTCACCGGCCTGCTTGGCGTAGGTTTCCAGCACCCGCTGCCAGTGCTCCGGCGGCAGGCTGACGTCCAGGGCCTTGCTGGTGTACCAGTCGGCGTAATAGGCGTAGGCGGTGAGGAACGCATCCGGCTCGCCATCCTGGCCCCACCAGGTGAAGGCGGCCGACGGACCGGCCATCTGCACCAGGCGCAAGCGGCTGTTCTGCATGATCAGGCGCAAGCGGTCGCGAACCTGCGGGTTCGACGCCAGGCTTGGGTAGGCGATGCTCAACGGCAGCAACTGGCTGGCAGTCTGCTCGACGCCACCGTAGGGGTAGCTGAGCAAGTCATCCAGGGCCGAACGGAACAGCGCTTGCGGGCTGTCGTCCAGGCGCAGGCGGATATCGCTGGCGTCGGCCGGCAAGGACAACGGCGTGTCACCGCTCGCCACGTCGAGACGCTGGCTCTGGGTGACTTGCCAACCGTTGCCGCTGGCGTTCAGGCGCACGGCCAGGGAGTCCTGGGTCTCACCGTTGACCTGCAACTGCACGCTCAGGTCACCGCTGGCCAGCGCCAGGGCCGGCAACGCCACGTAGTTGATGCCGTTTTTCAGCTGCGCCACCACCCGTTGTTCGGTGCCGGCGTAACGGATCAGCAGCTCAGTCGCCACTGGCTTCTCGGACTGACTGAAGGCGAACAGGCCCAGTTGCGGCTTGTCACCACTGCGGAAACGGGTCGGGCCGCTCCACTTCAGGTACAGCGGTTTTTCGGAACGGATGAATTGTTTCTTCTGCCCGACCTGGCCGTCATCGGAGATGGCCCGGGCGGTGATGCGCCAGCGGGTCAGGGAGTCCGGCATCTTGAAGGTGAAGCGCGCCTTGCCATTGGCGTCGGTCATCAACTCCGGTTGCCAGGCGGCGGTGTCGACGTCTTCACGGCGTGGTCGCTCCAGCACCTTGACCCCGCGCTCGCTGCGGTTGGCCTTGCCCGGTGCGCCAGGGCTGCCCGGCAGGGCCACGTCGTAGCTGATGAACGACAGGCTGGCGCTGGTACGCACGTTGTTGCGGCGCGGGTGGTAGAAGAACTGGTCAATGGTCGGCGCCACTTCCGGTTGCAACGCGTAGACCATTTCGTCGACGACGCTGACGGTCAGGTGCGCCGGGATCGCCTTGCCGGCGAACTGGGTGCTCAGGTCCACGGTGACCGTGTCGCCCGGCCGGTAGGTGGCTTTGTCGGTGACCACAGCGACGTCGACCTGCGGCGCCACGACTTTGATACCGGCGTTCTGGAAGCTGTATTGACCGCCCTTGGTATACAGCACCGAGAAGGTCATGTTCGGCGCAAAAGCGTCTTTCACCGAGATGCGTGCGCGGTATTGAGTGTCGCTGAGTTTTTCCATTTTCAGCCAGTCGCCGCCCTTGGACAGCAGCGCCGTGGCCTCGACTTTGTCCCGCTCCAGGGACAGCAGCGCATCGCTGACCGGCTCCGGGAAGGTGATCAGTGCCAGGGCTTCGTCACCGGCCTTGTATTCGGCTTTGTCGAGGACGATCTCGACGGTGCCCGGCACGGCCTTGATGCCGTCGCCCGTCACCGAGTGACCGGCGGCGCCGATGACCCGGCCGTGATCGTCCTTGAGGGTCAGGTTGTAGGTGCCGGGACGCTCGAAGGCGACACTGAAACCCTTGTCCTTGGCCGTCAGCTTGCCTTCGCCAGTGCTCTGGTCTTCCAGCCGTACCCAGGCGTAGCTGGCCGGTGTCACGGCTTTGCTTTGTTCGCTGGCACCTTCGTTGCTGTAGCTGAACGCAACCTTCTCGCCGGTAGCGCTGAAGCGCTGGCGGGCGCTCAGGCGGAAGTTCGCCGCGCCACGGTCGATGAGGATTTCCTTGGTGGTCTTGACCCGATACGCCGCGCCATCGCTGGCAAACACGGTGAGCGTGTAGCGACTCGGTTTGTCGGCAGCGGGCAGGTCAAGCGTGGCGTTGCCCTTGTCATCGGTGGTCACTTCGCTGCTGGTCAGCTCGACCGGGAATTGCCCCAGGTATTGCAGCTCGTTGTCCACCATCGACAGTTGCTGGGCCCGCAGGCTCAGGCTCACGGTAGCGTTGACCACCGGCTTGCCGTCCGGGTACAGCAACACCAGGTTGCCTTTGACCGGCTCGCCAGTGCGGTAATCCTGCTTGGCCAGGTTCAAGGCGATCTCGAAGTGCGGCTTGATGTACTCGGCCACGCGGAAGGCGCTGCTGTAGAGCTGGTCTTTGTAGCTGAAGCGCAGTTCGTAGCCGCCGGCCACGGCGTTTTCCGGCAGTTGGAAACGGCCCTGGGTGCCGGCCTTGGAATCGAGCTTCAAGGCCAGGTTCTGCAGCACGGTGCCGGTGGCATCCAGCACGCTGACATTCACGTCGGCGGCAGCCGGTTGCACCGAATCACGGGCGTTCTTGAATTCACGGCCGACGATCTTCAGCGACACCCAATCCCCCGGCCGGTACAGCGGCCGGTCGGTGAAGGCGTAGAGCTTGGTGTCGTAGATCTCGCTGTCGTAGTAGAAGTTTTCCGAGACGAATACCCCACCCTCCTCGTCCTCGCCGATGACGAACGAACGCTCCGGGCTAACGTGCTTGAGGCGCAACAGGCCGTCTTCGTCGGTGGCACCGCTGCTCATCACGCCCAGGCCGTCGGTCCACAGCACATTGACCTTGGGCACCGAACGACCTTCATGCTTGCGCGCGGTCCAGACCATCAACTCGTCGCCGGCAATCTTGCTCACGGCCACGGTGTTGGAGACGAAGACCATGGTGGTCGCCCGGTATTTGCCGATCAGCGCTTCAACCAGGTACAGGCCCGGCTTGAGCTGGCCCAGTGGCACGTAGACGTTGCCCGGCGCGACGCTGACGAACTCACTGGACGAACCGGCCAGGTTGACGCCTGCCGGCGGCTGGATCGGCTTGGCCTGCCACAGTGGATAACGGAACTGGCTGACCACCGGCAGGCCCGGGATCAAGGCGAACTGCGCCGGTGCGTCGTACGGAGTCGGTGCCACCAGGGCATCACCGACTTTCAGCTCCGGGACTTCTTCGGTGACTTGCTGGCGGGACTCGTAAGAGAACGCCCGCTGCATCACCCGGCGCGACTTGCGATACCAGTTGTCCCACAGGTACGCGAGGGTGTTTGACAGGCCTTCGCCCTTGAACTGGCCGTCGCTGACCACGCGGTGCAGGTTCTTCTGGCGCTTGAGGAAATCCAGCGGTTTGTCGATGCGATAGACGCGGATATCGGCGCCGCCATAGGGTTCCATGCGGAACCGGCGGTAGTCGCGGCCCGGCGCTTCGAGGCGGACCATGGCCTGCTCGTCGCTGGCAAAGCTGCTGTCGGCCAGCAGGAAGAAGCTTTCACCGGACACCGGCGTGTAGCCGCTGGGCTCCACCGTGTCTTCGGCGTTGACGACAGGTGCCAGCAACAAGGCCAGCAGCAGGGGGAGTTTCGAACACAAGCGCAGCATGCGGGCACCGGTCATTGGGAGAGAAAGTTGAGTCGATAGACGCCGATGAAGTTGGGGTTGGCTGCGTCGGGTATCCATCGGGTGTCCTTCCAGTTCATGAGTTGTTGCAGGCTTGCGGAGCGCATGCCGTTGTCGGTAGGGGTTGTGGTGCCGGTGTGATAGGCGATGTAGCGGCCCATCCAGATCATCAGGTGCTGGTCGTCGCCCTGGTCGAAGAACATCAGGTCGCCGGGACGCGCCTGGGCGACGTCGCGGCCCACCAGGCGACTGTTGAACTGGATCAGCTTGATGGCGTTGACATAAGGCCCGACCTTGCCGCCGCCCTGCTGCCATTGCTGGGCCAGGCGCCGTTGTTCGTCAGTCAGCGACGATTCGGGCGGCAGGTAGCGGTTGGACAAGCCATTGCTGCGCAGCCACTTTTCATCGTGGACCTTCAGCGCTTCGTTGGCGGCAAAGCGCACCAGCCCGGCACAATCCTGCTGATACCAGCGCGGGCTCGGGCCTCGGGTCAGTTGCTCTTCGGCAATGCGCACGAACCAGGCGCGAAAGACCTGGGATTGCTGCACGTCCAGCTCCGGCGCCTCGACGGCAAACGCCCGGCCGCCCAGCAACAATGCCAGCAGTCCCAGGTTGCGGATCAGTCCTGTCACAGCGCTTTCCATTCCAGCGGCAGCCACTGCCAATGACCGTCCGGCTCGCTGCCTTCAGGCAAGGTCAGGGCGTACTTACCGTAGCCGCCGAGGGTCCGCAGTTTCGGGATCAGGTAGGTTTGCGCGGCGTTGTAGAACACCGGCTCCATGTCCTGGGGCAAGCTGTCGAGGGTTTCACGTTGCATCAGTTGCGCCATGGAGTCCGGGCCGAAGTAGATCGGCATCAGCACGTCCTTGGGCACCACGTCGGCCATCGGCGGGAAACGCTTGTCGAGGGTGCCGAGGGCCTTGTCCACCAGCTTGTCGTCCAGGGAAAACAGCAAGGTCGAACCGTGACGCGCCAGGCTGACCCGCAGGAATGCCTTGCCGGTGATGGCGTCGGGTTGCAACGAATCCTTGGCCAGGTACGGGCCAAAGTTCGAGCTCACCTGGCGCTGCCACTGGTGCATCGCGCCTTCCTGCTTTTCAACCACCGGGAATGCGTGTTCGGCGACGTTGTTCTCGTAGGCTCCGACCATCGAGCCGAACAGTTTGCCCAGGTCGGCGTCGAGCTTGCCGTCGCTGTCGTTCAGGCTTGCCACCAGCAGCGGCGTATACAGGCGCGAGTCGGCATACCAGCACAGGCCCGCTGCGCCGGCCACGTGCTCGACCATGGCCTGGGCAGCCTTTTCGTCGGCGCCGAGTTTGACCAGCAGCGGTTTCTGCGGTTCGGCGGCCAGAGGCAAGGCTACGCAAGCGCTGGCGCCCATGGGCATGGCTTGCCAGATCGGCTTGAAGTCGAAGTCTGGCTGGTTTTCCAGCTCGTCCATCGCCAGGAAGCTGTGCCAGCCCTTGTCGTCCATGTCGAAGCGCAGCCCGGCGAAATTCGGGATGAACCGCTGGTAGCCCATGGCGAGCACATTGGCGTTGACCGAAATGCGCTGCTTGACCTCCGGCGCCTTGGGCGGCAGGCCGAAGGCTTCGGGGAACAGTTTGTCGCCGTTGAGCAGGGCGGCCAGGGCGGTGGTCGACACGCTGCCGCGCTCTTCCGATGGGCCATTGGCCGGGTCGTAGAGTTTGGCCGGGTTGGACAACACCACCAGTTTGTCGCCATGGGAGGCGAAGACCAGGGATTTGCTGGCGTTGTAGCTAAGCTGGTACAGCGTCACGTCATCGCCGCCGACCCGCAGGTCGCTGAGCTTGCTCAACTGCGTATCGTCCAGCGCGACTTTCGCCAGCGGCTCCAGCACCTTGGCCAGTCCGCCGCGATCCATCACCAGCAGGAAGTCCTTGAGACGACCATCGGCCCCGCGCCACAGCGCCACGTCGGCCGGCTGGTCGAGCAGTTCTTCGATCAGGCTGTCCTGCAACTTGAGGTCATGCTCGTAGATGATCCGGCGCAGGCTGCCCATCAACCCGAGGCGGTCGGCGTGGGTTTCGTAATAGAAGACGAAATCCTCGGTGAGCGTGGCCTTGAGGAACGGCACCGCCAACAGGTCCTTGGGCAATTGGCTCAGGGAGTGGGCTTCGAGCAGGCCGTCAGGGCGGCTCAGGCCGAGTTTTTCCAGCGCCAGCTCCGAGGGTGGCGCCTTGGGTTTGTGCATGAACCAGCCCAGGCCGGCGGCGACACCGGCCACCAGGCACAGCCCGATCAGCAGCGCCGGCCAGCGGCGCGCAGGTTTAGCGACAGGTGTCGGCGTGGTCGGGGAAGCAGTGTTGTCGCTCATATTCACAAGGGCCTATTCATCCGTGGAGCGGAGTACTTAATAGTTGAAGGTCTTGACCAGCAGCAGATCGCCAATGGCGCGCAGCGGCACGACGAAGGTCTCGCGTTTTTCATCGACGGTGTTTTCATTGAGCACCAGGTTGATCTGCGAGGTGATCACCTCGTTCTGGTTGCTGGTTTCGTCGAAGTTGTACCCGCCGTCGCCGTAGTTGCCCCAATAGTTCACGTAGACCAGGTAGGTGCCGTGCATCGGCGCAGTCATGGTGAACATCTCGGGGCCGGGGCCATCGACGCCATCCGGGTCGAGGCCGCCGCCGTTGCTCAGCGCCGGCTGGCCGAAGAACGCATGTTGGCCGTCCGGTGTGACGATATGCAGGTCGAGCTCGGCCTTGGGATCATCCCAGCCGAGCACCACGCGGATTTGCGCCGGGGTGCGCAGGTTGTTGGCTTCATAGAACTGCACCCGCTTGAGGGACTTGCCCTCGGAGCTGCGCACCTCGACGCTGTTGGAGCCGGCGCCGAACGCATACGGCCGGGCGAAACGCCCTTGCTCGTCGGTATAAAGATTGAGTGGATTGCCGTTGACCGCCAGGCTGTGGGGTTGGCGCATCGTGCCCATGGCCTTGATCTGGCCCTCGATCATTGTGCGATTGCGCTGCACGCCACGGTCGATGGGCGGCGTGGGATAGGCAACCTGGGGATTTTCGCTGCGATCGAGCAAGCCGTTGAAGCGCCAGCCACCGACCGGCTCAGACAGCTCGGCCGAAGGCTCGGCCCACGCTTGGGACGCGCTCAGCAACACGATCAACAATGAAAGAAAACGCACGTCTGCCTCCTGCCATGCACAACGCAACCCGGCGCCCTTCCTCGGCGCTTGTTTGTCATTATTCGGGTTTCGTCTGAAGGCCCCGTTACAAAGGGGCTGTAGATGGCGCGAAGATTAGCGATTCGGCAAATTATTCACAATCGGGGAACTCGCGAATCTGTGTGGGAAATCACGTACTGAGGGTGGTGTGAGCCGAATAGGACGGTTATTCGGCTCATCAAATGAGCCGAATAGCGCTATTATTCGGCTCATCCGTCTTTGGGCACGCTCATGGCAACTTACTGGATCTGGCAACAACCCGACTGGCCCGCCTTTCGCTGGCAAGCTGAAGCGCTGGCACCTCTGCTGCGTGAATGCGTGCAGGTACAGGGCCAGTTATTGGGAATGACTGGCGCGGTCACGGCCTCGCTCAGCGCCCAAAACGAGCTGGATGCATTGCTACAAAATATCGTGACCTCTTCGGCGATTGAAGGTGAACAACTGAATGTAGGCTCCGTGCGCTCATCACTGGCCCGGCGCCTGGGCCTCGAACAGGCTGACGACAGCCCGGTCAGCCAACGCAGCGAAGGCCTGGCCAACCTGTTGCTGGACGCCACCCGACATGTCGATCAACCGCTGACCCTGGAGCGACTGCTTGAGTGGCACGCATGGTTGTTTCCAGATGCGGAACGTGACCTTGCTCACCGACAGATCCGCGTGGGCACGCTGCGCGGCGATGAGCCGATGCAGGTGGTCTCGGGCCGACTGGATCGTCCAACCGTTCATTTCCAGGCACCACCACGACAAGGTTTGGAGCAACAACTGCAGGCCTTCATCAACTGGTTCGAGGCCAGTCGTGATCAAGCTGACCTCGATCCGCTACTGCGTGCCGGCATTGCTCATTTCTGGTTTGTCACCCTGCATCCGTTTGACGATGGTAATGGCCGCCTGACCCGAACCCTCACCGACTTGGCACTGGCCCAGGGGGAAGCCCAGGCAATCCGTTTCCATGCCATGTCTGCAAGCATTCTGGAGGACCGGTCCGGTTACTATCGGATTCTGGAAACCAGTCAGAAAGCCACGCTGGACATTACCCCTTGGCTGGACTGGTTTCTGCAAACCCTGCGACGCAGCTTTCAACAGGCCATCACCCGGATCGAGAAGGTACTTGGCAAGGCGAGGTTCTGGCAGGTTCATCGCGCCAGCGCCCTGTCGTCTGAGCAAATCAAAGTGTTGAACCGAATGCTCGACGGTGGCGAGAAAGGCTTCGAGGGTGGCATCAGCGCGGCCCAGTACCAAGCAGTAGCAAAAGTCTCCAAGGCCACGGCGACCCGACATCTGGCAGAGCTGCTGGAAAAAGGCTGCCTGGAGCGAATGCCTGGCGGAGGCCGCAGCACGCGGTATCGGATCAGCTATCCGACTGGATGAACACACCGTGGCGAGGGGATTTATCCCCGTTGGGCTGCGTAGCAGCCCCAGAACAACCACTGCGTAGATCAGGTAAGTGAGGTGAGCATTACTTGCGACTACTTCGCAGTCGAGCGGGGCGGTGCGACGTTTCGCTAAATCCTCTCGCCACAGGTTCGGAGCGTCCAGATTCAGATGATTTGTCCCCGCCCCTGATTTGCCCCAAAACCCCATGTCTGCTAGTGTCGCGCCGGTTTAACAGTCAACCGGAATAGCCGCCATGGCCCGCAAAAAAGCTGCACTGGATTTCGAACAATCTCTGGCCGACCTGCAAGCGCTGGTCGAACGGCTGGAGAACGGCGAATTGTCGCTGGAAGACTCGCTGACCGCCTTCGAGCAGGGTATCGGCTTGACTCGCGACTGCCAGGCGGCGCTGGCCCAGGCCGAGCAGAAGGTGCAGTTGCTGCTTGAGCGCGACGGTGAGTTGAGCGAAGAGCCTTTCGACGCGGAACAGCCTGAATGATCGACGCTTATCAGGCCAGCAGCCAGGCCCGGGTCAATGCTGCGCTGGACACCCTTTTCACCGCCCCGAGCCCGGAGCTGGGGCGCTTGTACGAGGCCATGCGCTACAGCGTGATGAACGGCGGCAAGCGCGTACGTCCACTGCTCGCCTACGCCGCGTGCGAAGCCTTGGGCGGTGCGGCCGAACAGGCCAACGGCGCGGCCTGCGCGGTGGAGCTGATCCACGCTTATTCGCTGGTTCACGATGACCTGCCGGCCATGGACGATGACGACCTGCGTCGCGGCCAGCCGACCACCCACAAAAAATTCGACGAAGCCTGCGCGATCCTCGCCGGCGACGGCTTGCAGAGCCTGGCCTTCAGCGCCCTGCTGGATCCGGCCCTGAGCGATTGCCCGGTGCAGATCCGCCTGGACATGGTCAGCGCCCTGGCCGTGGCGGCTGGCCCCGCCGGGATGGTCGGCGGCCAGGCCATCGACCTCGGCTCGGTGGGGCTGAAGCTGGACCAGGACGCCTTGGAATACATGCACCGGCACAAGACCGGCGCGTTGATCGAGGCCAGCGTGCGCCTCGGCGCCCTCGCCAGCGGCCGGGCCACTGCCCAAACGCTGCAAGCCTTGCAGAGCTATGCCCGGGCCATTGGCCTGGCGTTCCAGGTGCAGGACGACATCCTCGACGTCGAAAGCGATACCCAGACCCTGGGCAAACGCCAGGGCGCCGACATCGCGCGGGACAAACCGACCTACCCGGCCCTGCTTGGCCTGGACGCCGCGAAAACCTACGCCCTGGAGCTGCGCGACCAGGCCCTGGCCGCGCTGCGACCCTTTGACGCGGCAGCCGAACCGTTGCGTGATCTGGCGCGATATATCGTCGAACGACGCAGTTGATCGGGGGTCAACCCCTGTAGACAGCGTATCGGCCAAGTTCCGGCCAACGCGTGGGCAGCTTGCGATGCATAAGGTAAACTGCCGCCTCTTTCTATACCTATAACGATTCGCCTGATGCCCACGACGTTTCAAGAGATTCCCCGCAAGCGCCCGACCACGCCCCTGCTGGACCGCGCCAACACACCGGACGGCCTGCGTCGCCTGGGTGAAGCCGAGCTGGAAACCCTGGCCGATGAGTTGCGCCTGGAGCTGCTCTACACGGTCGGCCAGACCGGTGGGCACTTCGGCGCGGGCCTGGGCGTCATCGAGCTGACGATCGCGTTGCATTACGTGTTCGACACCCCGGACGACCGGCTGGTGTGGGACGTCGGGCACCAGGCCTATCCGCACAAGATCCTCACCGGCCGTCGCGAGCGCATGGGCACGCTGCGCCAGAAGGACGGTATCGCCGCCTTCCCGCGCCGCTCCGAGAGCGAGTACGACACCTTTGGCGTCGGTCACTCCAGCACCTCCATCAGCGCCGCCCTGGGCATGGCGATTGCCGCTCGCCTGCAAAACAGCGAGCGCAAGGCGAT
This sequence comes from Pseudomonas sp. RGM2987, assembly GCF_022952855.1. GTDB lineage: Bacteria > Pseudomonadota > Gammaproteobacteria > Pseudomonadales > Pseudomonadaceae > Aquipseudomonas. The sequence continues at coordinate 1,515 of NZ_JALJDX010000188.1, read as the reverse complement.
TGCGGTGATCGGCGATGGCGCACTGACCGCCGGCATGGCCTTCGAGGCACTGAACCACGCGCCGGAAGTCAACGCCAACATGCTGGTGATCCTCAACGACAACGACATGTCGATCTCACGCAACGTCGGCGGACTGTCCAACTACCTGGCGAAGATCCTCTCCAGCCGCACCTACGCCAGCATGCGCGAAGGCAGCAAGAAAGTGCTGTCACGCCTGCCCGGCGCCTGGGAAATCGCCCGCCGCACCGAGGAATATGCCAAGGGCATGCTGGTGCCTGGCACGCTGTTCGAAGAATTGGGCTGGAACTACATCGGCCCGATCGACGGCCACGACCTGCCGACGCTGATCGCCACCCTGCGCAACATGCGCGATCTCAAGGGCCCGCAATTCCTGCACGTGGTGACCAAGAAAGGCAAGGGCTTCGCCCCGGCGGAAGTCGACCCCATTGGTTACCACGCCATCACCAAGCTCGAACCGCTGGATGCTCCCGCCGCCGCGCCGAAAAAGGCCGGTGGGCCGAAGTATTCCGGCGTGTTCGGCCAGTGGCTGTGCGACATGGCCGCTGCCGACCCGCGCCTGGTGGGCATCACCCCGGCCATGAAAGAAGGCTCGGACCTGGTAGCCTTCAGCGAACGCTACCCGCAGCGCTACTTCGACGTGGCGATTGCCGAGCAGCACGCCGTGACGCTCGCCGCCGGCATGGCCTGCGAAGGCGCCAAACCGGTGGTGGCAATCTACTCGACCTTCCTGCAACGCGGCTATGACCAGCTGGTGCACGACGTGGCGGTGCAGAACCTCGACGTGCTGTTCGCCATCGACCGCGCAGGCCTGGTGGGCGAAGACGGCCCGACCCACGCCGGCAGCTTTGACCTGTCATTCCTGCGCTGCATCCCCGGCATGCTGGTGATGACCCCGAGCGACGAGAACGAGCTGCGCAAAATGCTCACCACCGGTCACCTGTTCAATGGCCCGGCGGCGGTGCGCTACCCACGCGGCACCGGTCCGAACGCGACCATCGAGCCTGGCCTGGAGCCGATTGAAATCGGCAAGGGCGTGATCCGCCGCCAAGGCAAGCAGACCGCCCTGCTGGTGTTCGGCGTACAGTTGGCCGAAGCCCTGAAAGTCGCCGAGACCCTGGACGCCACCGTGGTGGACATGCGTTTCGTCAAACCCCTGGACGAAGCGCTGGTGCGCGAAATTGCCGGCAGCCATGAACTGCTGGTGACCATCGAAGAAAACGCCATCATGGGCGGCGCTGGCGCAGCGGTGAGCGAATTCCTGGCTCGCGACAATATCCTCAAGCCAGTGCTGCACCTTGGGCTGCCGGATATCTACGTCGAACACGCCAAGCCGGCGCAGATGCTGGCTGAATGCGGGTTGGATGAAGCCGGAATCGAAGCGTCGGTGCGCCAGCGGTTGCAACTGCTGGGCCTCTGACTTTCCAAACACCGCAGACTCCTTGTGGGAGCGGGCTTGCTCGCGAAGGCGGATTGTCACTCAACATCAGTGTCGAC